>JAVEDE010000110.1 GCA_030841105.1 Pyrinomonadaceae bacterium
TGGGCGTCGTGGTCGGCAACGCGGTCGGGAGCGGCGTCGGCGTGGGGGAGGGGGCGACGCCCGAAGTGTCCGGGTCGAGAGCGACGGGGACGGGGACGACCTCACCCGTGCGCGTGATGAAGAGGCGTTGGCGCACCTCGCGCGTCACATAACCTGTGGCCGAGACGCGGATGAGGTAGACGCCGGGGGCGAGCAGTCCGGCGTAGAAGCGGCCGCGCGCGTCCGAAGTCTTCGGCACGATCTGGTTGGTCTGACTGTTAATGATCTGGACGGCCGCGCCGGGGATGATTGCGCCCGTCTGGCTGTTCGTCACCGTGCCCTCGAACGCGCCCGTCACCGTGTCCTGCGCTTGCAGGTTGTTTACCGACAAATGAACGAATGAAAGTAAGAAGCCGAGTGCGAGCGATAACCCCTTGTGCGCTGATGAGTGTCTCATGGTCGAAAAAGTTTGCTCTCCGGGACGACGGCGGCGTGCTCGTCGCGCGGGTCTGGGAAACAGAATTAACGAAATGTTTATGTCAAATTGAGGGACAAGGCGTTCGTGGAATTTCAAGATCGCTTTGCCGGCCGGTGGGAGCGAAGTTATAGGGCAGCAGTCTATAACATAGAAGCGCGGCGCGACGCCATCGAAAAATCAGGCGACGCGACGGCTCGTTAAACTGATCCGACGCCCGTCCGCACCTCCCGGACGGAAACGAGCAGTGGCTCAGTTTGAAATCCCGAACCGGCATTTATGGATACTCTAAATTTCAAACTGAACCGCTACCGAAGACTCTAGAGTGAAACGCCAGCCCGGCACGTTTGCCGGGAAAAATGAACCCGCCCGCTTTTTTTCTCTCCCCGGATCGCAATTTTCGCCGGGATCGGTTATGATGATTGTCATCTGGCATGCGGTGAAACCAAATGCCAAGTGGTTGCTGGGGTGAGGACAGTAACCACGCACTAGAGCAGGCGCGGTGGCTCCCAAATGCCGCCGCGCCTGTTCGCTTACCGGCAGCTTCGATTCGACCGTTTTCAAGTCATCACCCTCTCGCCCGACTCCACTTCGACTCAGCCGTCAAGCGACGCGCGCGCCGCCGCAAGCGCTTCCGCCACGCGCGCGGGCGACGTGCCGCCCGCCTGCGACTTCGTGGCGAGCGTCTGTTCGAGCGAGAGCGCGGCGTAGACGTCCGCCTCGACGAGCGGCGAAAACTCGCGCATCTCTTCGAGCGGGAGTTCGTGGAGTTCAAGCCCGCGCCCGATGGCCGCGAGCACGATGCGCCCGACCGCTTCGTGCGCCTCGCGGAAGGGCAGCCCCTTGCGCGCGAGATAGTCGGCGAGTTCGGTCGCATTCATGTAGCCGCGCGCCGCGGCCTCGCGCGCCCTCTCTTCACGCAGGCGGATGTTCCGCAAAACGGTCGCCATCACTTCGAGCGAAGTGTGCACCGTGTGGGCGGTGTCGAAGACGGCCTCTTTGTCCTCCTGCATGTCCTTGTTGTAGGCGAGCGGCAAGCCCTTCAACATCGTCAGGAGCGAGAGCGTGTGGCCGAAGACGCGCGCCGATTTGCCGCGCACGAGTTCGAGCGCGTCCGGGTTCTTCTTCTGCGGCATCAAACTCGAACCCGTCGAGATCGCGTCGCCCAACTCGATGAAGCCGAACTCCGTCGTCGCGTACACGATGACGTCCTCGGCGAGACGCGACAGGTGAACCATGATAAGACTCGCCGCCGCCGCGAACTCGACGCAGAAATCGCGGTCGCTCACCGCGTCCAGACTGTTGCGCGAAACCGCGTCGAAGCCGAGCGCGTGCGCGACCGCCTCGCGGTCAATCGGGTAACTCGTCCCGGCGAGCGCGGCCGAACCGAGCGGCAACACGTTCGTGCGGCAGCGCACGTCCCTCAGTCGTTCGCGGTCGCGCGCGAGCATCTCGAAGTAGGCGAGACACCAGTGCGCCCACATGACGGGCTGCGCGCGTTGCAAGTGCGTGTAGCCGGGCAAGACCGCTTCGCGGTGCGCGTCCGCCAGATCGAGCAACGCCCTCTGCGCCCTGATCACGTTCCCTTCCATCGCGTCAATCTGATCCCGCAGCCAGAGCCGCAAGGCCGTCGCCACCTGATCGTTGCGGCTGCGCCCGGCGTGCAGTTTGCGCCCCGCGTCGCCGATGAGCGCGACGAGCCGCGCCTCGATGAACGAGTGCACATCCTCGGCCGCGTCGTCGTCGAAAAAGTCGCTCTCCGTCTCGCTCCGCCACTGAAGCGTGTTGAGACCCTCTTGGATCTGTTCCGCCTCCGCGTCGGTCAATGCGCCCGCCGCGCGCAAGCCTTCCGCGTGCACGCGGCTCGCGCGCACGTCGGGCAGGAACAGCGCGCGGTCGAAACCGAACGAACGGTTGTAGGCCGCGAAGCGCGCGTTCGCCCGTCCGGTGAACCGGCCGCCCCACAGTTTTTTCTCGTCACTCATCTTTTCACCCACCCCGCAAGTCTACTCGATAACTACTAACCGCCCGGCCGCCCCCGCCTGTTTAAATCCCCGCGAGAGTTGTACCCGCGCGGTTGATTTGATGCAACTATGATGCTATTTTATTCATCTATGCACAAGTTATGCAAATCTTTTGCATAGATGGTGAGTATGGACAAGGAAAAACGGCAGCAGAAATTGTTGAGTTTGATTCGCGCGAAGCCCGTCAGCACGCAGGGCGAACTGGCGGCGCACCTCGAACGCGCGGGCTTCGCGGCCACGCAGTCGAGCATCTCGCGCGATCTGGAAGAGTTGGGCGTCGTCAAACGGCGCGGCCGTTACAGTGTGCCGCGGGCGACAGGCGGGGCGGCGCGCGGCCTCGTGAGTCTGGACGTGGCGGGCGACGCGCTCGTCGTCGCGCGGTGCGAGCCGGGGCTGGCGTCGGCCGTGGCGGTGGAGATTGACGGCGCGGCGATCAAAGAGATCGTCGGGACGATTGCGGGCGAAGACACGATCTTCGTCGCGGTGGGCGAGCGCAAGGCGCAGCGCGCGGTGATTAAGAAAATCTGGGAACTGTTCGGATGAGGAAGTTTCAGGTTTTAAGTTTCAGGGTTCAAGTTAAAAGACAAAGAATCTCAGAATTTGAAACTTGAGACTTGAATCCTATTCAGACTTGAAACCTGAAACTTGAAACTTGAAACTCGTTCAGACCTGAAACTTGAAACTTGAAACTTGAAACCTACTGTGAGGGGTGAGGCGTGGCGGAGAAGATCAAAAAAGTTGTGTTGGCTTATTCGGGCGGGCTGGATACGTCCGTGATGTTGCACTGGCTGAAGGAGCGTTACGGGTGCGAGGTCGTCTGCTATTGCGCGGACGTGGGGCAGGGCGAGGAACTCACGGGTCTCGACGAGAAGGCGCGCGCGAGCGGCGCGTCGAAACTCTACGTGGAGGATTTGCGGCAGGAGTTCGTGAGCGATTACGTGTGGGCGGCGGTGAAGGCGAACGCCGTTTACGAGGGCGTCTACCTGCTCGGCACGTCGCTGGCGCGACCCGTGATCGCGAAGCGGCAGATCGAGATCGCGCGACGCGAAGGGGCGGACGCAGTTGCCCACGGCGCGACGGGCAAGGGCAACGATCAAGTGCGTTTCGAGTTGACCTACTACGCGCTCGAACCGGACATCAAGGTCGTCGCCCCTTGGCGCGAGTGGGAGTATAAGGGGCGGAGCGATCTCATCGCCTACGCCGAGCAACACAACATCCCCGTGACGGCGACGCACGCGAAGCCCTACTCGACCGACCGTAACCTGATGCACGTCTCCTACGAGGGCGGCATCCTCGAAGACCCTTGGGCTGAGCCGCCGGGGGACATTTTTCAGATGACGAAAGCGCCGGAAGATGCGCGCGCCGAAGCCGAGTACGTGGTGGTCGGCTTCGAGCGGGGCGTGCCGGTGAGCGTGAACGGCGAGCGGATGGGCGCGGTAGCGCTGCTCGAAGAGTTGAACCGCGTGGGCGGCGCGCACGGCGTCGGGCGGGTTGATCTGGTCGAGAACCGCTTCGTCGGGATGAAGTCGCGCGGCGTGTACGAGACGCCGGGCGTGACGATTCTGCAAGCGGCGCACCGCGCGCTCGAATCCATCACGATGGACAGGGAAGTCTTAAGGATGCGCGACGCGCTGAGTTTGAAGTTTGCGGAGAGCGTCTATTACGGCTTCTGGTTCGCGCCGGAGACGGAGTTGATGCGGCGCACGATTGACGCGACGCAGGAGGACGTGACGGGCGAGGTGCGCGTCAAACTCTATCGCGGCAACGTCATCGTCGCCGGGCGGCGCGCGCCGCGCTCGCTCTACAACGAGCGGCTCGCGACGTTCGAGGCCGACACGGTGTACAACCAGCGCGACGCAGAGGGCTTCATCAAACTCAACGCGCTGCGCCTGCGCTCGCTGGCACAGGCGAATAAGTAAGTCGGAATTGAAAATCGCCCGGCGGTTCATTGAATCAAGGAAACGAGTTTTGAAAGGGTGGAAGCATGACGAACATCACGGAACAACTTGAAGGCGTGGCGGTGAAGGTGGTCGAGGCGGACAAGATCGGGTCGGCGACTTCGCCGCTCGACTTGTCGAAGACACTGGCGGTCGTCACGGAGCGCGAGCGCGTGCGCGCGGGCGACGTGGTGGTGGTGCGCGCGCTGACCGAAAGCGCGACGTATAACCAGTTGGAACTCGTGACGGGGCGGCTGGCGAAGATCAATCAGGGCGACGTGCTGGCGGGCGTGCTCGGCAGTCGCCGCGCGCTCAAAGGCTTCGTCGGCGACGTGCCGGAGACGGTCGCGGCGGGCGACGAGTTGCACCTGCTGAACATGGGCGGCGTGATCGGTCTCTGCACGGGGCATCATTCGAGTTTGAGCGATGCGATCCGCGTCGAAGTCATCGGCCTCGTGTACGACGAGGCGGCGCGGGTGCGAAACATCGGCGACGCCGCGCTGCCCTTGCGCGAACAGTTGGGGGCGAGCGCGCCGCTCGTCGTCATCGCGGGCGCGTGCATGAACAGCGGGAAGACTTTTGCGGCGACGGAGTTGATCCGGCGGGCGACGGCCGGGGGGCTGCGCGTGGCGGCGGGGAAACTCTCCGGCGTCGCAGCCTTGCGCGACACGCTCAACATGGCCGACCACGGCGCGGTCGCGACGGCGAGTTTTCTCGACTGCGGGCTGCCTTCGACGGTGGGCGTGGGCGACCTTGCGCCGGTGGCGAAATCAATCATCGGGAAGTTGAACGAGAGCGCGCCCGACATGATCGTGATCGAACTCGGCGACGGCATTCTCGGCGGCTACTCGGTCGAGTCTGTCTTCGACGACGCGGAGTTGCGCGGGGCGATGGCCGCGCTGGTCTATTGCGCGTCGGACTACGTGGGCGCGTGGGGCGGCATCGAGTTGCTCAAGCGGCGCGGGCTGACGGTTGACCTCGTGGCGGGTTCGGTGACCGACTCGCAGATGGGCGAGGATTACATCGAGCGGGAGTTCGCAGTCGCGGCAGGCAACGCGCGCCGCGACGGGGCGCGGATGTTCGAGATCATCAAGGATAAGATTTCAGGTTTCAAGTCTCAGGTTTCAGGTTCGCCCCGCGAGGAGGTGGTTGAGCCTGCGCTCGTCGAGGCGTAAGGTTTGGGAGACGATAACGGCAGATTTCAAATTTGAAATTTCAAATTTCGGACTTGAAACCTGAACTTGAACTCTGAAGCTGAAACGTGAAATCTGAAACTTGAAATTTGAACGCGAAACTTGAAACTTGAGACATGAAACTAAGAATCGGCATCTTCGGCGGGTCGGGTTATGGCGGGGCGGAGTTGCTGCGTATTCTGCTGGCGCGCGCGGATGTCGAGATCGTGTTCGTGACGGCGAACGAACAGGCGGGCAAACTCGTCGGCGAGGTGCATCGCAATCTGTATGAATTGACCGAACTGCGTTTCATCGCCGCGCCGGATGAAGTCAAGAGCTTGCCTGAGGTGGACTGCGTGTTTCTGGCGCTGCCGCACGGGCAGGCTTTGGAGATCGCGCCGCGCCTGCCCGCGGGCGTGCGCGTGATTGACCTGTCGGGCGATTTCCGTCTGAACGACCCGGCGGAGTTTTTGCAGCACTACGGGCGCGAGCAGACGGCCGCCGCGTTGCAGAGCGAGTTCGTCTACGGCCTGACGGAAGTCAACCGCGACAAAATCAGGAGCGCGCGTCTCGTCAGCAATCCCGGCTGCTTCGCGACGGCTACGCTCTTAGGTCTCGCGCCGCTGGCCGCCAACGGGGCGATCAAGGGGCGCGTCATCGTTGACGCGAAGACGGGTTCGTCGGGTTCGGGCGCGAAGGCCGCCGCCAACACGCATCACCCGCAGCGCATGAACTCGTTTTATGCCTACAAGCCGTTCACGCACCAGCACGTGCCGGAGATCGAACAACTGCTGCGCGAGGTGAGCGTGGTGCGCGAGTGGACGAACGAGTTGGTCTTCATGACGCACTCGCTGCCGGTCGCGCGCGGCATCTTCGCTTCGATCTACTTGGAAGTTGACGAAGCCAATCGCATGTCGCTCGAAGAGTTGAAAGATCTCTACCGGGCTTATTACAAAGACTCAACTTTCGTGCGCGTGGTCGAAGGCTCGCCGGACATAAACTGGGTCAAGACCACCAACTTTTGCGATGTCGGTATCGCCGTGCGCGGCGGTTCCGTCGTCGTTTTTTCGGCGATAGACAATCTCGTCAAAGGCGCGGCGGGTCAGGCCGTGCAGAACATGAATCTGATGTTCGGGCTGGACGAGCGCGCGGGGCTGATGTTGATGGGCAGCAATCCTTAAGAAGAGTTTCAGGTTTCAAACTAGGGTTTCAAGTTGCAGGTTTCAAGTTCCAAGTTTCAACTCTGATAAGGTCTTAGGTTGTTAACTTGAAATCTGAAATTTGAAATCTAGAATTTGAAACTAAAACGTACGACGATGAAGACAATCACGAACTTTGAAGACGTGGCGGCGCGCGAGGGCGAGTTTCAACTGGCGACTTATAAGAAGATGCCGTTGGCGGCGGTGCGCGGGCGCGGCGCGTGGGTGGAGACGAGCGCGGGCGAACGCTACCTCGATCTCTACGGCGGTCATGCCGTGGCGGCGACGGGACATTGTCACCCGCACGTCGTCGAAGCGTTGCGGGCGCAGGCCGGGGAGTTGTTGTTCTACTCGAACCTGGTCTATTCGGAAGTGCGCGCGCGTGCGGCGGAGAAGTTGGTAAGTTGCGCGCCCGCGCCCATTGCGAAAGCCTTCTTCTGCAATTCGGGCACGGAGGCGAACGAGAACGCGATGCGGATGGCGCGCATCGTGACGGGGCGCGAGCGCGTCATCACGTTCACGGGCGGCTTTCACGGTCGCACGGCCGACTCGATCAGCGCGACCTTTTTAGGGAAGTATCGCGAACTCGGACGGCCGAACGTGCCCGGACACCTCTGCGCGGAGTTCGGCTCGATTGCCTCGGTGGCCGCGCTGGCCGACGAGTCGGTCGCCGCCGTGATGCTTGAGCCGATTCAATCAATGGCGGGCGTGAAGCAGGCGCGGCCGGAGTTCTACCGCGCGCTGCGCGAGTTGTGCGACGAGCGCGGGATGCTCTTGATTTATGACGAGGTGCAAACCGGCGTCGGGCGCACGGGCGAGTGGTTCTTCGCGGGGAGCGCGGCGGGGGCGGGAGTTGTGCCGGATGTCATCACGCTGGCGAAGGCTCTGGGGAGCGGCGTCCCCGTCGGCGCGTGCCTGACGACCGACGCGGTGGCCGCGCGCATCAAGGAGAACGACCTCGGCACGACGTTCGGCGGCGGGATGCTCGCGATGGCGGCCGTTGTGGCGACGCTCGAAGCGATTGAACGGGACGGCATGTTGGAGAACGCGCGCGCCTCGGAGCGACACCTGCGCGAGTCGCTGGAGGGCGTGCCGGGGGTGGCGCGCGTGCGTGGCGCGGGGCTGCTGTTGGGGTTGGAGTTTGTGGATGAGATCGCCGCGAAAGTTCATCAGGCGTTGCTCGGCGAGCGCATCATCACTGGCACGTCGAGCGACGCGCGCGTGCTGCGTCTGCTCCCGCCGCTCTGTCTGAGACGGGAAGAAGTTGATCTGTTCGTCGCGGCGCTCGTCAAAGTTACGGTGGTGGGGAACGCTCGGTCGAGTGGGAGCAAAGCGTGACGATTTCTATTACGAAGGACGACGTGCAACGTATCTGCGACGAGATCGAGCGCGATCCGCCGCCCGTCCTCTTCGCCCCGGAGGCGAGCGATGAAGAGATCGCAGACGAAGTGGGGCGGGCGTTGCTCTACAAACTTTTCACACGGCATTTTAACGTCGCGTCGCCCGATACCGAGCCTGAACCCGACGAGTACGAAACGCCGTCGCAGGCGAAGTTCAACAAGTTCGTCGCCTTCGTGGCGAGCTACTCGCAGGGCATCTGGCATTCCAGCGAGTACGTCGCGAGGTTGATGGATGCGTTGCGGCAACAACGTGCGGGCGGCGCGCGACCGGCGGCGGGCGGCGTTGAAGTAGAACCCGCCCCAACGTCGAAGCCCGCGCCGGGAGACTTCCTGACGACCGGAGATTGGACGCGCGACGATCTGGAGCGGCTGCTCGAAGCGGCGGCGCAGTTCAAGCGCGGCGAGGACGTGTCGCGGCCGCTCGCTGGCAAGTCGGTCGCGCTCGTCTTCTTCAACCCCAGTTTGCGGACGCGCGCCTCGATGCAGGTCGGCATCTACGAACTCGGCGGCAACCCGGTCGTGCTCGAACCGGGCGGCACGAGTTGGACGCTCGAACACCGCGACGGCGTGGTGATGGACGGCGACAAGACCGAGCACGTCGCGGAATTCGTGCGTGTGCTCGGACGTTACTGCGCGGCCATCGGCGTGCGCACGTTCGCCGCGCTCAAGGATTGGAAAGAGGAGCGGCGCGATCCCATCCTCGCCGCCTTCGCGCGCCACAGCGAAGTGCCGATCATCAACCTCGAATCGGCGATGCATCACCCGTGTCAGGCGCTCGCGGACATGCTGACGATCAGGGAGAAACTCGGCGCGGGGCCGAAGCGCGTGCTGCTGACGTGGGCGTGGCATCCGAAGCCTCTGCCGATGGCCGTGCCGAACAGCTTCGCGCTCGCGGCCGCGCAGTTGGGGCACGAACTCACCATCGCGCACCCGCCCGGCTACGAACTCGACGACGAACTCGTCAGCCAACTCAACGAGCGTGCGTTCGACGCGGGCACAACTGTCAAAGTCACGAACGACATGGACGCGGCCTTCGACGGCGCACAGGTCGTCTACGCGAAGAGTTGGGGAAGCAAGATGTTCTACGGCTCGCCCGAAGACGACATCGAGACGCGCGCCGAGTACCGCGACCGTTGGATCGTGGACGAAGCGAAGATGCGACGCACCGCCGCGGGCGGCATCTTCATGCACTGCCTGCCCGTGCGCCGCAACGTCATCGTGACGGACGGCGTGATAGACTCCGCCGCCTCGGTCGTCATCGCCGAAGCCGAGAACCGCCTGCACGCGCAAAAGGCCGTGATGGCAAAATTGGTGAAAGGGTAAAGGGGAAGGGGCAAGGGGGAAGGCGGGCGAAGGCTTTACCCCTTGCCCCTTCCCCTTTACCCTTTGCCCATTTTCGGAGGTGAACATGAGCCAGCCGCGACTCGATCTGTTGCGTGAAGCCTTGCCGTACATTCAGCGTTTCAAGGGCAAGACGTTCGTCGTCAAAATCTCCGGCAAGCTGACGGAGGATCACGAGAACCTGAGGTCGCTCTGCGAGGAACTGGCGTTGATGCATCAGGTGGGCATCCGCCTGTGCGTTGTGCACGGCGGCGGCAAGCAGTTGACGGACTTGGCCGAGCAACTGGGGATCGAGCAGACGATCATCAACGGTCGGCGCGTCACCGACGACGCCACGCTCGACATGGCGAAGATGATCTTCGCCGGGAAGATCAACACGGACATCCTCGCCGCATTGCGCAACCACGGCGTCAACGCCGTCGGGCTGTCGGGCGTGGACGGCAACATCGTGCTGGCCGAACGTCGCCCGACGCAGGACGTGTTGAATCAGGCGACGGGCGAGAACGAGCGCGTGGACTTCGGGCACGTCGGCGACGTGTTGGAGATTGACGACCGACTCCTGCGCGTGCTGCTCGACCACGACTACCTGCCCGTCGTCTCGCCGCTCGGCGCGGACTCCGGCGGGCGCGTCTTTAACATCAACGCCGACACCATCGCCGCCGAAATCGCCGTGCGCTTGGAGGCCGAGAAGTTGATCCTGTTGAGCGACGTGGACGGGCTTTACCTGCGGCCGGGCGAGTCGGCGACGAAACTCTCGCGCCTGACGGTGGCGGAAGTGACGCAACTTCTCAAGGACGGAGTGGCGACGGGCGGCATGATCCCCAAGCTGCAAAACATCACGGAGCTACTGCACCGGGGCGTCCGCAGCGCGCACATCATCAAAGGCAGCTTACGCAACACGCTGCTCTCCGAAGTCTTCACCGACGAAGGCACGGGCACGATGATCGTCGCGTGAATAGGGACAAGACGAAGTCGGCGCGGGAAAGTTAAGGTAGAGAGTAAAAGTAGAAAGGCGAAGGGGGAAAGGCCGGGCGGAGTTTACGCCTGACCTTTCCCCCTTCGCCTTTCTACTTTGCCCCTCCGTCTGCTACCGGCTCACGCCGCGATCACGCATCTGGATTATTTCATCGAGCGAGAGCGCGCCGTTGCTGCTTTTCATTTTTTGAATGTAGCTGACCGAGACGCCGTGGTCTTTGAGACGGACGAGTTGTTCGATGGGCAGGCGTTCGTAGCCGAGTTCTTTGAGTTCGTTGATGAAGCTCGTGCTGACGCCGTGGTCTCTGAGGTTTCGTAACTGCTCGGTGGTGAGGCGTTCGTAGCCGTGCGCGCGCAGTTCGCGGACGAAGGTCGCGCTGACGCCGTGGTCGCGCAGTTCGATCAACCCGTCGAGTGTTAATTTTTCGTAGCCCTCGGCGGCGAAGGTCTGCACGAAGTCGGCGCTGACGCCGTGGTCGCGCGTGCGTATGAGCTCCTCGGCGGGGACGCGCGTGTAGCCGTGCGCGGCGAGTTCCTGCACGTAGTTGAGGCTGACGCCGTGGTCGCGCATCCGTATGAGCAGGGGCACGGAGCGCAAGGAATAGCCTAAGGATTTCAGGCCGCGCACGTAGTCGAGGCGGACGCCGTGCGTGCCCGTGTTGACGAGTTCTTCGAGCGTGGGGCGTTCGTAGCCTTCGGCGCGCAACGCTTCGACGAAGGCGAGGCTCACGTCGTGCAAACCCATCGAAAACTGCTGCTCGTCGGAGGGCGCGTCGTAGCCGCGTCGGCTCAACTCGGAGACGTAGGCCGGGTTCGGAGCGAAGACGTAGTGGCCTGAGCCTTTGCCGTTTTTGAACCACCCCTCGCATTGGAATGCGCCCGCATCGCGTTGCAGTTGGAACTTGACCTGCGTGCCGCCCGCAGACATCGCCTGCTCGCGCGTGAGGCCGACCAACTCGGCGGGCGCGACGCTGCGCGTGGTGTTCGAGTGATGGTTCTCCACGTCGTAGCGCAGCGTCAGGTAAACCTTATCCTCGCCCGTCTTGAACTCGACAAGCCACTGCCCGCCGTATGAACCGGCCGCGCCGCCGCCCGCCCCTGCGGCGTCGGACGCCAAACCTCTACTACTACTACTGCCGCCGCAAGCCGCCAAGACGAAGGCGAGCGAGAGCGCGAAGAACGCCGCGAAGGCCGTCAGTCGCCTCTTGAAATTGGCGGTCGCTCCCTGTTGTCGTCGTGCGTCCTGCGGCGGACGCGTCGCGTCGTTTCGCTGATTCATCGTGCGTGCTCCTTGAGAGGTGGGTTGAAAGAGTTCGGGCGCGTGTCGTCCCGCAAGAATTTTTGCTCTACACAGGGAAGACACCGCCGCCGCGAATTTTGTTGCAACTATTTTCGCGCCCGCGCAAATTTTTGTGATCCTTTTTCCGCGTGCGCCTCGCGTTAGTAGATGGGACATCAAGCGGAGACTCGCGGGCGCAAATTTATTCAACTACCAAACGCGCCACCATCCGTCGCCCCAAAGAATTTTCGCCCACGTTCCGGGACGACCGCGCGTCCCAAAGTTATTAACCTTCTCACCATTAGGAGACTGAAATGACCGCCCAACAGAATCTGCTCAGGAAGATATTCGTGCCGTGCCTGCTCGCCTTCGCACTCATGCCGCTGACGGCCTTTGCCGACAACCCGCACAAACGCCCCTACGGCGACGTGCAGACGCTCGCGCCATTCCCCGTGCCGCCCGGCTCGCCCGAAGGCATCGCCGTCAAAGGCAACAAGGCTTACGTCTCCGGCCCCGCGCGTTTCGGCACGGCGGGACAGCCGCCCTCAATCGTCGTCGTCTACGACACGCGCACGGGCGAACAACTTGAGACCATCCAGATACAGGGCGAAGACCTCAGCCAAGAGCACGCCAACTCGTGCGTCGCCTTTGACGGCGAGGGTCGTCTCTACGTCGTCAACACGCAGCGCGGCATCGTCCGCATAGACCTCGGCAGCGGCGTGCAGACCGTCTACGCGCCGCCTATCCCGCCCGTTGCGCCCTTCAACTTTCCGCTCCCGAACGACATCGCCTTCGACCCGGCGGGCAATCTCTACTTAACCGATTCGTTCCAAGCGACCATCTGGCGTATCCCGCCGGGCGGCGGCGCGCCGCAAGTTTGGTTTCAGGACGCGGTGATCGCCACGCCCTTCGGCGCGAACGGCATCCGTCTCAACCCCGACCGCACGAAAATTTACTTTGCCGTCACCGCCGAGGGCGCGAACGAGTTCGGCTTCATCGGCGGCAAAATCTACACGCTGCCTCTGGTTGACGCGCCGACCGCGGCCGACCTGCAAGTCTTCCACCAGTACAACGGCGAAGGGCCGGACGGCATCGCCTTCGGCAACTCCGGCAAGCTCTACGTGATGTTGGCCTCGCCCGGTTTCTCCGGCGTCTCCGTCCTCAGCCCGACGGGCGCGGAAACGGCGCGCTTCGGCAATCCGCCCAGCCCGGACTTTCTCATCTCCCCTTTCAACTCTCCGGCCAACGCCGCATTCGACAAACACGGCTCGCTGCTCGTGACGAACCACACCTTCGTGTTCCCCGGCAACGAGAGCGTGCTCAGCGTGTTTGTTGACGACAATGAATCGCCGCTCGTGAAGCCCTAAGGCTTCCCTGAAACGCCAAGAGGGTTTTATGCTGTGAGCAGGCGCGCGACCGAACGACAAAGCGCGCCGCCTGCTCGATGAAGAAACTCGATACCAGCCACCCCCCCACAGACGCCGGGACGAAGAGACCTTTGAGTCGCTTCGCCCGGCGTTTGTCGCAAGCGTGGCGACAACTAGCTCTGCCCGGCAGTAATGAAAGCGACGAGCGTGTTGTCGTCAATGAAAGCGACGGGGGCGTCGTCAACGAAAGTGACGGGCGCGTTGTTGTAGTCGCCGTGTCGGGCGGGGCGGATTCGACTGCGCTCCTGCTGGCGTTAGACGAGTTGAAGCGGGCGGGGCGGCTGCGTCTGACGCTGAAGGTCGCGCATCTGGATCACGAACTGCGCGGCGAGGCGGGCGCGCTCGACGCGCGCTTCGTGGAAGAGTTGGCGGGCGCGCTCGGCTACGAGGCGATCATCGGGCGCGCGTCGGTCGGGCGACGTGCGCGTGCGACGCGCGACAATTTGGAGCAGGCGGCGCGGCGCGAGCGTTACGAATTCTTAGGGCGCGCGGCGCGCGAGTGGGAGGCGCGCGCCGTGGCGGTGGCGCACACGTTGGAGGATCAGTCGGAGACGTTGTTGCTGGCCTTGCTGCGCGGGAGCGGCGCGCGTGGTCTCGGCGCGATGCGCGCGTGCCGACCGTTTGACGAGCGCGGCGACGGGTTGCTGCTGGTGCGCCCGCTGCTCGACTGGGCGCGGCGCGCGGAGACGCAGGAGTATTGCGCGGCGCGCGGCGTCGCGGTGCGCCCGGATGCGATGAACGTGGACGAGCGTTTCGCGCGCGTCCGCGTGCGGCGTCAGTTGTTGCCGCTGTTGGAGACGTTCAATCCACGCGCGGTGGAGACGCTGGCGCGCACGGCCGCGCTGTTGCGCGCGCAGGACGACGCGTTGGAACACTTGGGCGAGGAGTTGTTGGCGGAAGCCTGCCGCGACGCGCGTTTGCAGGCGGCGGCGCGGCGCGCGCAGGATGTTGCGAGGGAGCGTCGGCGGGCGTATGAGAAAGACGCTGTTGCGGATGAGCGAGCCGCGTTCGAGAATGAGGGCGGCGCGATTGTTAATGAGAAGGCGGCGCGTGCGGATGAATGTGACGCCGGAGAAGCGTCTTCACCACTCTGCGATTCTTTGTCGCTTAGCGATTCTTCGCCGCTCAGCGTCGAAGTGTTGCGCGGGGCGGACGCGGCGGTCTTGAGTTACGCGCTGCGCGGTTGGCTCAAGTCGGCGCGCGGAAACTTGCGTCGGATCGAGGCGACGCACATCGAGGCGGTAGCAGGGTTGTTGGAGGGCGCGCGCGGCGGGCGCGTGGCGGAGTTGCCGGGCGGGGCGCGCGTGGAGCGTCGGCGCGGGCTGTTGCTGTTTCGCGCGGGCGTGCGCGAGGCGGGGAAGAGTTGAAAAAGGTCGGGTGGGGAATTAGAATCAAACGTGTCGCACATGGCCGCTCAGTTTTCGCGAGCGGTCTTTAGTTTTTAACGGGCAAATTTTTTCCGAGGCGCAAACGAGATGGCAGAAGGCATCGTGGAACTTTACGGCGCGGCGCAGATCGCGGAGCGCGTCGAGACGCTCGCGGCAGACATCTCGCGCACTTACGCGGGGCGCGAGTTAACCGTGCTCGGCGTGGTCGAAGACGGCTTCATGTTTCTCGCGGATTTGCTGCGCCGACTCGACGTGCCGCTCAGGACGTCTTTCCTGCGTTACGATCATCGCTCGCTCGGCGGCGTGCAGGATTTGAATTTCAGCACGCCGCTCGACCTCGCGCGGCGCGACGTGCTGCTCGTCGAGGGCGTGTTGGAGACGGGCGTGACGCAGGAATATTTGATCAAGCAACTCGAATCGCGCGGGGCGGCGACGGTGAAACTCTGCGTGCTGGTGGACAAAGTTGACAGCCACCGCGTCGAGTTGAAACCCGACTGGTGCGCCTTCGAGACGGGCGAGCATTACGTCTTCGGGTACGGTCTGGGGATGAACGACCGCTGGCGGAATTTGCCCTATCTGGCGCGCCCCGCCTGAGCGCGGGTGCGCCACGAAAGCGCAACAATTTCCGCACGGGCGTGCGCGTGCCGCGGGCACAACGCGCCACGCGCCGCGGGCATCTTAAGAGGGCATTGACAGAACCGGACTCTTCGGAGTGTTCGGCGGGCGCTTTTTATTTCCCGGCGGCAGCGGGCAAAAGCGGTGAAGCCTGACGGGAAGCGACAACAGACGCCGTTATGGGTTATGATCGGCGTCGGAGGCAATACGCAATTGAGTTCAACAGCCAGACAAATCATTTTTTGGGTGCTCATCTTGTTGGGCGCGGTGCTGCTTTACAAGGCTTTTTCGGGCAGCCAGGGCGGGCCGACGAAGATTGACCTGAGCACGCTCAACCTCAAGATTCAGAAGCACGAGATCAAGAATCTGACCGTGAAGCAGACCGAGGTCTTAGCCACTGACACGAAAGACGTGCAACTTCGCGCCGATTTGTCGAACCCGGAGCATCAGAGCAGCCTGATGACCGCGGCGTACAAACTCGACGAGAACGGCAACCCTTACGTCGCAAAGGTCGAAGACCTGTCGAGCGGCAACAGCATGCTCTGGGGGCTGCTCCTGACGTGGGCGCCGATCCTGCTCTTCATGGGCATCTGGATTTTCATGCTCCGGCAGATGCAGGCGGGCGGCAACAAGGCTCTCTCGTTCGGCAAGTCGCGCGCAAAGCTGCTGAACAACCAGCAGAAGCGCGTCACGTTTAAAGACGTGGCGGGTGTCGAAGAGGCGAAAGAGGAGTTGCAGGAGATCATCGAATTCCTCAAAGAGCCGCAGAAGTTTCAAAAGCTCGGCGGGCGCATACCCAAAGGCGTCCTGATGATGGGGCCGCCGGGAACGGGTAAAACCCTTCTTGCGCGCGCCGTCGCGGGCGAGGCCAACGTGCCGTTCTTCTCGATCTCCGGTTCGGACTTCGTCGAGATGTTCGTCGGCGTCGGCGCAAGTCGCGTGCGCGACCTGTTCGAGCAGGGCAAGAAGAACGCGCCGTGCATCATCTTCATAGACGAGATTGACGCCGTGGGTCGTCACCGCGGTGCGGGCTTAGGCGGCGGGCACGACGAGCGCGAACAGACTTTGAACCAGTTGCTCGTCGAGATGGACGGCTTCGAGTCGAACGACGGCGTGATCCTGATGGCTTCGACCAACCGCCCGGACGTGCTTGATCCCGCGCTGCTCCGCCCCGGAAGATTCGACCGTCGCGTCGTCGTCTCGCGTCCGGACGTGCGCGGGCGCGAAGGCATTCTTAAAGTCCACACGCGCAAGATTCCGCTCGGCGAAGATGTTGACATCTCCATCCTCGCGCGCGGCACACCCGGCTTCACCGGCGCAGACCTCGCGAACCTCGTCAACGAGGCCGCGCTGAACGCGGCGCGTTACAGTAAGAAGATCGTCATGCAGAACGACTTCGAGTTGGCGAAGGACAAGGTGCTGATGGGCGCGGAACGCAAGTCAATGGTCATCTCCAACGAGGAGAAGCGCATCACGGCCTATCACGAAGCGGGGCACACGCTCGTCGGTCTGAAAGTGCCGAACGCAGACCCCGTGCACAAGGTCACGATCATCCCGCGCGGGATGGCTCTCGGTCTCACGCAGCAGTTGCCGGAAGGCGACCGCTACAGCGCGACGCGCGAGTACCTGCTCGGCCAGATCGCGATCATGATGGGCGGGCGACTCGCCGAAGAGATTTTCCTGAACGACATCACGACGGGCGCGTCCAACGACATCGAGCGCGCGACGGAACTCGCCCGCGCGATGGTCTGCGAGTACGGCATGTCCGGCCTGGGGCCGCTCACCTTCGGCAAGAAGGAGGAGCAGATTTTCCTCGGCCGCGAGATTTCGCAGCACCGCGACTTCTCGGAAGACACGGCCATCAAGATCGATCAGGAAGTAAGGAAGATCATCAACGAGCAGTATGAGCGCGCGCGCAGCATCATCACCGAGAACCGCGAGACCATGATTCGCCTCTCGGAGACGCTGCTCGAACGCGAATCGCTCGACGGCGTGCAGATACGCCGCATCGTAGCGGGACTCCCGCTCGACGAAGAGCAACCGCCCGCGTCGAAAGACGATCAGGAGCGCCCGCAACTGAAAGAGCCTTCGACCACGCCGCTCAAGCCGATCCTGCCGCCAATCACCGGCCCGGCCACGGCGTAAGGGTAAGGCGAAGGGGTAAAGGTTAAAGGGGAAGGGGATAAAACCTCTTCCCTTTTTCTTTGCCTGCCAGCCGCCGCGCCCGCACGTCGCCCCCTTTGAAACGCTGCCCGCGCCGCGACCCTTGAGACGCCGCCCGCGGCGCCGTACACTCTCCCGATGCCACAAGTCAGCGAATGGAAACTCGCACGCCGCACGCTCACAGTCGGCGGGCGCACCCTCGTCATGGGCGTCTTGAACGTGACGCCCGACAGCTTCAGCGACGGCGGCCGCTTCTTCGATCTCGAACGCGCCGCCGCGCACGCCGCCGAGATGCTCGCCGACGGCGCGGACATCATAGATGTCGGCGGCGAATCAACGCGGCCGGGCGGCGCAAGCGTCCCGTTGGAAGAAGAGTTGCGGCGCATCGTGCCCGTCGTCGAACGACTCCGCGCCGAACTGCCCGAAGTCGTCATCTCCGTTGACACGACGAAGGCGGAAGTGGCGCGCATCGCGCTCGACGCCGGAGCCGAGATCGTCAACGACATCTCCGCGCTCCGTTTCGACGAGCGTGTCGCAGACGTTGTTGCGCGCGCGGGCGCGGGACTCGTCCTCATGCACTCGCGCGGCACGCCCGCGACGCTCCACACGTTGCCGCTCGTCGCGGACATCCTGCCGGAAGTAATAGACGGCCTGCGCCGCAGCATCGCCCTCGCAGAACAACGCGGCGTCGCCCGCGCGCAGATCGCGATTGACCCCGGCATCGGCTTCGGCAAGAGCCAGCAGCAGAACCTTGAGTTGCTCGCCAAACTCGGCGCGCTGGCCGCCGAGTTCACAGACTTGCCGCTGCTCGTCGGCACGTCGCGCAAATCATTCATCGGGCGACTGCTCGGCGACGCGCCCCCCGAACGACGACTGCACGGCACGATGGCCTCTGTGACGGCCGCCATCCTCGGCGGCGCACATGTTGTCCGCGTCCACGACGTTCGCGCCGCCGTCGAGACCGCGCGCATCGCCGACGCCGTCAGAGCAGTGACAAGTGACGAGTGACAAGTGAAGACAGTAAATCGTGAATCGTCAATGGTGAATAGAAGTAAGACGGGAGAATCTTCTTCTATTGACGATTCACGATTGACGATTCACGGCTTTTGCTCGTCACTCGTCACTTGTCACTTGTCACTGTCTTATCGTATGGTGCGGGAAGAGAGGGGAAGTGTCGAAAATGATGTTTGCGAAGAGGGCGGGGCGCGGGGCGTCGCTGCTGATTTTGTTGCTGTGCGCGTCGGGCTTCACGGAATGCTACAAGCCCGTGACGAAGAGCGGGTTGCCGACGCACGTGCGCACGGTGGCCGTGCCGCCCTTCCAGAATCAGGCGTTGCGCTACAAGATCGAGTCGCGTTTTACGGAGGCCGTCTCGAACGAGATCATCCGGCGCGGCCATGGCCTGCGCGTGCAAAGTGAGCCTGAGGGCGCGGACGCCGTGGTGGATGGCGTCATCCGCAGCTTCACCTTCTCCGGCGTGTTGTTGGACGAACGCGGCCGCTCGCGTGTCTTCGAGGTGACGGTCGTCGGCGCGGTGACGGTGCGCGATCAGGTGCAGAACCGCGTGCTCTACGACAACCAGAATTACATCTACCGCGGCGAGTTCGAGTTCACGAGCGACCCGCGCACCTTCTTCAACGAGGAAGACCCGGCCATGCAGCGCATCGCGCGCAACTTCGCCGAGTCGCTCGTCTCCACCCTCGTCCACGGCTTCGGCGTCAACGAAGAGAAGAAAAAATGAGCGTGCTGTCGCGCGAAAAATTGTGGGGCGAGTTGAAGGCGAAGCGCGTCGCGCCGCTCTACCTTTTGTTCGGCGCGGAAGATTACCTGCGCGACGCGGCCGCGCGGCGCATCGCGGACGAAGCCCTGCGCGACGCGAACTTGCGCGAGTTCAACGAGGCGACTTTCAACCTCGCGGGCGCGGACGTGCAGCAGGCGATTGCCGCCGCCGAGCAACTCCCGATGATGGCGTCGCGCCGTGTCGTCCGCATCACGAACTTCGGCAAGCTGAACGAGGCGGATGAGGGCGCGCTCGTGCGCTACCTCGCGCGCCCCGCCGAGAGTTCCGTCGTGGTCTTCGTCGCAGACGATCTCGACAAGCGGCGCAAGCTGTCGAAGACGCTGATGGACGCCTGCGTGAGCGTCGAGTTCGCGCCGCTGCCGGACGGCGAACTGGCCGCGTGGGCGCGCGACCATTTGAAGAAGTTGAAGGCCGACGCGGACGAACGCACCGTCCGGCAGATCGTCGCGCTGGTGGGGACGAGCGTCCGCCGCCTCGCCAACGAGTTGGACAAACTGGCGACCGCCGCGTTGCCTTCGGGTCGCGTCACGATGGACTTGGTGGACGCGCTCGTCGGCCGCTCGCGCGAGTTGTCGAACTTCGAGTTGACCGATCACCTGATCGCGAAAGACCGCAAGGGCGCGCTGAGAACTCTGCGCCGCCTGCTCGACGACGACGCGGAACCCGTCATGCTCCTCGGTCTGGTCGCGAGTAACTACCACCGGCTCGCGCTCGCCAAAGAGTTGATGACGGCGGGGCGGCCGAAAGAGGAAGTCTTCCGGCTCGTCCCCATGCCCTTCCACAAGCGCGAAGACTTTCTCGCCACCGCCCGCCGCACCGACCCGGCCGATCTCGCGCGCCGCATCTCGCGCATCGCCTCGGCCGACCTCGCCATCAAAACCTCCCTCGGCACGCCGCGTCTCCAACTCGAACTGCTCGTCTGCGAACTATCCGTCTAACTACGGTCGGCCGTCGCACACGTTCCGCACGTCAGAAATCCAAAGGCTTCAAATCCGGTTCGACCCAAGACGTTTTAGCTTCCGGCGTTTGCACCAGCGCGCGGCTGTAATACTCGAAGGCGAGTTGTGAACTGTCATAAGTCGCGATCAGTTCGTTGGCGCGTTCGGCGAGAGAGTAGGCGGCGTCCGAGTGTACGAGAAAGTGTCGGACGAGTCTGAGCCAGAAGAGCGTCAGGGTTTCGTTGTAGGCGGCCTGCGCGTTGTTGTGTGTGGTGTAGCGGTGCAGCCCGTCGCGCATGCGTTCGGTCGCCGCCCCGTATGTCAACGCGGAGAGATACCAGAGGGCGACCGCCAGATGCGCGCCGTGGTCGAACTCCGCGGGCGGCACAGTGCACGACTCGAACCTCTCGACCAACTCTTCGATCTCCACGTCGTTCCGGTAACGCTTCCCGTCGCCGCTTTCGCCATTCATCGCTGACCTCCGTTTCTTGTCTCGACGCCCAAAGCAAAAGCAGCGGGGCGGATCGAACTGATTCGATCCGCCCCGCTGCCCTCAAGTTGCGTAAAAACTTTTTACTACTACTTCGCGCCCGCTTCGTTGACGCGCGCCGTCAGGCGCGACTTGTAACGCGCGGCGGCGTTCCGGTGCAGGACGCCTTTTTGCACGGACTTATCAATAGTGGAAATCGTCTGCGACAGCACGGTCTGGAGCGCGCCCGCGTCCTCGCCGGTCAGCGCGGAGCGCAGTTTCTTGATCTCGGTGCGCAGGCGCGTGCGGTTGCTGCGGTTGATTCCCTTGCGACGCTCGTTCTGGCGCATGCGCTTCTCTGCTGATTTATGATTAGGCATCTTCTGAAACTCCGTCGGTAACTCTCGATAATTGATCTTCTATTTCGTTCGCGCCGCCACAGACGACGATTCGACCGTGAGCGCAAAGGGCAAAGTATAGGTACACGGGCGGGCTGTGTCAAGGCGCGACGCCGGGGC
Organism: Pyrinomonadaceae bacterium; assembly: GCA_030841105.1. Lineage (GTDB taxonomy): Bacteria > Acidobacteriota > Blastocatellia > Pyrinomonadales > Pyrinomonadaceae > JAIVJZ01. Next base: position 21,101 of record JAVEDE010000110.1, read on the forward strand.
GGATCGCGTGCAGTCGCCCGGCTTCATTGACACATTTTGGGGCATGTAGTAGCGTTTTCCCAGCAACATGCAGAACCAAGATCGCTCACCCGCGCCCCCATTCCTACCCCTGTGGCACGCCCGCGACGCCAACGTAAGGAGATAGCACGCACACTTGAAGAAGATCGAACTACCGCCGCGAGGAATCGAAACGCTTTTTGGCGTCCACGACCAGAACATCAAATATCTGGAAACGCTCCTTGACGTGCGCGTTGACGCGCGCGGACAGGACTTGACGATTGACGGCGACCCGAAAGACGTCGCCACCGTCGAACGCATCCTCGAAGACTTCACCGCGCTCTTTTCCGAAGGCAAGACCTTCACCGACAAAGAACTGCGCGAAGCCTTCGCCCAGATCGCCGAAGACCGCGCCTACTCTCTGCGCGACTACTTCACCAAGGCGCGTTTCAACCCGGCGGGCAAAAAACAGGTCGCGCCCAAGTCAGCCAACCAGCGCCACTACATCGAGGCCATCCAGAACAAGGATGTCGTCTTCGGCGTCGGCGTGGCGGGCACGGGCAAAACTTATCTGGCCGTCGCGATGGCCGTGCAGGCGCTCATGCAGAAGCAGGTCAGCCGCATCGTGCTGGCGCGCCCCGCCGTCGAAGCGGGCGAGAAACTAGGCTTTCTCCCCGGCGACTTGCAGGACAAAGTTGACCCCTACCTGCGCCCGCTCTACGATGCCCTCTTCGACCTCATAGACGCCGAGCGCGTCACGAAACTCCTTGAGAAGCGCGTCATCGAAGTCGCCCCCCTCGCCTTCATGCGCGGCCGCACGCTCGCCGACGCCTTCATCATCCTCGACGAAGCGCAGAACACCACAGGCGAGCAGATGAAGATGTTCCTCACGCGCATCGGCTTCGGCTCGAAGGCCGTCATTACGGGCGACGTGACGCAGATCGATCTCCCCACGGGACGCCGCAGCGGCCTCGTCGAAGCCGAACGCGTCCTCTCCGGCGTCGAAGGCATCGAGTTCGTCTACTTCACAGACCGTGATGTCGTCCGCCACCGCCTCGTCCAAATGATCATCCGCGCTTACGAAAACCACGCCAGCAAGAGCGGTCTGTAACATGCCAATCGAAACTCTTCTCCCACTTGCAGGCGCATGGCTTTGGAGCAATTACGGCAAGAGTCTTGCCGGCAAAGCCTTTAACGCGGGCAAGGACAAATGGGATGAGTCGAAGTGGAACGAGGCGGCGGAAAAATATCGCGGGAAGATCATCAAGCTGTACGACTCGATGCAGATCATGGGCATGGCGAAACCTGTGCCGCTCGATGATATTTTCACAGAGGCTTACATGCTGGATAAGCCGACGGCCTTCGGGCGGTTCGACATCGAACGCTTAAAGCAAAAGTCCGCCGCAGACCCCGATGCGCCGCCGGAGACGGAACGCCTCAACGGCCTGAGACTGGTCGGGGAAACGAAGCGAAACCTCTTCATCTTGGGCAAGCCGGGCGCGGGCAAAACTACCTTCCTCAAGTACATCGCCATCAAAGCCGCCGAGAAGTTGCTCCCCGGTCAAGACATCAATCAGAAGGAGATTGATAAAGTCCCCGTCTTCGTCTCACTCAAACAGTGGGCTGATTCCGGCGCAGAGTTGATGGACTTCATCACGCAGCGTTTCGACATCTGCGGCTTTCCCGACGCGCGGCCGTTCGTCGAGGAACTGTTGAAATCAGGCGGCTCGATTGTGCTGTTCGACGGACTTGATGAAGTCAATCAAGAGGACGGGCAGAGAGACCGACAGACGCGCCAGATGAACACTTTCATCGAGAAGTACGACCGGACGCAATGCCTCATCACCTGCCGCATCGCCGCCACTGACTACTCTTTCGAGCCATTCACTTACGTCGAGATCGCGGACTTTACCGAGGCTCAGATTGAGACGTTCGTTCGCAACTGGTTTCGCAAGGAAGGTGAGCGAGACGAAGCGACCGCCGCTAAATTTCTGGCCGAGTTTGCGAGGGAGGACAACAAAGGCTTGCGTGATCTGGCGCGCACTCCGTTGCTGTTGACGTTATTATGTCTGGCCTACGACGAGACGCTGACCATTCCGCAAAGGCGAGCAGACATTTACAAGGAAGCCGTTGATGCGTTGTTGAAGAAATGGGATTCGTCAAGAAGGATTAAGCGCGACGAGCGCGACGAAGTTTATCGCAAGCTGTCAGTAGCGCATAAAGAAAACATGCTGGCGAGGGTAGCGGCGGAGACGTTTGAACGAAACGAATATTTCATCCCGCAGCCGGAACTGGAAAGACTCATCACGGATTACGTCAAGAACGTGCCGCCGCACAACACGAACGAAGCGACCGACGGCGAAGTGATTCTCAAAGCGATTGAGGCGCAACATGGTATCTTCGTCGAGCGCGCCCGCGCGGTCTATTCCTTCTCGCACCTGACTTTTCAGGAATACTTCACGGCGAAGTACCTTGCTGATAACGCGGCAAAGGGAACGTTGACGAATCTCATCAAGCATGGCGCAGACGCGCGCTGGCGTGAAGTGTTTCTGCTGACGACCAGCCTGTTGCCGGATGCCAGCCAGTTTATGAAGACCTTCCAGCGCGGCGTTGACGAGTTGATCGGAGGCGATGAAAAACTGCAAGCCGTATTAGTATGGGCGGATAAAAAATCGGCTTCAATTCAAGCTGACATCTGGTTAGTGCGACCATATTATTTGGATATAGAGCTTTACTTTTCAAGAGAAAACAGTGAGCGTGCCCTCGACCTCGACCTCGCTATCGCCCTCGACCACGACCACGACCTTGCCCTCGACCACCACCACGACCTTGCCCTCGACCTCGCCCTCGCCCGCGCCCTCGACTTCGCCCGCGACCTAGCCCTCGGTATCGTCCGCACCCGTGACCTCGCCCAGCAACAAGACCTCGCCCTTGCCCTCGCCCGCAGCTTGGGATTGAGCGAGTTTGCAAAAGAATTAGCCGCGCTCTCGTCACCAATTCACGCCGTTCCTGACACAGAGTGGCAAGAGTTCGCGGATAAATTACGCTCTCGGATGAGAAAGCACAGGGACATTGGGCATGATTGGAATTTAACCGATGCACAGGAAGCGCGATTAGCTGATTACCTGAACGCCACGCGCTTGCTGCAAGATTGTTTGGAGTTATCTGTGATCTCGCCGGAGGATAAGAGGGCGATGCTGGACAGTTTGTATGCTCCTCCGGCTCAAGCGGGGGAGACGTAGATAAATGCTGTCGGACGTGTCCGAATGAGTTGCGGATGTGTTGAAATGAGTTATGAACGTGTCCAAGTGAGTTGTGGACGTGTCGAGATTAGTTTTGAAGGTGCGGAGATTGCTTTTTAACCTGTAAAGATTATTTTTCAACGTGCAGAGATTGCTTTTTAACGTGCAGAGATGACTTTTCGAGGTGTAGAGATAGTTTTGTAGGGTGCAAAATTAGTTTTGAAGGTGCGAAAGTCGCTTTTTGAGGTGCAGAAATTAGTTTTGAAGGCGCAGAAATTGATTTTTAAGGTGCAGAAATTTACTTTTCAAGGCGCAGAAAAGACTTTTTGAAGTGCAGAGATGACTTTGCGGGGTGCAAAGATCGTTTTTTAGGTTGTGGAGATGAGTTTTACAGGTGTCGAGATGAGTTTTTAGGTCGCGGAATTGAGTTTAAGGGACGAAGAGATGCCCGGTGTGGGCGTTGTGTGTAGTAGTTTCATGCGCGGGGTGGGTCGGAGGCGGTGTTGATTGAAGTTGTTAATCGTCAGCGCAAGTTGCCGATGGATTGTGAGCGTTGGGAGAGGTTTGCGGCGAGGGCTGTGAAGGTTGTGCCGTCGGATGGGGCGGGCGTGACGGTGGCGTTCGTGTCGGATCGGGCGATGGGGGAGTTGAATAGGCGTTGGCGGGGGAAGAGGGGGACGACGGATGTGTTGTCGTTTCCGGCGGGGCAGGATGAGTTTGAGCGTGCGGCGGGGGCGACGTTGGGGGATGTGGTGATTTCGGTGGAGCGGGCGGCGCGGCAGGCGGCGGAGCACGGGTTGAGTTTCGAGCGGGAAGTTGAGCAGTTGATTTTGCACGGGCTGTTGCACCTGTGCGGGTATGATCACGAGCGGGACGACGGGGAGATGAATGCGTTGGAACTGCGCCTGCGTCGTCGGCTTGGAATATAATCGGTGAATGGTAAATGGTAGACGGTGAATGGAGGGAGACGGAGTTTCATCCGTTTACTATTCGCCGGTTACCATTTACAAGATAGCTATGGAAATTGAGATAGGAATCACTGGCGTGCTGTTGATCGCGCTGACGTTTGTCTCGTTGATTGACATGGCGTTCGGCGAGTTGAGCGACGTGGGCTTGCGCCGTTTGATCGGGGAGGCGGATGATGAAGAGCCGACCGCCGCCACGTCGTTCCTCACGGAGATTCTGGAAAACCGCTCGCGGTTTCGTTTCACGCTCACCGTCACCATCCTGATTCTGGTCGTCGCCATCTCCGTACTCGTCGCCTCCGTCACGTCGCAGTTGATCGAGAACTCGCGCGAGCCGGGCGCGTATTCGCACGCCGCGTTCCTCTCAATCGCGATCATCGTGGGCGTCGGGTTGACGGCACTGGGGCGACAGTTGATCCCGCGCCTCGTCGCGGCGCGCAACCCGGAGACGACGCTCGTCAGGCTGCTGCCGATCCTGCGCCCGTTTTACCGCCCGCTGTCGCTCATCGCTTTCGCGTGGCACAAGTCTTTCGACCGCCCGCGCCGCAACGAACATTTGACGGAGGCGGGCGTGGCCGAAGAGGAGGACGACAACGGCGACGACTTGCAGGCGTTGATTGACGTGGGCGAGGAGGAGGGCATCCTCGAAGAGGAGGAGGGCGAACTCATCCACTCGATCATCGAGTTCGGCGACACGCGCGTGAGCGAGGTGATGACGCCGCGCACGGAGATCGTCGCGCTGCCTGTGACGGCGACCGTGCGCGAGGCGCGCGATTGCGTGTTGGAGTCGAAGTATTCGCGCCTGCCGGTCTATCGCGATCAAGTTGACGACATCGAGGGGATCATCTACGTACGCGACCTGCTGCAATGCTGGGCTGAGGGCAGCGAGGACGGTTCGATCCAGACGCTCATCCGTCCCACTCTGTTTGTGCCCGCAACGAAGCCCGTCGCCGAGTTGCTCGAAGAGATGCAGAAGGAGCACGCGCAACTCGCGATGGTGATTGACGAGTACGGCGGCGTGGCCGGGCTGGTGACGGTCGAAGACATCCTGGAAGAGATCGTCGGCGAGATCGAGGATGAGGACACGGAGCGCGAAGAGGTGGTCGAGATCATCGAGGCGAGCGACGGCTACTACGACGTGCTCGGCTCGACCGAGGTGGACAAGATCGAGCGGCTCTTCGATCTCGAAATCGAAGACGACGACGCGACGACCATCGCCGGTCTCGTCATCAGCGAACTCGGCTACGTCCCGCGCGCAGGGGAGCGGCTCACCTGCCGCGGCCTCGACGTGGAAGTGCTCGAAGCCGACGAGCGGCGCATCGCCCGCCTGCGCCTGCGCCGCGCGGAAGCGAAAGCCGCCGAGGCCGAATAAAGTTAAAGAGAGTTTGAAGCCGGGGCGCGGGATGATGAAATAAGAGTCTCCGAGATTTCATCGTCCCGCGTTCTTCGTTTATATTGTCGGCATGGCGAAAAAGAAGAGTAAATTCCTGCGCGGGCGGCGCATTGACCCGCAGCCCATCACGGGCGGCATCGCACTCGCGGACTTAGTTGACGAGACGTTTCTGGCCTACAACGCGGCGCGTCTGCGCGAGGCGTGCCAGTTGTTCACGCAGAAGATGCTTGAGCCGGACGTGACGGTCGGCGTCTCGATCACGGGCGCGCTGACGCCCGCCGGTCTCGGCATCTCCGCGCTCATCCCACTGATGCGCGCGGGCTTCATTGACTGGATCATCACGACGGGCGCGAACCTCTACCACGACACGCACTTCGGCATCGGCCTTTCGCTGCATCAGGGCAACACGAGTACTTCCGACATCACGCTGCGCGACGAAGAGGTCGTGAGAATCTACGACATCTTCTTCGACTACTCGGTGCTGCTCGACACGGACGAATTCTTCCGCCGTGTCATCGAGGGCGAGGAGTTTCAGCGGCCGATGTCCACGGCGGAGTTTCACTACCTCTGCGGTCGCTACGTGCGCGAGCGCGAGCGCAAACTCGGCCTTGAATACAAGTCGCTGCTCGCCGCAGCTTACGAGTTCGCGGTGCCCGTCTACACTTCTTCGCCGGGCGATTCCTCAATCGGCATGAACGTGGCGGCGAAGGCTTTGCAGGGAAACAAACTCGCCTTCGATCCGTCGCTCGACGTGAACGAGACGGCAGCAATCGTGCTCGCGGCCAAGCGCGGCGCGATCCACGGCAAGGGCGACCGCGGGCGCAAGCACGGCGGCAAGAGCGCGGTCTTCATCCTCGGCGGCGGCTCGCCCAAAAACTTCATGCTGCAAACCGAGCCGCAGATTCAAGAGGTGCTCGGCATAGACGAGCGCGGCCACGACTTCTTCCTACAGATCACGGACGCGCGCCCCGACACGGGCGGACTCTCCGGCGCGACGCCCGGCGAAGCCGTCTCGTGGGGAAAGGTTGATCCAGACCGTTTGCCCGACGCCGTTGTATGTTATGTTGACTCGACCGTCGCGCTGCCGCTCATCACAGCCTACGCGTTGGCGCGCCACGAGCCGCGCGAACTCAAGCGCCTGTACGAACGCCGCGGCGAGTTGATGAATTTGCTGTTGTCCGAGTATGAGAAATCTGAAAGGCGGTGACTGAGGCAGTGACAAGTGACGAGTTAACTCGGAATGCTTTTTTAACTTGTCACTTGTCACCCGTCACTTGTCACTTCCGAAGGTGTGAGCATGGGGAAGCAAATTACTGACGAGCAGAAGCGCGTCTTTTTCGATTGTTCCAAGTGTCCGGCTTACTGCTGCGGGCTGTACGAACGTATTCAGGTGACGAAGCGCGACCTGAACCGTCTGGCGAAGCACTTCGGCGTGACGCCGGAGAAGGCCGCGAAGCGTTACACGAAGATGTGGGACGGGAAGGAGCGCGTGCTCAAGCGCACGCCCGACCCCATTCTCGGCGAGGCGTGCCAGTTTCTCGATCACGAGACGCGCGGCTGCACGATCTATCACGCGCGCCCCGAAGTCTGCCGCACGTACCCGGATCGCCCGCGCTGCGTCTACTACGACGTGCTGAAGTTCGAGCGGGAGCAGCAGGAAGACGAAACCGTTCTCCCCCTCTTTCAAATCACCTTCCGCGAGGTGGAGAAGAAAGTGGTCACGGACGAACACGGCAGCGAGAAGATTTGGGAGTGGAAACAGAAGAAGAAGTGACAGGTGACAGGTGACAGGATTAAATTCCGTCTTCATCCTGTCACCTGTCACCTGTCACCCGTCACTTAATTTTTGGAGGTGCTTGAAGAAGATGCAGGATTTTCTGGCGAAGATGGTGGGGCAGGAGTTGGACGTTTTTTGCGGCGGCGTGTCGAGTCTGCACGGTGAGGTGGTGCGGGTCGAGGGCGGCGTGCTGCACTTGAAGGATACGGAGGGCACGCTCTGCTACGTGGCGATTGAGAAGATCATCGCCGTGTGGGAGCGGCGCGAGGAGAGCGAGCATCGCGCGGGCTTCCTCGGCACGGTCGTAAAGTAAGCGGGCGTCAGCCCGAGTCTTGCGTGCGCTGTTCGTTGGCGGGCGGCGACGCGTAAAATTTAACAGGCCGGCGATTCGGGATTAACCGGATCGTCGGCCTGTCGTTTTTAAGGAGCAACCTTAAACTTGAAATTTAGTCAGCCAGCGTCACGGCGGGGAGGGGAACGCGGCGGAAACCGGTGATGCGGCTGCCCCAGTAGCCGCTGAAGGTCGAATAGGTGACGCCCTGGCTGGTCGAGGCGTGGTAGAAGCCGTTCTCGTCGGCGACGATGCCGACGTGCTTGAGATTGTTGAAGAAGACGAGCGTGCCGAATTTGTACTTCTCGTCCTCGCTGACAGGGTTGAAGTTCGCCCAGAAGTGGCGCGCTGTGCCGCGCTCGAAGTTCACGCCCGCCGACTGAAAGACGCTCCACACGAAACCGGAACAGTCGAACACTCGCGGCCCCTCAGTGCCGTAGACGTAGGGCGAGCCGAGGCGCGTGTCAATCGCCGCCATCATCATCTGGTTGAACTCGAACAGGCGCGGCGCGATGAGTCGCGGCTTGACGAGTTCGGTTTCATATCTGCTGACGCTCGCGGGCGTGGCCTCTGAGACGACGAACACGTCGGTCTCTAAGCGGTGCGAACCGTCGGGCTGTGTGGCTTGTGCGACCTGACGCGGGCGCGTGGAATCGGTTTGCGCAACCGCGCCGAAGGCGAAGAGGCAGAGGGCGAAACAGGCTGCGAGCGCACGGGGGAACGAGGTTTTAACAGACATAGAAAGGGGGCTTATTGCTCCTTATTCAAAATCCACAATTGCGGTTTGGAAACTTCTAGGGGTAGAAGGAATTTCGCTGCATTTTGTGCAGCCAGAACATCTTACAGTCGCAACATGATTGAAACAAGAGGCAATGTGACTGTTTCGTGACAGGGCATAGTCGCTAATCGTCCGGTGACCCGAAACTAACCACGAACAGACGCCGGAATTGGTTCAACTTGAACGATGTGTGTAGAGACCATGCGCCGAAAATCCGACGGAAGAACAATTTACGTGTTTGAAGCGGAAGAAGGTGGATAAATTTTTGCGCGTTCGTGATAGCATGCGGCGGCGCGAGAGAGGGCGCGTTACTATGTTATTCATCGAAAGCAAGAGTCTGGATTACGCGGTTGACGGCCGGACGCGCACGTCGCTGCTGGAGAGTTTGCAGGAGCAGGGCTTCATGCCCTTGATACGTTCGGCGCGACTGCACCTGTACGAGACGGCGCTCGCGGGCACAGAGCACGCGCGCGCTTTGGAAGGCGCGCTCGCGGCGCGCGCGGACGCCGAGGCGGAAGCCCCTTACGTGCGCGGCGACCTCTTCTGCGTGGAAGACTACGCGCACTTCCTGTTGTTCGGCGACGAGCCGGGCGAAGGCGTGCGCGCAGGGATCGTGTACGAGAGCGGGACGGCCGACCCGCTCGAAAAACTCGACGCCTTTTGTCGCAGCGTGCGCGAGTCTCTCGCGGCGTCGCGCTTGAGTAGTAATAGCGGAGGACTCGGCGCGGCGAACGGCGATGGCGCGTCAACAGGCGCGACGGGCGCAGTAGCGTTCACGGCGGTCACGTCGGAATGGGAGCAGCGTGCGGCTCGCGTCTCCGACAGTTTTCAACGCTTCGCGGCGGACGCGACCGCGACGCCCGCGGGTGCGCGCGGCGAGATGGTCGAGGGGTGGCTGCGTAGTTCGGGCATGCTCGAAGACACGCAGGCGCGCGGGTACTTGCGTCGCCTGAGCGAGGCGCACAGAGAGGGACGCGCGGCGACGCTCAACATAGGCGTCGAGGGCGTGCCCGATGCGCTGCTCAACCGGCTCGCGGAAGTGGGTTTGTTGAAGCGCGAGATTCTGGTCAGTTGCCGCAAAGACGGGCGCGCTCTGTTTCGCCTGCCGTCGCCCGATGCCTTCTCCGTCCTGAGCGGCAGCAACGCCGTCTGCAACGAATGCGGCGCGGCCATCGCCGACGAGCGCGCCGAAGAAGTGACCGTGCCGACCTCTCTGACCGCGACGCTCTTGCAAGATGGCGCATGGCTCGCCACGCACCTGCGCTCCGTCATTTCCAATCTCGGCGTCCCAGACAGGCAGATCGTCGCGCGCCCCAACGCGGGGGGCGACGGCGAGGTGCGCCTGATGGCGAACGTCTGCGGCGAAGCCTTCCTCTTCCTCCTGCACGACGGCGACTGGACGACGGCGCAGGCGCGGCGCGCGCTCGACGAGCACGCCAAGATCGAGAGCGCGCACCTCGTCCTCGTCGCCACGGGCAAGATACAGGAGGACGCGCGCGCGCGTCTGCGCGAACACGCGCGGCGGCGCACGCAGGGCGGGCGCGAACTCGAACTCATCCTCGTCGAAGGGATGGACGCGGTGGCCGCCGCACTCCAACCAGTCTTCGAGCGCGTTTCGGCCGACGCCCTCGCCGAAGAGTTGTGGGAACTCGACACGAGCCTCGGCGTAAGCGCGGGGCAGTTGCTCGCCGCGCGCTTCCGACTCAGGCACAGGCCGGGCGCGCTCCGCGATCTCGCCGCCTCCGTCGCCGCCTCGATGTCCGGCAGCCTCTGAGCGAAAGGTTTCAAGTCTCAAGTTTTAAATTTCAAGTTTGAATGTTCTTGGTCTTGAACCTGAAACTTAAAACTTGACATCTGAAACTTGAAACTCATTTGACAACCGTGTGCCTCTCAAGTGAATCTTAGAGAAGTCTGGCTCCCGCCAGCGAGACGTTGAACCACCTACGCCCGAAGGATTTGACAGAAGCATGAAAACAGTTGCCGTCACGTTGCTCTTGGTGTGTGCATTCGTCCCCGCGAATGCGCAGAAGGAATCCACGACCCCGGCGCAGTTCACCCGCCCGCGCAGCGTTGCGAACGCGCCCACGCCGCAGCAGGAGACGCAGCGTCAAACTGCGCGACAGCAGTCGCAGCAACAGCCCGCGCCGAATGTTGCCGCGCCCGTCAAAGTCCCGTCACAGCAGACGCCCGTGGGAGTTTCGCCGGGCGCGCCGAACGTTGTGACCCCCGCGCCGCAGCCCGACGCCACCGTGCCGGGTGTTGCGACGCCCGTCATCGTGCCTGCCATCGCGTTGAAGCCCGCGACGCCGATCAGCCCGGAGAAGGTGCGCGCGCGCATCCTCGAATCGCAGCGCGTCTTGAAGACGCGTATCACGCCGACGGCTCTGGGGCAGTCGCCCAATCTGAATTTCGTCACGCTCGCCGCGCTCGATCACGACACGTCACAGATTCACCTGCTGACGCTGGCGAAGGAAGTGTTTCTCAAAAAAGACACGGAGATGACGGTCGCCTCTTCGCTCGGCGGCTTCCTGCGCGTGCGCGTCGTGCGCTCGAACTTCGTTAACACCGCCGTCACCGTCTCCGATCTGACGGGGCGGCAACTCGCGCCGCTGCTCGTCGAATACCCGATTGAGAAGTTTGGCCGCTATCGCGAGACGGCCTATTACACCTCCGCGCACCCCGCGCTGCTCACGCCCGAACTCATCAAGAACGGGCAGCACTACGTCCGCACGATGGTTGATCTGGCGGCCAAGCGACTCAAGGACAAGGGGCATCACATGACGCCCGAAGTGTTGGACATGGCCGAGCGTCTCTGTCTCGTCGAACACGTTGACCACGACCGCTTCCGCAAAGAGCCGCGCCTCGCCGTCTACAACGAGGTCTACGCGCTCTACGCGCTCAACGAACTCGACACCTATCGCTACTCGGTGAGCACGGCCGGGGCGGGCGGCATGGTGCAGATGATCCCCTGGACTTACCAGATGCTCCGGCAGCGTTACCCGGCCGTCGGACTCAACCCCGATTTCGTCCTCGGCATGCGTAACCACGGCAACGCTCTCGAAGCGATGCTGCTCTACATACGCGACACTTGGAGCGACCTGCTTCTCAACGAGACCATCGCCGACGCGCTCGCGACCGGCATCGCCACGCCCGCCGATTTGATCGCCGCCGGTTACAATTCCAACCCGGCGAAACTCGCCTCGTACATCCGTCGCGGCGGCGCGGCGTGGCGCACGCTCATCCCGCGCGAGACGCAGATGTACCTCCAGATTTATCAATCAATGGAATCGCTGACGCCCATCAAAGCCCGCGCGAAGCCGACGCCGAAGCCTGCAACGCCCGCGCAAACGGAAGAGATCAAGAGTTAACCGTCGAGGTTCGCGGCCGGAGCGCGCGGCATCCGTCGTGGCGCGCGGCAAGGGTTGAAAATAGAAGCTCGCCCGTTGTTAACAACAGAAGTTCGCCTGTCGCTCGTCGTGGCTCTCCGATTGTTGGTAAAGAAACTCTCTCGGCATATGACCTTAAAAAATATCCTGCGCGGCCTGTGTCTCGCGGCGGCTTTAGCGTGTGCCTCTCTCCCGCTGTCGAACTGGACGCGCCGTGTTGTGGCGGGCACGCAACAGGCGCAGGGCGACAAGCCCGTGGAACAGACGCGCAAGAACATACAGGTGCTCAAGGGGCTGCCGGAGTCGCAGTTGTTCCCGTTGATGAATCTCGTCGCGGTGTCGCTCGGCGTCAAGTGCGATTTCTGCCACGTCAAGCAGAAAGACCCGAAGGGCGGCGCGGACGTGTGGGTGTGGGAGAGCGACGAGAAAGAGCACAAGCGCATCGGGCGACAGATGATGCGCATGACGCTCGACATCAACAAGAACAACCTCGACGCGCTCGGCGGCTACGGCGTCACCTGCTACACCTGCCACCGCGGGACGACCGGCGGGGCGCGTCTGCCGCCCTTGCCGGTGACCGTCTCCGGACACGAAGACCACCCGGCCGCGCCGTCGGCCACGCCCTCGGCTGCGCCCGCCGCCGCGCGCCCCGCGCGCCCGACGCCCGAGCAGATATTGCAGCGTTACGTGGAAGCGGTGGGCGGGCGCGCGGCCGTCGCGAAGATTCAGACGCTCGTCATGAAGGGCACGCGCGAGGCGTCGCAGAATCGCAACTGGCCGGTCGAAGTGACGCTGAAGGGCGCGGACAAATTCCACCTCGTCGCCAGCGTCCCGCAGCAGGGCACGATCATGCAGGCGCTCAACGGCGCGCAAGGGTGGATCAGCAATCAACGCGGCGGGCGCGAGGTCAACGCTGACGAACTCACAGCCTTCCGCAGCACCGCGCTCCTCTATGCGCCCGTCAAAATCAGAGAGCCGTTTCCCGCGCTCGACTTCAATGGCCGGACGAAGATCGGCGAGCGCGACGCGTGGGTGCTGCGCGCGACGAGTGCCGACGGCGTGGTCACGAGGTACGCCTTCGATGCCGAGACCGGGTTGCTGCTCCGGCAGACGACTTTGACGCCGACCGTCCTCGTCCCCGTCCCGCAACAGATTGACTACGAAGACTACCGCGACGTGGGCGGCGTCAAACTGCCGTTCACCATCCGCATCTCGGAGATAGATACGTTCTTTAGTTCCACGCGCAAGTTCACCGAGATCAAGCCCAACGTGCCCGTTGATGATGTGCAGTTTCTAATGCCCCCGCCGCCGCCGAAGCCTAAGCCGAAGCCTTAAAGTTAGGGCACGGACACGAAGGCGGGCGCGATTCGGAAACTTTGCATTCCGGATCGTCGCCCGCCTTTCAGTTTCTTCGAGACTCAATCGCCGTACTGCATCGAGTCGCGCTGTAGCGGCAAGTCGGGGACGGCCTCGTCGCGCGACTTGTCGGCGTACTGGAGTTTGTAGAGTCGCCAGTAGAGGCCGCGCAGGGTGAGCAATTCCTGATGCGAACCCTGCTCGCGGATTTCGCCGTGGTGGAGGACGATGATGCGGTCGGCGCGCTGGATGGTGGAGAGCCGGTGCGCGACGAGGATGGCCGTGCGGTCGCGCATCACGCGCTCGATGGCCTGCTGGATCAGTTGCTCGGTCTCGGTGTCAATCGAACTCGTCGCCTCGTCGAGAATCAGGAGCGCGGGGTCGAAGGCCAGCGCGCGCGCGAAACTGATCAACTGCTTCTGCCCGACCGACAATCCCGCGCCGCGCTCGCGCACCTCCGACTTGAACCCTTCCGGCAACTTCTCGATGAACTCGTCGGCATGCACCTCGCCCGCCGCCCAGACGATCCGCTCGTCCGGCATCTCCTCGCGGCCGAGCCGGATGTTGCCCTCGACCGTGCCGCTGAACAAGAACACGTCCTGCAACACGACCGCGAAGTTTTCGCGCAACTGTTTCAAGTCCCACTCGCGCACGTCAACGCCGTCCAGGAGCACGCGCCCGCGCTGCACGTCGTAGAAGCGCATGAGCAGGTTCGTGATCGTCGTCTTGCCCGACCCCGTGTGGCCGACGAGCGCGACCGACTGCCCCGGCTCGACGGCGAACGACACGTCTTTCAACACCCAGTCTTCGTCCTTGTAGGCGAACCAGACGTTCTCGAATTCGATGCGGCCGCGCGCGCGCCCCGCGCGTTTAGGTTCGGCGGGCGTCGTAATGGCGATGGGCAGGTCGAGCGTCTTGAAGAGACGATGCGAGGCGACCATCGCGGCTTGCAGGACGTTGTACTTGTCCGAGATGTCGCGGATCGGCTGAAAGAGCGCCTGCGAGTATTGGATGAAGGCGACGAGCGCGCCGAGCGTCAAGAGTTGCGGCGCGCCGGGCGTCGTGCCCATCACGCGATAACCGCCGTACCAGACGATGAGCGCGATGCCGACTGCGCCGATGAGATCAACGAGCGGGAAGAAGACCGCGTAGTAAAAGATCGTCTCGATGTTGGCGCTGCGGTAGTCGTCGTTGAGTTCGTGAAACTTGCGCTCGGACTTCGACTCGCGGTTGAAAATCTGGACAGTCTGCGCGCCCGACACGTGCTCCTGCAAAAACGAGTTGATGCGCGCGAGGCGCGTGCGCACCATGTCGTAGCCGCGCCGCGCGTGCTTGCGAAACCATGAGGTCGCGGCGAAGAGGAGCGGGACGGTGACGAGCGTGACGAGCGTGAGCCGCCAGTCCATCGCGAGCATGATACCGACGATGATGAAGATCGTGACGAGATCGCCGAGCACGTCCGTGACGCCGGAGGTGAACAGTTCGTTCAAGGCGTCAACGTCGGAGGTCAGGCGCGTCATGATGCGCCCGACGGGGCTGCGGTCGAAATAGGCAACTTCCTGTCGTTGCAGCTTCTCGTAAAGCTCCGCGCGCAGGTCGTACATCACGTGTTGCCCGACGGTGTTCAAGAGCACCGCGGCCGCGTAAGAGAAGAGGAACGTCAAAAGCAGCACGACGAGCATCGCGAGCGCGAGCCACATCAGGCCGCCCGGTTGGCACGTGGCCGCGCCGCCCTGCTGGCAAGGCATGATATACCAGTCAATCGCGTACTGCGTGAACTTCGGTTGCAGCACGCGCAGGCCGTTCAGGGCGAGCGTCAACAAAAGCGCGGGGACGAGATGGCGCAGGTAGGGCTTTAGATAGCGCAAGAGACGGCGCGCGATCTGCGAGTCGTAAGTTTTGCCGATGGCCTCTTCTTCGTGAAATTGTTGAACCGCTGTCGCCATGCTTAAAAATTCCGGTGTCTATAAAGTGGTCTGGTTAAATTTTGCGCCCGCGTTATTGTTGTCGGCCTCGATCCCGTCGAGCGCGCCGCGCACGGGGAAGTGGAGCAGCAGCCCCACGACCGCGATGATGAACGAGTGGAGCGCGTATGACAGCCCCGTGATGACGTAAGCGACGAAGCCGAGGATGCCCGTCAGTTCGCACATGGCGAAGGCGAGCACGTAGGCGGTCGTGCCTAGATCGGCGCGGCGCTTGTCGGCGGCCTGCGCCAGCAGCTTCCGCTTGACGAGAAACGAGGCGACAAAAGTCATGAAGCCGACCGCGCCGAGCATCCACGCCAGTGTGTGATTGTCGCTCGGAGTTAAACCCCGCCGCACGACATACGTCAGACCGAACAGGAGCGCGAGCGACATGAGTTGCGCGCCCCAGATGAGCAGCAGCCCGCGCCGCCGTGCTTCGGGCGTAGCTCGAAACGGACTTTCATTCATCGTCCTTCACCCTGACCGTTAACGTCATCCGTGTCCATGTTGTGAGACGGGCGTGCGCCCGGTTCAACTCGCCGCGAGTTCTTCTTCCAAAAGTTGCCGCTCGTAGAGTGCGGCGTATTCGCCGCCGCGCTCAAGCAGTTCGTCGTGCGTGCCGCGTTCGATGATGCGCCCTTCGTCGAGCACGCAGATGAGGTCGGCGTCGCGCACGGTGGAGACGCGGTGCGAGACGATGAGACTCGTGCGCTCGCGCATCACGCCGCGCAGTTGCGCGAGAATTTTCTCCTCGGTGTAAGTGTCCACGCTGGAGAGCGCGTCGTCGAGAATCAGGATGCGCGGCTGGCGCATGACGGCGCGCGCAATCGCCGTGCGCTGCTTCTGGCCGCCGGAGAGCGTGATGCCGCGCTCGCCGACGAGCGTGTCGAACCCGTCGGGGAAACCGCGTATGTCTTCGCTCAAGCCCGCGATCTCGGCCGCCCATTCGACCTCGGCGCGCTCGGCGCGCTCCACGCCGAAGGCGATGTTTTCGGCGAGCGACTCGCTGAACAAAAAAGTCTCCTGCGGCACGTAGCCGATGCTCGAACGCAACTGCGCGAGCGGGTAGTCGGCGAGCGGCAGGTCGTCAATCAAGACCGTGCCGCGCGGCGCGTCCATCATGCGCGGCAGCAGGTTCATCAGCGTTGACTTGCCCGTGCCCGTGCGCCCGACGAAGGCGACGGTCTGTCCCGCCTCGATGACGAGATTGATGTCGCGCAGCACCGGCGGCAGGTGTTCGCTGTAGCCGAACGTCAGATTGCGAAACTCGATGCGCCCCTTGATCTGCGGCCGCGGGCGCACGCCCTCCTCGTCGGCGATGGCCGGTTTGATCGCGAAGACGGCGTTCATGCGCTTGAGACTCGCCGTGCCGCGCTGGTAAAGGTTGACGACGTAGCCGAGCGCGATGAGCGGCCAGATGAGACGCGTCAGGTAGAGATTAAATTCCGTGAACTGCCCGACCGTGATCTGGCCGCGGACGGCCAGCACGCCGCCGTACCAGAGGATGAGCACGAAGCCCAGCCCGATCAAAAACTGCATCAGCGGGCGCATCACCGCATCAATGCGGACGAGGCCGAGGTTGCGGTCGGCGTATTCGCGGTTCAGTTTTTTGAAGACCGCGATCTCGGCATCCTCCTGCGCGTAGGCGCGCACCACGCGCACGCCCGTAAAGTTTTCCTGCGCGCGCGCGGAAATTTGCGCGAAGAAATCCTGAATCTTCTCGAAGCGCGAATGCACCTGCTGGCCGAAGAATTTCACGGTCAGCGAGACGAGCGGCATCGTCACGAAGAGCAAGAGCGTCAGGCGCACGCTGATGCGCAGCATCAAGGGCAGGATGAGCACGACGACCAGCACGGTTTGCAACGTGTACATGATCATCGGCCCGGCGAGTTGGCGCACAGCCGCCAGATCGTTCGTCGCGCGCGCCATCAGGTCGCCCGTGCGGTTGGCCTGAAAGAAGGAGAGCGGGAGTTGTTGCAGGTGGCGGTAAAAGTCTTGTCGCAAGTCGAACTCGACATGACGCGACATGCCGATCAGGATGCGCCGCTGTAAAAAGAGGAACGTGCCGCTGACGAGACTGACGGCGAGGATCGTCAGCGCGTAGCGCGTCAGTTTCGCCCAAGTCACGTCGGCGCGTAGCCCGTCCACCGTGCGGCCGACGAGCATGGGGATGAACAGCCCGACGACCACCGAGGCCACGATGCAGAAGATGCCCGTGACAAGCTCTTTTTTATACGGGCGAAAATAGAGGCTGAATTTTTTCAGATCGTCCATAACAGGGAAACCGGCCCGGACGCCCGCTGAGTTTGATCCGGCTGCGGGGCGTATCCGCCGCGCCTATGATGCGCGACTTTCTCCCCAAAGCCAAACGTCGGGACGTGCGTTGCGAGTCTCCGCATGATAGCGCGGGCGGGTGGCGAAAGTATGACGGCGCGGGCGAGGGGAAGAGGCAAAAGGGAAGGGGTAAAGGAAGAATCGTCTTCTCCTTTACCCCTTCCCCTTTTACCTTTGCCCTATGATCAGACGGCGTGCGAGTTGAGACCTCCAGCGTCGCCTTCGGCGTGCGCCGACACGTCAACGGGCGCGCCGTACATCTCGTCGCTGACTTCGGTCTGCTCGCTCGGCGGCGTGCAGATGCGGTTGCGCCCGGCGTGCTTGGCCTCGTAGAGCGCGCGGTCGGCCGCGCCGACGAGTTGATCGCGCGAGTTGGCATGCAGCGGGAACGTGGCGAGACCGAACGAGCCGGTGATGTGGCCGATGCCGGGAACTTCCGTCGTCTCCAAGCGCGAGCGCAGACGCTCGGCGACGATGAGCGCGCCGTCGAGTCCGGCCTGCGGGAGGATGACGGCAAACTCTTCGCCGCCGTAGCGGGCGGCCGTGTCCACGCCGCGCAGTTCGTCGCGCAACACGTCTGCGAGGAAGCGCAGGGCGGCGTCGCCCGCGTCGTGGCCGTAGGTGTCGTTGACGCGCTTGAAGTGATCAATGTCGAGCATGATGAGCGAGACGGGTTGGCGCATGCGCGTCGCCAGCCGCAGGTCGCGTTCGAGTTGCATCTCGAAGGAGCGGCGGTTGACGCAGCCCGTCAAGCCGTCGGTCAGAGCCAACTGCTGCATCTGCGTGAACAGGCGCGCGTGGTTGACGGCGACCGCCACCTGATCGGCCACGGTGCGCAGCAACAGGAGTTCGTTCTCCTGCCAGATGCGATGCGGGTCGTCCGAGCACACCAAGAGCACGCCCATCGAGCGCGCCTGATAGAGCAGCGGCACGACGGCCAGCGGGCGCGTCTCGTCTTCGGTCTGCGCGGTCGTGCCGCGCTGCTCGTCGAGCACGTAATGTTTGAGGCGGCGCGCGAGCTGGGTGTGGTAGGCGTAGAGATCGTTGACGAGGGCTTCGTGGGCTTCTTCGGTCGGGTCGCCGTCGCGGAAGTAGCACTTCATCACCGGCGGCTGATCGTTTTCGCCTTCGACGTGGAGGCCGCTCAGTTGCACGCCGAGAGCGCGCCCGACTTCGTCCACGGTCGTCTGCAAGACGCTCGGCAGCGAGAGCGAACTCCTGATGGCCGACGCGATGCGGTTGATGGCGACCTCACGCGCAGCCTGCTCTTGCAGGAGGCGCGCGAGCTTGGTTGTGACGGAGACGGTCAGTTGCAGCGAAGTGGCCTTCGGCATGCAGGTGCGGACGGCCTGCGAGAAGGCTTCCGTTTGCTCGAAGCGTTCGGCCGTGACGCGCGCCATCAGGTATTCCAGCGCGGAGTAGACGATGTCCGGCTCGAACGTCCAGATGACTTCGCTCTCGGTGATCGTTTCCGAGCCTTCTTCGGTCTGCCCGCTCAGCGAGACGAGCAGGGCGGAGAAGCGCGCGTCGGCGATGATCACGAAGTGCTCGTTGTTCCCGCCCTGCGCGCGCGAGAGCAGCATCGAGTCGCGCACTTCGCCGAGAAACTGCATCTCGTTGTAGGCGTCTTCGGGCGCGAGGAAGAAGAAGGCGTGACGCGCCGCCCGCCCGACTTTCAAGACGCGCTCGGCCGAACGCGGCGAACGCTCCACCTGCAACGGCAAACTTTCCACCACCAGCGCCGCCAGATTGTTCTCCAACACCACGTCCTCGAAATACCGATGCAGTTGCGCGATGGTCTGATCCGCGCAACGCACCGGGGTCAACTGCCGTGAGTGTTGGGAAAGTATCGCTTGGTAAAGAGAAAGCATTGGACTTTAAGTGACCGGACAGACCTGATGAGGCTCGTTCAAGAGGAGCTGCGGATATGAAACCCTGACGGCCGCCTTGGAAGCGGCGTAGACAAAACATATTTTGCATGAATTAACATGTTTTGTCTATGAATATTTACAAGACACATTTCGGTTGCCGAAAGCGCCCTCGGCAGTTCCGCGTCGAGTGAGATTATTTACAGAAACAAAGGATTTAACTCACCTTGAGGTAGGTTGTCAGGGCGGTCACGACGATTGCGCCGGATTCGTTGAAAATCTCGACGGAGACGGTCGCAACGCGTCGTCCGGCGCGAACAACGCGTGCGCGGGCGGTCAATTTGCCTCCCGTGACGGGGCGCAGGTAGTGGAGCGTGAGGTCAACTGTGACGGTCTGCTCTTCGGGTTCGAGCGTGGAGAGGACGGCGAAGGCCGAGGCCGTGTCGGCCAGCGAGGCGAGCGCGCCGCCGTGCATGATGCCGCCAAAGCGTTCCAACTCCGGGCGCGCGCTCATGGAGAGGGTGGCCGAGCCGCGCACGGCGTCTTCAAGAGTGATGCCGAGCAGCCGCGCGTAGGCGACGCCCGTGAGGCTCTCGCGCAAGCCGTTCAGACGTTCAGGCGTCAGTGGAGTTTCGCTCAAGAGTTGTAGAGTCCCGCAGGGTCGCTCGATTCGACGACGACCGCCGTGCCGTAGGCCAAGACTTCCGTGATGCCGCTCCCCAACTCGGTCGCGTCGTAGCGCGCGCCGATGATGGCGTTCGCGCCGAGTTCGGTGGCGTGCTGCACCATGATCTCGAACGCCTCGCGGCGCGTCTGCTCGCAGAGGTTAGTCCACGCGGTGATGTTGCCGCCGACCATTGAATTGAAGACCGCGCCGATGTTGACGAAGAGGTTGCGCGAGCGCACGACGATGCCGCGCACGATGCCCAAATTTCGCGTAATGCGGAAGCCGGGAAGCTCAAACGCGGTCGTCACCATGTGCGGCGAGACCGAATAGTTGCGCTCGCTGATCTCGTAAGGCGCGCGCGTTTGGAGAGAGTCGCTGTTCATAAGTTGATGTCCCGTCGGGGAAGCGTAACGTGAGAACTTCAAGCGCCGAAGTTAAGAACCGTCAACCGCCGCAGTTGAAACTGTCAATCGCCGAAGAGCGACGGCTGTGCATCTCGACTGTCGGCCGCATCACCATCGCGCGCCTCCTCCGGCGTCCAGCGGTAGCGGCCGAGGTCGCAGCGTTCGCGCGCGTTGAACTCGACGCCCTCGGCTTCGAGCATCCGTTGCTGCTTATTCACGGGGAGCGTGATGCGCCCCGTCGAACACGCTCCCTGCGCGTTGATGACGCGATGCCACGGGACGCTTTCGTCGGCCTTGTTCATCACGAAGCCGACGGTGCGCGCCGTGTAGCCTTCGCCGAGAATTTCCGCGAGTTGCCCGTAGGTCATCACGTGACCTGCGGGGATGCGGCGGACGATTGCGAACACGCGTTCGTTGTAGCCCGGCGTGCCCTCGGCGGGCGGATCGTTTGCCGGAGCATTTGCCGGGCTGCTCAGGTCGCGTTTGGCGTCGCTTCGTTTTGATTTCGTGTCCATCGTTTTCTACCCGTCCGGCTGTGTTCGCGCCACCACGCGCGCCACTCTTCAATCGCGCGTGCGCGTTCGGCCTGCGGAGCCGCAGGCTGGAAACTGAGTCAGGTGTCGGTCGCGTCGCGCAGGCACATCTCGGCGAGAAAGCGCGTGCGCAGTTGTTCGCTCGACAACAATTCGATGAGGCGCGGGACGGGCAGGCGCGCGAACCGTGCGCGCTCGGCGGCGAAAGCTTTTCGTTTCTCGTCGGGTGAGTTCATCGCGCGCGTTTAGATGCGTTCGAGTTCGGGGACGGTGCGCTCCGTCTGCCGGTCGCCGGTGTTGAGCGTCGTCTTCGGCTCGATCAGCATGACGTGGACTTCCTCTTCGGCCACCGGCATGTGCTCGACGCCGCGGGGGATGATCGCGAACTCGCCCTCCGCGAGCCGAAGGTCGCGGTCGCGCAATTTGATCGTCATCTGTCCTTTGACGACGAGAAACAACTCGTCCTCCGCGTCGTGCTTGTGCCAGAGGAACTCGCCTTTGAACTTGACGAGCTTGATATAAGCGTCGTTGACCTCGCCCGCGATCTTCGGCCGCCAGTGTTCTTGAAAGAGACTGAACTTATCGTTGAGATTTACTACGTCCATCCGACGCTCCTTCCGCGTTGAGGAAACTACAGGGGCGACTGCGGTGTTATTCAATCATACGTGCGCAGGACGGCGCGGGCGGGCGCGCCGTCGCCGCTCCCGGCCGCGATTTTCAGGGGCAGGCAGATCAGTTCGTAGACGCCCGCCGCCACTCCGCGCAAGTCCAGCCCCTCGACGACGACGACGCCCGCCGAGAGCAGCGTCGTGTGCGTCTCAAAGGTTTCCGACTTGAACTTTTCGACGGACAGATAATCAATGCCGACGAGCCGCACGCCGCGTTCGTTGAGAGAGCGCGCGCCGTCGGGCGTGAGGTGCGTGAAGTCTTCGCGGAACGTTTTGCCGTCGTCGTGCCAGAAGTTCGAGTTGCGCGATTTGAAGAGAACGCGCGTTGTGCCTGCGGCGACGTGCGCGGCGACGCAACCCGCGTCAATCTCCCGCACCTCGTCGCCCAACTCGACCACGCGCGCCTCGCCGATCAGCACTTCGAGCGGCAGCGCGGAAACTTGCGGCGCGTGCTCGATGAAGTGCGCCGGGGCGTCAACGTGCGTGGCCGTGTGCGCGCCCATGTGGAGGAACGTCACGTTGGCGGCGTCGCCGCGCGCCATGGCCGCCCACGAGACGATCTCGATGGTGGGGTCGCCCGGATAAGTCGGCGTCGTGTCCGGCGAAATGGCGACGCTGATGTCGTAGATAGGCATAGGAAGTGATTCGAGTAATGAGTGATGAGTGATGAGTAAAAGACAAGCCGTTTGTTTTTACTCATCACTCATCACTGCTGCATGTTAATGGCAGCTTTCGAGGGCTGTCAACGCGGTGCAGGTTCGATCACGCGCGACTTCTTGCGGCGTTGATGGCCGTGCGTTAGCATTTGATCTCGCACGGTTGAAGGCGGCCGTGTGAAGATTGATCCGACGGGAGTGTGAGAATTATTTCGGAGTTAACTAAACAACAGGACGCGCCGCCGCGCGTGGCGGCTTCGAGTTATTTGAACTCGGCCCCACTGATCTGGAGCTTCGCGCGCGGAGCGCGGGCGCAGGAGGTTGCGCTCTTGACGGACGCAGCCCCGGCGCGCTGCGGCGACATGCTAGCGCGCGGGTTGGTCGAGGCCGCGCTCGTCCCGGTCATCGAGTATCAACGCCTGCCGGAAGTGTCCGTCGTGCCCGGCGTGTGCGTGGGCGCGCGGCGCGCCGTGCGCAGCGTCGTGCTGGTGACGGCGTGCGACGATCTGCGAGACGTGCGGACGCTCGCGCTTGACGAGTCGTCGCGCACTTCGGCCGCGCTCGCGCAGATCATCTTCCGCGAGTTCGTGGGGCGCGACGTGCAGACTGCGCCCGCGTCGCCGGACGTGAAAGCGATGCTCGCGCAGCACGACGCCGCGCTCATCATCGGCGACCCGGCGATGACTTTCGCGCGCGGCAATTTGTGCGTCTACGATCTGGCCGTGCTGTGGCGCGAGTTCACGGGCTTGGGGTTCGTGTTCGCGATGTGGATGGCGCACGAATCGGCGGCAGAGGCCGTGCGGCGCGTGGATTTCGCGGGCGCGCGCGACGAGGGCTTGGCGCGGCTCGAAGAGATCGTCGCGGAGTACGAGCGCGAACTGGGCTTGCCGCGCGCGGAACTACGCGCCTACCTGACGCAGAACATCTGCTTCGATCTGAACGAAGAGATGCGCGCCGGACTCGAACTGTTTTTCCAACTCGCGCACAAGCACAAACTCACGCCGGGCGCACGCCCTTTGCGAATGCTCGGCGAGTAGAGAGCATGCGCTCGAATCGCGTCGGCCGATGGTCAAGCCGCGCAAGCCGAAGGTCAAACCGCGTCAGCCGAAGGTCAAACCGCGTCAGCCGACAGTCAAACAAAGTGCGCCGCGTGGCGTATAATGAGCCGAAATAATGAAGTTGAAACAGACGCGCCGTAAGGTTTTATAATTGTTACCAAACGCCATGAACGACATCCAACCGATACTCGACCGCGCGCTCGCCGGAGGGCGTCTGACCGCCGCAGATTGCGCCGCGCTCTTGGAGTCCGACGACATCGCGCGCATCGGCGTCGCCGCCGACGAGGTGCGTAAGCGCAAGCACCCGTCGGGCGTCGTCACCTACATCATTGATCGCAACATCAATTACACGAACGTCTGCAACGTCGTCTGCACCTTCTGCGCCTTCTACCGTCGGCCGGGCAAGCCCGACACCTATGTCCGCACCGTCGAAGAGATTTGCGAGAAGATTGACGAGACCATCGCGCTCGGCGGCACGGGCATCCTGATGCAGGGCGGGCTGCACCCGGACTTTGGCATCGAGTGGTATGAAGATTTGCTGCGCACGCTGCACGCGAAGTACCCGCGCATGCAGTTGCATAGCTTTTCGCCGCCGGAGATTCACAACATCCACCTCATCAGCGGCCTCTCGTATGAAGAGATCATGACGCGTTTGAAAGCGGCGGGGCTGTCGTCTCTGCCCGGCGGCGGCGGCGAGATTCTGGACGACGAAGTGCGCAAGCGCGTCTCCACCAAATGCACGACCGACGAGTGGCTCGACGTGATGCGCGCCACTCACCGCACGGGCTTGCGTTCGACGGCGACGATGATGTTCGGCATCGGCGACCGTCTGGAACACCGTGTCCGCCACCTCGAACGCATCCGCGCGTTGCAAGACGAGACCGGCGGATTCACGGCCTTCATCCCGTGGACGTTTCAGCGCGAGAACACCGCGCTCGGCCGCCGCATCAAGGACGAGCCGACGGGCGTTGATTATTTGAAGATGGTCGCCGTCTCGCGCCTCTTCCTCGACAACATCGAACACATTCAGTCGTCGTGGCTGACGCAAGGCTTGCGGCTCGGTCAGGTCGTCTTGCGCTTCGGCGCGGACGACATGGGATCGATCATGATCGAGGAGAACGTCGTCTCCGCCGCGGGCGCGCACAACGAGGCCGACGAACGCATGCTCCGCTACCTCATCCGCACCGCCGGGTTCACCCCGCAGCAACGCGACATCCTCTACAACCACGTCAACCGCGACGAATCCAACGCCGCCGACGCGAGCGACTCCGCCACCCTGCGCGAACTGAGCGTCGCCTTCGCCGACTGACCCGATTGCGGAATGCGGAATGTGGATTAAAGACGCAACTGTCTTTACTAATCCGCATTCCGCAATTGAGTGGCTACGACGTGAGGGCGTCGAGTTAGTCGAGGGTTCGCGCGTCCGCGTCGGCGTTGAACTTCCGTGCGAAGTGTGCGGGCGTTAACGCCATTTAAAAATAGTGACGATGTTTGAGAAGTCGTCGCTCCAGACGGGACGGCCGGGGCGGCCTTCAAGCGGTCGCCAGCGCGTGTCTGCGGCGAGCGTTTGTAAGTCTTTGGGGCGGCGTGCCATGACCACCCACTGCGAGGGTTCTTTGCCGCCCGGTTGGTTGCGCGCGGTGTCGTCGAAACCGAGGGCGCGCAGGTTGCGCGCGTGGGCTAGGTCGGCGACGACCGGGTGGAGGTCGAGGCTGCGGTTGGAGATGTGGAAGACGAGAAGACCGCCCGCGGCGAGTTTGGAAAGATAGAGGTCGAGGGCTTCGACGGTCATCAGGTGAACGGGGATGGCGTCGGAACTAAAGGCGTCGAGGACGATGAGGCCGTAGTGCGCGGGCGGCGCGTGTTGCAGTTGCAGGCGTGCGTCGCCGAGCGCGACGGCGACGGGCGCGTTGGCGCAGTAAGTCAGGTAGGTGAAGTAAGCGGGGTCGCGCGCGATGCGTAGGACGGCGGGGTTGATTTCGTAGAACGTCCAGTTCTGACCGGGGCGCGTGTAAGCGGCGGTCGCGCCCGTGCCGAGGCCGACGATGGCGACGTTGCCGTTGGCCGGTTGCGTGTCGAAACTTTTGAAGACCTGACCGAGCGGCCCCTCGCGGTGATAGTAGGAGAGCGGTTCGCAGTGGCGGTCGAGCGCGAGCGATTGCCGCCCGTGGATGGTCGTGCCGTGATAGAGCCAGTGCTGCTGCTGGTCGTCGCCCACGTCCTCTGTGACGCGCAGCGTGCCGAAGAAGTTGCGCTCGGCGAGGAGCGTGCGGCGGTTGAGGTCTGCGTGAAAACCGCTGCCGAGCATAACCGCGCCGAGCGCGAGCGCGAAACGCACGGGGCGACGCCGGAAGAGGTAACTGATCATGAGCGGCACGCCTACGACGAGCGCGAGACCCTGCACCCAATCGAGCACGAAGCGGTTGACGGCGAGTGCGATGAGGAGCGTCAACAGCGCGACGGTGGCGGGGACGCCCACGTCGAGCCAACGCTCGCGCGGCGTGTCCGGTCGCACGGCGGCGGGGCGGGGCAGGAGCAGGCAGGCCAGCACGATGACGAGCGGGTATTCGAGCGTCGTGTCGAAGAGCATGGGCGCGACGAGCGCGTTGAAGAGGCCGCCGAGGACGCCGCCGACCGACATCAGCAAGTAGAACTCCGCGAGGTGTCGGACGGCGGGGCGATCCGCGGCCAGCAGGGCGTGGCAAGCCATCGCCGCGACGACGAAGAAGAAGAGGTGCGAGCAGATGAGCAGCCAGACGGGCTGCGTCGCGCCCGACAGGTAGACGAGCGCGAAGACGAGCGCGACGCCCGGCAGGACGCGTGCCGTCGTGTGCGGCTTGAAGATTTGTCGCCGCGCGAAGGCGAAGACGAGCGTCAGCAAATAGAGCGAGAGCGGGACGACCCAGAGCAGCGGGAGCGAGGCGATGTCGGTCGAGAAGTAGGTCGTGACGCCGAGCATCAAACTCGACGGCACGAAGGCGAGCGCGACCCAGCGCAGGCGACGCCGCCACGAAAGAGTCTCGACTCCGTCTTTATCATTAGCCTCGACTTCATCGCTGGCTTCAACTTCACCCTTCGCCACGCCGCCGGTCGCTTCTGCGTCGCCGTCGTACCTTTCTGTGTAGCCGGTCGCTTCACGCGGGCGGAAGTTCGTCTCCGGGTCGGTCGCATGTGTTTCTAATCTTGCCTCGTCGGCGGTCGGCTTCGTCGCGTTAAGCGAAGCGGCGCGCGGTTTGGTCTCGCCACGCTTCGACTGACGGCGCAGTAATGTGAACGCGCAGGCAGCGAGCAGCACGAGGAGCAGCACGTAGCCGAGCGACCAGAGGCGGCTCTGCGCGCCGAGCGTGAGGCGCGGTTCGACGACGAGCGGATAGCTCAAGAGTGCGAGGAGGCTGCCCGCGTTACTCGCGGCGTAGAGAAAGTACGGGTCGCGCGAAGACTCTTGCCGCGTCTCTGCGAACCACTTTTGCAGGAGCGGGCTGTTGGTGGAGACGGCGAAGAAGGGCAAGCCCACGGTCGTCAACAAACTCCACAGCAGCCAGAGCGACGGGTTGCCTTCGCGCGGCACGGAGCGGACAGTCGCCTCCGAGATGAGGATGGGGAAGGTGAGCGCGGTCACGACGAGCAGCAGCGCGTGGACGGCGACCTGCTGGCGGAGCGTCAGCCATTTGGAGATGACAAGCGCGTAGGCGTAGCCCGCGAGCAGCATCGCCTGAAAAAAGAGCATGCAGGTGTTCCACACGGCGGGCGTGCCGCCGAGCAGCGGCAGCAGCATCTTTGCCAACATCGGCTGCACCCAGAACAGCAGCGACGCGCTGGCAAAGAGCGTCGCGGCGTACAGGACTGTTAACGCGCCTGAGCGTTTCGGCATGTGCTTCGTGCAATCTCAAACGGCGATACGGGAAACTTGACTTGAAGGCGAGCATAACATCGCGCCGGGTGAACGGGCGACGTAAAACTTGTGAGCTTAAGCGGCGGCGGAGCGCGCGAGGAGCGTCGCGCGGAGCAGGTCGTTGAATCGTTCGGCGTGCTCGGTCTGCGGCGTCATGCGGCAGCGCTCGAAGAGTTCGAGGCGGGCGCGCGGGTTGAGGCGGCAGAGCGCGTCGGCCTGCGCGGCGGGCGTGGTCAGATCGTCCGCGCCCCAGACGAGCGTGACGGGCTGCGCGAGGCGCGCGAAGGCTTCGCGCGTGTCGGCGTTGAGATAGCCGGAGAGGAAGGCGGCGACGGCGTGCTGCGCGCCGGGCTGGTGGCTCGCCGCGTAGTAGTGCGCGATGAGCCGTTCGGTGGCGAAGCGGCGGTCGTAGAAGAGTCGCTTGCGCGCGTAGTCGCGGAGACTTCGTTCGCTCGTCATGGCGTTGTAGAACGACTCGCCGAGGACGGGCGAATGGAGGAGGCCGTAGAAGGCCGCGCCGGGCAGATCGGGACGCGAGTCGAACGCGCCCGCGCCCGTCGGGGCGATGAGCGTGAGCGAGCGGACGAGCGCGGGGTGTTCGTCTGCGACGCGCACGGCGAAGGCCGCGCTGAGACCACCGGCGACGAGATGCGCGGGCGTTTGCCGCCGCAACTCTCCCGCCAGAAAATCCTTGATGAGCGCGACGTAGAGGTCTGCGGAGTAGGGCGCGTGCGCGGGTTTGTCGGAGAGTCCGAAGCCGAGCAGGTCGGGTGCGTAGACGCGGAAGTCTGTGGCGAGCGCGTCGAAATTTTTGCGCCACATGAAGGAGGACGCGCCCGCGCCGATGTCGTGCAGGAAGACGAGCGGTTCGCGTCCCTCCGCGCCGCCCACGCGGTAAGAGACGTTGCCGTGCGCGGACGCGAACGCGCGCCGCTCGCCGCCGAGCGAACTCTCTTCCGGTTCGGTCGCCGTGACGCCGCGCGCGATTGACGAGTTGACCGCGGCCAGCGCGGCCACCCCCGCCGCCCCGCTCGCGAAGAAGAGTCCCTTCCAGAATTTTTGCTTCACAGTCATAAAAGAAAAGGTCGGAGGTTGGAGGTCAGAGGCCAGTTAAAACAAAAGCCTTCTTTGCTAACCTCTGCCCTCCGACCTTTGACCTCTCTGCGTTTACACGAAAGCGAAGTCGAACTGCTCTTGATGGACTCGCTCGTCGCTCGTGATGTCCACCGCGCCGAGGTAGTCTTCGATTTCGGCGAGCACGTCGTTCTCGGTCGAGCGCAGCGCGCGCGCGACTTCGGGGTTGATGCGCAAAGTCGTCTGCTTGATCTTGTCGCCGTTCATGCCGCGCGAGAGGCGGCGCGCTTCGTCGAGTATTTCATAGCAGACAGTCTGCGCCGACTTGACCAGCCCCGCGCCCTGACAGTAGGCGCAAGGGCTACAGAGCGTGCGTTCGAGCGACTGCTTAACGCGCTTGCGGGTCATGATGACGAGGCCGAAATCGTTGAACGAGAGCACCTTCGTCGGCGACTTGTCGTCGCGCAGAGCGTCTTGCAGCGCGCCCATCACGCGGTTGCGGTTGCGCCTGTCCTCCATGTCAATGAGGTCGAGGACGATGATGCCGCCGAGGTCGCGCAATCTGATCTGGCGCGCGATCTCTTCGGCCGCCTCAAGGTTCGTGCGCGTGATCGTGTCTTCGAGACGCGTGCCGCCGCGCCCGACGAACTTGCCCGTGTTGACGTCAATGGCGACGAGCGCCTCCGTCTGGTTGATGACGAGATAGCCGCCCGACTTCAGCCACACGCGCGGCTTGATCGCCTTATCAATCTCGGCCTGCACGCCGAAGGCTTCGAGGATCGGCTCCTCGCGCGTGTAGAGTTTGACGCGCTTGACGAGTCGCGGCTGGATGCGGTTGATGAACTCGACGATCTGCTCGTACTCCTCTTCGGAGTCAACGCGGATGGCCGCGAAGTCGTCCGAGAGTTGATCGCGCAGGATGCGCTGGACGAGGTCGAGGTCTTTGTGCGTGAGCGTGGGCGCTTTCTGTTTCTCGGCGGTGCGGCGGATGTCGAGCCACGTGCGGACGAGATAGCGCGCGTCGTCGCGCAGGTCTTGCTCGCTGATGCCGATCCCTGCGGTGCGGACGATGAAGCCGCCCGAAGGCACTTCTTCAGTCTCGCGGATGTCTTTGATGAGCTTGCGCAGGCGCACGCGCTCGCTGTCCGATTCGATCTTGCGCGAGACGCCGACGTGCTCCACGGTCGGCATGTAGACGAGGAAGCGACCCGGCAGGGCGATGTGCGACGTGATGCGCGCGCCCTTCGCCGCAATCGGCTCTTTCGCGATCTGGACGAGAATCTCCTGACCTTCGCGCAAGAGGTCTGTGATGAGCGGCGTGTGACGCTCGCGCCGGTCTCGACCGCCGCCACTGCTGCGGCCGCCGCCGCTGCCACTGCCGCTGCGCCCCGCGACGCCCTCGCTGCTGCCGCCGTCACTGCGGCCTGCGCTGCCGCCGTCGCTTCTGCCGTCGCCGCGCGGGGCGTCCGTGCGCTCGCCGCGATCCGAACCGCCGCGCCCACCGCGTCCACCGCGCTCGCCGCGATCATTTCGCTCGCCGCCGCGCGGCTGCCTGCCTCTCGGCTCAGGGCGCGCATCCGGGCGCGACTCGGCACGCGGTTCGGGACGTGACTCAGGACGCGCCGGGGCATGCACTTCTTCGCGCGGTTCGGGCGGCGCGATCTGATACTCTTCGATCTCAGCTCCCGACTCCACCGCTTCAATCTCGACTGCTTCGGCCGAACCGGTTACTTCTTCGGCCTGACCATTCGAGCGATCTTCTTCCGCGCCTTCCTCGCCGGGCTTGCCGCCGGGGCGACGATTACGACGACGCCCGCCACGACGCGCAAACTCGTCGCGCACGCGACGCGATTTGACGCTCGCCGCGCCGTCCGGCAACGTCTGATCGCCTGACAAGTCTGCGGCGGCCGCGTCGTCCGCGGCATTGCCCTCGGCGGTCGCGTCGCCCGCGGCCTCGCCGGATTTGGCCTTGCCGCGACGCGTCGAGCCGCCCTTCGTCGCCGCCGTCGCCTTGCCCTTAGTTGAAGACTTCTTCGACGCGGCTTCCTTCGTCGCGCGCGCCCGCCCGCCCTTCTTCGGCGCGGCCTCTTCCGTCGTCGCCGTCGAGGCGTCGTCGGAAGCGTCGCCGGTCGTCTCGTCGCCCGTTGCGGCGGCGGTCTTCTTGCCTTTGCTGCTGCCGCCGCGACGCGACTTGCTGCTCGCTTTACCGCGTGCGGGAGTTGCCGCTTCATCGTCCGTCGTGCCGGACGACGTTCCTGCACCCGCGTTGGTTTCCCCGTCGTCGCTCACGCGCTCGAAGGATTGCGCCTGCGTCACGGAGAGCACGGAGTCGTCCCCGGCCTCGTCTATGAAAGCAGAAACCGACGCGGCGACCGCCGTCTGGACGGCTTCGACAGCGCGCGGGGCTTCGGGTTCGTCGTCGTCGTCGGCGATGCGCTGGAACGAACCGCCGGAGATGTTTTGAGAGGAGAGGAGCGAGCCGACTTCGGCCTCCTCAGTCGTCTCCATGTCGAACTCGATGGCATGAATCTGATCCGTGAGTCGCTCCTGCAAGCGCGCGTCTTTGAACATCTCGCCGTTGGCGGCGGCCTCGTCGTCAACCACGCGCTCGAACGAATTGTCGGCCACGACGAACGGCGTGTCGAACTCTTCGCGCGCCGAGAGACGCGCTTGCACGTCTTCGGAGAAACTCGTCGTCGGCGCACTGCTGCTGCTGCCGCCACTACCACCGGCCGAGGCCGCCGCGCCCATCTCGCGCCCCGAACTTTCGCGCTCGGAACTATCGCGCCCGCCACCGCCGCCGCGACGTTTGCGGTCGCGCCCGCGTCCGCGCCGCCCTGTCTCCGCCACGCCTTCGTCCTCGTTGCTCTGTGCGCTCGCGGCAGTCGCGCGCTCGTCCGCGGCCTGCGCCGCGACGGGCTGTTGCTGTTGCGGCGTCGCGCCTTCGGTCTCTTCGTCGTCCTCTTCGTCCTCGTCGCCGATGACGGTCGGCTGCGCGCGTTCCTGCGCCGTCTCCATCTGGCGTTCGCGTTCGAGGCGCGAGCGTTCGATCTTCTCGGCGGCGGCGCGCGCGGCGGCCGCGTCGTCTGCGCCCTCCGTCTTCTTCTTGTCCACGACGATGCGCTCGAACTCTTCCTCTTCGTCGAAGAAATCGGAGACGTAGAGGAAGGCGTCGCGCTCAAGGCCGATGTCAACGAAGGCCGACTGCATGCCGGGCAGCACGCGCATCACGCGCCCCTTGTAGATGTTGCCGACGATCCCTTGCCCGTCCTCGCCGCGTTCGATGTAAAACTCCGTGACCTTGCCGTTCTCGATGATGGCGATCTTCTTTTCGCGCCCGTTGACGCTGACGATTAATTCTTTCGACATGAGAAAATTTTTGACTCCTGATGCGACCCGGCGGCGCGCGTGCTGCCGCTACTGGGCGGCGGCGACGGGCGGCGGTCGTGGTGTGGACGTAGTGCGGGCGACTTGTGGGCGCGCGCGCGAAAATTGTTGAGTGTCGGGCGCAGGTTGTTCAGTACCTCGCGACGGAAGCGGCGACGACGCCGACGAGGCGCGCGCGCGTGTGGACGATGAGATGAGTTGGGATTGCGAAGTCGGCGGCAGGACGTGTGCTCAACACAAACTGTTCTACGATGGCCGGACGGAAGCGCGCCTCACGCTGCCACGGCAGGGCGTGCCCGGCCGTCACGTGCGCCACTTCCGCCCCGGCGGAAAAGCGATTTGAACTGTTCACCTTGAAACCCCGTCGAGCCGTTCTCGCGCGCGTCGTGTGAGAGTTTGCAGACGCGCGTCGGCGGGCGGGCGATTGATTCGGCGCGCGCATAAATCGCGCGGCGCGGACACAGCAGTGTCCCCCTCCGGCCTGACGTTTCTCGACTCTCGCCAGCCACAGCGGACGGCCTCCCTAGTGTCGGGCGCGCGAATTCATGCGCGCCCCACGCGGCCGTCAACGGCTTCAAACATCTCATCAACAATCGCGGAACCGTTGTCCGCGACGCTGTTAAAAAATCGTCTCGTCTCTGCGGGGTGCGTGATCGAATCGCAATGCGACTCAAAACGCGTCTGCACCGCGCCGGTACATCCGGCTAGGACGAGGCACGTGGAGTATAACCGACGATCTGGGGAAACGCGAGTAAAGACGCGAGTGCGCGTGTCATGCCGTTTGACCTGCGGCAGATTTTGGCGATAATGTTTCGCGAAGTTCAATGCGGCACGACGCGCCAAGTTTTTCCCTGCTACATCTCCCGCGCCCGTCCCGGCACACACGCCCTGATCAAATTAGTCAAAAATTCAACTCTCAGGAGAGCATACATATGAAACTCAACTACGGTCGTCTGGCCGCGCCGCTGCTGCTCGTGATGGGTGCGCTGACGCTGATCTCCCCCGGCACGGGCGCGAACGCCCACGTCACAGTTGACACCGACGCGTCGGCTTCGGCCATACAACAGTGCCCCACGGTCACGGTGTCTTGCCCGGACACGGCCGCCGATGGACTCGAAAGCGGTTTGACCTTCACGGCGAACGTGAGCGGCGGCGACCCGAACGTGACGCCGACTTTCAACTGGACGGTCTCGGCCGGAACGATCAGTTCGGGGCAGGGCACTTCCTCGATTCAGGTGGACACGACGGGCATCGGCGGGCAGACCGTGACGGCGACCGTGGACGTGGGCGGCTTCCGTCGCGAGTGCAGCACCTCCAACTCGTGCACGACCAGCGTCGCCAAGAAGAGCGCGCCGTCGGTCAAGTTCGCCGAGTACGTCACGCGCGACTTGAGCGCGAACAAGTCGCAACTCGACAGGTTCGTCAACGCGCTCCAACAAGACCCGACCGCACAGGGCTACCTCATCGCCTACGGCGGCCGCACGAGCCAGCCCGAAGACGCGCAGAAGGCCGCCGACAACGCGACCGACTACACGATGAACACGCGGAAGATGGACGGCGCGCGCACGCTCTCCGGTGTCGGCGGCTACCGCGAGCAGCCGATGGTCGAACTCTGGATCGCGCCCGCGGGCGGGACGCCCCCCCTGGCGACACCCACCGTCGCGCCGAAGGACGTGAAGCCCGCGCCCGCGAAGCCTGCGACGAAGGAGACCGCGAAGCCCGCCGCCAAGCCCGCGCCGAAAGGCAAGAAGTCGTAGCGTAAGGAGTCGGAGAGTAAGAAGTCGTAAGCCGCGAAAGTTGCGCGGCGTGCGACATCCTAGAGGTCGGAGAAAGTTCGAGAGGCGGCGTGACATCTGCACGCCGCCCCTCTCTGTGTTCGGTCACTTGTCCGGCCGCCGGAAGTTTCAGTTGACGAAGCGGCGGAGTTGGACGCTGACGGCGAAGCCGATGGCGATGAAGGTGGCGAGGACGGAGGAGAGTCCCGCGCTCATCATCGGGAGCGGCACGCCGATCACGGGCAGGAGTCCGAGCGCCATGCCGACGTTGATGAAAATCTGGAAGGCGAGGCCGCCGACAATCGCCATGATGACGAGCATCCCGGCGCGGTCGGGCGCGCGTCGCGCGCCCATCAGGAGGCGCGACAAAAGTACCGCGTAGGCGACAAGCAACAGGATCGAGCCGACGAAGCCGGTGCGCTCGGCCGTCACGGCGAAGATGAAATCGGAGTGCGGTTCGGGGAGGAATTTCAGACGGCTCTGCGAGTATTCGGTCGAGCCGCCGCCAGTGCCCGCCACGCCGCCTTTGCCGACGGAGAGGATGGATTGATAAGTTTGGTAGCCGTAGCCCTTGCGGTCGGCCTTTTCGGGGTCAATGATCGCCTGAATGCGTTGCTGCTGGTAGTTCTTGATCTTGCCGGTCTTGACGCCGACGACGTAGGCCGCCGGAATCAACACCACGCTCAGGGCGAGCGAGGCGAGGACGACCCACATCCGCACCGACGACAGGAAGAGCACCACGGCGAGCAGCGGCACGTAGGTGATGACCTGTCCCGCGTCCGGTTCGAGCAGAATCAGACCGGCGGGCAAGGCAAGTATGCCGACGCCCACGGCGATCTCCATCCAACCCAGTGCGTTCCCGCGTTGTTTGCCGTAATAGTAGGCCAGCATCAGCACGGTCGGAATCTTGACGAACTCCGAGGGCTGAAACTGCCCGACGACCGGCATCCTGATCCAGCACTGCTGCCCGTTGATGCGTAGGCCGATGCCGGGAATCAGCACGAGCACGAGCAGCACGAGGCCGAACAGGTAGAAGGCGGGCGCGAAGTGGACGAGCTTGCGGTAGTCCGTGAAGGCGACGGCGAAGAGCGCGACGAGCGAGATCGCCAGCCCGATGAGTTGTTTCTTCCAGTAGTTCTCAAGCGGCTGCGCGTTGTGAATCTGCCACGTGCCGAAGAAGACGATGCCCGTGGCGAGCAGCGTCAGCAGCCAGTCGAAATCGCGGAAGCGGCCTTTTTCTAAAATTGCGACCATAGCAAAACAGAGGTCAGTGGTTAGAGGTTAGAGTTCGTTTGTGATCAGCTTCCGGTTCGGGTTTGAAACTCAAACGTTACTGATGGCCGACCTGCGACTTCGGAGGTTTAATTTCCGCGACATCCTGCGGCGCGGCGTCGGGACGGGTCTTGCGGTAGTAGACCTCGTAGACGGCCTTCGTCGCGGGTGCGGCGAACTTGCCGCCGAAGCCGACGTTTTCGATGAGCGCGATACTGGCGATTTCGGGTTTGTACGCGGGCGCGTAGGCGACGAACCAAGAGTGGTCTTTGTTCTCGCCCGTGTCCTTGCCGAGCGAGACGACCTGCGCCGTTCCAGTCTTGCCCGCCACGTCGAAGCCCGCCATCTGCATCGCGCCGCCCGTGCCGCCCGGCTGGTTCACCACCTGCCACATGCCTTCGACCACCATGCGGTGATGCTCCGGCGAGATGGGCACAACCTTCGGGTTGGGGCGCGACGCATCGAGCGGCACGAATGTGCGCGCCTCGCGCTCCGGGCGGTAGTCGAACTTGCCCGGCTCGCCTATCGCCGGGATCGCATGCACCTCTCGGAGCAGGTGCGGCACGTAGAGTTGACCGCCGACGCTGATGCCCGCAATCGTGCGTAGCATCGAGAGCGGCGTCATGTTCTCGTAGACCTGACCGAAGGAGGCGAACACCGTGTCAATGTCGCCCCAGTCGGCGGCCTTCGGCTGAAACTTCTTCTTGAACTCGCGCGAGGGCGTCCAACTGATCAACTCGTGCGGCAGGTCAACGCCCGTGCGCTTGTTGAGATCAAAACTCTCGACCATCTGCATGATGCCTTCGAGTTTCATCTTCAAACCGAGCCGATAAAAATAGCCGTCGCACGAATGCTTGATCGCCGTGCGCAACTCCGGCGTGCCGTGATGCCCCATGCAGCGCGTGAACTTGTTGCCGACCGTGATGCCGCCGCCGCAGACGAGGCCGGAGTGCTCGGTCGTGATCGCGCCCTGTTCCAGACCGGCTACGGCCATCGGAATCTTCCACGTCGAACCCGGCGGGTAGCGGCCGCGGATGGCGCGGTTGTAGAGTGGGCGTCTCGGGTCTTTGATGAGCGCGGCGTATTCGGCGCGTCCCGCTTTGGTGGCGATGCGCTGCGAGAAGAGGTTCGGGTCGAAGGTCGGGGCGGAGGCCATCACGAGAATCTCGCCGTTGCGCGGGTCAACCGAGATGATCACGCCGCGCCCCGAAGGCGAGTTGCGAAGTTGCTCCTCGGCCGTCTCCTGCAAGTCGAGGTCAATCGTCGTGACGATGTCCTGACCGGGCTGCGGCGACACTTTCTCGATCTCGTCCTGAATGCGCCCGCGACTGTCAACGATCACTTTGCGATAGCCGTCGCGCCCGCGCAGGTAGTTGTCGTAAGTGGCTTCCAAGCCCTCCTGCCCGATGATGTCGCCGGGCTTGAGACCCTTCACCTTGTACTCTTCGCGCTCCAACTGCTTCGGGTTCACCTCGGCGACGTAGCCGAGGACGTGCGCGAGCACGCCGTTCTCCGGGTAGCGGCGTTGCGGCTGCTGCTCGATGCGCAGTTCCGGGTGGTCGAACCCTTGCCGCGCCTCGACCCACTGGATGTCACTCATCGTCGCGTTCTGCTTGATGATGATGGACTCGAAGGCGGGCTGCGACTTGAGTTCGTTGAAACGGTCGCGCAGGAGTTCGGGGTCTATAAAGAGTCCTTCCGAGAGCGGCGCGACGAGCGTGGAGAAGTCTTTGCCCTGCATCTCCTCGCGCGAGAGGATGACGTTGTAGATCGGGCGCGAGTCAACGAGGATGCGGCCGTTGCGGTCGAAGATCGTGCCGCGCTGCGCCGGGATGGGCAGCAGGCGCACGCGCTGGTTCTCCGCGCGCTCGGCGTAGTACGCGCCGTTGACGACTTGCAGGAAGTAGAGCCTGACGCCTAGGACGGCCAGCAGCGCGAACACGACCACCTGAATGATCCGCAGCCGCAGGCGCAAATTTTGCGATTCGTCGTGGAATTTCATAAGACAAATGACAAGTGACGGGTGACGGGTGACAAGTTGGAACAGACGATCAAGTAAGTTCCCGCCAGGGATTTTATCCTGTCACCTGTCGCCTGTCACTGTTTACTATCTTCTGCTGACCAGACTGCGGCGCGCGGCGCGGCGGCGGAAGGCGAACTGGCGACGCTGGCGCGCGCGGTCGCTGAAAAAAATGTCGAACATGTAGAAGATGAACGTCCCGGCGATGGTCGTCGCGATCATCTTGTAGGCCGCTGTCTCGGCGAAGGCGACGAGCGACGGCTGGCCGAGCAGTCGGTGAAGCAACACGATGACCACGGCGTCGAGCGCGACCGCGCCTGCTAAGACGGGAATGCGCGCCAGCGGGTTGTCGAGCATCACGCGCGTCACGAGCGCGGCGATCAGGTAGGCGATGAGCGTCTTGGAAAAACCGTTCGCGCCGAGCAGCCCCTTGCTGAAAAAGTCTGTGGCGACGCCGGCCACGAAGCCGACGATGAGCGCCTGCACCACGTCGCGCCGGAGCGCGAAGTAGGTGACGACGATGAGCGGCAGATCGAGGTGAACGAGCGGCGGCCAGACGAGGCGCAGATTCGTCTGCAACAACACGGCAAGCGCGACACAAACGGCGATCTTCAGTTTCATAAAAACGGTGACGAGTGACGAGTGACAAGTGACAAGAGCAAAGACAAGAAAGCTGTGAATCGTAAATCGTAAATAGCGAAAACTTACTTTCCTCTATTCACGATTTACTGTTTTAACTTGTCACCTGTCACTTGTCACTGCTTTCCCAGTGTTCGACGTTGCGGCCGCGGCGGTCGGAGCGGGCGGCGGGGTGCGCGGCGGCGGGTGGTAGAGCAGCACCGCCACCTCGCCGAGCGAATTCAGGCGCGCGCTCGGCTTCACTTTGATCTCGTGCGGGGAAGTGGCCGACCCCTGCTTGAACTCCACCACCTGCCCGACGCTCAAGCCCGCCGGATAGATGCTGTCCTGTCCCGTCGTCACCACGAGGTCGCCCTGTTTGATCGCTTCCAGCCCGGAGACGTAACGCATGTCGAGCAACCCGTTGCTGCCGTAGCCGCGCACCGAACCCATCGCCTGCGACGTGCCGAGTTGGCCGACGACCGCGCCTGCCGCCGCGCGTTCGTCCGTGATCAAAAGCACCTGCGACGTGACGGGGCTGACGCCGATGACGCGCCCGACGATGCCCTCGTGCGTCACGACCGGCATGTCCTTCTCGATCCCTGACGAACTGCCGCGATTGATCATCACGGAGTCGAACCACTCGGACGGGTCGCGTGCGATGACGCGCGCCGTGACGGTCTGGTAACCGCTCTTTTCCTTGAGGTCGAGGAGTCCTTTGAGCCGCTCGTTTTCGTCGCGCGCCATGCGCGCCTCGCGCAGTTCGGTCTCGGTCGAGGCGAGTCTGCGTTTGAGGTCTTCGTTTTCGGTGGCGGCGCGGTTGAGGCTGCCGAGGTGTTGGAAGAAGCCCGACCCCGCGCCCGTCGCGCCCGAAAAGAGGCTCTGCACCGGCGAGGCCACGGCCTGCGCCCACACTTGAATCAGGGGTTTACTGCCCGACGCGTCGCGCGCCGACACGGACATCAACACCAGATTCACGCCGAGCAACGCCAGCAACCACAGGGGCGCGCGCTGCCTGATCTCTTTCTGCGTTCGCGTCACAGCCATGGCTGGTAAATAGTGAATCGTAAATCGTAAATAGACTAAAACCGGAAGTTTCTATTCACGATTTACGATTTACGATTCACGGCTTTTAGTTTCCGCCCGTCAGGGTGTTGTCCCACTTCACGCGCTTGAGGAGGTTGAAGTCCGAGAGCATCTTGCCCGCGCCGAGCACGACGGACGAGAGCGGGTCTTCGGAGACCGAGACGGGAAGGCCGGTCTCGATGGAGAGCCGCTTGTCCAGATTCTTCAAGAGCGCGCCGCCGCCGGTTAAGACGATGCCGCGCTCCACAATGTCGGCCGACAACTCCGGCGGCGTGCGTTCCAAAGCGACGCGCACGGCGTTGACGATGGTCGAGATCGAATCGGCCAGAGCCTCGCGCACTTCGTCGTCCGTGATGGTGATCGTTTTGGGGATGCCTTCGATGAGGTTGCGCCCGCGCACGTCCATCGAGAGTTGCTCGTCGAGCGGGAAGGCCGAGCCGAGTTGAATCTTGATCATCTCGGCGGTGCGTTCGCCGATGAGCAGATTGTATTTGCGTTTGATGAAACTCGTGATCGCTTCGTCCATCTCGTTACCGGCGACGCGCACGGCGCGCGAGTAGACGATGCCGGAGAGCGAGATGACGGCGATGTCGGTCGTGCCGCCGCCGATGTCCACGATCATGTTGCCGTGCGGCTCTGTGATGGGCAGTCCCGCGCCGATGGCCGCCGCCATCGCTTCTTCCACGAGATAGACTTCCGAAGCCTTCGCGCGATAGGCGGAGTCTTCGACGGCGCGGCGTTCGACCTGCGTGATCTCACTGGGTATGCCGATGACGACGCGCGGTGAGACCCACGACTTGCCGTTGTGCGCCTTGCGTATGAAGTGTTGGAGCATCTTCTCCGTCACCTCGAAGTTGGCGATCACGCCGTCCTTCATCGGGCGGATGGCGACGATGTTGCCGGGCGTGCGCCCCAACATCTCTTTCGCCTCCTTGCCCACGGCTTCCGGCAGGTTGGTGACTTTGTTGATGGCGACGATGGACGGCTCGGAGACGACGATGCCGCGCCCCTTGGCGTAGACGAGCGTGTTGGCCGTGCCGAGGTCAATCGCCAGATCGCTGGAAAACAGACTAAAGAGTGATTTAAAGGCCATTAATTTTTCGATCCAAGCATGAATGTGATGCGTTAGAGATGCACGTCAACAGCGTGGGTTCGGCGGAGTTCGAGGATTACATGAAATAACGTCACGTAAGTCTGACTTCCTACAACACGCTAGCGAGGCCGTTGCCCCGCGACGCCCTACGAACTCATCAAGATACAACGAAAAAGCCCAATACTTAAAGCCAACAGGCTCAAATTGCGGATTTTATTGTAGGAAGAGGGATTTAGGAGAGTTTAAACGTCGCCGTCGGGACGAGTCCGCAGGGGTTACGACTTCGAGGCGACGCGGACGCAGTTCTTGTGCGCGGCTTTGGCTTCGTACATCGCGGCGTCGGCGTCGGCGATCAACTGCTGCGGCGATTGCGAATGTTCGGGGAAGGCGGAGAGGCCGAAGCTGGCCGTGAGATGCAGGCGCAAACTGCGCCCGCCCGTGAAGACGCGTTCGGCGATCTTTTCGCGCATGCGCTCGGCAACGCGCACGGCCATCTCCAAACCCGTCTCCGGCAGGATGACGACGAACTCGTCGCCGCCGTAGCGCGCCACCACGTCCGTGTCACGCACGCCGGTCAGGATCACGGTCGCCATCTCCATCAATACGTGCGAGCCGACGAGGTGGCCGTAGCGGTCGTTGATCTCTTTGAAGTCGTCGAGGTCGAAGAAGAGCGCGGTCACGGTCGAGCCGTAGCGGCGCGCGCGTTTGACTTCGGCGATCAGGTACTGGCGCAGGAAGCGCGCGTTGTGGAGTTTGGTGAGGTCGTCGGTCTGCGAAAGTTTTTCGGCCTCGGCGATGCGCACGGAGTTGGCGAGCGCGGCGGAGAGCGGCAGCGCGAGCGCGGAGAGCAATGCCGCCTCGCCGGACGAGAACGCGCGCCGCGACTCTCCCTCGCGCACGGCTTCGAGGACGG
This sequence comes from Pyrinomonadaceae bacterium, assembly GCA_030841105.1. Lineage (GTDB taxonomy): Bacteria > Acidobacteriota > Blastocatellia > Pyrinomonadales > Pyrinomonadaceae > JAIVJZ01. Next base: position 61,608 of record JAVEDE010000110.1, read on the forward strand.
CCAGCACGCGGTCGCCGCTGAGGAGCGGGACGGCCAGCACACGCCGCCCACCTTCAATCTTGCGCTGCGTCTCACTCGACGAGAAGGCGTCGCGCGCGGCCTGCGACTCAGTGCCTGTCAGAAGCATCAGCGAATCGCCGTGGAGCGCGCGTCGCCAGTCGCCTTCGGGCAGGGCGCGCTCGCTCTCGGTCAGCCCGCGCACGGCGAGCGGCTCGAAGCGCGCTTGCAGTTGGCCGCGTTCCAACTCGGCCAGATAGATCGTCCAGCGATCTGCCGTGACGAGCGGGGCGAGACCAGCGAGTGCGGTTTGCGCCGCGCTCTTTTGATCGCTCACGAAATGGAGCGAGGCGACCGCCTCGAAGGCCGCGCGCAGACGCGCCACGCTCAGGTTGTCTGGCAAGAGCATGCTCGCGGGCGTCGCCGCCGACGGGTCGAACTCTTCCGAGTGCGAGGCGGAGTCCGGCAGCGTCTCGCCGCTCTCTTCGAGGTCGCGCAGGAGCGCGGGCAGTTGCGCCGGGTCGTCTGCGACGGCGTGGAAGCCGAGCCGGAGGAGCGCATGCGTGTCGAGCCGGTGGAGTTCGGACGGCGGCTCGCCCGCCGCGTAGCGACGACAGGCGACGACCGGGGCATCCGGCCACGCGACGGCGGCCTCACCGATGGCCGCGTGAATCTCGCCGATGCTCGCGCCCTCTGCCACCTCGCAGATCACCGCCAGCGGCGGCGGGGGCAAAGACGACGCTGCAACACCACCCTCGCCGCCCGACCCGGCCGTTGCCGCCCACTCCTCCACGCACACGCCCGCCGCGCGCAGCGTCTCCATCAACGCGTGCCCCGGCGGCCGGTGCTCAACTTTTAGCAGGATGACGTGCATAAGAAAGCAGTGACGAGTGACAAGTGACGAGTAGTGACAAGTGACGAGTAGTGACAAGTGATGAGTGATGAGTTGAAGACAAGTTTACAGACCGGAGTGCTGCTTTAACTTGTCACTTGTCACTCGTCACTTGTCACTCCTTCTATCTCTGTCCCGCGTCGGGCGTGAAGGCGAGGCGCGTGTCGTTGCGCGTGCCTTGCGAGTCTTCGGCTTCGACGATGATTTCGCGTGCGGCTCTGGGCACGGAGATTTGAAGTTGGAACGAGCCATCAGCGGCGGCCAGCGTTTCGCGCCCGTTGATGCGGACGGTGTTGCCCGGCTGGGTGCGCCCGCGCGCCATGTAGATGCTGCCGCCGATGAACTCGAACGCCACGTCCGACACCGAGATGTGTTCGCCCGTGCCTTGCCCCGCCGCGGCGACGACGGTGAACTTCTGCGGCTCAGTCCATTCGCTGATCTGGCCGGAGGCGGCGACGGCGCGCACGCGCCAGAAGTAGATGCCCGCGCGCAGATCGCTGACGCTGAACTGCGTCGCTTCAAGTTGATCGCGCTCGGTCACTTTCCCGGCCGGGACGAAGAAGGGCGAGGTGGCGACTTCGACGCGGTAGTGGCGCGGCTCGCCCGTCTGCGGCCGCACCCAGCGCAGCGTGACGCTGGTCGCGCCTTTGTCTGTGGCGGAAATTTTTCCGAGATCGCGGGGCGAGAGTAAGACCGGCATCGCGAGCAGGCTCTCGCGGCTCTTGATGTTGCCCTGCTGGTTCAAGGCGATGTACTCGTTGCCCTGCACGGTCGTCTTGATGCCGCCGCGCGTCACGGTTTCGAGTTGGCCGGAACTCACGCGGATGCCTTCCGAGTTATCTTCACGCACGTCGAAACTCGCGCCGGTCTGACCGGCGAGGTTGTTCTTCGAGAGCGGCGTCTCGACGATGTTGCTGCCGCCCACCGGCTGCTGCTCGGTGCGGACGTTGATCTGGCCGCGCGCGACGGCGACGCGGACGTTCGTGCGCTGGCCGCCCTCAGAACTCGCGTTGTCACGGATGGTGACGACGCTGTTCGGGCGCACGATCAGATTCGAGCCGTCGGCGAGTTGGATGCGGGCGCGGCCGTCGTCCTGCGTCTGCACGATGTCGCCGGGGTAGAGTTGTGTGTCGCTGCGCGCGAGGAGCGACTCGCGCGTCTGCGCGCGCACGACGCGCACGTCGCCGTCGAAGGAGATGAAGCGCGCACCGGCCGGGGCATGCGCCTCCGTCGCGCCGCCCTTGAACGGGCTGCCGTAGAGCCACGTATAGACGCCGATGCCGCTTGCGGCGACGGCGACGACGGCGAGGGCGGCGAGCAGGTAGAGCACGCGCTTCGAGACGATCCACCATTCGAGATCGAAGCGGCTGGATTTAGTAGACATAACTAGCGGATGTCGAACGACGACGAAACCGGCGAGGAGAAGTCCTGACGTTGATTGTGAAAGCAGATGGTTGCGGCCTGCTGCTCGTTGCAAGTCTTGTTGCAAGTCTTCTGGTGTGGGGCTACTGCTGCTGCTGTTGCAGTCGGGGCGGGCGAATCCGAAATTCGGCCTCACAAGCAACTTAACACACGCCCGCGCGCCGCATCAAGCACGATTTCTTGAAGGGCGCGCGGGGCGAGTGTTTAGCGTTTTTTGGCCGTGATTTCCGCTTTCGCGGCACGCACGTCAGGCTTGCGGCTCGTCTGCGCCGAGCCGACCCTCGTCGTCGTCGAAGGGCGAGTTGAAGCCTGCGGGGAGTTGGACTTCGACGTTCGTCTCCGCGTGTTGCGGCCAGATGAGCGAGGCGACGACCGAGCCGATCAAGACCAGCGCGACGACGCCGAGCGAGACGCCGATGATGGATTCCTTGTCGAGCCAGCGGTGCACGAAGCCCTCGCCGAGCATCTTCACGCCGACGAAGGTGAGAACGATGGCGAGGCCGATCTTGAGGTAGTGGAATTTCTCCACCACGCCCGCCAGCAAAAAGTAGAGCGAGCGCAGGCCGAGGATGGCGAAGACGTTCGAGGTGTAGACGATGAACGTGTTGGTCGTGATGCCGAAGATGGCGGGGATAGAGTCCACGGCGAACACGAGGTCGGTCACTTCTACGATGACGAGCACAAGCAGCAAGAGCGTCCCCATCCGCTTCCCGTTGACTTCGGTGAAGAAGTTTTCGCCCTCGTACTTGCGCGAGATGGGGATGAAGCGCGTCACGAACCGGACGATGGGGTTGTCTTCCGGTTTCACGTCCGTCTCTTCCTGCCGCATCATCTTGATGCCGGTGTAGATGAGAAACGCGCCGAAGATGTAGATGATCCAGTGGAAGCGTTCGATCAAGGCCGCGCCGATGCCGATCATGGCGATGCGCATGACGAGCGCGCCGAGCACGCCCCAGAACAAGACGCGGTGCTGGTACTTCGCCGGGACTTTGAAGTAGGAGAAGATGAGCAGGAAGACGAACAGGTTATCCACCGAGAGCGACAACTCGATCAGATAGCCCGCCAGAAACTCTTTGCCTGTCAGCGACCCCAGTTGCCAGAACACACCGGCGGCGAAAATCAACGCCAGCGTCACCCAGACGACGCTCCAAATAGTCGCTTCGCGGTAGGAGGGGACGTGGGCTTTGCGATTGAGCACGCCCAAATCCAAAGCCAACATGATCAGAATGAAGAGGGCAAAACCCACCCACGCCCAGATTGAATATTCCATGCGCCTAAACATATAGCACCCGCCGCGCGGAGCGCAAGGATGAGGGCGAAGGGCAGGGGGACGAAAGGAAAGCACTCAAGCGCGAGCGGCTTTTCTTTCGCCCTTCATCCCCCGCCCTCCGCCCTTCTGTCCGGTTGCGACGGCGCGGGAGTGTCCGTTACAATCGGCGATTCATGGGACGCGCCGGGGGGCGACTGTGTGGGTCGGCTGTCGGCGGAGTCCGTGTGAGCTTTCGGGGCGACGCCCCTGAAATTCCCGCTACGCCACTATTCAAATATTAAAAATCGCCGTTGGGTTCGGAAGGATCGAAGATGCTGAAACAGTTTAGCCGCGCCAAAAGCGCACACAAATATATAATCATTTTCTTCGCGCTGCTGATGGGAGCGAGCCTCATCCTGTTCTACGCGCCGGGACGCAATCAGGTGAGCGCCAACCCGGCGACGAACACGGAAGTGCTGGCCGAGGTCAACCGCGACGAGATCACCGTCGCCGACCTGCACCGGCAGAAGCAGGCTTACCAGCAACGTTTCGGCGGGCAGTTCAGCCTCTCGCAACTCGGCCTCAACGACAAGTCAATGCTCGACGGGCTGGTGCGCAGCAAGATCATCGCGCAGGAAGCCGAACGCCTCGGCCTCGGTGCGTCGGATGCGGAAGTGAACAAGGCCGTCCACGAGCAGTTCGTTGACGAGAGCGGCAAGTTCATCGGCGTGCCCGCGTACAAGGAGCGGATCGGGCGGCTGTACGGCAGCGCCGAGCGGTTCGAGCGCGAACTGCGCGAGTCCATCGCGGCGGATAAGCTGCGCGCCTTCGTGACGGCGGGCGTCAGCGTCTCCGAAGATGAAGTGCGCGACGATTTCAAGCGCAAGAACAGTTCGTTCAACTTAACTTACGTCCCCGTCGCCGCCGACAAACTCGCCGCGGGCGTCCAACCCTCCGAAGAGGAACTGCAAAAGTATTACGAGGAGAACAAGACCAACTTCCGCTACCTCGAACCGCAGAAGAAGATTCGCTACCTCTTCATCAATCAGGAGAAGGTCGGCGAGAAATTGAGCATCCCCGACACAGACCTGCGCGCCGCCTACGACGCGCTGAAGCCGGAGAACAAACAGGCGGGCGTGCGCGTGCAACAGATCGTCTTGAAGGTGGCGCGCAAAGACCTCGACCAGCAAGTGCTGGCGAAGGCCACCAAGATCGCGCAGGAGGTGCGCGGCGGGGCGGACGCGACCATCGCCACCACGAGCGAAGAGAAGTTTGCGGAGGCGGCGAAGGGCAACTCGGAAGACCCGGCGACGGCGACGAAGGGCGGATGGCTGGCCGCGCCCGTGCGCCGCGACCCGAACCGCAAGAACGACATCCTGCAAGCCACGCTCGACATGCAGGAGGGTCAAGTCTCCGACCCGGTCTTCACCAACAACGCCTACTACGTCTTCCGGCGCGGCGCGTCCGTCCCGAAGAGTTTCGAGGAGGCCAAGCGCGAACTGCTCGTCTCGCAGCGCAACACGCGCGCCTACAAGTCGGCCGCGGACATCGCGGCGCGCGCCGCGGTGCGTTTGAAAGAGACGAAAGATTTTCAGAAGGTGGCGCAGGAGTTGGCTGCCGAGGCGAACATGAGCGCGGGCGACATGGTGAAGGAGACGCCGTTCGTCAAGCCCGGCGACAACGTGCCCGACATCGGCAGTTCGCCGCAGTTTGAAGACGCGATTCGCCCTTTGGAGAACGCCAACGACGTGGGCGACCGCGTGAGCGTCAAGAACGGTTTCGCCGTGCCGATGCTGGTCGAGAAGCGCGAGCCGCGTATCCCCGACTTCGCGGAAGTGCGCGATGAAGTCGTGCGCCGCGCCAAGCAGGCGCGCGCGCAGGGGCAACTCGAACAGACGGCGCGCGAACTGGCCGGTAACAGCGGCGACGCGGGCGCGCTCAAGGCCGCCGCCGAGAAGCTCGGTCTCGAAGTGAAGACGGCCGACGCCTACAAGCTCGGCTCGCCGCTCGAAGGCGCGGGCACGAGCGCGTCGGCCGACGACGCGATCTATAACTTGAAGGAAGGCGAAGTTTCCAAGTCGCCGGTGAAACTCGGCGACTCGTGGGTCGTCCTCGCCGTCACGAAGCGCACCGACGCAGACCTCGCGGAGTTCGCCAAGCAGCGCGACCAACTCACGCAGAGCATGTTGACCACGCGCCGCAACGACGTGTTTGACGACTATGTGACGGCCACCCGCGCGCGCCTCGACCGCGACGGCAAAGTCAAAATCTACGACGACGTGCTCGCGCGCAACGCCGACGAGGATGAGGCCGCCGCGCCCCCGCCCTTCCGCGTTCCCGGCCAGTAGATGAAGGCCGCGCGAGCGGCGGCAGGGAAGCGGCGCGTAGTCCGTTTCAAACAATGAAAAGGGGATGCCCGACGTTGGTCGGGCATCCCCTTTTCATTTATGCGCCCCGCTTGAAGAAGGCGTGCGCGTCAGGCTCTCGCTTAGAAGGCGTCAAGCAACGCGGCCACGTCAACCTGCGCGAGTTGGAGCGTGATGAGCACGTCGTTGCCCTCCGCGCCGACCTTCGTGTTCTCGACGAGGCTCTGCAAAGGACGCGCGCGCGGCGCGGGCATCTGCCCGATGGCGAAAGGCGCGAGCGACTTCAAACTCGTGAGCGTGGAACTCAAGGTCTTCGCCGCGCCAGCGCTATCCGTGCGCAGGGCGGTCAGGAAGTTGAAGCCGCTCGCCGTCGTCGCGAGCGTGCTGTAGAACTGGCGCACAGAGGCGATGCTCGCGGAGAGGTTGCCGCCGCCGATGTCTAGGTTCTGCGTGAGCCACGCGGGGATGTTGCCGCCCGCCCCGACGAGCGCGTTCGCGTCGCGCGTGGCGAGGGCGGTGATGTCGGGCGAGACGCGCCCGCGCCCGGCGTGCGCGTCAATCGCGGCACGCACGCGTTCGAGTTTGCCGACGGCGATGGTGTTCGCGTCGAGCGCGACGAAGGCCACGTCCGACAGGCGCGCGTTGAAGAGGCCGAGCAACTTCACCTGCGAGTCAACGTTGAAGACGTAGACGGTCTTGCCCGCATACTTCTCCTCGGTCATGCGATTGTTCGCCGCGGGGCGCGCGGCGACGAGTGTCGCGGCGTTGAACTTTCCGCGCGCGACGGCGACCGTCTCGACCAGAGTTTTGCCCGTCGCCGTCTGCACGTAACTGACGCCGACGGCGACCCGCTCGAACGCGCGCGCATCAATCCCCGTCCGCGTTTTGAACTGATCGATCTCCGCGTTGGCGCGCGCGAGTTCCGCCGGGTTGTTGTTGTAAGCGCGCGGCAGCCCTTCGCTCAAGAGCCTTTGCACGTCAACCAGCATCACCGCGTCGGAGGTCGGGAGCGACGCGAACAAGGCCGCCGTCGTCGTTGCGGCTTGCGCGGTCGCAGTTGCAGCTTGCGCGCCCGCCGCGCGCCGACGCGCCGTCTGCGCGTTCGCCGTCGTCGCCGACGAGAACGCCGTCGTGGCGGCGACGAACGCCAAAGTCAAAACGTAAAAAAATTTCCTCATAAACACAACACGCCTTTCCGTCCCTGTTGAAAACAGGCGACGCTCCGGCAGCGGGCGTCGCCCGTGAAAATGTAAATTGCGGAGAGAGTAAGTCCCAACTCTGATGCCCCGCGCGCCCGCGCCGTTGGCCTGACGGCCGCCACATCTCCGGCGCAGCACTTAAGACGCACGCGCGCGGGAAAACGCTACACGCCGGACGAAACTTTAATTGTGCCGCGCCGCCTTCGCCGCCCGCGCGCCGCTCAAGACGTTTCCGCGCGGCTGATCAGATCGCGCATGGCTTCGAGGTGCTCGTTCTTGAGTTTCAACTCGGTCTTGCCCACCTTGACGACGACCTTCTTCGCGTTCGCCATCCTGACAAAGCCCTCGTAGGGCATGTTGAACGCGAGGTCTTCGCGGTAGTAGAGCGCGCCGAGCGTGAATCTTCTGGCCGTGATGAGTTTCATCTCGCCGAGATTGATCGCTTCGCCGTCAATGACGAGCGTCAGCGCGCGGTCTTTCTCCTGCTCAAACTTCCACCCGTTCCTCGTCTGAGAGATGACGCCGAACTCGATGAACTGCGGCCGCGACGCGAGCGTCTGGCCGGGATGGATGAACCCGGCGGCGATGGCGACGGAATCAATCGGGTCGTCGTGGTTGACGTTGACGGCGTAAGGCTGGATGGCGACCACCGTCCGGTCTTGCGCGCGGTCGTAGGTGGCCTGAATTTTCCCGCTGTGCTTAAACTTCGTCTTCGCACCCTTGTCCTGCGCCGCGCCGGAAGCGACGCACGCGAAGATGAGCGCAACGGTGAGAATCAAACGGTATTTCAACTTCATAATCTGTTCCTTGTTCGCAAATAATAAACTTCAAACGTCCGCTACGCGACGCGTGTGGCGGCGACATGGCTCGCCTCGATTACTCAGTTTGTCGCCGCGATGCCGGAGAGCTTCTTGTACCAGAGCAGTTGAACCTCGTGCGGCAGTTGGGGGTAGGCGAAACGATTGACCGCGCCGAGTTCGCATCCCTGCCGCGCGTAGAACCTGCACGCCGGGACGTTGACGTTCTGCGTCTCCACCTTGAGCCAGCGACAGCCGCGCGCGCCTGCCCACGCCTCCGCCGCGCGGAAGACTGTAGAGCCGACGCCGCGCCCGCGCATCTCAGGCGCGACGCGGATGTCCCACAGGACGGCCAACTCTCGCCCGCGTCCCTCCAACATGTCGAGACCCGCCGTGTCGAAAGCGACGACCGCCCCGCCGACGCGACGGCCTTCCGAGTGCGCCGCGAACAGCCCCCAGTTCGACACGTCGAAACGCCGCGCCCAGTGAGCGGGACTCTCATCCTCTATCGCGTCGTAATCTTTAACGTATGGCGCGTCGAGCCTGCGCGCCGCGAGGACAAACCCGCCGAGACCGCGTTCGCGCAACGCCACGTCGAAAACCTCCTCGACCTCGAAGGCAATCGGGACGCGCGCGTATTCCGCGAGAGCCGTCAGAGGCTCTGCGACAATTTCGATGCTCATTCGAGCATCGTCAGGCATCCGGCGCGCGTTCCATTCACGTTCTCAAACTCTTGATCATCACCACGGACGCGCCGCCGCCGTCGTCCGCCCGCTCAAATCCCATGCGCTCGTACAAGCGCGCGGCCGGGTTGCCGGAGGAGACGCTCAGGGAGACGGATGCGTACACGGAGCGCGCCGCTTCCAGCAAACGTTCAAGCAACGCCGTTCCCACGCCGCGTCCTCTGTGCTCCGGCAGCACCGCGATGGCGAGTTCGGGCGTCGCGTCATCAACGTAGCCGTAGCCCCTCGCGTCTCCGGCAAGCAGCCGCAGCCACGCCGCGCCGAGCAATTCGCCGTCACGAGAATCTATGGCGACGAAACCAACATCGCCCGCGCGTCCCCACCCTTCGACGTACTTTGCCAGCTCCGGGCGCGTAACCACATCACGAGGGAAGGGGACGCCGCCCTCCGGCACGTAGAGCGACTGGTACAGCATCTCGCGGAGGAACTCCTGATCTTCAACGGAAGCCGCGCGGATAAAAAAATTCTTCGACGCCATCGTCTCGACACCACGTCGGCAGAGGACTGCCGACTTCAACGCGGCGCGGTCGGAGTTATTCGACGCGCGGCCAGCGGTAGGCTTTCGACCAACGGAGAAACTCGTCGAGGCGCGCGCCGTTTTGGCGCAGCCACTCCTCGACGCCGGGGAGGTTGCTGCGCCGGTGCGTGTGGTAGATGAACGGTTCGACGTAGTTGCGCCGCTTCAGTTCGACGAAGTAGGGCACGTAGTATTTGCCTGTGAAACTCGACCCGAACTTTTTGGTGTCCATCTCGGAGAGCACGGCGAGGAACGAGTTGAACTGGCCGACCAGTAGTTCGACCTCGGTCTTGTCCTTGTTCTTCTCCGACATGCTGGCGGCCTTCGATAGTCCGAGCATCATATTGAGCGCGTCGAAGTCGCCCTCGTCCTTCTTCGCAGACATGTCCACGAAGATGTTGATCTCGTTCGCGTTCTTCCCCTGTGTGACGCCGCTGCCCAAAATCTCCTGCGCGACTTTGAGAGCCGCCTGCGAGCGCGTCGTGGCGGGTTCGAGCGTGAGGAAGCGGAGCATGGCGAGCAGCGCGGGCGTCTTGTATTGCCCGTTGTGGAAGAGCGTGCCGAGCAGCAGGTGACCGCTCCGGTGGTCGGGGATGAACGAGACGGCGCGCTTCGCGCTCTTGCGCGCGTCTTCGAGTTTGCCCGCGCCGCGCTCGGTGATCGCGAGGTTGAAATAGAGCAGCCCCTCTTCGGGCATCAACTTGATCCCGGCCTTGTAAATCTCAATCGCTTTCTGCGCGTTGCCCTGATTGTCCAGCACGTTACCGGCGAGCGTGTAGAACCCTCCGAGGTGCTCGGACTTGTACTGCGCTCCGCGGTAGACAATCTCCAGAGTCTTCGCGTAGTCCTTCTTCGCATAGTAAGAGTAGGCGAGTTCGTACATGGCGAGCACGTTGTCGGGGTTCTCCTTCAACGCCTCCTGATACTTGGAGATGGCCGCGTCGAACTCGCCTTTCTCGTGCAACTCCACGCCCGCCTTGATGGCCGCCGTCTGAGTCTCGTTCGGAGCGACGGGCGTCAGCTTGGGCGCGGACAACTGCGCGTGCGCGGCTTGCGCCGACAGCAGCCACAGGAGCAGGCAGGCGAGGGCGGCGGGCGCGTGGAGTCTGTGGCGCAAAGTGTGATACCTCCGTTGACGATCTGTTCGCGTTGACTTGAGTAACTAGACGCGCTCGACGAGCAGGGCGAGTCCGAGGCCGCCGCTGACGCAGAGCGTGGCGAGGCCGCGGCGCGCGTCGCGCTTCTGCATCTCGTGCAAGAGCGTGGTGGTGATGCGTACGCCCGTGCAGCCGATGGGGTGGCCGAGCGCGATTGCGCCGCCGTTAACGTTGAGGCGCGCGGCGTCGAAATTCAGTTCGCGGTCGCAGGCGATGACCTGCGCGGCGAAGGCTTCGTTGAGTTCGACCAGATCAATGTCTGCGAGCGTCAGTTGTTGCCGTGCCAGGAGCGCGCGGACAGCGGGCACGGGGCCGATGCCCATGACTTCGGGCGCAACCCCGGCGATCTCGTAATCAACGATGCGCGCCACAAGTTCGACGCCGCCGCCACTCCTCGCCTTCAACGTCGCTTCGTCCAAGACGACGACGGCGGCCGCGCCGTCCGTGATGCCGGAAGAGTTGCCCGCCGTCACCGTGCCGCTCCGGCGGTCGAAGACGGGCGTGAGTTTGCGTAAAGTTTCGAGGGTCGTGTCGGCGCGCGGGTGCTCGTCGCGCGTGAGCGTGAGCGATTCGCCGCGGCGGCCTTTGATCTCGACGGGCGTGAGTTCCGCGTCGAAGCGGCCGGAGTCAATGGCGGCGGCCGCGCGTTGCTGCGAGCGTAGGGCGAAGGCGTCCTGCTCGTCGCGCGTGATCTCATACCGGCGCGCGAGGTTCTCGGCCGTCTCGCCCATGATGAGGCCGGAGAGCGGGTCGAGAAAACCGTCGCGGTACATGCCGTCCACGAGTTCGACGTTGCCCATCTTCGCGCCCCAGCGCGCGCCCTCCGCGAAGTAGGGAACGCGCGACATGTTCTCCACGCCGCCCGCGAGCACGGCGCGCGCGCGTCCGAGCATGATCTCCTGCGCCGCGAGGATGATCGCCTTCAAGCCCGACCCGCACGCCTGATTGACGGTGAACGCGGGCACTGTCTCAGGCGCGCCCGCGCGATAACCGATCTGGCGCGCGAGGTTCGGCCCCGTGCCCGCCTGCCGCGCCGCGCCCCAGATCACTTCCTGAATCGCGTCCGGTTCAAGACCGGCGCGACGCAGTGCTTCCTTCGCCGCCGTCGCGCCCAACTCCGCCGCCGTCACCCCGGCGAGCGCGCCGCCGAAGCGGCCGATGGGCGTTCGCACCGCCCCGCACAGATAAATGTCTTTCATTGACTCACTCACTGAATTAAGATTCGCCGACAAGTGACAAGATAATAACTTGTCCTTCGAGCAGACTCCAAAACGGCGCGCGCGCCGTCAACCGGCTCGTCAATCGTCGCTCACGTTGTCGCAGTTATCGCTCATGGCTGTCTCAATTGATGAAAGTCCTCACGAATCCGGACGAAAGGGAAGAGGCGCGCCGACGCCTCGCGGAAATACTTGAGGCGCGCGTCGAGTGGTTTTGCGCCGAGACGCGCGAGGGCGCGTCGCTTCCGCTCGGCCGTGGCGAATGGGAGTTGGAGACGGCGCACGGCGCGCTGCACTTCTCTTACCGGACGGAGCGCGGCCGTGCGCGCGTGTGGCGCGTGGCGGGTTGGGAATGGACGGGCGAGCGGCTGCGCCTCGACGCGGCGCGGCGGATGGGCGCGGAGAGCGCGGTGTTGGAACTCGTGCCGCGCGCGTCCGTCGGCGAGAACGTCGCCGCGCTCAAGGCGGCACGGCGCGCGGCGTGCGAACGTCTGGCCGCGCTCGTGTGCGAGGCGACGGGCAACACGCGTGTCGAGCGCGCGACTTTGAGCGCGGGCGCACGACGCGGCGAGCCGGGGCGTTACGCGCGCATCACGCTCCGGCGCGCGGGGCGTGAACGAATCGCGTTGACGGGCGCGGTCGTCGCGCTCGGCGCGCATGAAGTGGACGACTTGCTCGCGTCGGCCTTGCTATGGTGGACGCGTGTCAGCGTCGGAGTCGGCAGTGGTAAGTCGGATCGCGTGGGCGCGCGTCAGTTGTGGCTCGTCGTCGCGCACGAGTTGAAAGACGCAGCCGCCGCGCGTCTGGCGTTGCTCGGCGAAGACGTGCGGCGCGAGATCAAGTTGTTCGAGACGGACGAGGGTTGGCACAACGTCGCGCCCGTCGCGCTGCCGACGCTCGCACAGACCTTCGACGGCGCGACGCGTTTTCGCAAGCCCCCTCCCGACGGGTTGAGCGAGACGGCCGCGTGCCTCGTCGCGCTCGCGCCCGACGCCATTGATGTGGTGCGCGCACGCCACGGCGAGACGCTCCGCTTCCACGGGCTGAGTTTCGCGCGCGTGCGTTGCTGGATGCGACGCGAGCGCGTGTGGTTCGGCGCGGGTCGTGCGCCGCGCGTCCTGCTCGAAGACGACAACCGGACGCAACTCTCGAAACTCGTTGACGAACTGCGCGAGCACCGCCGCGCCACGGCCGTTGACCGCCGCCACGCACTCTACGCCGCCGCGCCCGAAGCGTGGCTCGAATCACTACTCCGTCGCGACATCACGCGGCTCGACCCCGGCCTGCGCCTCGCCCCGCTCCACGCGCAGTTTCGCACCCCGGCGCGCACCGGGAGCGCGGGCGGCGCGCGCCCCGTTGATCTGCTCGCCCTGCGCCGCGACGGTCGGCTCGTCGTCATCGAACTGAAAGTCGCGGAAGACGCCGCCCTCCCCCTGCAAGGCGCGGACTACTGGCGACGCGTCGAGGCGCACCGCCGCCGAGGCGACCTCGCGCGCTCACGCCTCTTCGGCGACGCACACATCGCCGACGAACCGCCCCTTGTCTATCTCGTCGCGCCGCTCCTGCGCTTCCACCGCCACTTCCACACGCTCGCGCGAACGATCTCGCCCGACATCGAACTCTACCGCTTCGACCTCAACGAAGACTGGCGCACAGGGGTGCGCGTGATGCGGCGGGTTGTGATTCAAAGTAGCTGAACGTTACCGGTTCGGCATTCCGTTGCGCGGTATTTTGGGGTCGCTGGTATTATGATGCGAGTGCGCCTATCCCGGCGGCGGCCTGACAAAGGCATGCGTCCGGCCGCCGACATCGAAGTTATTAAGTTCAAGCAGAGGTCATGGCGGGCGGGTGATGTCCGGCGTCAGGCTCGCTTGACCTGACGTGATCCCAACCCGGCAAGATCAAATCGTAGGGGGAATGATGAGTACTCTTTGTCCTGCATCGGAAAGTATCCGCAAAGTAATTGACCCTTCCCGGCTCTTGCGTCAGGTCGTTATGGCGTGCGTGCTGCTTCTGGCATCAAGCACAGCTTACGGTCAGGACATCGTGTGGCCGCAGTTCCGCGGGCCGGACTCGAACCCGGTGGGAGCGCATGCGCGGCTGGCCGAGCGTTGGTCGAAGACCGAGAATGTGGAATGGTCGCAGGCGATACCGGGGCGCGGGTGGTCGTCGCCGATTGTGACGGGAGGGCGGGTGTACTTGACCAGCGTCACGACGGAGGGCAAGTCGAAGCCGCCGCAGATTGGGACGGAGTACAGCAACGAGTACGCCGCGGAGTTGATGAAACAGGGTCTCTCACAGGAGCAGGTGCTTGAGCGTCTGACGGCGCGGGACATCGAACTGCCGCAAGAGGTGACGCTGCATTACTTCCTCTACTGCCTTGATCTGAAAAGCGGCAAGGTTGACTGGCAGAAGGAGTTTTACACGGGGCGTCCGCCGGGCGGGCGTCACCGCAAGAACAGCTTCACTTCGGAAAGTCCTGTGACCGACGGGAAATCAGTCTACGTGTACGTGGCGAATCTGGGGCTGTGGGCGTTTGACCTGAAGGGGAAGCCGGTGTGGCGAACGCCGCTCGAAGCGCATCCGATCTATCTCGACTTCGGGACGGGGAGTTCGCCCGCGCTGGCGGGCGAACTGTTGGTCGTCGTGAACGACAACCAGAAGCAGCAGTACATCGCGGCGTTCGACAAGCGGACGGGCAAGGAGGCGTGGCGCGCGAACCGGGACATCGGCGGCAAGACGCAGCCGGTACAGCGGTCGGGGTGGGTCACGCCGTTCGTCTGGCGCAACGCGTTGCGGACAGAGATCGTGACGGTGGGGCCGGGCGAGGCGATCAGTTACAGTCCGGCGGGGAAAGAACTCTGGCGCATGTCGGGGATCGCGGCGACGCCGATCCCGATGCCCTTCGCTTACGACGGGCTGCTCTACCTTGACGGCGGGCGGGGCAAGCCGTTGTACGCGCTACGCCCCGGCGCAACGGGCGACATCACGCTCGAAAAAGATCAGACCTCGAACAAGTTCGTCGTCTGGTCGCAGGCGCGCGGCGGGACTTACTTGCCGACGCCCGTCGCTTATGACGGTGGCATCTACGCGCTGACCGAGACGGGCATCCTCAGCCGCTTCGACGCCAAGACCGGCGAGCAGACTTACAAGCTGCGGATCGATCCGGCGGCGACGGCTTTCACGACCTCGCCGTGGGCTTACAACGGCAAGCTGTTCTGCCTGAGCGAAGAGGGTCAGACGTTTGTGATAGCGACCGGGGAGAAGTTCCAGCTATTGCACGTGAATGCACTGGACGAGATGGCTCTGGCGTCGCCCGCGCTCGTGGGCGAACGCCTGTTGATACGGACGGAGAGTCGGCTGTACTCGATCCGCCGGGGAAGATAAGGGGCAACGGGGATCAGACGTCAGGTCTTCGTGAGCCGAAGCCGGGGTGTGGTGCGAGCCGTTATCAGGCGAGTCGTTATCAGGCGAGTCGTTATCAGGTTAGTGATTTTACTCTTCGACGCAATGACGACGATCATACCGATGCGGCAGACACCGCCGGGAAGTTTATGACCCGCCACGTCATCTCGAACGTCATCGGCTTCGACGACTTCCCGTTCCCGCGTACGCACCGAGGCGACGTGCGCGTGGTAGGCGTCGTCTACTCAGGCGCGCGTCTCAATGGCGTCTTGAGCGGGCGCGTGCGGCGTGACGGGGCGAACGCCGCGCAGAAGCTCGCGGAGCTAGTCGCGGGGTCGAAGTTCGCGCCGCAGTTGCAACTCGTCATGTTGCAGGGGATCGCGCTCGGCGGATTCAACGTCGTAGACATCCACGGCTTGCACGCCGAACTTGGCATCCCTGTGTTGGTCGTCGCCAGACGTGCGCCGCGCATGGGACTCATCAGGGACGCGCTGCTGGGGCGCGTGCCGGGCGGTAGGCGCAAGTGGGCGCTCGTCGAGCGGGCGGGCGCGATGGAGTCGGCGGGCGGGGTCTTCGTACAACGTGCGGGACTGAGCTTTGACACGGCCGGCGACATCATCCGGCGTTTTTCCGTGTACGGGAATCTACCGGAGCCGTTACGTGTGGCGCACCTGATCGCGGGCGGCGTCGGCGCGGGCGAGAGCAGGGGACGCGCGTAACCGTGTCATACCGCCCAACGCCGCCGCGCCGCGCTTGATCAGGGCGAACTACCGGGCGGCCACAAAATCCCTCGCACCGGCACACTGAGGATGAACACACGGATTGTTCTTCAACCTTGTTTGAGTGGAGGGAGCTAAAACAACATGGTGCAAATGCTGACGGCTTACAGTGAGGGGCGCGCGAACACCAACGACGTGATGCGCGCGCTCGTGAGTTACCGCGGTTGGCTCGTTCCGGCTACGCTCGTCGCACAAGTTGCCGTACAGAGCGGCGAACAGACTCGTAGTGTTGACAACATGACGAGCTTCGGCGGGGAGACACGACTGCCGCCCGGCGAGTTGTGGATTTTTACAGACCGCGAGGCCGCCGAGATCGCACAGGCGGCGGGCGCGTCGCTCGGCCTGTACGCGGGCGGCATCGCCGGGACGGAACTGTTCCGCAGCATCCATCCGAACATCGAAACCGTGCGCGTCAATCCCTACTCGCCGCGCGAACGGACGTGGGTGTTTTCGCAGGGCAGCGCCTCTCAAGTGGGCAAGCTGTGGGCGGAGGCAATCGCGCTCGAAGAGAGCTTCGAGCAGTGGCGGCAGACGGGCAAGCCTGACAAAACGGTTGTCAGCAACTATCCGGCCTTCCTTGTGTTCGATCACTCATCCGGCCCCATAGTCACTCTGCCGAATCAGGGCGGGATGTCGAACCCGGCGGCAGCCTTCACCGCGCCCGATTGCGCCGACAAGTTTTTGTCCGAGATCGGCGAAGCGCAGGCCGCGCAGATGCGACAGGCAGTGGCCGGTGGAGAGTTGTTGATGGCGCGAGCGGCAGTGATGGGGATTGACGGACTGCTTTTCAACTTTTTCGGCCCCGGCACAACCTACGCGTTTCCGTTCAATGATCTCCGAACGGACGAGGCAAATAATCTCCGCACGGACGAAGCAAAGCCGCGTCGGATTCTCATGGTGCTGCTGAGCGACGGGTTGCGTCTGCCTTCCGGGTTCGTCGCCGAGTCGCCTTACCGTTGTCTGGTCTATTGCAAAGTCCCCGGCGAATGGGTGGAAGGCGACGCGCCCGAATCGGACGAACTCTGGCTCAAAGGGGCGTCGCTGCGACCCGACAAAGTTGAGGGACTCTTCGAGGGGCTGTACGGCAAAACGTGGCGGGGCGGCAACTCCGACGGTTCGCAGTACGTGGTCGAGGTAGGGGGCGCGCGTCTCCTCAACCCCCGGCGCGAAGGCGAGCGGCCGTGGGAGCAAGACGACCCGAACGACAAGCGATTCCGGTACTTCTACTTCGCCGCCGAACGCGACGGGCAGTTCACACCCGTCTCACCTTCGGAGTTGTGAATCGTTCCGGTCGCTACGTCGAACAGGGAACACCGTCAGGACAAGGAGATTGACCTGCATGGCTTTTGAGAAAGCGACGCCGAAACGGTAGGCGTTATTTGCCGAAACTATAAAGCGCGCTGCGAGTCCTGATGTACACACGCCCGTCGGCAATCGCCGGTGTAGCGTACACCTCGTCGTCCAACTCGTTGACCGCGAGCACCTCCCAATCGCCTGTGGCCTTCAAGACCGACACCTGACCGCCCTGTCCGACCAGAAACACCTTGCCGTCGGCCGCCACCGGCGACGCGAAGTATTTATCAATCGCACCTTGCAGGCGGCCTTGCTTGATCACGTTGCCGGTCGCCGGATCGAACGAGAGCAGAATCCCGCTGTCGTTGACCATGAAGAGGACGCCTTTGTAGAGCAGTGTGGAAGGAACTTGCGGCACGGGTTTTTGATACCGCCAACGGATCGCCGTCGCCGTTTGATCGCCCTGTCCTCCCAGTTTGATGGCGAGCAGTCCGTTCTCCGAAGCCATCATGCCGCGGAACACTTCCCAATCCTTCGCGTTCAACTTCTCGTCGCGATCCGTGTCGAACGCCTCGAAGGCGGCTCGCAACATCTTGTCCATCTTCTCGTCGCCCTTGACCTCCGACCTCGCGATCAACTTATCGTTATCCTTATCGTATCTCTTCCAAGCCTCTTCGAGAGGAATCGTGCCGATCTGCTGTCCCGGTTGGTTCTGCGGGAAACCCCAGCCGTTGATGTAGACATATTCACCGTCGCTGCTGGCGATAGATTTCATCTCGCACGCCAACCCGCGCACCCACCAAACTCTCTTGCCGTCCGCAACCGAGTAAGCCGAAAGCTGGAACGATTCGGGAATCACGATCTGCTTCGCGCCCTGCTTCGGCTGGTAAACGATCGGCGTCGAGTAGCCGGAGATGACCGCGGGACGTTCAACTTTCCAACGCATGCGCCCGCTCGTTTTATCAACCGCGATCAGGTATGAACTGGGGCTGTCTTGATCTACGGGCAGGATCACTTTGTCGTCAACGAGAATGGGCGACGCCCCGAAGCCGTAGAACATGTTGAACGGGCCGAGCGGGAGACGCCAACGCTCCTTGCCCGCACGGTCGTAAGAAACCAACCCGAACTCTTGGAAGAAGACGTAGACGTTCGTCCCGTCCGTGACGGGACTCGGCGACGCAGGATCGTTGACGTTCTGCAAACGGCCTTCGCGCGAGCGCGGCACTTCACGCTGCCACAGCAGCTTCCCCGTCTGACGGTCGAGACAGATCACCAGTAGTTTATGATTCTTCTCGCGGGCGTTCCCCGTCGCGGCAACTGCTGATGACTGACTGTTGGGTGCTTTTTCCTTCGTGTACGCGGTGACGAACACGCGATCTCGCGTCAGCACCGGCGAAGAATGTCCGGGCGGCAGCGGCGTCTTCCAAACCACGTTCTTCTCAGGGCCGAACACTTCGGGCAGCCCGGTTGATTCTGCGACGCCGCTCCCGTTCGGGCCGCGAAACTGCGGCCAGTCTTCGGCAAACGCACCTGTCGCCGCGAACAACGCGAACGCCATGACCAGCGTCGCGATCAAGAGAGAGCCGCTTGTGTTTCTTAACTTCGACGCCTTGCTGCGCGAGTTTGTCTTGAGCGAGGGAAAAGTTTTGTTTAGCATGTGAACCGTCCTGATGAGAGCTTGCGGGCAAGCGCGATTCTAGTTTAAGCGTGGCGAAAAAGAAACGACGAAATCGAAGCGACAGTGGGATAATGGTGTGTGAAATCCCTGATCCAAAAGTTCGGAATTTTTATTCGTTTTTTTAACTTGGCAATGCACCCAACTCTCCGAGCCGACACCCTTCGCGGACGCTGCTCTGATGTGGTAACGCCCGTCTTATTTTGTGGTAAGATCACCGCTCAAGGCTCGACCAATCCTATGCTTGACCAATCAACGCCGATGCAGTCGTTTACTTTCAGTGCCGTGCTTAAGCTGCGGTCAGTCATCCGTGCGGCCGCGCCGCGAAGCGTGCTGATGTCCGTCGGCGCGCTCGCGTGTTTCTTATCGCCGCCGGTCTGCGCGCAGCAAGCCGATCCGAAGTCGCCGCCGTCGGTGGTGCAGCCGGGTGCGCCCGGCCAGCCGACCCGCGCGCTGCCCTCTTCGACGAGGGCGACGCTGCCGCCGCGTTCGCCGAAGGACGTGGAGTTCATGCAGGGCATGATCATGCACCACGCACAGGCGGTTGAGATGACGGCGCTCATCGAGTCGCATACGAAGAATAAGGAACTGCGCCTGCTCGGCGCGCGCATCAGCGCATCGCAGTCGGACGAAATGAAGCTCATGAAACGCTGGCTCGAAACGAGAGGCGAGCCGGTTTCGCCGCCGATGCCGGGAATGGATATGCCGGGGCATGATATGTCGAGCCACGACATGTCGAGTCATCACATGCTCATGCCCGGCATGCTGACCCCGAAGCAGATGGACGCGTTGCGAAAAGCGAAGGGCGCGGAGTTCGACCGCCTGTTTTTGACCGGCATGATTCAGCACCACGACGGCGCGTTGATTATGGTCAAGGATTTGTTCGATACAGCAGGCGCGGGGCAGGATGCTGAACTGTTCAACTTCACAACGGATGTGGACAGCGGCCAACGCGCCGAGATTAGGATTATGCAAACTATGTTGGGTGAAAAACCTGTAGAGGAGAAACGATGAGTCGTGTACACATTTCCGCTTTGCGTTTACTAACAGCTTCCCTTGTTTTGTGCTCGTGCTTCGCCGCCACGACGCGGGCACAGACGACCTCGCCGTCTCCCGATCCCGTGAAGACGCCGGAAGCCAAACCCGCCGATCAGAGCGGTGAAAATCCGTTTGCCCCATCGGCTCCGCCGCTCCCGGCCGGGATGAAGGGTTCGGACGCCAACGACCCGCGCGCCAAACTGTCGCCGGGAATATACGACGCGGGTGAGGCGGCGTTGGGCTTGAAGCACATCATGCTGATCAAAAAGCCGGACGCGTTCCAACTCGGCTCCGACGACGCCGACAATCCGAAGGTGCAGAAGACGCTGGGCGTCCTCGGCGTCGGCGACTCCTCGAAGATGCCAAAGCCTCTCCAACTGGTTCTCGCTCAACTGGCTTTCGCCAACTCCGACCTTGCGTTTCAGGGCAACCACCTGTTTCAGGGAAACTTCTATGGCGTCAGCATCTACGACATCGCCGATCCGGCGAAGGCCAAGTTGGTGACTTCGATGGTGTGTCCGGGCGGGCAGGGCGACGTATCGGTCTACAAGAACCTGCTCTTTATGTCGGTGGAGATGCCGAACGGGCGTTTGGATTGCAGCGCGCAGGGTTTCCCGCCCGATCCGCCGCCCGCCGCGGGGCACGATAACAAGCCTGCGGCGCAAAAAGATCGTTTCCGCGGCGTAAGGATTTTCGATATCACAGACATCCAGAATCCGAAGCAGGTGGGAGCGGTGCAAACCTGCCGCGGCTCGCACACGCATACCCTCGTCGTCGATCCGAACGATAAGAACAACGTCTACATCTACGTCTCCGGCACTTCTTTCGTCCGTCAGAGCGAAGAGTTGGCCGGGTGTTCCGGTGAAGCCCCGGACAAAGACCCCAACACCGCGCTCTTTCGCATTGACGTGATCAAAGTGCCGTTGGCGTCGCCGCAAACGGCTCAGGTCGTGTCGAGTCCACGCGTGTTTATGGACGCGAGGACGGGTAATCTGGCCGGACTGAGCAACGGCGGCACGCACGGCAAGAACGGATTGCAAAAGCCGTCGCTCACCGACCAGTGCCACGACATCACCGTCTACTCGGCGCTCGGACTCGCGGCGGGCGCTTGTTCGGGAAATGGAATTCTGCTGGACATCAAAGACCCGGTTAATCCAAAGCGCATAGACGCCGTCAACGATCCGAACTATGCCTACTGGCACTCGGCCTCGTTTTCTAACGACGGGAAGAAAGTCGTGTTCACAGATGAGTGGGGCGGCGGGCTGAGTGCGCGTTGCCGCGCTAACGATCCGAACGTGTGGGGCGCGAACGCGGTTTTCAACTTGGCGAACAACAAACTGAGTTTCGCGAGCTACTACAAGTTGCCCGCGGCGCAGGGCGACAGCGAGAACTGCGTCGCGCACAACGGCTCGCTCCTTCCAGTTCCCGGCCGCGACATCAAGGTGCAGGCCTGGTATCAGGGCGGCATCTCCCTGATGGATTTCACCGACGCGGCTCATCCGGTCGAGATCGCCTATTTCGACCGGGGGCCGGTTGATCCGAAGATGCTCGTGCTCGGCGGCGACTGGTCTGCTTACTGGTACAACGGGCACATCTACGCGTCGGAGATCGCGCGCGGTCTGGACATCTTTGAACTGACGCCGACCCAGCACCTGACGCAGAACGAGATTGACGCCGCGAAAACAATTCGGGTGGCTCAATTGAATGTGCAGAATCAGGAGAAGATTGAGTGGCCGCGACAGTTGGTCGTAGCGAAGGCGTATGTTGATCAGTTGGAGCGTTCGCAAGCTCTACCTGCCGACCAGATCGCATCGCTGCGGCAGGCGATTCAAAAGGCAGAGAGTTCACGACTGAATCAGAGTGATCGCGGAAAACTCAAAAGCCTCGCGCCGTCTTTGGAGAAGAGCGCAGGCCAGACGAAGAGCGCGGCAGACTCAGCCCGCTTGCAAGCACTGGCCGACATCCTGAAACAACCCACGCTTTGATCGGCAGTTCGATAGTGTGGCAAAAATATTCTTACTACCCCGTAGTTGAGTCGGGCGCATAGCCTACGGCGCAACTAATCGTAGCTAAGATATTTTTGCCACACTCACAATTTCCGCACTCACAATTTCCGCACTTACAATTTCCGCACTCATAGTTTCCGCCTCAAACACTCCCCGTCAGTTCGGTCTGAAAAGAACTCACAAGATAACCGGCAAGTCGGCGGGGAGCGTGGACAATCGCGGCCGTCGGGCTGGTGAGTCCCGCCGCACGCGCTCGTTGTCACTCCGGCCTAGCGGATGAAACTTATATCGAAGCCGAATAGAACACGCAGCAGGGTCGGCGCGTTGGCGAGCAGGATTGTGCCCCAGGCGGCAGGGCGATGGATGTCGTCGGCGAGATAGAAGATGCGCGGGGGAAAGTAGAGCAGTAGAGCGAAGAAGCCGAGCACGAACAACCGTCCGGCAAAATCCTCGAAGCCCGACACTCCGGCAGCCGGAAAAGATGTCAGCACGCCCCACAGAATTTGAAAGAGAATCATGTTCAGGTAGATACAAACGTCGCCGAGCAACTCGCTGCGCGGGTCACGCCGGAACGCGCCGGGCGTAGTTTTCTCCGGCGGGGTGAAATAGCGATAGACTAAAATCGTCTGCGCGATGCTGAGCGTCAGCACGCCAAAGAGGAGCGACAGAAAGATCGGGGCGCGCGTGGCGAAGTCTTCGCCGAATACTTGTTCGCATAGGATGACGCCCGCCGACAGCGACAGACAGAGCGAGACGACGAAATAGATGACGGGATGAAACAGGCAGCCCGCCAGCCCGTCGTCGAGCGGGGCGGGGGTCTGTGTGCGCCGACGGGTGCGCCCGTGAAAATGGAAGCGTTTCAAAACTGCGCCCGCCGCGGGCAAGATGAAAGTCGCTGAGAAAAACAGACCGAGAGCGATTTTAGCGAACGCTTCGTCGGCGGAGGCGCGCCCGATTAGTTCGATAAAATAACGTGTCAGCAGTCTGATTAAGAGCAGTTGCAGGACGAACACAAGGGCATCCAGAAGGATGCCGCGATTGTTTGGAGCAAAGATTGTTTTCGGCAAAAATGTTATTGACCGGCGCTGTCAACGGGTTTGAATCGAGTGGCCGGAATGATCGTTAATGGATTTAGTGACGATGGTAACAGAGCCAACAGAATGTCAGCGGGGCGCGCGTGCGACGTACCAACCCATGCCGACGCAGCGTTGGCAGGCGTCCGTGCCGCGTGCGGGCGTTTGAGCCGCCGTCCAGCCTATGCCGCCGCAGACTTCGCACCGGCGTAACCCCGCAGGGCAGGGCGTAAGCAGTTCGTCGATCTCTGGATATGTGCGCGCCCCTTGCGCGAGCGCGGCGTAGGCCGCGACGGGATCGTTCTCCAACTCCGCCCGCCGCGCGAACGACTCGTGATCTATGGAGAGGACTTGGCCGTCGGGGCGCAGCGCCCAGAGATAGATTTCCGTGCTGTGGAGCGGGAGCGCGTCGTGCTGCCGGCAGAGCCGACTGCTCCAGTTCTCCTTACCTTCCGTGGGCAGTTCATCAATCCAACGCCGGATGCGCGCGGCGAGTTCAGGCGAGGGCGTGAGCGGCTCGAACCGTGCGAACTCAGGCGCGGCAGGCGACGCAGCAAGAGGCGCGACTGATGGCATCGCGGCGGGCTTGCCCGCCCCGGCTTCGCGTGCCCGTGCCGGAGTGACCGCCTTCTTAGTCTGCTCATGCTCGCGGACGACCGTGACGCTCGATCCGCTCCAACCATACACCACGACCTCTTCAGCGCCGCGGACGACTTGTAACTGCTGCCCCATCCCGCCGGGGCCGCGCGCGACGAGGCGCACACGCTCGCCCGGTGCTACCGTATGGCGCGTGCCCCACGGTTCGAGCACGACGGTCAGCGGCTTCATGCCTGTGTTGCGCACGGCGATGTCTTGTTCGCGCTCCGGCGGCACGCGCAGCAGCGTGAACGCGTCACCGAAGTCGAGCGTGTCGCCCCGCTCCACTCCTTTCCGCTCCTTCCCGACCACCCACGCGCCTACCGCTCCTTCCACCTTGAGCGGGTGGAGAACGACCGCGTCGCCCTCATGCCGCCAACTGCCCTCGACCGTCACCCCGATGGTGGCGTTCGTGTAGTCAGTCCACATCTCGTCATAGCGAAATCGCCCGTCATCCTCTAGCTCCAGCGTGGAACTGATGTTCCAACCGTCGGGCGACTGCGCGTAATTCTCGTAGAGCTTCATCTCAAACTATTACTTCCGTATGCTCACACGGCAACGCGCGAACGAACTCGCTCACCTCGCGAAAGTTACTAACTCTCATCGGGATCAGCCATGCCGACTCGCCGTTCTTAAACTGGATTTCGGTGCGCCACAGAGCTTTGGTGTGGTGCGCTATCGAGGTAATTTTGATCTGGTCAACGACGCGGTTCAAGTCAGCCCAGGCAAAACTTCTCCCGTCGTTGCGCGCCAGACCTTCGTCTGAAAAATACTTGACCGATCTGGCGTGGCCTCTGCGCACCAGCCAGATGATCGCTCCATACGTGACCAACAGCATCAAGCCGATCCCTAAAGGCACGGGCGCAAAATCTTTCAACAACCCGTTGACTAAACTGAACGAGCCGAGGGGAACGAGGAAAAGTCCGAGCAGGGCAGCTAAGATGAATTGTAATTTACTCGTTTTGACTTCCAGCCTCTTCATTTCATGCGCCCCGTCTGCGGAGGGTAGTGTCGCAAAGATTAACATGGGGCGCGAAAGATCGTCGGGTCGAGTGCTTTATGCCGCGCTCTATAAAGAGACGGAAGATGAGCTGCGCCTGACCTCGTACATCAACGCCGCTTAACCTTTTGACTTGCCCGTTCCCCATCACCTTCAACGCAAAGAGTTTTGCCGGACGCTCGAAGTATAGTTAAATGTGCGTGGTTGCTTCTTCTCAATGGCAACTAAATCTCGTCCAAGTTAAATTCCGCAGCGGGCGTTTACGACTCGAAGGGGACGCATGAGGATTCTCGTCACAGGTGGCGCGGGTTTTATCGGGTCGCACCTGTGCGAGCGTCTGTTGAGCGACGGCCACGAGGTCGTCTGCCTCGATAAATTCTTTCCAGGCTTCGCCCCACGACTCGAACAGACAAGGAAGGCGGGATGAGACGGCAGTCGCCGCGTCGTCGTTGAAGGCTGATGGAACTTCTGTCGCTCCTGCTTAGCTCGTCGCGCCGCGCGGTTGTCGCGGCGGTGTTGATGGGCGTGTTCAGCGGGTTCGCCAGCACGGGGCTGATCGCGTTCATCCACGCCGCCGTCTCGCGCTCACAATCTCCGACGGCTTTACTCGTCTGGGGCTTTGCCGCGCTCTGTGCGGGCAAGTTCATCACCGCCGTCGTGTCGGAACTCTTGTTGATCCGTTTATCGCAACGCGCGAGTTTCGATCTGCGCGTCCACCTGAGCCGCCGCATCGCCGCGACTCCGCTGCGCCGTCTGGAAGAACTCGGCGCGCACCGCCTGCTGGCGTCGCTCACCGACGACGTGCTCTCGATCACCAACGGCTTCATCCTCATCCCGATCCTGCTCGTCAACATCGCGATTGTCGTCGGTTGTCTCATTTATCTCGGCTGGCTGTCGTGGATCGTCTTGCTGGTCGTGGGGTTGATGATGGCAGTAGGGATCGTGAGTTACCAACTGCCGGTCGCGCGCGCTCTGCGCCACCTGCATCACGTCCGCGAAGAGCAGGACGCGCTCCTCAAACACTTCCGCGCGCTCATCGAAGGCGTCAAGGAACTCAAACTACACCCGGAGCGACGCGAGGAGTTTTTGTCCGTCTCGCTGGCCTCGACGGCCGCCGCGTTGAAGCGGCATTTCGTCACCGGCATGTCGGTTTACGCGGTCGCGGGGAACTGGGGGCACATCCTGTTTCTGGTCTTCATCGGGCTGCTGCTGTTCGCCCTGCCGAACGTCGTCCGGATAGACGCGCCGACCTTGACGGGCTATGTCT
This sequence comes from Pyrinomonadaceae bacterium, assembly GCA_030841105.1. GTDB lineage: Bacteria > Acidobacteriota > Blastocatellia > Pyrinomonadales > Pyrinomonadaceae > JAIVJZ01. The sequence goes on from JAVEDE010000110.1 coordinate 87,336, forward strand.
TAACGATCCTTTTCATGATGTCGCCGCTCGAAGCGGTGCTATCTCAACTCCCCACCATCGGGCGCGCGCAAGTTGCTTTGAAAGCGATCCGCGCGCTCGGCATGTCGCTCTCCGGCGACGCGGAGGAAGACCCACACGCGGCGGCGGGCGAGACGCAATTCAAATGGTCGTCGCTCGAACTGCGAGGCGTCACGCACAGCTACCGGAACGAGCATGACAATCGCAGTTTTCAACTGGGGCCGATTGATTTTCGCTGCGCGCCGGGCGAGTTGATCTTCATCACGGGCGGCAACGGGAGCGGGAAGACGACGCTCGTCAAACTCCTGACCGGACTCTACTCGCCGGAAGCGGGAGAAATTCGACTCGACGGCGTGCCTCTGACCGACCGCAACCAGACGTTCTACCGCAGACATTTCTCAGCCGTGTTCTCCGACTTCTACGTGTTTGAAAGTCTGCTCGGCCTCGGCGCGCCCGACCTCGACGCCAAAGCGCACGACTATCTGGTGCGACTCCAACTGGATCGTAAAGTCCGGATCAGCGGCGGCAAATTGTCCACGGTGGATCTGTCGCAGGGGCAACGCAAACGACTCGCTTTACTGACCGCCTATCTCGAAGATCGCCCGATCTACGTGTTCGACGAATGGGCGGCCGATCAAGACCCGGTGTTCAAGGAAATCTTCTACCTGCGACTCTTGCCCGACCTGAAAGCGAGAGGCAAGACCGTGCTCGTCATCAGCCACGACGACCGCTACTATCACGTCGCCGACCGCATCATCAAACTCAACTACGGTCAGGTCGAGTCCGACACGCTGGCCGCCTATCAAGCGTCGTCTCCTGAGTCTCGATTAGACCACAAAGCAAATTTAAGAGATGTGCTCTCGCAATTCCTGCGCGATCACGCGGAGCAGTAGAGCGCGTTCGTGGTGCAGGAAGAAGTGGCCGCCTTGAAGCATGCGGACTTTGAAGGCGGCGTTCGTGTGCTCGCGCCACGCTTCGAGTTGCGCGCGGTTCGCTTCCTCATCCTGTAGGCCGCCGATGGCGGTGATGGGACAGTCGAGTGGCGGGGCGGGCGCGTAAGCGTAGGTGTGTACGACGGAGAAGTCGGCGCGCAGCAGCGGCAGCATCAGTTGCATCAGTTCGGGGTGATCCAACACTTCGGGCGGCGTGCCTTCGAGGTCGCGCAATTCGGCGACGAACTCCGGTTCGGGAGCGTCGAATCTGACGCGCGGGGCGCGCGGTATCTGCGGGGCGCGGCGGCCGGACACGAACAGGTGGACGGGTTGCGGGCTGCCGCTCGCGCGTAAATGGCGCGCGAGTTCAAAGGCGATCATCGCGCCCATGCTGTGACCGAAGAAGGCGAAAGGGCGGTCGAGGTGCGGCAGGATGGCCTCGCTCGTCGCCTGCACCAAAGGCGACAGCGCGGTGTAGGGAGCTTCTCTGATGCGGTTGCCGCGTCCGGGAAGTTGCGCGGCGGAAATCTCGATCTCGGACGGCAGCAACTCAGGCCACGCGCGGTAGATCACCGCGCCGCCCCCGGCGTAGGGGAAGCAGAAGAGGCGCAGCCGCGCGCGCGAATTTGGTTGTGGGCTGGAAAACCATGAAGCGTTTGAAGTCATGCTCGTCAAATACTCATCTATGCTCAACTGTCGCGGCCGGGTGTGAGACGAACTTAAAACTTGAACGACTTGCTGACCAGCGTCCCGTCGCTGAACGGGAAGAAGGTGGAGATGATGTTGTCGGGTCGCGCGCGCATGGTTTGCGTCAGAGTTTGCGGCAGCCCGTAAGACAAATCTATGACGCGCATCTCGACGGGCTGCGCCGTTTTCACTTCCAACGTCAACTCCGCACCCCCCGCAGGCATCGCGTAATAAAGCAGCGACCAACCCGTTTCGGCCGCGCCGGGCGCGGCGTTCGTGGGCAGGGGTTTGCCGTTGACTTGCGCTGACGCGATTTCAACTTTCGGGTTCACGTAGACGGAAAGGAAAGGCGCTTGTCGCGGCGTGTTGATGCGTAGGCGCAGGGTTCGCCCGCCGCTGCTCGTCGGGGCGTCGGACAGGAGCGTCGCCTCCGGCGCGGGCAGCGGGACGAGCGGCGCGGGACTCTTCATAAAGTCCACCGTGATCAAAGGTAAAAATTCCGTGACCGGACTTCGCGCCACGGGCGCGGGGAAAAATTGCGTCGTCCATTCGTCCGGCGCATCGTCCAGACTCGCCCAAACGGCTTTGCCCGCGTCCGCGTCGAGACCGTAGAAGAGGTTGTCGGGTCTGGGGTGTTCCTTGTCGAAACCGGACGTGAGCGCTCCGGCGACGAGCAGGGCGAGGGCGACGACGAGAGCGGCGGCGGGCAAGAGCCACTTGCGCGCGGACGTGAGGATGTGCAGATGCGGGACGAGCAACCCGACGACGAGCAGTACGAGCACCATCACCGCGCCGGATAAGATGAGCGGGAGGGCGACGGAGATGTGATAGATGGCCGGGGCGAGGAGCACGAGCGCGGGGATGGCCGCCAGCGAAAGCACGAGCGGCGTCAACGGACTGCGCGTCCTTGTTGCGTCTGTTGCGTGCCCCGCGGAAAAGATGACGTAGCCGAGTCCGAGCAGGCTGAAGAAGAGCGGCCACGTGAACAGGTAACTCGCGCCCGGCATGGCGAGGCTGGTCAACCACATCGCCACGAGCCAGCAGAGCAACGCCCCCACCGCCAGATTGAGAAAGCCGAGACGCTTCCGCAGCAGGATGAAGATCGCCGAAGCGAGCGCGAGCGTCAGGAACACGAAGGCCAGTGTGTAGAAGCCGCTGTTGTAAGTGACGCCTTGATGCATCTGCTCATAGTTCGGGTGCAAACTTCCGACGAGCATCCAGACGAGCGACACGCACACCGCGTTGAGCGCGAGGCCGACCAGCAAAAGCACGAATGACAAGAGCGTCCGTCCGAGCGAGAGTTGCTTCCTGCGTAATCCGAGGAAGACGACCGCGAGAAATAAAAGTGTGGTCAGCACTGCGAAGGGGACGACCCACGCTTCGGAGTAACGGACGAGGGTCGAGGCGAAGAGGTCGAAGTAGACGGCGTTGCCGGACTGCGACGCGTTCAGGTCGAGATTGCCGAAATGTCTGGTTAAGGCGAGCGCGTATGAGCCGTGATGTTGGAGGCTGCGCTCGTCTAAGTTTTGGGCGTTGTCGAGCGAGGTGTGATAGTGCGTGACGCCGTTGATGTAGGCGAAATTCATCCCCGCGAGATTCGCGTCTTTGAAGACGGACAAGTCCGTGTCTTTCGGCAGGCGGCTGTAGACTTCGTAAGCGAAAGAGGTCGCCACCGGGTGCGGCGCGGCGCGCGCAAACTCTCGGATGAGCCAACTGTTGTTCCGGCTCGTCTCGAACATAATGGAGGGGCCTTGATGTCCGCGCGCTTCAAAGTTCAGCACCAGCCCCACGTCCTTCGCCCACGCGTGTTCGCTCGTGAACGCGCGCGAGCCGAGCAGCCCTCCTTCTTCGCCGTCGGAGAAAAAGAAGATCACGTCGTTCTTTAACGGCGCGCCCGTCTTCAACGCCCTCAAGGTTTCGAGCATCGCCGCCACGCCCGCGCCGTCGTCGCTCGCGCCGGGGCCGGGCGCAACGCTGTCGTAGTGCGAGGCGAGCAGGACGGCTTTACCGCCTCCGCCGCCGCTGCCTTTGAGTCTCGCCAGCACGTTGCGGACATTGCCCGCGCGGTTGGGAATCACGTTCGGATTCAACGCCAGCGTCTCCTGAGTCTCAGGACTGAGACCCGCCGCCGTGAGTTGGCCGAGGATGTAGTCCCTGACCGCCGCGTGTTCCTCCGTGCCCAGCGGGTGAGGCTTGCGCGCGATGCTCGCGAGGTGTGCGCGCGCGCGGCCGGAAGAGAACTCGGACGCGGGCGCGTCGGCCGAGACGGCGGCGGGCGGACTTTGCAGCCGGACGGCGAGATAGCACACGAGCGCGACGCACAAGAGCACGACCAGACTTGCGAGCACACCTGTCTGTGAGAGTGGGGAGGGGATTTTATTTTCCATCTGATTTCCTATGCCGGGTAAGTGGGTGGACACGGCCGAACTCATGCTAAGGGTCTTAGAGCACGCGACATGCTAGTTGGCCGCCGTGCCCGCGTCAATTATTTTCCGGCGTTTTTCCGCCGGGGCGACGGGCGGCGAGATTTTCATGCAAGGTTCTTGCAGACATGCTTAAACACTACCCGGAAACCCTTTTAGCGCGAGCCGGTTTGATCTCAATCCGAAAAAATGATTATAGTATGACGCCGCTCAACGCACAGCGCGCTTCACCCGGACGCGCGCCAAATTATCATCTACAACCGGCTCATTAGTTTTGCGCAAGCAGCGGTTCACGGCGCGAAGATTGATCCGCGACAGGCAATCCTCCCGACTGCTCGCCCGCATCGCTTCGTCTGTCAAACGTGATGCCTTAGACGGCGGCGAAAGATCGGACACTCACCATGATCGCAGAAGCTGTTCCTCCGTCAGCCTCCGAGCACCCTCTCTCCTACGGCCAGCGCGCACTCTGGTTTCTACACCAACTCGCGCCGGAGAGCGCGGCCTACAACGTCTTTTTCGCCATGCGCGTCGTCTCGGATTTAAACGTCGCGGCCTTGCGCCGCGCCTTCCAGACGCTCATTGATCGTCACCCGTCGCTCCGCACAACTTACTTCACGCGCGACGGCCAACCAACGCAACTCATCCACGACGCGCGCGAAGTTCACTTTGAAGAGATAGACGCCGCGACGTGGAGCGCGGACGAGTTGGACGAGCGACTCGTGGAAGCGGCGCACCGCCCGTTCGACCTTGAGCAAGACACTCTGTTTCGCGTCCACCTGTTCAAGCGAACGGCACAGCAGCACATCCTCCTCCTCACCGCGCATCACATCGCCATTGATCTGTGGTCGCTCGTACTGCTGATGAACGAGCTTCGGTTGATGCGCCCCACTAATGACGGCGAGGACGGCCACGCGCCAACGTCTCTGCCCGAACCCGCCGCGCCATACACGGACTTCATCCGCTGGCAATCCGAGATGCTCGCGGGCGAGCACGGCGAGCGTCTCCGGGAGTACTGGCAGAAGCATCTGGCAGGCGAACCGCCGTTGCTCAAACTTCCCGTTGATCGCCCGCCGCCGCCCGTGCAGACTTATCGCGGCGCGTCCTACACTTTCAAACTGGACGAACAACTGACGGCGCGCCTCGCCGAAGTGGCGAAGACAGAGCGCGCGACGCTCTACATGGTGCTGCTCGCGGCCTTCGAGGTGCTGCTCCACAAGTACACGGCGCAAGAGGACGTGTGGGTCGGCTCGCTCGCCAGCGGGCGCAGCCGCGCGCAGTTCAAGTCAACCGTCGGCTACTTCGTCAACCCCATCGTGCTGCGCGCGAACCTGTCGGGCGACCAGACCTTCGCGGAATTTCTGCGACAGGTGCGGCTCAACGTGTTGGCCGCGCTCAAGCGTCAGGATTACCCGTTCCCGCTCCTCATCGAACGCTTGCAACCCGTCCGCGATCCGAGTCGCTCGCCGTTGTTTCAAGCCCTGTTTCTCCTGCAACGTCTGCACCGGCTGGAAGATCATAACGTGCCGATGTTCGTCATGGGCGAGGCAGGCGCGCGGATGGAACTCGCCGGGCACGAAGTCGAATCCTACGCCTTGCAAGAGCGCGTCGCGCAGTTTGAACTCGAACTGATCATGGTCGAAGCCGAAGGCACGCTCTCCGGCGCGTTGCGCTACAACACAGACCTCTTCGACCACGCGACGATTGCACGCATGGCCGATCACTTCCAGACGCTCCTCGAAAGCATCGTCGCCCATCCCGAACAACGACTCGCGGATTTATCCTTACTGAACGACGCCGAGCGGCATCAACTCCTAGCCGCGTGGAACGACACGCGCGCCGGTTACAGTGAAGACACATGCGTCCATCAATATTTCGAGACGCAGGCTCATGCTACGCCCGACGCCGCAGCGCTCGTCTTTGAAGACGAGGCATTGACCTACCGCGAGTTGAACGAACGCGCCAACCAACTCGCACGCCACCTGCGCGCACACGGCGTCGGGGCTGAAACAGTTGTCGGCATCTACATGCAGCGGTCGCCGTTGCTGCTCGTCGCGATGCTCGGCGTGCTCAAGGCGGGCGCGGCTTATCTCCCGCTCGACACGGCCGCGCCGAAAGAGCGTCTCACACACATGCTCGGCGACACGCGCCCGCCTCTCGTCTTAACGGAAGAACACTTGGCCGGGGAACTCCCGACGACGAGCGACACGGCGCGCATCGTGAGCCTCGACGCGGAGTGGCAACGAGTCGCGCAAGAGAGCGCGGAGAACCTTGCGAACGTGGCGTTGCCCGATAACACGGCTTATGTGATCTACACCTCCGGCTCGACGGGCAGGCCGAAGGGCACGTTGATCTGTCACCGCAACCTCAACAACTTTCTGGCGGCGATGAACGAACGTTTGGCGAGCGATGCGCCGGGCGTCTGGCTGGCCGTGACGAACACCTCCTTCGACATCTCCATCCTTGAATTGTTGTGGACGTTGACGCGTGGCTTCAAGGTCGTCATTCATGCGGAGCAGGAAGGCGTCGGCTACGCGCCCGCCACCACGGAGAGGGCGACGGCAAACAAGCCGATGGATTTCAGTCTCTTCTACTTCGCCAGCGACGAAGGCAGCGAGGCGGAAGACAAATATCGCCTGCTGCTGGAAGGGGCGAAGTTTGCGGACGCGCATGACTTCGCGGCGGTGTGGACGCCGGAGCGACACTTTCATGCGTTCGGCGGACTCTACCCGAACCCGTCCGTGACGAGCGCAGCGATTGCCGCCATCACCGGGCGCATCGGGATCAGGGCGGGCAGCGTCGTGTTGCCGTTGCACAACCCGATCCGCGTCGCCGAAGAGTGGGCGGTCGTGGACAACATCTCGCGCGGGCGCGTCGCCATCGCCTTCGCCTCCGGTTGGCACTCGAACGACTTCGTGTTCGCGCCGGAGAATTACGCCACGCGCAAGGAAGTGATGACGGCAGGGATCGAGAGCGTGCGCAAACTGTGGCGCGGCGAGACGTTGACGGCGGCAGGCGGCGCGGGCAACGAACTCGAAGTGAAAATATTTCCGCGCCCGCTCCAACCCGAACTGCCCGTGTGGTTGACTGCCGCCGGAAGCGCGGAGACGTTTCGCATGGCGGGCGAGATCGGCGCGAACGTTTTGACGCACCTGCTCGGCCAAACGTTCGAGGAGGTGGCGGAGAAGATCGCAGTCTATCGTGATGCTTGGCGGCAGGCTGGGCACGAGGGCGAAGGCCACGTCACGCTGATGCTGCACACCTTCGTCGGGCGCGACGCGGAGATTGTCCGCGAGAAGGTCTACGAGCCGTTCTGCAATTACCTGCGCAGCAGCGTCGGTTTGTGGCGCAGCCTCGCGCAGAGCATGGGGCAGGATGTCGAGTCGGCCGACTTCACGGAGAGCGACATGCGGGAACTCTTAGCGCGCGCCTTCGACCGCTACTTTGAAACGAGCGGCCTCTTTGGCACGCCCGCCAACTGTCTCCGCATCGTCGAACGACTCAAGGCCATCGGCGTGAACGAGGTCGCATGTCTCATAGACTTCGGCATAGATTTCGCTTCGGTAATGCACGGCCTCAGCCAACTCAACCTCGTCAGGGAACGCAGCCAGCGAGTCGCCGCCCACCAAGACTACTCTCTGCCCGCGCTAGTCAAACGCCACGGCGTGACGCACCTGCAATGCACGCCGTCGCACGCGCGCATGCTGCTGCTCGACCCGCAGGCGAAAGAGGCTCTCCGCTCGCTCGACGTGATGCTCGTCGGCGGCGAGGCGTTCCCCGTCGCGCTGGCGGAAGAACTGGCAGGAGTCGTCGAAGGACGGATACTCAACATGTACGGGCCGACCGAGACGACGATCTGGTCAACGGCCTACGAGGTGCGCGGCGCGGAGCAACAGATTCCCATCGGCCGACCCGTCGCCAACACGCAAATCTACATCCTCGACCGCAGACTCCGGCCGCAGCCCGTCGGCGTGCAGGGCGAGTTGTACATCGGCGGCGACGGGCTGGCGCGCGGTTATCTCAATCATCCCGCACTGACGGCCGAGCGGTTCATCCCCGATCCGTTCGGCGCGCGTGCGGGCGCGCGTCTCTATCACACGGGCGACGCGGCGCGCTATTTGCCCGACGGCCGGATAGAGTTTCTCGGTCGCGTGGATCAGCAGGTGAAGATCAGGGGCTACCGGATCGAACCGGGCGAGGTCGAGAGCGCGTTGTCGGAACACGCGGCGGTCGAAGAGGCGGTGCTCGTCGCGCGCGAGGACGCGGCGGGCGAGGTGCGGCTGGTCGCGTATCTGGTGACGAATGCGTCGCTCGCGACGGGCGAACTGCGTCAGTTCCTCAAGCAGAAGCTCCCCGATTACATGATCCCCTCGGCCTTCGTCATGCTCGACGCGATGCCTCTGACGCCGAACGGGAAGATCAATCGTCGCGCGCTGCCCGCGCCTTCGATGCAGGGCACGGGGGCAACGGGCGCGGCCGATTACGTCGCGCCGCAGACCGAACTGGAACGCACCATCGCCGGAATCTGGCAGGATGCACTACAGGTCGAGCGTTTGAGCACGCAGGACAACTTCTTCGACCTCGGCGGGCATTCGCTGTTGATGGCGCAGGTTCACGCGCGCCTGCGCGAGGTGTTGCAGACGGAAGTGCCGGTCATCGAGTTGTTCAAATACCCGACCGTCAGTTCGCTGGCGAAGTATTTCAACGGGCGACAACAGCAGCAGCCCGCGTTGCAACAGACGGACGACCGCGTGAAGAAGCGCAAGGAAATGTTCAACCGGCGGCGACAACAACTGACGAAGGGCGTGTGAGAGAGCGATGAGCAGTAAACCAACGCCAGTGGAGACGAGGGGCGAGGACATCGCCGTCGTCGGGATGGCCGGGCGTTTTCCGGGCGCGCGCAGCGTCGCGGAGTTCTGGCGCAACTTGCGCGAGGGCGTCGAGTCAATCTCCTTCTTCACGGATGAGGAACTGGCGGCGTCGGGGCTGGACGAAGCGTTGCTCTCGCACCCGGATTACGTCCGCGCCGCGGGCGTCCTCGACGACATCGAACAATTCGCCGCGCCCTTCTTCGGCATCAATCCGCGCGAAGCCGAAGTGATCGATCCGCAGCACCGCCTGTTTCTCGAATGCGCGTGGGAGGCTCTGGAGGACGCCGGTTATAACTCGGACGCTTACGCGGGGCGCATCGGCGTCTATGCGGGCGCGGGGATGAACACCTACCTGCTCTACAACCTCTACTCGAACCGCGAAGTGATCCGCGCCGTCGGCGACTTTCAAGCCATGATCGGCAACGACAAGGACTTCCTGCCGACGCGCGTCTCTTACAAGTTGAATTTGCGCGGGCCGAGCGTCAGCGTGCAGACGGCGTGCTCCACTTCGCTCGTCGCCGTCGTGTTGGCGTGCCAGAGTTTGCAGACGTTTCAGAGCGACATGGTGCTGGCTGGCGGCGTGTCGGTGCGCGTGCCTAAGAACGCGGGCTACGTCTACCAGAAGGGCGGCATCATGTCGCCCGACGGCCACTGCCGCGCGTTCGACGCGAACGCGGAAGGGACGGTCGTTGGCAGCGGCGTTGGCATCGTCGTGCTCAAGCGTTTGGAAGATGCGCTCGCCGACGGCGACACCGTTCACGCCGTCATACGCGGCTCGGCCATCAACAACGACGGCTCTATGAAGGTGGGCTACACCGCGCCGAGCATCGAAGGGCAGAGGGAAGTGATCGCCGAAGCGCGCGCGATGGCCGAAGTGGAAGCCGACACCATCTCTTACATCGAAGCGCACGGGACGGGCACAACCTTGGGCGACCCGATTGAGATCGCCGCGCTCACGCAGGTCTTCCGCGCGGAGACCGACGAGAAAAACTTTTGCGCCATCGGCTCCGTCAAAACCAACGTCGGGCATCTCGACACGGCGGCGGGCGTGACTGGCTTGATCAAGACCGTGCTCGCGCTCAAACACAAACAACTCCCGCCGAGCCTCCACTTCGAGCAGCCCAACCCGAACATTGATTTCGCCAACAGCCCCTTCTTCGTCAACCGCCAACTCGCCGAGTGGAAGCGTGGACGAACGCCGCGCCGCGCGGGCGTCAGTTCCTTCGGCATCGGCGGGACGAACGCACACGTCGTCGTCGAAGAAGCGCCCGAAGTTGAGGAGACGGACGCGGGCAGGCCGTACCAGTTGTTGCTCCTGTCGGCCAAGACGGACACCGCGCTTGAAGCCTTGACGGCGAACCTCGCGCGTCATCTCAAAGAGAATCCCGGCGCGAATCTCGCCGACGTGGCCTACACCTGCGCCGTCGGCCGGAAGACGTTCGAGCATCGCCGCGCGGTGGTGTGTCGAGACGCGGAGGATGCCGCGCGCGTCCTCGAAACTTTAGACGGAAAGCGCGTCCACACAAACTTCCATGAGACGGTTGAACGCCCGGTCGCTTTCCTGTTCTCAGGGGGCGGCACGCAGTACGTCGAGATGGGGCTTGAACTGTACGAGCACGAGCCTGTCTTTCGCGAGCAGGTGGAGACGTGCTCCGAACTGCTGCAACCGTATCTGGGACTCGATCTGCGCCGCGTCCTCTACCCGCGCGCGGCGGAACGCGACGCGGCCGCGCTCAAGCTCAACGAGATGTCGGTCTTTCAACCCGCGCTCTTTGTGATCGAATACGCGCTGGCGCGTCTCTGGATGTCGTGGGGCATCGAGCCGCAGGTGATGATCGGGCACAGCACCGGCGAGTATGCCGCAGCGTGTCTGGCCGGAGTCTTCACGCTCGAAGAGACGCTCTCGCTGCTGGCCGCGCGCGGGCGTCTGATGCAGCAGATGCCCGCGGGCGCGATGCTGGCCGTGCCGCTCTCGGAGCAGGAAGTGCGACCGCACTTGAACGGCGAGCTTTCGCTGGCCGCCGTCAACTCTCCGTTGATGTGCGTGGTGGCGGGCACTCCCGCCGCGGTCGAACGGCTGGAAGCCGACTTGCTGAGTCGAGGCTTAGATTGCCGTCGCTTGCAGACCGCGCAGGCCGCGCACTCGAAGATGATGGAGCCGATTCTCGGAGCGTTCGTCGAACGCGTCGAACGCCTCACCTTGCGACCGCCGCGCATCCCCTTCGTCTCGAACGTGACCGGCACGTGGATCACCGACGCACAGGCGACCGACCCGCTCTACTGGTCGCAGCATTTGCGACAGACGGTGCGGTTCGCAGACGGCGTGGGCACGTTATTGAAAGAGCCGGAGTTGATCTTGTTGGAGGTCGGCCCCGGACGAACGCTCGGCGCGCTGGCGAAACAGCATCCGTCGAAAACTGCCGGTCACGTCGTCGCGTCGTCGCTGCGTCATCCCGCCTCGCCGGAGTCCGACGCGGTTTCGCTGCTGAACGCTCTAGGCCAACTGTGGCTGGCGGGGAAATCGTTTGACGCGCGCGGCTTCTTCTCACACGAACGACGGCGGCGCGTTTCGCTGCCGACCTATCCCTTCGAGCGTCAGCGTTACTGGGTGGAAGCGCGGCGGCTGGAAGAAGCGGCGACGGGTGCGTCGTATGAAGTCCCGCCTTACGCCGAACAGCCGCAGGCGGCGACGCCGCGTGCGCTTCATTCGCGTCCGAGTTTGACGAGCGATTACGTCGCCCCGCGCAACGAGGTGGAAGGCACGCTCTGCGACATCTGGCAGAGACTGCTCGGCATCGCGCAGGTCGGCGTCAACGACGACTTCTTCGAACTCGACGGCCACAGCTTGCTTGCCACGCAGGTCATCTCGCGCGTGCGCGAAATGTTCCAGTTGGAGTTGCCGCTGCGGAGCATCTTCGAGTCGCCCACCGTCGCCGGACTCGCCGAACGCGTCAACGAGACGAAGCTGCTGGCGCAAGGCGCGCTCGCCCTGCCGATGCGACGCGTCGCGCGCGGGGGCGATCTCCTGCCGCTCTCCTTCGCGCAACAGCGGCTCTGGTTTCTGGATCAACTCGTCCCCGGCAACCCCTTCTACAACGTCCCGTCGGCGGTGCGCCTCGACGGGCAACTCGACACCGCCGCGCTCGAACAAAGCCTCAACGTCGTGCTCGCCCGCCACGAAGTTTTGCGGACGACCTTCAAGAGCGTTGACGGGCGACCGCTGCAAGTGATTGCGCCCGACGTAACTTTGACGCTCGCGCCAGTGAATCTGGAAGCGTTGCCGGAGGGCGAGCGGGAGCAAGAGGCGTTGCGTCTGGCGGGCGAAGAGGCGCAGCGTCCGTTCGATTTGTCGGAAGGGCCGGTCATGCGCGCGGGCTTGCTGCGTCTCTCCGCGCAAGAACACGTCCTGCTCCTGACGATGCATCACATCGCCTCCGACGCATGGTCAATGGGCGTGCTCGTCAGGGAAGTCATCGCGCTCTACGAAAAACTCTCGGCCGGTGAAGCTCCGCAACTTCCCGAACTCCCCGTGCAATACGCGGACTTCGCACACTGGCAGCGCGAGTGGTTTCGCGGCGAGGTGCTCGAAACTCAACTCAACTACTGGAAGCAACAACTCGGCGGCGACCTGCCCGTGCTCGAATTGCCCGCCGACCGCCCGCGACCCGCGATGCAAACTTTCCGCGGCGCGTCGAAGTTCGTCACCTTCCCTTTGGAACTCCTCGAAGCCCTCAAAGTTTTGAGCCAGCGGGAATCCGTCACGCTCTACATGACGCTTCTGGCCGTCTTCCAAACTCTGCTCCACCGCTACACGGGCGAGACGGACATCATCGTCGGCTCGGTCATCGCCGGGCGCAACCGCATCGAGATCGAAGAGTTGATCGGGTTCTTCGTCAACACGATGGTGCAGCGCACAGACCTCTCCGGCAACCCGACCGTCAGAGAACTTCTCGGCCGCGTGCGCGACGTGTCGCTCGGCGCATACGCGCATCAGGATTTGCCGTTCGAGGGGTTGGTCGAAGAACTCCAACCGAAGCGCGACCTGAGCCATTCGCCGATCTTTCAAGTGGCCTTCGTCCTGCAAAACGTGCCCATCCCCGCGCTCGAAATTGCGGGCTTGAAGATCAACTTGCTGGAGATCGAGAGCGAGTCGGCGAAATACGATCTGACCGTCCTAATGGAAGAAACGGAGCACGGACTAAAGGGGTTCTTCGAGTACAACACAAACCTCTTCGACGCTTCCACCATCGAGCGATTCATCAACCACTACCGGATTCTGCTGGAAGCCGTCGCGCGCAACCCCGAAGCGCGCCTCGCGGAGTTGCCGCTGCTGGCCGAAGTTGAACGGCGACAACTACTCTCCGAATGGAACGACACGCGCGCCCCGTTCCCGCACGACGCATGTCTCAATCAACTCTTCGAGCGACAGGTTGAACGGACGCCCGATGCGGTCGCCCTCCAGTTCGTCGGGGCGGACGGCGCGGGCGTCGAGTCGCAGTTGACCTACCGCGAGTTGAACGAACGCGCCAACCAACTCGCGCGCCACCTGCGACGCCGGAAGCGAGTCGCGCCGGAGCAGGTGGTTGGCATCTGTCTGGAACGTTCGCCGGAGATGCTCGTGGCCGTGCTCGCCGTGCTCAAGGCGGGCGGCGCGTATCTGCCCTTAGACCCCGCGCACCCGTCGGCGCGGCTCGGCGACATGTTGCGTGAGACGGGCGCGCGCGTCGTCTTAACCGTGCGGCGTTTGTCGGAGAAAACGCGCGCGCACGCCGTCGAGATCTTGTGCCTCGACGACGATTGGCGAGTGATAGCTCGCGAAGAAGCGAAAGACAATCTGCCCGCGTCGGCGACGCCGGACAATCTGGCTTACGTGATCTACACGTCCGGCTCGACGGGGCGGCCGAAGGGCGTGGCGGTCGCGCATCGCGGCGTGTGCAATCTGGCGACGGCGCAGTCGCGCGGGTTCGGTGTGGACGCGTCGAGCCGCGTCTTGCAGTTCGCGGAACTGACTTTCGACGCGGCGACCTCGGAAATTTTCATGGCGCTCGCAACCGGCGCGGCGCTTTGCATGACGAGCCGAGAGAACCTCGTCTCGCCCCCCGCGCTCGCGCGTCTCTTGCGCGAAGAGATGATCACGACGGTCACGCTCACTCCGGCCGTCCTCGCCTTGCTCGACCCCGCTGACGTGCCCGCGTTGCAGACCTTGATCGTCGCGGGCGAAGCGTGCCCCGCCGGGGTCGCGGCGCGTTGGGCGAGCGGACGCCGTTTCATCAACGCCTACGGGCCGACCGAAACAAGCGTCTGCGCGTCGTTCGGTGAATACGGTGGCGACGCCGCGCCGGGGCAGTCGCCGCCCATCGGCCGCCCGTTGGCGAACATGCAAATCTACTTGCTCGACGCGCAACTCCAACCCGTCCCCGTCGGCGTTGCGGGCGAACTCTACGTCGGCGGCGTCGGGCTGGCGCGCGGCTACGTCAACCGGCCGGAGTTGACGGCCGACAAGTTCATCCCCGATCCGTTCGGCGCAGAGGCGGGCGGGCGTCTCTACCGCACGGGCGACATGGCGCGCTACCTGCCCGACGGGCGAATTGATTTTCTGGGACGCGCCGACCGGCAGTTGAAACTGCGCGGCTTCCGCATCGAGCCGGGAGAGATCGAGTCTGCGCTCGCGAGTTACCCGGCCGTGCGTGAGAGCGTCGTCGTCGCGCGCGAAGACGTGGCGGGCGATAAGCGTCTGGTGGCCTACGTCGTCGCTTCGCAGCCGGAAGCGTTGGACGCAACAGCGAGCGCACCACGCGCCGAAGTTGTGGCCGCCGAACACACCGCCGGGTGGCAGACGCTCTACGAAGACGTTCACCACAGCGCGGCGGCAGCGAGCGAAGGCGCAACGTTCAACATCACCGGCTGGAACAGCAGCTACACGGGGCAGCCCATCCCCGCCGCAGAGATGCGCGAATGGGTTGACCAGACCATCGAGCGTATCCTGTCTCTGCGTCCGAGTCGCGTGCTTGAGATCGGCTGCGGCACGGGTCTGCTCCTCTTCCGCATCGCCCCGTACACGACTCACTACTGCGCCACCGATTTCTCGCCCGCCGCGCTTCGCTACATCGAGCGACAGTTGCAGAATTTGAAACATGAACTGCCGCAGTTGACGCTTGACGAGCGGGCGGCGGACGACTTCCGCAAAGTCGAGCCGCAGACGTTCGACGTGGTGGTCATCAACTCCGTCGTCCAGTATTTCCCCGGCGTCGAATACTTGCTCGAAGTGCTGCGCGGCGCGGCGCGCGCGGTGCGCCCCGGCGGCTTCGTCTTCGTCGGCGACGTGCGGAGCTTCCCGCTCCTGCACGCGTTCCACGCCTCCGTGCAGTTGGAACGAGCCGCGCCCGCGCTTTCGCGCACGCAGTTGCAACAGCGCGTGCGCGAGCATCTCGCGCAGGAAGAGGAACTCGCCATCGCGCCGGGCTTCTTCACGTCGCTCAAAACACACGTGCCCGAACTGAACGGCACGCGCATACAACTCAAGCGCGGTCAACATCACAACGAACTGACGCGCTTCCGCTACGACGTGGTGCTTCACGTCGGCGAGCAAACCGCCGCGACGGCCGACGTGCAATGGCTCGACTGGCAGCAGGACGCCTTGACGCTCGACGCCGTGCGGCGGCATTTGACGGAGACTGCGCCCGACACGCTCGGCGTCCGTCGCGTGCCGAACGCGCGCCTGACAGACGCGCTCAGGATCGTCGAGTTGCTTGAGACGGAGGGCGGGGCAGAGACCGTCGGCGAACTGCGCGAACAGCTACGTGCGACGCCCGCGCGTGCGGATGTTGACCCCGAAGAGTTCTGGTCGCTGGAAGGCGAGTTGCCCTATGCGGTCGAGGTCACTTTGTCGGACGACGACGCTGACGGCAGCTTCGATGTCGTGTTCGTGAAGACAACTATAGCTTCGACGCACGCGCCGCTTGCAGTCACGACGCATACATCATCCACAGCAACTCACGCCGCGAAGCCTCTGACGGATTACGCGAACAATCCTCTACGGGGGAAACTCGCGCGCGATGCGGCGCGCAAGCTCGTGCCGCAACTGCGCGCCTTCCTACAGGAGCGGCTGCCCGAATACATGCTGCCGTCGGCCTTCGTGATGCTCGACGCGCTGCCGCTCACGTCGCACGGAAAAATTGACTACCGCGCGCTGCCCGCGCCCGACGGGTCGCGCGACGCGTCGCAGCAAACTTTCGTCCGCGCGCGCAACGAGGACGAGGAAACGGTGGCGGCCATCTTCTCCGAAGTTTTGAATCTCACGCAGGTCGGCGCGCTCGACAACTTCTTCGAACTCGGCGGCCACTCGCTGCTCGCCACGCAGGTGATTTCCCGCGTCCGCGAAAAGTTCCGCGTCGAGTTGCCCGTGCGCGCCCTGTTCGAGTCGCCGACCGTCGCCGCGCTGGCGGAAACGGTGGCATCGCATCGCTTCGAGGGCGGCGACGCGAGCTCGCCCGTCGCGCTCTCGGCGGTCGCGCGTGACGGCGAAGCGTTGCCGCTCTCGTTCGCGCAGCAACGTCTGTGGTTTCTCGATCAATACGAGCCGGAGAGCGCGGCCTACAACATCCCGGCCGCCGTGCGTCTCTCAGGCGCGCTCGACATGCCTGCGCTCGAACGAACTTTCGACGAGGTGGTGCGGCGGCACGAATCGCTACGGACGAGTTTTGCCGTCGCCGACGGCGAGGCGCGGCAGGAGATCGCGCCGTCGCTCACGATGAAACTGCACGTCGTTGACTTGCGCGCAACGCCGGAGCATGAGCGCGAGGCCACAGTTCAACGCATGGCCTTGGACGAAGCGTTGCGGCCTTTCGACCTGTCAACCGTCCCGTTGCTGCGCGCGCGCCTGTTGCAACTCGGCGAGCGCGAGCACGTGTTGTTGCTCACCATGCACCACATCGTCAGCGACGGCTGGTCAATGGCCGTCCTCATCCGCGAGGTCGCCACGCTCTACGAAGCCTTCTCGCACAACTTGCCCTCGCCGCTCGCGGAGCTATCCGTCCAGTATGCCGACTTCGCACACTGGCAACGGCGTTGGCTGCAAGGCGAAGTGCTGGAGCGACAACTCGCCTACTGGACGCGGCAACTCGCAGGCATGCCTGCCGCGCTCGAACTGCCCGCAGACCACCCGCGCCCCGCCGTGCAGAGCTACCGCGGCGCGACCCGACACTTCGCGCTCCCCCCGAACCTCTCCGACGCCCTGCAAGCGCGCGCCGCGAGCGAGGGCGTCACGCTGTTCATGCTGCTGCTCGCCGCCTTCCAGACCTTGCTCCATCGCTACACGGGGCAGGAGGACATCAGCGTCGGTTCGCCGATCGCCAACCGCAACCGCGCCGAGACGGAAAGCCTGATCGGCTTCTTCGTCAACACGCTCGTCATGCGTGCAGACCTCTCCGGCGACCCGACTTTTTCCGAGTTGCTCGGACGCGTCCGCGAAGTCGCGCTCGCCGCCTACACGCATCAGGACTTGCCCTTCGAGCGTCTCGTCGGCGAGTTGCAGCCGGAGCGGCGCACGAGCCACTCGCCGCTGTTTCAAGTGTTGTTCGTCTTGCAGAACGCCCCGATGCCCGCGCTCGAACTGCCGGGGCTGACGCTCACGCCGATCATCGCCGACACAGGCATCGCCAAGTTCGATCTCACGCTTTCGTTGGAGGAGACGCCGCACGGCCTCAAAGGTTCGTTCGGTTACAACACGGACTTGTTCGAGCCGCCCACCATCGAGCGCATGGCCGGACATTTCCGCACGCTCCTCGAAGGCATAGCCGCGCACCCCGCCCGCCGCCTCTCCGAGTTGCCGCTGTTGACGGAGCGGGAAACGCGCCAACTGCTCGACGAGTGGAACGACACCGCCGCCGCTTACCCGCGCGACGTGTGCTTCCACGAATTGTTCGAGCGGCAGGTGGAACAAACGCCCGCCGCGCCCGCGCTCGTCTTTGAAGACGAGACTTTGACTTACGCGGAGTTGAACACGCGTGCGAACAAGTTGGCGCGACACCTGCGCCGTCTCGGTGTCGGCGCGGACGCGTTGGTCGGCATCTGCGTCGAGCGTTCGATTGAGATGGTGATCGGCCTCGTCGGAATTTTGAAGGCGGGCGCGGGCTACGTTCCGCTCGATCCGTCGCACCCGAAAGAACGCCTCGCCTTCATGTTGGAAGACACGCGCGCGCCCGTGCTGCTCACAGAGTCGCGGCTGCTGGAAAGTTTGCCCGCGCACAAAGCACAGGTCGTGTGTCTCGACGCCGACCGGCAAGCAATCGCGCAGGAGAGCGGCAACAATCTCGACTTGGAAACCGACGCGCGTCAACTGGCTTACGTGATCTACACCTCCGGCTCGACGGGGAAGGCCAAAGGCGTTCTCATCGAACAGCGGCGGCTCGTCAATTACGTCTACGGCGTGCTCGAACGGCTCAGGCTCGCGCCCGATGCGGCTTACGCGTGGGTGCAGCCTCTCACGGTTGACTCCTCCGTCACGGCCATCTTCCCGCCGCTCGTGATGGGCGGCACGCTCCACCTTCTGTCGCGCGAACGCACGGCGAGCGCAGAGGCGATGTCCGATTATTTCACGCGCCACCGGATAGACTGTCTCAAGATCGCGCCCTCGCACCTCGCCGCGTTGCAAGCAGCGGCCGCGCGCCCCGAACAACTTCTGCCGCGACGCACGCTCGTGCTCGGCGGCGAAGTTTCCCACTGGGCTTACGTGCGCGAACTGCAAGCGATGCCCTCGTCCTGCGAACTCTTCAACCATTACGGGCCGACCGAAACGACCGTCGGCGTCACGACCTATCGCATCAAACGCGACGGCGCGTCGGAAACTCACGACGCGCCGGAAACGGCTGCGGCGACCGTCCCCATCGGACGCCCGCTCGCCAACACGCAAGCCTACATTCTCGACCACCACCTGCGACCCGTGCCCGCGGGCATCCCCGGCGAGTTGTTCATCGGCGGCGACTGTCTCGCTCGCGGCTATCTCAACCGCCCCGAACTCACCGCCGAGATGTTCATCCCCGATTCGTTCGGCGCGCAGGCGGGCGCGCGTCTATATCGCACGGGCGATCTCGTGCGCTACCTCGAAGGCGGCGCGATAGAGTTTCTCGGTCGCCTCGATCATCAAGTCAAGATTCGCGGCTTCCGCATCGAGTTGGGCGAGATCGAGGCCGCGCTCGCCGAGCACCCGTCAATCCGTGAGGCTCTGGTGTTGACCTACGACGACGGCGGCGGTAACGGGAGCGACGGCGGCAATAAACGTCTCGTCGCTTACGCCGTAGCCGAGGCGGGACAGGCGACCGCGCCCGCCGAACTGCGCGGCTTCCTCAAAAAGAAGCTGCCCGAATACATGATCCCTGCGGCCTTCGTGATGCTCGACGCGCTGCCGCTCACGCCGCACGGCAAGTTTGATCGCCGCGCCCTGCCCGCGCCCACGTTTGCACGCGACGAGGCGGCGGAAACTTTCGTCGCACCGCGCACGCCGGTCGAGCACAGGCTCGCGGAAATCTGGCGTCAGGTGCTCGGCGTCGGGAGCGTCGGCGTTGACGATAACTTTTTCGAGTTGGGCGGCGACTCGATCCTCAGCATTCAGATCATCGCGCGCGCCAATCAAGCGGGGCTGCGGTTGACGCCGAAACAGCTTTTTCAGTACCAGACGATTACCGGGCTGGCATCGGTTGTCGGAACGACGAACGCGGTCGAGGCAGAGCAAGGGACAGTCACCGGGCACGTCCCGCTCACGCCGATCCAGCGTCTCTTCTTCGAGCACAACGCAGCCGCGCCGCATCATTACAATCAGGCCGTCTTGCTCGAAGTCAAAGAGCCTCTCGACGCCGATCTGCTTGAGCGAACCGTTGAATATCTGCTCATTCATCACGACGCGCTCAATTTGCGTTTCGAGCGTGTGGCAGATGGCTGGCGACAATTCAACGCGGCGCACGAAGGCGAGACGCCCTTCCGCCGCTTCGACCTGTCCGCGCTCGCGGACGCGGAACAATCGGCGGCCGTCGAGAGAATCGCGGACGAGCTACAGGCGAGTTTGAACATCGAGGAAGGGACGCTCATGCGCGTCGCGCTGTTCGACCTCGGCGACGGGAAACCGCAACGCCTGCTGACCGTGATTCATCATCTTGCGGTTGACGGCGTTTCGTGGCGCATCCTGTTGGAAGATTTGTTGACGGCTTACCGGCAGTTGAGTCGCGGAGAGGACGTTGAGTTGCCGCCGAAGACCACTTCGTTCAAGCAGTGGGCTGAGCGTTTGGCCGCGCACGCGCAGTCCGAAGCGGTTCAGACCGAGTTGGCTTACTGGCTCGCGCAAACCGAGCGGCTGGCGTCGTCATCACTGCCGGTTGACTTCCGCGCGGGCGAGAACACGCGGGCTTCGGCCAGCGTCGTGTCCGTCGCTTTGAGCGCGGAGGAGACGCACGCGCTCTTACACGAAGCGCCGGAGGTTTATCACACGCAGAGCAACGACCTGTTGCTGACCGCGCTGGCGAAGGCTTTGACGAAGTGGAGCGGGCGCGCGTCTCTCTCGCTCGCGCTCGAAGGACACGGGCGCGAAGAGATCGCGGAAGACCTCGACCTCTCGCGCACCGTCGGCTGGTTCACGACGATCTTCCCCGTCACGCTCACCCCCGGCGACACGCGCGCGCCGGGCGATGCCGCAGAGTCACTCGGCGCAGCCCTCCGTTCAATCAAAGAGCAGTTGCGCGCCATCCCCGCGCGCGGCATCGGCTACGGCCTGCTGCGTTACCTGTGCGCGTCGGAATCGGCGCAGGCGGAGATCGAGAGACTGCGCGCCGCTACTTTGCCGGAGGTCAGTTTTAATTACCTCGGCCAGTTCGATCAGGTGTTGCCGCAGTCCGCACCTTTCGCGCTGGCGCGCGAATCGGGCGGGCGTCTGTCGAGTCCGGCGGGACGCAGGCGGCACTTGCTTGAGATCACGGGCAGCGTCATCGGCAATCAACTGCGTCTGGACTGGACGTACAGCGAGAACATTCATCGCCGCGAGACGGTGGAACGCCTCGCTCAGAGTTTCAACGCGGAACTGCGCGCGCTCGTCGCACACTGCCTGACGCCCGAAGCGGGCGGTTACACGCCGTCCGATTTCCCGCTCGCCGCGCTGGGTCAGGAGCAACTGGATAACGTCTTCGCACGGCTGGATGAAGAAGAGTTCGAGGCCATTGATGAGTAGAAAAAACGTCGAGGATTTATACCCGCTCTCGCCGCTCCAACAAGGGTTGTTGTTTCACACGGTCTACGCTCCCGAATCGGGAGTGTACGTCGAGCAGTTGAATTGCACGCTCAGCGGCGCGCTCGATCTGGACGCGTTCGAGCGCGCGTGGCGGCAGACGATTGATCGTCATCCCATCCTGCGCACGGCCTTCGTCTGGGAGGGAGTAGACGAGCCGGTGCAGGTCGTCCGCCGCAGCGTGCGTCTGCCCTTCGCGCAGGAAGACTGGCGCGCACTACCCGCCGCCGAACAGCACGAACGCCTGCGCGCTTACCTCACAGACGATCTGCGCCGTGGCTTCGATCTCTCCAAAGCCCCCTTGATGCGGCTCGCTCTGCTCCGACTCTCCGCCGACACATACCAATTCATCTGGAGCTATCACCACCTGATGCTCGACGGCTGGTGCATCCCGCTCGTTTTGCGCGAGGTCTTCGCTTTCTACGAAGCGTTCTCGCGCGGGGAGAGTTTCGCGCCGGAACGCCCGCGCCCGTATCGTGATTACATCGCGTGGCTGCGGCGGCAAGACTTGACGCAGGCCGAGGCGTTCTGGCGTCAAACGCTCAAAGGCTTCAACGCCCCGACGACGCTGCCGGGCGTCAAGACACGCGGCGACGCGGTTGAAGATCTTGAGCGGTGGGAAAACGAGGGATACGGCGAACAAGAGCTTTCGCTAACAACGGACACAACCGCCGCGCTGCAATCGTTCGCGCGCAGACACGGGCTGACGCTGAACACGCTCGTACAGGGTGCGTGGGCGCTCTTGCTCAATCGTTACAGCGGCGAGCCGGACGTGTTGTTCGGCGTCACGGTCGCGGGGCGGCCTGCCGAGTTGGCCGGGGTCGAAGCGATGGTCGGCCTCTTTATCAACACGCTGCCGCTGCGCGTCGAGGTTGACGGCGGGCGAGAACTCCTGTCCTGGTTGAAGTCGCTACAAGAACAGCAGACGGAACTGCGCCAGTACGAATACAGCCCGCTCGTGCAGGTGCAAGGGTGGAGCGACGTGCCGCGCGGCGTGCCGCTCTTCGAGAGCCTGCTCGTCTTTGAAAACTACCCCGTGGACGCTTCGTTCCGTCAGCAACTGGCGCAACTGTCCGTCAGCAATATCCAGAAAGTCGAGAGGACAAACTACCCGCTCAACTTGCTGGCCGTGCCCGGCACGCAACTCCTGCTGCGCTTCAGTTACGACCGCCGCCGCTTCGACGCGCTGACCATCGCGCGCATGCTCGGCCAACTGCAAACCGCGCTCGAAAGTTTCGTCGTCCACCCGGCGCGCCGCCTCGCCGCCGTGCCGCTCCTCGCGCCCGCCGAACGGCGACAACTGCTCGTCGAATGGAACGACACGGCGAGAGACTACCCGCCGCACGCCTGTCTGCACGAATTGTTCGAGGCGCAGGCCGAGCGCACGCCCGACGCGATCGCACTCGTCTTTGAGAATGAGCGCGTCAACTACCGCGAACTGAACCGCCGTGCGAACGCGTTGGCCGAACGCCTGCGCGCGTCGGGCGTGCGGGCAGAGACGCGGGTCGGAGTTTTCGCGGAGCGTTCCGTGGAGATGGTCGTCGCGCTCGTCGGCGTGCTCAAGGCGGGCGGCGCATACGTCCCGTTAGAGCCGACGTATCCGGCGGAGCGTCTCTCGTTCATGCTCGCGGATGCGCGCGTCAGCGTGTTGCTGACGCAGGAGCGACTGCTCGCAGCGTTGCCGTCGCAGCACGACGCTGAGATCATCTGCCTCGATAGAGACTGGAAAGAGATTGACGGCCTGCACGCGGAGAACGTGGCGGGCGGCGCGCCTGCGGCTGACAACGCGGCTTACGTCATTTACACGTCCGGCTCGACCGGCAGGCCGAAGGGCGTCGTGAACACGCATCGCGGAATCTGCAACCGCCTGTTGTGGATGCAGGACGAGTACGAATTGACGCGCGACGACCGCGTGTTACAGAAGACGCCTTTCAGCTTCGACGTGTCGGTCTGGGAATTTTTCTGGCCGTTGATCACGGGCGCGCAACTCGTCGTCGCACGGCCGGGCGGGCATCAGGACAGCGCGTATCTCGTCAGGCTGATCGAGCGCGAGGCCGTCACGACGCTGCATTTTGTGCCCTCGATGCTGTCGGTCTTTTTGTCCGAGCCGGGGCTTGAAGAATGTCGCAGCCTGCGGCGCGTGATCTGTAGCGGCGAGGCTCTGACGAAAGAACTGCAAGAGAGATTTTACGCGCGCCTCAACGCCGACTTGCATAACCTCTACGGGCCGACGGAAGCGGCCGTGGATGTCTCTTACTGGGCTTGCGAGCGCGACGACGCGCGACCCGCCGTGCCCATCGGGCGACCGATTGCGAACACGCAACTTTATGTTCTGGACGGCGAACTACAACCTGTGCCCGTCGGCGTCGCGGGCGAGTTGTACATCGCCGGAGTCGGCCTTGCGCGCGGCTACCTCAACCGCCCCGCACTGACGGCCGACAAGTTCATCGCGAATCCGTTCAGTGACGAACCGGGCGCGCGTCTCTACCGCACGGGCGACGCGGCGCGCTTCCTCGAAGACGGCGAGATCGAGTTTCTCGGTCGCCTCGACGATCAGGTAAAGCTGCGCGGCTTTCGGATCGAACTCGGAGAGATCGAGTCGGTGTTGGCCGAACACCCTTCGCTCAAAGAATGCGTCGTCACCGTGCGCGAGGACACACGCGGCGACGGCGGCGACCGGCGCATCGTGGCCTATTTCGTTCACGCGGGCGACACGCCTGCGATGCCCGACGCGCTGCGGAGTTTCCTGCGAGAGCTACTTCCCGAATACATGATCCCGTCCGCCTTCGTCGCCTTGCCTGCGCTGCCTTTGACGCCGAACGGGAAACTCGACCGCCGTGCGTTGCCCGCGCCCGAACCGGCGACCGTGACAGGCGACGGGCAAGGTGTGGGCTTACTCAACCCGCTCGAAGAGGTGGTCGCGGGCATCTGGGCGGAGGTGCTGGGGCTTGAGCGCGTCGGCCTGCGCGACAACTTCTTCGAGTCGGGCGGTCATAGCTTGCTCGCGCTGCGCGTCGTCTCGCGCCTGCGTTCGACGTTGAAGATAGAAGTGCCGGTGCGAGAACTGTTCGACGCGCCCACCGTCGCAGGCTTCGCCGCGCGCGTCGCCAGTTTGCAGCGTGCGAAACTCAATCTGCCGTCGTCGCCCATGCTCGGCACGGTCGCAAGAGACGGGGATGTGCCGCCGTCGTTCGCGCAGCAGCGTCTATGGTTTCTAGACCAACTCGAACCCGGCAGCGCGGCTTATAACATCCCCGCCGCCATCCGCCTGAGAGGCAAACTCGACGCGCGCGCGCTCGCAGAGAGCTTCAACGAAGTCTTGCGCCGACACGAAGTGTTGCGCACGAGTTTTGCGACCGTTGACGGCCAGCCCGTGCAGCGAATCGCGCCCGTGTTGCGGCTGGAACTTCCCGTCGAAGACGTGCGCGCGGCTGCTGCGGCGACGGAGCGCGAGGCCGTTGTCCATTCGGTCGCGGCAGAGGAAGCGGGGCGCGCGTTCAACCTTGGAGACGCGCCGCTGCTCCGGCTCAGGCTGCTGCGCGTGGACGAAGACGAACACGTCCTCTTGCTCGTGATGCATCACATCATCAGCGACGGCTGGTCAATCGGGATTCTCATACGCGAAGTCGCCGCGCTGTACGAAGCGTTCTCGCACGGGCGTCCGTCGCCGCTCGCAGAACTTCCCGTGCAGTACGCTGACTACGCCGTGTGGCAAAGGGAGTGGCTGCAAGGCGACGTGCTCGCCAATCAACTCGCCTACTGGAAACGACAACTTGACGGCAGCCCGCCCCGTTTGCAGTTGCCCGCGATGCGGGACGAGTCTGCGAGCGCGCCGGAGTCGCGCGCCTTCCGTGGCGCGAAGCAACATTTCGTCTTGCCGGTCGAACTCTCCGGGTCGCTCGCACGCCTGAGCCGCCGCGAGGGCGCGACGCTCTTCATGACCTTGCTGGCCGCGTTCCAAACTCTGCTGCAACGCTACACGGGCGAGGACGACATCACCACCGGCACGCCCGTCGCCAACCGCAACCACGAACAGATCGAGGGGCTGGTCGGCTTCTTCGTCAACACGCTCGTGCTGCGCACAGACCTCACAGACGATCCTACTTTCACGGAGTTGCTCAGACGCGTGCGCGAGGTCGCCCTCGACGCGTATGCGCATCAGGACGTGCCGTTCGAGAAACTCGTCGAAGAGTTGCAGCCGGCGCGCGATTTGAGCCATGCGCCGCTCTTTCAAGTGATGTTCGTTTTGCAGAACGCGCCGGTGCACGCGCTCGAACTGGCGGGGCTGAAGCTCGACCCTCTGCCGCTCGCGGGCGACGGCGCGAAGTTTGATCTCACGCTCTCTATGGAAGAGACGGGCGAAGGCTTGAAGGGGCTGTTTGAATACAACCGCGACCTCTTCGACGAGGCCGCGATGGGGCGTCTCATCTCACACTTTCGCAACTTGCTCGAAGCCGTCGCCGCCGATCCCGCGCGCAGACTTTCGGAGCTTCAACTTTTGGACGAAGACGAGCGGCGGCAACTGCTCGTCGAATGGAACGACACGGGCGTCGAGTACGAACGCGACAGTTGCCTGCACGAGTTGTTCGAGCGGCAGGTCGAGCGCGCGCCGGATGCTCTGGCCGTCAGCTTTGTCGGGGAAGACGGGCGGGTGTCCGTTTTAACTTACGCGGAGTTGAACGCGCGCGCGAACAAGGTGGCGCGTCACTTGGCGCGACTCGGCGTCGGGGCGGAAGACGTGGTGGGCATCGTCGCCGCGCGTGCGCCGGAGACGCTGGTGGGCGTGCTCGGCGTGCTCAAGGCGGGCGGGGCGTACTTGCCTCTAGACCCCGCCTACCCGTCCGCGCGGCTCGCTTACATGCTGGTGGACGCGCGTGCTCGCGTGCTTCTCACACAGCAACAACACGCGGAGAGCTTGCCCGCGCACGATGCGGAAGTGGTCTATCTCGACGCGGGCGCAGACCTTTGGGCGCGAGAGAGCGCGGAGAACCTCGCGCGCCGCGCGACGCCGGAAAATCTCGCTTACATTATTTACACCTCCGGCTCGACGGGGCAGCCGAAAGGCGTGATGGTGAACCATCGCGGGCTGTCGAATTTGAGTCGCGCGGAAGCGTTGGCTTTTGAACTGAAAGCGGAGAGCAGGGTTTTGCAGTTCGCGTCGTGGAGCTTCGACGCTTCGGTGTTTGAAACCGTGATGACGCTCATGGCGGGCGCGACGATCTGTTTCGCCCCGGCCGAAGCGGAGCATTTGGGCGACGCGTTCACACGCTTCTTGCGCGAACAGTCCGTCAACACCATCGCCCTCACGCCCACGACGCTGGCCGCCGTGCCGCACGCCGAACTCCCCGACTTGCAAACGATCATCACGGGCGGCGAGCCTTGCCCGCCGGAACTCGTCGCACGCTGGACTGACGACGGCCGCCGCCGCTTCTTCAACGTCTACGGGCCGACCGAGACGACCACGTGGGCAACCTTCGCCAGATGTATCGGCGATGGGCGGACGCCTTCCATCGGCCTCCCCATTGCGAATACGCAAATTTATATTCTGGACGAGCGTTTGCAGCCCGTGCCAATCGGCGTCGTAGGCCAAGTGCACATCGGCGGCGTCGCACTCGCGCGCGGCTATCTCAACCGCCCCGCGTTGACCGCCGAGCGGTTCATCCCCGATCCGTTCGGTATTGAATTCGGCGCGCGTCTGTATCGCACGGGCGACCTCGCGCGCTACCGTGCGGGGGGCGACATAGAGTTTGCCGGGCGCATTGACCAACAGGTGAAGCTGCGCGGTTTCCGCATCGAGCTTGGCGAGATCGAAGCCGCGCTGGCCGCGCACTCACGGGTGCGCGAATGCGCCGTCGTCGTGCGCGAGGATGCGCGCGGTGAACGTCGCATCGTCGCCTACGCGACGCTCGACACTGGTGCGAGTGCGCCGCCCGCGTCCGAGTGGCGCGCGTTCCTCAAAGCGAAGCTGCCGGAGCACATGCTCCCTTCGGCCTTCGTCGTGCTGGAAGCGATGCCGCTCACGCCGGGCGGCAAACTCGACCGCCGCGCGCTCCAGCCCGCGCCGGAGCAGGCAACGACTGGCGCGGGCGAAAGTCTCTCACCCGCGCGCACGCCGACGGAGGAAGTGTTGGCGGGCATCTGGGCGGAGGTGTTGGGGCTTGAACGCGTCGGCCCGCACGACAACTTTTTCGAGTCGGGCGGTCATAGCTTGCTCGCCACGCAACTCGTCTCGCGCGTGCGCGAAGTATTCAAAGTCGAACTGCCGCTGCGTGATTTCTTTAACGCGCCGACGGTGGGCGAAGTGGCCGCGCACGTCGAATCGCTGCGGCGCGCGGAACGTGGTCTCGAACTCACGCCTATCACGCACGCCCCGCGCGATAGGGAACTGCCGCTCTCGTTCGCGCAACAGCGTCTGTGGTTTCTCGATCAGTTCGAGCCGGGCAATTCTTTCTACAACGTGCCGAGCGCAGTGCGACTCACGGGCGCGCTCGACGTGGACGCGCTCGAACACAGTCTCAACGAAGTCGTCAGGCGGCACGAGGTTCTCCGCACCACCTTCGAGAGCACGCAGGGGCAGCCGCGACAGGTGATCGCCCCCGTGCTGAAACTGTCGCTCGCGCAGGAAAATCTCCAACAGTTGAACAAGAACGAAAGACGCGCGGAGGTGCAACGGCTGGCCGTCGAAGAAGCGCAGCGTTCGTTCGATCTGTCGCGCGCGCCGCTCGTGCGCGCGCGGCTGTTGCGTGTGGCCGAACTTGAGCACGTGCTGCTGTTCACGATGCACCACATCATCTCGGATGGCTGGTCTGTCAACGTCCTGCTCGGAGAAGTCGCCGCGCTTTACGAAGCGTACCGGCGGGGCGAACCGTCGTCGCTCGCGGAACTTCCGATCCAGTATGCCGACTACGCCGCGTGGCAGCGCGAGTGGTTGGACGGCGCGCAACTCGACGCGCAACTCCGCTACTGGCGCGAGCAACTGCGCGACGCCCCCGCGTTGCTCGAACTTCCCACCGACCGGCCGCGACAGCCCGTGCAAACTTATCGCGGGGCGACGGCGCGCTTCACGCTCTCGCAGAGTTTATCGCAAGGCTTGCAACGCCTGAGCCGACGCGAGGGCGCGACGCTCTTCATGACCTTGCTGGCCGCGTTCCAAACTCTGCTGCAACGCTACAGCGGCGCGGGAGATGTAGTTGTCGGCACACCTATCGCCGGTCGCAATCGCGCGGAGATAGAAGAATTGATCGGCTTCTTCGTCAACACGCTCGTCTTGCGCACGACGTTCGACGGCGATCCTTCATTCGTCGAACTGCTCGCGCGCGTGCGCGAGGAGTGTCTCGGAGCTTACGCGCATCAGGATGTGCCGTTTGAAAAGTTGGTCGAAGAGTTACAGCCGGAGCGCGAGATGAGCCACACGCCGCTGTTTCAGGTGATGTTCTCTTTGCAGAACGCGGTGGCGGGGGCGCAGTTGCCGGGGTTGGAATTGAGTTCGCTGGAAGTCGAGAGCGGCGTGGCGAAGTTTGACTTGACGCTTGGCATGAACGAGACGGGCGACGGGACGCTGGCGGGACTCTTCGAGTACAACACGGACTTGTTCGATGCCGAAACCGTCGAGCGAATGATCGGTCACCTGACGACGTTGCTGGAAGGCATCGCCGCCGACCCGCAAAGACTCGTCTCGGAGTTGCCATTGCTGACCGAGGGAGAGCGGCGGCAGGTCGTCGTCGAGTGGAACGAGACGGGGCGCGAGTATGTGCGCGGCGAGTGCGTGCATGAGATGTTCGAGCGTCAGGCGGAGGCGCGGCCGGAAGCCGTGGCGATTGCATGCGAAGGGAAGGAGTGGACTTTCGCGGAGGTGAACGCGCGTGCGAACAAGCTGGCGCGCTACCTGCGACGGCAAGACGTCGGGGCGGAAACGTTGGTGGGCGTGTTGATGGAGCGGTCGGCGGAAATGTTCATCTGCCTGCTCGGCGTGTTGAAGGCGGGCGCGGCCTACCTGCCGCTCGATCCCGCGTACCCGCAAGAGCGTCTCGCGTTCATTTTACAGGACGCGCGCGTCACACTGTTGTTGACCGAAGACAGTTTGCGGCAGACGACGTTTGCCCACGAGGCGCGCGTGGTTTGCGTTGACGCGGAGCGCGAGGCCGTGGCGCGCGAGAGCGGAGAGAATCCGGCGGGCGCGGCGTCGGCGGACAATCTGGTCTACGTCATCTACACGTCGGGTTCGACGGGCAGGCCGAAGGGCGTCTGCGTGCCGCACGGCGCGCTGGCGAATCACGCGCGCGCGGTCGGCGAACACTACGGCTTACAACCTGCCGACCGCGTGTTGCAATTCGCTTCGCTGAGCTTCGACGTGGCGGCCGAAGAGTTGTTCGCTTCGTGGGCGCGCGGGGCGGCCGTCGTGCTCATGCCGCCGGACGATTACCTGCTGCAAACCTTCCTCGGAATCATAGAGGAGCAGCGGATCAGCGTCGTCAACTTGTCGGCCTCGTACTGGTACGAATGGGTGGCGGCGTTGTCGCGCGGCGAGGCGGTCTTGCCGCAGAGTTTGCGTCTGGTGGTGACGGGCAGCGAGAAAGTTTCGACGGCGCAGTTGGCGACGTGGCAAGCATTGGCTGACGAGCGTGTCCGCTGGATCAACGCCTACGGGCCGACTGAGGCGACGATCACGACGACCATCTTCGAGCCGCAGGGCGAGTTGAAATATCAGGGCGTCGGCTCTGTCCCCATCGGCCGCCCCGTCAACAACGCGCGCGTCTATCTGCTCGATAAAAAAATGCAGCCCGTGCCCGTCGGCGTCGCGGGCGAGTTGTACATCGGCGGCGCGGGCGTGGCGCGCGGTTATCTCAATCGAGCGGAACTGACGGCGGAGAAGTTTATCCCCGACCTGTTCGGCACGGAGGCGGGCGCGCGTCTCTACCGCACGGGCGATTGGGCGCGCTACCTGCCCGACGGGCAGGTAGAATTCCTGCGGCGCATGGATCAGCAAGTGAAGGTGCGCGGCTTCCGCATCGAGTTGGGCGAGATCGAGTCGGCGATTGCCGCGCACGCGGGCGTGCACGAGACGGCCGTGGTGGTGCGCGAGGACACGCCGGAAGAGAAGCGCATCGTGGCCTACGTCGTGCCGAAACGTGCGGGCGGTGGGGAGGCTTCGGCGGCGGGCGTGGAGGTGTGGCCGTCGCTCGGCGAGTATCAGGTCTATGACGAGTTGATGTATTTCGCTATGACCAACGACGAGCAGCGGACGGGCAAGTATGAGGAAGCCATCAAACGCCTCGTCAAAGACAAGACGGTGGTTGAGATCGGGACGGGCGGCGAGGCGATTCTGGCTCGCCTCTGCGTCGCCGCCGGGGCGAAAAAAGTTTACGCCATCGAGGCGCTCGACGACGCGCGCGAGGCGGCCGGGGCGTTGGTCGAGAGTCTCGGCCTGTCGGACAAGATAACCTTGCTCGGCGGCTATTCCTTCGACGTAGCGCTGCCGGAAAAAGTTGACGTGTGCGTCTCGGAGTTGATCGGAACAATCGGCGGCTCGGAAGGGACGATCGCGATCCTCAACGACGCGGCGGCGAGATTCCTCAAAGACGACGGCCTGATGATTCCGCGCCGCTGCGTCACGAAGATCGCCGCCGTGCAACTGCCCGCGGCCGTCCGCGAGTCGCCACGCTTCACGGAACTGTCGGCCGGTTATGCGGAAAGAATCTTTGCGCGCGTCGGGCACAAGTTTGATGTCAGGGTGTGCCTGCGAAATTTCCCGCGGGAGCATCTGCTCTCGGATGCGGGCGTGTTCGAGGAGTTGGATTTCGGCGGGCACGTCGCGCCCGGCTATACGCGCGAGATCGTGCTCAAGGTGACCAAGAAAGGGAGGCTCGACGGCTTCCTGTTGTGGCTCAACTTGCACACGGTCGAGGATGTGGTAATTGATAATCTGGCGGTCGAGTCGAGTTGGCTGCCGGTTTATTTCCCGGTCTTTGATCCGGGCGTCGAGGTGTGTGAGGGCGACATCATCAGGGCGGTGTGCTCGGCTTCGCTCAGCGACAACGGCGTCAACCCGGATTACGAAATCGCGGGCACGCTCTTCAGGCAAGACGGCGAAGCAGTCTCTTTCGCACACCGTTCGTCGCACCACGCGTCGGGCTACGGGCGGACGCAATTTTACCGGCGTCTATTTTCCAACCAGCCCGCCGCGCCGACCGGCGACGCGACGCACGGCCTCTCGGCGGAGAAGTTGCGCGCTTATCTCGCCGAACGCGTGCCCAATTACATGCTGCCGTCTGCGTTCGTCCTGCTCGAAGAGATGCCTCTGACGCCGAGCGGGAAACTTGACGCCCGCGCGCTGCCCGCGCCCGAAGCGTCGAGGCCGGAGACGAACGCGAGTTTCGCCTTGCCGCGCAGCCCGGTCGAGGAAGTGCTGGCGGGAATCTTCGGCGAAGTGCTCAAGCTCGAACGCGTCGGCGTCAACGACAACTTCTTCGCGCTCGGCGGCCACTCGCTCTTAGCCACGCAGGTCGTCGCGCGTGCGCGCGAAGTGTTTCGAGTGGAACTGCCGCTGCGCGCTCTTTTTGAGGCGCCGACGGTGGCCGGTCTGGCCGCGCAAGTCGAAACTCTCGACGCTTCGACGCAGACGGCGACTGCGCCGCCGCCGCTTCGCCGCGTGCCGCGCGAAGGCGAACTGCCGCTCTCTTTCATCCAGCAACGCTTCTGGTTTCTACACCAGTTGATGCCCGAAAGCCCCGCCTACAACATCCCGACGGCCGTGCGTCTGAAAGGCGCGCTCGACGTGCCCGCGCTCGAACGCAGTTTCAACGAAGTCGTGCGGCGTCATGAAATTCTGCGCACGCGGTTCGTCTCAAACGGAGGGCGGCCGGAGCAGTTGATTGCGGACGAGTTGAAGTTGGAACTGCCCTTGATCGATCTGAGCGAGAGAGCGCCGCAGGAGCGCGAGGCCGAGGCTCGCCGCCTTGCCGCGGAGGAAGCGCAGCGGCCTTTCGATCTCTCGCGCGGGACGTTGCTCAGATGCGCCTTGCTGCGGCTCGACGCGGACGAGTTCATCCTGCTCTTCACGATGCACCACATCGTCTCCGACGGGTGGAGCGCGGGCGTGCTGATCCGAGACCTGACGGCCATCTACGAAGCCTACGCGGCCAGCCTGCCGTCGCCCCTCGCCGAACTGCCCATCCAGTTCGCCGACTTCGCACACTGGCAGCGTGAGTGGCTGCAAGGCGAAGTGCTGGAGCATCGTCTCGCGTACTGGCGGAAACAGTTCGGCGACGCCCTGCCCGTGCTGAACTTGCCGACCGACCGGCCGCGCCCGCCCGTGCCTACCGATCACGGCGCGATCCAAACGCTCGCTTTGCCCGCACGTCTCCGCGCGGCGATAGAGTCGCTCGGCCAACGCGAGTCGGTCACCTCGTTCATGCTGTTGCTCGCGGCCTTCAAGGTCTTGCTGCACCGCTACACGGGACAGGACGACATCCTCGTCGGCTCGTCCATCGCCAACCGGAATCACGTCGAGACGGAAGGCTTGATCGGCCTGCTGATCAACACGCTCATCCTGCGCACAGACCTCTCCGGCGATCCCACGTTCGACGAACTGCTGGCGCGCGTGCGCGAGGCGTCGCTCGGCGCATACGCGCATCAGGACTTGCCCTTCGAGCAACTGCTGGAGGAACTGCGCGCGGACTTCGACGCCGCGAAGGGAACTGCGCCCGTGTTTCAAGTGGCGTTTCAACTTCAGAATTTCAGCATGCCGACGTTGGAGTTGAAAAACTTGACGCTCAGCCCCTTCGACGTCGAAGGGCGGACGGCCAAGTTCGACCTATCGCTCTCGGTGATCGAGACGCCGGACGAGTGGGTCGCCTCGTTGGAGTACAACACAGACCTCTTCGAGGCCGCGACGATCAAGCGCATGCTTGAGCATTATCGAACGGTGCTCGAAGGCGTCGTCGCCGCGCCCACGCGGCGCATCTCCGCGCTGCCGCTCCTGAATGACCGGGAGCGGCGGCAACTGCTGTCGGAGTGGAATCCCGCCTTCGAGAGCGACGCGCCCGCCGCCTGTCTCCACCACTTGTTCGAGGCGCAGGCGAGGCGTCGGCCGGACGGGATCGCGCTCGTCTTTGAAGACCGACAGTTGACCTACGGCGAACTGAATTGGCGCGCGAACAAGTTGGCTCACTACTTGCGGCGCAAGGGGGTCGGCGCGGACACGCTGGTCGCCATCTGCGTCGAGCGTTCCGTCGAGATGCTCGTCGGGATTCTGGGTATCCTCAAAGCCGGGGGCGCATACGTGCCGCTCGATCCGGCTTACCCGAAGGAGCGTCTGGCCTTCATCCTCGAAGACACGCGGGCGCGTCTGCTTCTCACGCAACAAAGCCTTGTCGAGATGCTACCCGCGCACGACGCAAGCATCGTCCTGCTCGACGCCGACTGGCCGGAGATTGCCGACACTTCAAGCGATGAGAACTTGGGCGAAGTGGCGGACGCGGGCGCGCTGGCCTACGTCATCTACACCTCCGGCTCGACCGGGCGGCCGAAGGGCGTTCTTGTCAGCCACGAGAACGTGACGCGTCTGCTGGAAGCCACGCAGGCGCATTTCGCGTTTGACGAAAGCGACGTGTGGACGCTCTTCCATTCTTACGCCTTCGACTTCTCGGTCTGGGAAATCTGGGGCGCGCTCGCGCACGGCGGCAAGTTGATCGTCGTCCCTTACTGGGTCAGCCGTTCGGCCGAAGCCTTCCGGCGCTTGCTCGCGTCGGAAGAGGTCACGGTGCTCAATCAGACGCCCTCTGCGTTTCGTCAACTCGCGGCGGCTGATGAAGCAGCTGACAGCAGCGACGAGTTGAAACTGCGGCTCGTCATCTTCGGCGGCGAAGCGCTCGAACTGCAAAGCCTGCGCCCGTGGTTCGCGCGGCACGGCGACCGTAGGCCGCAACTCGTCAACATGTTCGGCATCACCGAGACGACCGTCCACGTCACCTACCGCGCGTTGACATCGGCCGATCTCGAACTCGCTTCGGGAAGTGTCATCGGCAGGCCGCTTGAGTGCCTGCAAGTTTACCTGCTGGACGGGCGCGGGCAGCCCGTGCCCATCGGCGTGCCCGCGGAGATTTGCGTCGGCGGCGCAGGTGTCGCGCGCGGCTATCTGAACCGCGCGGGGTTGACGGCGGAACGCTTCGTCCCGCATCCCTTCTCAGACGAGCCGGGTGCGCGGCTCTACCGTTCGGGCGACCTCGCGCGTTACCTCGCGGACGGCGACATAGAGTATCTCGGCCGGATTGACAATCAGGTGAAGGTGCGCGGCTTCCGCATCGAACTCGGCGAGATCGAGTCGGCGCTGGCGGAGCACGCGTCGGTGCGCGAGTGTACGGTCGTCGCAGACAGAGATGCGAACGGCGAGACGAAACTGCTGGCCTATCTCGTCGGCGGACAAACGCACGCCGCGCCCTCGACCACCGAACTGCGCGAGTTCCTGCAAACGAAGTTGCCCGAACACATGATGCCTGCGGCGTTCATCGTGCTCGACGCGATGCCGCTCACGCCGAACGGGAAAATAGACCGCCGCGCGTTGCCCGCGCCCGGACAGGCGCGCCCGCAGTTGGGGCGCGAGTTCGTCGCGCCGCGCACGCCGGTCGAGCAGGAGTTGGCGAACATCTGGCGCGAACTGCTCGGCGTCGCGGAGGTCGGCATCCACGACGACTTCTTCGAGTTGGGCGGCCATTCGCTGTTGCTCACGCAACTCGCCTCTTGGATTCGCAAAGACTTTCAGGTGGAAGTCCCCCTGCGCGTCCTCTTCGACACGCCGACCATCACCGACATGACCAAAGCGATTCTCGCGCGGCAGGTGGAACAGGAGTCGCAGACCGACCTCGCCGAGATGCTCAGTCAACTCAAGCAACTCTCGCCGCACGAAGTCAAAGCGATGCTCGAAAAGATGGGTGGCTCAAGTTGAAAATCCTCCTCACGATGAATTTGCCCTACTTCCCGATCTACGGCGGGGCGAACAAGGTCAACCGCACGATTGCCGAAGGACTCGCGCGGCGCGGGCACACGGTCGAGGTCGTCGTGCCCGCGCTCGGCGTGCCTTCGCGTCTGACTCACGCGGAGTTGCTCGACGAGTTAGCATCCGAGAGGATCGCAGTCACGGCGCACGACAAACACGACACCTTCATCATGGAAGGCGTCACCGTCCACGCCGTCCGCGAGCCGACGCAACTGCGCGCGTCGCTCGTCGAGCGGGTGGAACAGTTCGCGCCGGATCGCGTGCTGCTGTCGTCCGAAGACCCTTCGCACAATTTGCTGGACGCGCTCGTCAAGGTGTGCCCTGAGAGAATCGTCTATCTCATCCACACGGTCTCCTTCCTGCCCTTCGGCCCGCAAGCCTTCTTTCCGAGCCGCAACCGCGCGAAGTTGCTCGCACGCATCCCCACCATCGTCTCCATCAGCAACTACGTCGCGCGCTACATCAAGCAGTGGGGCAACCTCGACTCGACGGTCATCTACTGGCCGGCTTACGGTGCGCCGCCGTTTCCAGACTTGAGCCAATTCGAAGGCGGCTTAGTGACGATGGCGAACCCGTGCGCGATTAAAGGGATTTCGATCTTCGTCGCGCTGGCGCGCGATCTGCCCGAAGTCGAGTTTGCAGGGGTGTTGACATGGGGCGCGGTCGAAGAAGATCGGCTCGCGCTGGAACGCTTGCCCAACGTGCGGCTGTTGGAGCCGAGCCAGGACATCGAGCGCGTCCTCGCGCACACGAACGTGCTGCTCATGCCTTCTTTGTGGGAAGAGTCGTTCGGCCTGATGGCGGTCGAGGCGATGCTGCGCGGGATTCCCGTGCTCGCCAGCGACATCGGCGGCCTGCCGGAGGCGAAGCTCGGCACGGACTTCCTGTTGCCCGTGCGTCCCATCGAGCGTTTCGGCGAACGCCTGAACGAGAACATGCTGCCGCTGCCCGTCGTGCCCGAACAGGACATACGCCCTTGGAGCGACGCGCTACGTTTACTTCTCTCGGAGCGAAAATTCTACGAGAGCCAGTCGGCCGCCGCGCGTGCCGCCGCCTTGAAGTTCGTCTCGTCTCTCAACCTCGACCCGCTGGAAAATCTCCTGACCGAAACGAACGCACCACGACGGCGAGCGGCGGACGAACGCCGCGCCGCCACACCGCATGAAGTCGTTGACGGGAAAAATTCAACGGGCGGCGCAGCAGAGGTGCGTCCGTCTGAACCCAACGGAGGTCTCGACGAACTCACGCCCGAACAGCAATCGCTGCTCATGCTCATGCTGCGCGAGAAGGCCGCGAAACAGGCGGACGCCGAGCCGCGTGCGTCGCAGGGAATCCAGCCCGTGCCGCGACAGGGAAGCGTGCCGCTCTCGTTCGCGCAACAGCGTCTCTGGTTTCTCGATCAGTTCGAGCCGGACAGCGCGGTCTACAACATTCCCGCCGCCGTGCGTCTGAAAGGCGCGCTCGACGTTTCTGCGCTCGAACGCAGTTTCAACGAGGTCGTGCGGCGTCACGAAATTCTACGCACGAGTTTCGCGTTAGTGGACGGGCAGCCCGCGCAGGAGATCGGGGACGCGCACGCGTCGGCGTTGCCCGTGCTCGACCTCTCAGCGTTGGACGCGGGCGAGCGCGAACGTGAAGTGCGCCGCCGCGCCGCCGCCGAAGCCCAACTCCCCTTCGACCTCGCGCGCGTTCCGCTCTGGCGTGCCACGCTGCTGCGCCTTGCAGACGACGAGCACGTGCTGTTGCTGACGATGCACCACATCGTCTCTGATGCGTGGTCAATGGGCATCCTCATCCGCGAAGTGGCGACGCTCTACGAAGCCTACACGCGCGACGCGCAGTCACCGCTAGCAGAGTTGCCGATCCAGTATGCGGACTTCGCACGTTGGCAGCGGGAGTGGTTAACGGGCGAGAGGCTCGAAGCCCAACTCGCGTACTGGCGCGAGCAGTTGCGCGATAGCCCTAAACTTTTAGAGTTGCCGACAGACCGCCCGCGCCCCGCCGTGCAGCGGTATCACGGGGCGAGCGTGCCGTTCACGTTGAGCCGCGAGTTGACGGAGGAATTGCAGGGGTTGAGCCGTCAAGAAGGCGTGACGCTGTTCATGACCTTGCTGGCCGCTTTCAAAATAGTGCTGGCGCGTTACAGCGGGACTGCGGACGTGGCGGTCGGGACGCCGATAGCCGGTCGCAGCCGTGCGGAGTTGGAAGAATTGATCGGCTTCTTCGTCAACACGCTCGTCTTGCGGACGGACTTGGCTGGGAATCCGACGTTCCGCGAATTGTTGGGGCGCGTGCGCGAGGTGACGCTCGGGGCATACGCGCATCAGGACGTGCCGTTCGAGCGTTTGGTGGAAGAGTTGCAGCCCGCGCGCGAGTTGAGCCACGCACCGCTCTTTCAGGTCATGTTCACTTTGCAGAACGCGCCCAGACCGTCGCTCGAACTTCCCGGCCTCACGCTCGCGCAGGTGGAGTTGGACACAGGGACGGCGATGTTCGATCTGTCCCTGTCGGTCGAGGAGACGCCGCGCGGACTGTTCGGCGTGTTTGAATACAACACCGACCTGTTCGACGCGCCGACGATCAAGCGGCTCGCGGGACATCTGCAAAATCTTTTGGCGGGCGTTGTCGCCGCGCCGCGACGCCGCGTCTCGGATGTGCCGCTGTTGACCGCAGACGAAAGTCGTCAACTGCTGTCGGCGTGGAACGAGACGCGGGAAGACTACCCTTTGGATACGCCGTTGCACGAGTTGATCGAGGCACAGGCCGGGCGCACGCCCGATGCCGTCGCACTATTTTTTGAAGACGAGCAGTTGACTTATCGAGAGTTGAACGCGAGAGCTAACCAACTCGCGCATTATCTCAGGTCGCAGGGCGTCGTGCCCGAAACAATCGTCGGCATCTGCATGGAACGCTCGCTCGACATGGTGACGGGGCTGCTGGGGATCATGAAGGCGGGCGGCGCGTACCTGCCTTTGGAGCCGGAGTATCCGAAAGAGCGTCTGGCTTACATGCTGCGCGACGCGCGCGTCCACGTCATCCTCACACAGCGAAAGTTTGCGGAGAGCCTGCCGCCGCACGCGGCGCGAATCGTCTCGGTCGAGACGGACGGCGACGAAATCGCGCGCGCAAGCACGCGCAATCCGGCGAGCGGCGTGACGGCCGCAAACCTTATCTACATCATCTACACATCCGGCTCGACGGGCGAGCCGAAGGGCGCGATGCTGGCGCACCGCGGCGTGACAAACTGCCTGCTCTGGATGCAGCAGCGACACCAATTGACGACGGAGGATCGCGTGCTGCTCAAAGCCCCGCTCAGCTTCGACTCTTCCGTCTGGGAGTTGTTCTGGCCGTTGATGGTGGGGGCGAGCGTGGTCATCGCGCGCGCGGGAGAACAACGCGACAGCGCGTATCTGGCCGGGTTGATCGCGCGGCGACGCGTGACCACCGTCCACTTCGTGCCGAGCATGTTTCAGGTCTTTCTCGAAGAGAAGAATCTGGAAGCGTGCGACTCACTGCGGCATGTCGTCTGCGGCGGCGAAGCGCTTCCGGTCACGAGCGTCGGGCGATTCTACGAGCGGCTCACAGGTGAGTTGCACAACTTCTACGGCCCGACGGAAACCTCCATCGGCACGATTGATTACGTCTGTTCCGCAAAAGACGTTGACCGCTGGATCGTCCCCATCGGTCGCCCGATTGCCAACACCGAATGTTACCTGCTCGACGAACGTCTACAGCCCGTGCCCGTCGGCGTTCCCGGCGAGTTGTACACGGGCGGCGTGGGCTTAGCCAGAGGCTATGTGGGGCGTCCCGCTCTAACCGCCGAAAGATTCATCCCCGCTCCGTTCGGTGACGAACGTGGCGCGCGGCTCTACCGGACGGGCGACCGCGCGCGTTACCTCGCGGACGGCGACATAGAATTTCTCGGCCGCGCCGATCATCAAGTGAAACTCAGAGGCTTGCGTATCGAGTTGGGCGAGATCGAATCGGCGCTCGGCAAGCATCCGGCGGTGCATGACGTGGTTGTCGTCGTGCGCGAAGACGTGCCCGGCGATAAACGTCTGGTAGCTTATCCGGTTTTCAAACCGGGGATGTCTGTGCCCGCGTCCGAACTGCGCCTGTTTCTCAAAGAGACGCTGCCCGACTTCATGCTGCCCTCGGCCTTCGTCGCGCTCGACAAAATACCTCTGACGCACAACGTCAAGATTGACCGCCGCGCGCTGCCCGCGCCCGACGCCGGAGCGCGGCGCGACGCGTGCGACACTTACGTCGCGCCGCGCACGCCGCACGAGTTGATCGTCGCATCCACGTGGGCGCAGGTGCTCGGTGTCGAAGCAATCGGCCTCAACGACAACTTTTTTGAACTCGGCGGGCACTCGCTGCTGGCGACGCAGGTGATGAGCAGGCTACGCGAAAGTTTTCAACTCGAACTGCCTTTGCGCGCCCTCTTCGAGTCGCCGACGGTCGCCGAGTTGGCGCGGCGTGTGGAGCTCGAAGGAGAGTCACGCGGCGGGGGCGTCTCACCCGACATCAGGCCGGTGTCGCGCGGCGAGAATTTGCCGCTGTCGTTCGCGCAACAGCGTCTCTGGTTTCTCGATCAACTCGTGCCGGACAGCCCTTTTTACAACCTGCCGCTGGCCGTCGAACTCAAAGGACGACTCGACCTCGACGCGCTTGAGCAGACCCTCTCCGAGATCACGCGACGCCACGAAGCGTTGCGCACGAGTTTCACGGCTATCGAAGGTCAGCCCGTCCAAATCGTCTCTCCCGAATACAAGGTCAACCTACCCGTGATTGACCTCTTAGCGTTGGACGCGGGCGAGCGCGAACGTGAAGTGCGCCGCCTCGCCGTTGCCGAAGCCCAACTCCCCTTCGACCTCGCGCGCGTTCCGCTCTGGCGTGCCACGCTGCTGCGCCTTGCAGACGACGAGCATGTGCTGCTGTTGACGATGCATCACATCATCTCGGATGCGTGGTCAATGGGCATCCTGATTCATGAAGTGGCGACGCTCTACGAAGCCTCCATGCGTGGGGCGCAGTCGCCGCTCGCGGAACTGCCGATTCAGTATGCGGACTTCGCACGTTGGCAGCGGGAGTGGTTAACGGGCGAGACGCTCGAAGCGCAACTCGCGTACTGGCGCGGGCAGTTGGCCGACAGCCCCGCGCTGCTGGAACTACCCACCGACCGTCCCCGCCCGCCCGTGCAGAGCCATCGCGGCGCGAGTGTGCCGTTCACGTTGAGCCGGAGCTTAACGGAAAATTTACAACAGTTGAGCCGTCAAGAAGGCGTGACGCTGTTCATGACCTTGCTGGCGGCCTTTCAATCGTTACTGGCACGTTACGCGGCGACGGACGATGTGGCGGTCGGGACGCCGATAGCCGGTCGCAGCCGCGCGGAGTTGGAAGAATTGATCGGCTTCTTCGTCAACACGCTCGTGCTGCGGACGAGTCTCAACGGCGACCCGACCGTGAGCGAACTCCTCAGGCGCGTGCGCGAGGTTTGCTTGGGAGCATACGCGCATCAGGACGTGCCCTTCGAGCGTTTGGTGGAAGAGTTGCAGCCCGCGCGCGAGTCGAGCCACGCGCCGCTCTTTCAGGTCATGTTCACTTTGCAGAACGCGGCGGCGGAGGCGGCGAAGCTGACGGGGTTGGAGATGCGGCCGTTGGAAGTCGAGAGCGGCGTGGCGAAGTTCGACCTGACGTTGAGCCTGAGCGAGTCTGTGGCGGGGCTGTGGGGGAGGTTGGAGTACAACGCCGATTTGTTCGACGAAGAGACGGCGCGGCGCATGACGAGGCACTTCGAGCGACTGTTGGAAGAGATGGTCTCGCAGCCGGAGCGGCGCGTGTCGGAATTGGAACTGTTGACAGAGGGCGAGCGGCGACAGTTGATTGAAGAATGGAACGCGACGCGTAGCGAGTACGCGCGTGAGATGTGTGTTCACGAGTTGGTGGAGCGTTCGGCGGAGCGTTGGCCTGATGCGGTGGCGTTGGTGTCCGAAGATGGGGAATGGACTTACGCCGAGTTGAACCGGAGGGCGAATCAGTTAGCTCATCATCTGCGACGACGAGGGGTGAGAAGCGGCGATGTGGTCGGGGTGCTGTCGGAGCGTTCGGCGGAGATGGTGTGCGGTTGGCTCGGCGTGTTGAAGGCGGGCGCGGCGTATCTGCCGCTCGACGCGTCGTACCCGCCGCAGCGTTTGGAGATGATGTTGGAGGACGCCGGAGTCGAGATTGTGTTGACGGAGGAGCGTCTCCTCACGGCAGTCGCCGGACGAACATCAGGCGTCGTCTGTGTGGACAGGGATCGGGACGTTATCGCACGCGAGCGTGCAGAGAATCCTGCGAGCGAGGCGGACGCGGAAAGTGTCGCCTACGTCATCTACACTTCCGGTTCGACGGGGAGACCGAAGGGCATCCTCATCCCGCATCGCGCCGTCGCGCGTCTGGTGTGCAACACAAACTACGTCAGGCTGGATGCTTCCGACCGTGTGGCGCAGGCGTCGAACGCATCGTTCGACGCGGCCACTTTCGAGGTGTGGGGCGCGCTCGTTTCCGGCGCGCGGCTCGTCATCATGCGCCGCGACGTGGTGCTCTCGCCCTCGGAGTTCGGCGCGGAGATCAGGCGACAGGGAATTACCGTCCTCTTCCTCACGACCGCCTTGTTCAACCTGCTGGCGCGAGAAGCTCCCGACAGTTTCGGTTCGATCAAGCATCTGCTGTTCGGCGGTGAGGCGGTTGATCCCGCACGCGTCAGGGAGATCATCGAGCACGCCGCGCCGGAGCGTCTGCTGCACGTTTACGGCCCGACGGAGAGCACGACCTTCGCGTCGTGGTTCTTGGTTCAGAGTGTCCCCGCGGGTGCGTGGACGATCCCCGTCGGCCGCCCCGTCTCGAACACCGAAATATACATACTGGACAAAAATTTGCGACCCGTGCCCGCGGGCGTGGCGGGCGAACTCTGCATCGGCGGCGACGGGCTGGCGCACGGCTATCTGCATAGCCCCGCACTGACCGCCGAAAAATTCGTCCCCGACACTTTTAGCGCGCGGGCGGGCGCGCGCCTCTACCGCACGGGCGACCGCGCGCGCTTTCTGCCGGATGGAAATATAGAGTTCCTCGGCCGCGCCGACCGTCAAGTGAAGCTCAGAGGTTTTCGCATCGAACTCGAAGAGATCGAAGCCGCGTTGAACGAACATCCTTCGGTGCGCGAGGCGGTCGTCGTGTTGCATGAAGTCTCACCCGGCGATCAAAGGCTCGTCGCTTACCTGTCGGCGGCGGGCGTTGAAGCGACTCCCGATCTGCTACGCGCAGATTTGCGGCAGCGACTTCCAGACTACATGATGCCCGCCGCTTACGTGTTGTTGGATGCGCTGCCGCTGACGCCGAACGGTAAAGTTGATCGCCGTGCGCTGCCCGCGCCCGACGAATCCGGCACGCCCTCCGGCGCGAACTATCTCGCGCCGCGCAACACGACGGAACTTCAACTCGCGCAAATCTGGGAAGAGCTACTCAACGTCCGACCCGTCGGCGTCAACGATAACTTTTTCACGCTCGGCGGCCACTCGCTGCTGGCCGTCCGCTTGATGGCGCAGGTGCGCAAGCAGTTCGGGCGCGACCTTCCGCTCGACACTCTTTTTAAGGGAGCGACAGTCGAGAGCCTCGCCGCGATCATCCGGCAAGAGACTGCGCCTCATTGGTCGCCTCTCGTCGCAATCCAGCCCGCCGGCGCACAGCCGCCTCTCTTCTTCGTTCACCCCGCCGGCGGGAACATCATCTCTTACGTCGCGCTCGCGCGTCGTCTGGGAAGCGATCAACCCTTCTACGCACTACAGGCGCGAGGACTCGACGGGCGCGACGAACCCTTCGCGCGACTCGAAGAGATGGCGGCTTATTACGTTGACGCCGTGCGCAGCGTTCAACCGGACGGTGCGTATCTGTTGGGCGGTTGGTCTCTGGGAGGCGTCGTCGCTTTCGAGATGGCGCGGCAGATACGAGAACTCGGTCAGGAGGTCGCGTTGCTGGCACTGCTCGACAGTCCCGCGCCCGTGCGCCCGCTGGATGACTTGGACGAGGTGACTCTGCTCGCCGGATTAGCTGCCGATTTAGCCCTGCCGATCTCGGAGGAAGATTTGCGCCGACTCGAACCAGAACGGCGACTGCTACATCTGCTCGAACAGGGACGGCAGCAACGCCTTGTCCCGCTCGATTACGACCTCGCGCAAGCACGGCGTCTGCTGCACGTCTATCAAACCAACGTGCGCGCGTTAAGTAACTATCAACCCCAACGCTCTACCCAGCGAGTCACACTTTTCCGCGCCAGCGAGTCGGCGGCGACTGATGTTGACAACCCGCCACCTTCCGCCATTGACCCGGACTTGGGATGGACTGCGCTCTCAACGCATCCGGTGGATGTCCGACACGTTCCGGGCGATCACGTCACCATGATCACAGAACCACACGTCGAATCTCTGGCCGCGCAGTTAAAGCGCTCGCTGGCAGAGGCGCAAGCGTTCAAGTGAACGCCGGAAGCGGCGACTCTTCGCGGCCTTCGACTTTGCGACAATGCCTTCTCGCTTGCCCGCCTACTTTCGCGCCCGCTTACTTTCGCTTAGGTCGTGGCGCTGTCGCCCCTCCCTTTAATGTTTGCTTGATGAGGTCTTCTCCGGGGCGTCGCCCGTCGGCGAAGACGAAGACGTGATAGTGGTCGCGGTTCTCCCTGAGAACTTCGATCCGGCCGTCGTCGCTTAAGCGTCCCAACTCGGACATGATGAAAGTCTGTTCGGCGGCGTTCATGTAGCGGTAGTAGAGATCGAAGGCCAGCCCCGTCGTGTGCGGCGGCACTTCGATGAGCGTGGCGTTCTGGTTCGTCTCGCGCAACTGCCGCTGGTACTCGTCGGTACGCACCAAAGAGGTCACGGCCAGCGGCCGCCCGAACTTGTCGCGGTAGGTTTGGGCGATCTCCTCCAACACTTTCAACGCCGCGGGGCGGAGATAGCTGAGGAGTCGCACCTTGAAGGCTTTGCGCGCGGCGGCGTCTTGTAGATCGTAGGCGCGTCCGCCGAAGTCGCGCGCCAGCGTGCTGATCATGTCATATTCGGCGACGAGCAAGCGGCGCGCCTTGTCGTTGCGGTAAAACGAGTCGAGCAACTTTCGCCGCTCCCTGAGAGACTTCGCGGCGCGCTCGTTTTCAGCGACTTCGGACAGGAACTTGGCGCGCAGCACGCGGTCGCGTTTCGGCGCGGCCTTCAGTTCATTCTTCAAGTTGGCGACGGTCTCTTCGAGCAACTTGAGCGAGTCGGCGATCTGTGTGCGCTCCTGTTCGAGTTCGGCGTCGCTTGCGTAGAGCGTGACGCTCTTGCCAGCGGCCTTGTCATAATGCGTTAACGGTTCGTCCGTGGCGTTGTAGCCGACGCCGTACAGGATGTAGTTCTGGCCGAGCGCGGGCAGTTCGACCAGTTCACCTTTCCTGATGGGCGGGATCAGATCGGCGAAGTCGTGCGGCGTTTGCAGTTGCAACTCGCGCCACGCGGCGACCTGAACGCCAAGGAAACGGCGCGGGTCTCCGGCGTGCTTTAGCTGGGCGGGAACTTCGACCTTCGCCTGACGCCCCACGGGTTCGCCTCGATCCTCCTCGACCTTGAGCGCAGCCTGTTGCCACGGGTCAATCATGGCGGGCGGCGCGCTTACGGGCGCGGGCATCACGGCCTCTTGCCTTTCCCGGCGACAACCGGCCGCG
The DNA here is from genome assembly GCA_030841105.1 of Pyrinomonadaceae bacterium. Classification (GTDB taxonomy): domain Bacteria; phylum Acidobacteriota; class Blastocatellia; order Pyrinomonadales; family Pyrinomonadaceae; genus JAIVJZ01. The sequence continues at coordinate 132,258 of JAVEDE010000110.1, forward strand.
AGCGCGAGCGTGAGCAGGAGCAGAACGCGCGCCCATTTCCGCGTGGCGATGACGAAAATGTTGCCGCTTGAAATCATAGGTGTCAGATGCGTGACATTAAGAATCGGCGCGTAAAATATCTTGAAAAAATAAAAGCGTACAAGGTCGGCGTTTCATTAAAATAGTTGCAAATTCATGATCTCGCAAAAGTAATAAATTCCAACCAAATGCTCCTCTGCCGCGTCACAAGGATTAGTCGCACGGTGCGCTGCTGTTCAAAGGATGGCCGGACGGCGCGACGCTCTCCCCGAAAATCTAAAACTTGGTGGAGGAGAGAAACATGGGGAAGAACATTTCCAAAGTTATCATGGCAGCCGTCGCCTTTTTGATGGTGGCGTCGGCGTCAATTCCGGCGGAAGCGCAGTACGGCAGACGCGCGCGAAGCACGGGTTATTCGAAGGCGCAGGTCGAGCAGATCATTCGTCGCCTTGAGAACCAGAGCGACCGTTTCGTCCGCTCCTTTGATCGGTCGCTGGACAACAGCCGCGTGGACGGCACGCGGCGCGAAGACAACTTGAACCAGCGGGCGAGGGACTTTGAGAACGCGCTCGATCTCTTGCGGCAGGAGTTTGACCGCACGGATCGCTATCAGGAGACGCGCTCGCAGGTGTCAAGCGTCTTGAACGTCGCCGAGGACATCAACCGGGCGGTCAGAAACCGGCGTTTGAGAGGCAACACGGAACGTCTGTGGGCGCGGGTGCGCACAGAGATGAACACGCTGGCCTCGGTCTACAATCTGAGCCAGTTGCGTTAGCGCAAGCGGCGGCAGAATTTATCAATCGAGAAAAGTGCCCTCCCCGCGGAGGGCACTTTCCCCTTTCAGTGTATCCGAATAATTCCCGCACGCTTGCCACAACTTCCAACGCTACCTTGACCACGGCAACGACCGCGACGGTCTTTATGCTATGGCTTCAGTTGATTAAACTCACGCGCTCGAAAATTTCCTTGATTGTTTGACGGCGGGTGTTGAATGATAAGCGTTCGAACCGAAACGACGACCGCTCCCGTATTACTGCTACGCGATTGATCAATTCATTTCTCATTAAGAAAGAAGCGAAAACCACGATGCGATCCAGACGAAGTTGGCACACGGACGCGCTGCTGCTGATGTTGGTGCTCGGCGGCGCGTTCGGGTTCGCCACCATGCGTGTCTCCGCGCAGCCGGACGAGTTGGAAGAGGCGAAGCGGCTCAACCGGCAAGTCCTCGCGTTATACGAAGCGGGGCGTTATGACGAAGCCGTCCCGTTGGCCGAGCGCGCGCTGGCGATCAGGGAGAAAGCCTTCGGCGCACAGCACCTCGCGGTCGCACAGTCGCTCAACAGTCTGGCGATCTTGTACGAGGCCAAAAGCGACTACGCGCGCGCCGAGCCACTCTACGAACGCGCGCTCGCGATCAGAGAGAAACTCATGGGGGCGGAGCACCCGGAGGTCGCTTCGGCACTCAATAATCTGGCGGGGTTAAATTATGTCAGAGGCGACTACGCGCGCGCCGAGCCGCTCTATCAACGCGCGTTAGCGATTAGAGAGAAAACCTTGGGCGCGGAACATCCCGGCATCGCCGCACCGCTCAATAATCTCGCTTTGCTCTACCACGTCAAAGGCGATTACGCGCGCGCCGAACCTCTCTACAAACGCGCGCTCGCGATCCGTGAGAAAGCCTTGAACGCGGATCATCCTGATCTCGCCACGTCGCTCAGCAATCTGGGGGGACTGTACGACAGCACCGGCGATTACGCGCGTGCCGAGCCGCTCTACAAACGCGCGCTGGCGATCTATGAGAAGGTTCTGGGCGCGGCGCACCCGGAGGTCGCCACGTCGCTCGACAATCTGGCGGGACTGTATCGCACCAAAGGCGACTACGCGAGCGCCGAGCCTTTGTATCAACGCGCGCTGGCAATCAACGAGAAGACCTTCGGAGCGGAACACCCGGCGGTCGCCACTTCACTCAACAACGTGGCGGGACTCTACTTCGAGAGGGGCGACTACGGGCGCGCCGAGTTGTTGCATCAACGCGCGCTGGCGATCTATGAGAAGTCGCTCGGCGCGGAACACCCGCAGGTCGCCACCTCGCTCGGCAATCTGGCCTTGATCTATGAGACGAAAGGCGATTACGCCCGCGCCGAAACGCTCTACCAACGCGCGCTGGCGATTCGTGAGAAGACGCTCGGCGCGGAACATCCGGAGGTCGCTTTGACGCTCAACAATCTGGCCTTGCTGTATCAGGTCAAGGGCGACGACGCACGCGCCGAGCCGTTGTACCGGCGTGCGCTGGCGATCCGTGAGAAGGTCTTGGGGGCGGAGCATCCGGCGGTCGCCATCTCGCTCCAAAGTCTGGCGGTGATGTACCACACGCAAGGCGATTACGCGCGCGCCGAGCCGCTCTACAAACGCGCGCTCGCGATCAGCGAGAAGGCTCTGGGAGCGGAACACCCGGACTTCGCGCAAGCGCTCTACAACTTCGCGGGGATGTACCACGACAGCGGCGACTACGCGCGTGCCGAGCCGCTACAGCAACGCGCGCTAGCCATCAGGGAGAAAGCGTTCGGCGCAGAGCACCCGGCGGTCGCCTCTTCGCTGAGCACGGCCGCAGCCCTCTACGAAGCCAAAGGTGATTATGAACGCGCCGTGTCAGGGATGACGCGCGCGGCCGACATCCGCGAACAGAACCTCACGCTGATCCTCAACACCGGCTCTGAGAAGCAGAAACAACTTTACCTAGACACCCTCTCCGGCGAAACGGATGCCATTCTCTCGCTCAACATCAAAGGCGCGCCGAAGAACGGCGCGGCCACGCGGCTCGCCTTAACTACGATCCTCCGGCGCAAAGGGCGCGCGCTCGACGCGATGACCGATCAGATCGCAGCCCTCCGCCGACGCGCCGCGCCGGAAGATCAAAAGCTGCTCGATCAACTCGCGGCCGCCCGCGCGCAACTCGCCAACCTGCAACTCGGCGCGAGCAACAAACTCACGCCCGCCGAGCGGCAAGCGCAACTCGCCGCGCTCGCCGAAGAGATCGAAAAACTTGAGGCCGCCATCAGTCGCCGCAGCGCGGAGTTTCGCGCGCAGGCGCAGCCCGTCACCCTGTCAAACGTGCAGGCAGCGTTGCCCGCCGACGCCGCGTTGATCGAAATCTTCACGTACCGTCCTTACGACACGAAGGCGCAGCCGGGCAGCAAGTACGGCACGTCGCGTTACGTGGCCTACGTCGCGCGGCGTGAAGGCGAGCCGCAGTTCGTGGACTTGGGCGAGGCGGCGGCGATTGAGTCGAACGTCGAGAAGCTGCGCCGGACGTTGCGTGATAGCCGTCAGGCGGCGGCGGGCGATGTGGCGTTGGTGAAGTCGGCGGCGCGCGCCGTTGACGAGCAGGTGATGCGTCCGGTGCGCGCGCTTTTGGGCGCGACGCGGCGCGTCTTCCTCTCGCCCGACGGGGCGTTGAACCTGATCCCCTTCGCCGCGCTGGTGGACGAGCGCGGCAAGTACCTCGTCGAAGACTACACGCTCACTTACCTGACGAGCGGGCGCGACCTGCTGCGCTTGCAGACGACGGCCGAGAGCAAAACGCCGCCGTTGGTGCTGGCGAATCCGCTTTACAACGACAGCGGCGGCAATAGTCAGGTTGAGACGCTGGCGGGCGTGGCCGCGAAACGCGACGTTGATTTCAACGCCATAGATTTTAGTAAGGTCAGTTACGTGCCGCTGCCCGGCACGGCGGACGAGGCCAGAGCCTTAAGCGCGCTCATGCCTGGCGCGCGCCTGTTGTCCGCCGCCGAAGCCACCGAAGCGGCTTTGAAACAGATTCACGCGCCGCGCCTCTTGCACGTCGCCACGCACGGTTTCTTCCTCACGGATAAACCCGCGCAAGCCGACGCGCGCGGGCTTGGCCTGTCGAGCGGCGCACCCGTCGCTCCGCGCGGCGAGAATCTGTTGTTGCGCTCAGGGCTGATTCTCGCGGGCGTCAATCAACGCCGGAGCGGGGCGGACGAGGACGGCGTACTCACCGCCGCCGAAGCCGCCGCGCTCGATCTGTGGGGGACGAAACTCGT
>JAVEDE010000022.1 GCA_030841105.1 Pyrinomonadaceae bacterium
GGTCTTTTACAGCAAGGCGCGCGAGGACTACAAGACGCGCGTCGGGAGTCTGCCGGAGAAGCGCGCGGCGACTTTCGATCTCGACTTGATGAGTCAACTTTTATTCGCGCGCGCGGGCGGCCTCAACATCGCCGCCAACCCGAACAGCATCGTCCCCGGACATCTCGTCGTGTGGCCGGAAGAGAAGCGCGCGGAGTTGACGCTCGGAGACCTCTCGGATGTGTCGCGGCTCGCGCGCGCGGCAAGTGCGTGGACGTTCATTCACAACATGGAGCGCGCCGCCGCCTCCATCGTTGACTGGGCGCATTTTCAAGCCTACCCGTGGGAGTTTCCGTTGGCGCGCGTGGAGGCGTGCGAGACGATCCACCGCGCGGCGGGTCTCCGTGTGTCGCGCCTCGCGGAGACGTACCCGGCCTACGTGATGCTGGTTGAGGCGGAGAGCGCGGAGCGATTGGCCGCGTGGCTGTTCGAGATGCTGCGTGCGTTCGCGGCGGGCGACGACGAGGAGACGGGGCGACAGAGCGTGCCCTGCAACATCGTGTGGCGCGGCGCGCGCGCGTGGCTCATCCCGCGTTCGCTCGCGCAGACGACGCTCGCGGCCACCTACGTCGGCGCGTTGGAGATGGGCGGGCTGTTCTGTCTGCCGAACGCCGACAGCCTGCGGCAGTATTTGCCGGACGCGCTCCGTGCGGAGGTGCGCGGCGCGTCCATCGTTGACGAACCGGAAACGCGCGCGTGGTGCGAACGCGTCGCGCGCGAGACGGCGGGCGCGCTCAATTCAACTGACGCGCCCGCTTCGACAACCGCGCGGCCAACTGACGGCGGGGCGACCGGATGAGCGTAGGGCATGGCGACGACATAAGCGGCGCAGGACAGGGCGGCGACATGAGCGCGAGAGGCGATGTCGGACTCGGCGGACTGTTGGACGCCGCGCGCGTCGAACGACTCAGACGCGCGGGCGCGCTCGTGCTCGACGTGGACGACACGCTACTGGCACGCGAGCGTGCGGGCGCGGGCGGCGTTGCGAGTCGCGGCGAAGAGAGTTTCGCGGAGAGCGCGGCGGCCGGGCTTTTGCCGGAACTCTTGCGGCGCGGCTTCCGCATCGGCCTCGTCACGGGGCACGGCTGGCGGCAACTCGAACGGCGTCTCGTCATGCCCCTCATCGAAAGATTGAAGGAGTCGGGCGACGCGTCGGCCATCGCGCGGCTCGGCATCTACGCCAACCGCGGCGCGACGAAGATCGTGTGGGACGGCGAGCGGCACGCGGTCGAAGAAGTGTACGGCGGGCGGCATCAACTGCGCGCGTCGGATGTCGCAGAGTTGCGCGCCCTGCTCGAAACAATCGGCGCGGAGTTCGACGCGAAAGTTAGAGAGAGCGCGGAGTGGTACGCGTCGGCGTTCCCGCGTTTCGATTTCGCGTTGCTCCCGGCGCGCGTGGACGAGCGCGAGGGCGCGGTGCTGGTCTTGCGTCCCATCCCGGCGCAGAGGCACGCGGCCGAAGGGCGTCTGAACCCGCGCGCCGAAAGTTACAAACGCGGCCTTGAGTTACTGCGCCGCGCGAAGTTGGACGCCGACTACGAACTTGCCGAGAGCGGGCGCAGCAGCATCGAGATTACGCGTCGCGGCGTCTCGAAAGATGCTGCGCTCGGCGACCTTCTGACGGAAGTGTCGAAGGCGACGGGCGAGAGTGTGGCGGGCGTGGAAGAGGCGCTCGTCTACGTCGGCGACGAGTTCGACGCGGGCGGCAACGACGCCGTGATCCCGCGTGTGTTCCCGCGCGCACTCTGCCTGTCGGTCGCGCCCGCCGGAGGCGAACTTGAGACCGGGGCGGGCGTCGTGTCGCTCTCGCGCGCGGCGCAGACGGAGGGGACGGCGGCGACGCACGCGCTCCTCGCGCACCTTCTCAACTTGTCGGCGTGAGTTTGATTGTGCATTATTAGCGGTCTCCCGGAAAGATGATTTTCCTTTTTTAAGATGAAAGAATTGCTTCAATCGGCCAGCGGGTTCAACGTCGTCATTTTGTGCGGCGGGCGCGGCAGCGGCCCGCTCGCCAATCAATTACTCGATCAGGGCGCGCGCGTCACCTGTCTCGTCAACGCATATGACGACGGGCTGAGCACCGGGCGACTGCGCTACGTCTTCGACGAACTAGGCCCTTCCGACCTGCGCAAGAATTTGCTCTCGTTGATGAACCTCGACGCCGCGGGCTACTGGTCGCGCTACGAAGTCTTCGCCTACCGCTACCCGGCCGAACCGGAGCGCGCGGCGGATTTCCGGCGCGAGATCGAAGACCTCTGCGCGACGGGCGGCACTGCTCTCGCGCGCGGCGAGCGACGCGAACTGTTGAAGATGGCGGCGCGCATGCCCGCCGACGCGCGCGAACGTTTCGTCGGCTATTTGAGGCTCTTCCTCGCCGAACTCGTCAGGCGCGAACGCGACGCGGGCGCGGAGTTCTCCTTCGCCGACTGCGCGCTCGGCAACTGCATCCTGCTCGGTGCGTACTACGAACACGGCCGGAGTTGGACGCTTGCGCTGCGCGCGCTCGAAGAAGTTTTACAGGTGCGTGGGCGCGTCGAGATCGCTTCGGAAGAGAACCGTCACCTCTTCGCCTTGTGCGCGGACGGGCGCGTGCTGGCGAGCGAGGCCGCCGTCATCACCGACGCCGACGGCGACATCCTCGAACTCTTCCTCGCCAAAGAACCCGTCGCGCCGCTCGCGCTGGACAGGTGGGCGGCCGAGTCGGGAGTTGAGGCGGCGCGCGAGCGCATCCGCCGCGAGGTGCACGCGCCGACGGCGGCCAGCGCGAGCGCGATTGACGTGTTGGAGCGCGCCGACGTGATCATCTACGGGCCGGGCACGTTCCACTCGTCGCTCCTGCCGACGCTGATGATCGAAGGCGTGAGCGACGCCATCCGCCGCAGCCGCGCGACGAAGATCATGGTCGTCAACATCGTCGAAGAGGCCGACACGCGCGGCGCGACGGGCGCAGAGCTTGCGTCGAAGATCACGGAGCAGGTGGGCGAGGGCGCATACGATTACTTGATCGCGAACGTGCCGCACCATCAGGGCGGCGAAGGCTATTTCACCTTCGACGAGGAGATGCTGGCGGGCACGCACGTCAAACTCGCCACGCGCGATCTGGAAGACCGCACGCGCCCGGGTCGCCACCGCGCGCCCGTCCTCGTCCAAACCATCCTCGGCATCGTCAAACCGGAAGCCGCCGCGCTCGCGCGCAGCACTGAGGAGCAGCCCTTGGTGAGCATCGTGATGCTCGCATGGAATCGCAAAGACGAAGTTGAGATCGGTCTGCATGAGTTGCGGAAACTGACCTACCCGAACATCGAGTTGATCGTCGTGGACAACGGCTCGAAGGACGGGACGGCGCAGATGGTCTACGAGAAGTTTCCCGAAGTGACGGTGGTGCGCCTGCACGACAACACGGGCATGACGGGTTACAACGTCGGCTTTGCCACGGCGCGCGGCAAGTACGTCGCCATGCTCGACGACGACTCGCACCTCGCGCCGGAGTCCATCGAGACGATGGTCAAGTTATGGGAGGACGACGCGAACAAGGACGTGGCGGTGATGGCGTTCCGCGTGATGAACCCGCACCTCGGCAGTCTCGTCACGCACTTGTGGGAGGAACGTCTCATCCCGACCGAGCCGGGGCGCGAGCGCGAGATCACTTCGTTCGCGGCGTGCGGCGCGGCCATCCGGCGCGACGTGCTCGACGAGTGCGGCTACTTCGACGACGACTTCTTCATCTACGCCACCGAAGACGACCTCGCCATCCGCCTCTGGGACGCGGGCTACAAAATTATCTATGAGCCGCGCTGTTTGTCGTACCACCGCGAGAGCCGCCAGCAGCGTTCTTGGAAACGCTACGGGCGCGGCTTCCGCAACGCCGCGTGGTTCAACTTGAAACATCTGCCGTGGCGATTTTTGCCCGTGGTCTTCGTGCGCAATCTGTTCTGGCTGACCGTGCGCGGCGTCCGCTTCCGTTCGTTCGCCTACTTCTTCTACGGGCTGGTCGGTTACTTCCAAGGCTATTTACAATGTCGCACCGCGCTCAAAAAGCGTCGTCGCGTGAAGGCTGAGGTGGCGCGTTTCTGTCTGGAAGACGACTGGATCAGTCGCCCCATCATCAGCACCGTCAGGCGCATCTTCGCCGACAAGCGTTACATTCTGGACAAGAGGGGAGTCGCCCCATGAGCGCGTCGAAGAGAACTTTACAGGACGACACGACGGCGACGACGGCGACAACGACCACGACGTCCGGCGGCGACGCGAAGGCCGCGTCGCAGAACGAGACCGCCGCTACTGCCGCTTTCGAGTTTCGCCCGGCCGTGTGCGGCGCGTGCGGCGGCGACGAGCCGAAGTTCTTCGGCTGGCGCGGCGGCGCGGCGCACCACGGCGGCGCGGGCGTGCGCACGAGTCTCGTCCGTTGCGGCGTCTGCACGCACATCTACCCGAACCCGATGCCGTACCCCGCGCGCGGCCTCGACGAACTCTACGCGGACACCCCCGACGACTACTTTCAAGGCCACGACGTTGAGGCCAAGAAGGCGAACGCGCTGGAAAATATACGCTCCATCGAGCGGCAGTTGGGGCGTCGCGGTCGTTACCTCGACGTGGGTTGCGGCCTCGGCGAGAACCTCTGGGCGGCGCGCGAGTCGGGCTGGGAGTACGAGGGCGTGGACGTGTCGGCCGCCTACCTCAAGTGGGCTGCGGAGCACCTCGGCGTGCGCGGGCGGCAGGGCACGCTCGAAGAGGCGAACTATCCCGACAACCACTTCGACGCCGTCACGATGAGCGCCATCCTCGAACACCTTTATGATCCATACGCGACGCTCAAGGAAGTCTTTCGCGTGCTCAAGCCGGGCGGCCTCTTCTGGTTCGACGCGCCGAACGAGGACGGCCTCTACATGCGGATGGGCAACCTGTACATGAAGGCGCAGGGGCGCGACTGGGTGGTCACGCTCGCCCCGACCTTTTCGCCCTACCACGTGCAGGGCTTCAACCCGCGCTCGCTGCGCCGTCTCATCGCGCGCGTCGGCTTCGAGATCGAGAGCTTCAAGATGCACGGCACGGTCTGGCGTCCCACGGGCGAACAGACCATGCGCAAGCGTGTCGAGTATCGCGGCGCGCAACTCGTCAACTGGGTCGGGCGGCGCGTGGGCGCGGGCATCTACCTCTACGTGTCCGCGCGCAAGCCTGCGAGTTAGTGCGGGCGACGAACTGACAACCCATGAGGCAATGAATTAACTGACGGACGACGAATTAACGGGCGGACTAACAACCGGCTGAAGACGGACTAAACAAGGTGGGTCTCCCTCTAGCCAACGCCGAACCCGGCGGCTAACCTTCCTCTCTCCCCACGACGCGGCCGCATTGAAACGCAGAATGACTACTAACGTCGAACAGCTTTGGGAATTTCGCGACGAGCCGTGCAAGGTGTGCGGCGGGCGCAACTTTCGCGTGCTCGGCGCGCGCGGCGGCGACGCGCACCGCGAGGGCGCGGGGACGAAGACGCGCATCGTCAAGTGTCGCACCTGCGGATTGATCTTCCCCAACCCGATGCCTTACCCGGCGGGCGAAGACACGCGCTACGCGAACGTCACCGATTACTTCGAGGACGTGATGGCCGTCGAGGGCGAGGCGCAGCGGCGACACGGCGACGTGCTGGCGCACGAGGCCGAGCGTCGTCTGGGCAGGCGCGGTCGTTTTCTGGACGTGGGCTGCGGGCGCGGCGAGGTGGTGCGCGCGGCCGGGGAGCGCGGCTGGCAGGCCGAAGGCTGCGACGTGTCGGCGGAGTTCGTGCGCTACGCGCGCGAGGTAAATCGTGTCAACGCCCACGCCGCCACGCTCGAACAGATGCGTTACCCGGACGACTCGTTCGACGCCGTGACGCTCGTCGAAGTCATCGAGCACCTGTACGAACCGGCGGAGACGGTGCGCGAGTTGAGCCGCGTGGTGCGCGCGGGCGGGCTGGTCTACCTGAGCACGCCGAACGAGGAGAGCGTCTATCAGAGTCTCGGCAACCTCTACTACAAGGCGCGCGGGCGCGACTGGGTGGTGAACCTCTGCCCGACTTGGAATCTCTATCACGTGCAGGGCTTCAGCCCGCGCTCGCTGCGCTACCTGCTCGAACATAACGGCTTCGAGGTGGAGGAGATGGTGGTCTACCCCGGCACGTTCGCCGTGCCGCAGGGCGTGGGGCTGTGGGGGCAGGTCGAACGCGTCGGCGCGCGCGCCATCGAACAACTCGCCAACGCCCTCGGCCGCAGCCCGTACATGTACGCGTGGGCGCGGAAACGCGGCTAGGCGGCGGGCGGGAGAAAGGCCGTACTTTTACTTTTGGGCGGAATTCTGGTAGGTTCAACGGCTAAAAGAAGTCTGGACTTCAACGCGCCAATCATCAATTTTTCGGTTCCTAGTTCGTAGATTGATAACTATAGTCCTGCTTTAAGTCGTCGTCCGATTTTGATCAAGCCGAAGGTAATCGGCGCGAGGGGCGTCTATGCGCGCCGCCGGTATGTTGAGCCGCTTTTTTTTGCTATGTACACACGCCTGTTGAATTTCCTGTGTTGCCCGCATTGCCGGGAGAGTCTGGAAGTCTTCCCCCTTAAGACCGCCGCCGCCGTCGCCGACTCCGAACAAGAGATCACAGAAGGGCTACTGCGTTGCGCTCGCTCGCACTGGTTTCCGGTGGTCGGCGGCGTCCCGCGCATGCTGCCCGACGCGCTCGCCGAACACTGGGAGACGATCCGGCCGCTCTTGCCCACGCCGCTCCCCGCCGAGTTGCAGCCGGTCGTTGATACGGCGCGCTCGTTCAACGCCGGGCGCGTCAACTACGACAAACAGACGCGCGAAAATTTCAGCCACGAGTGGGACAATCACGACCTCGGCGGGACGACGTGGGGCATGAAGCTCTCCGACCGCGTGGAGTGGTTTTTCCTGAACCCCTTGCGCATCCCCGCCGAAGAACTCAAGGGCAAAGTGATGCTCGACGCCGGTTGCGGCAACGGCAGCCAGTCGGTCGCCTACACCGCGCACGGGCTGGAAGTGATCGCCGTCGATCTCAGTTCCGGCCTCTTGCACGGGCAGGCTTACCGACACCGCCACGCGGGCGCAAACCCCGCGCGCGTCCATTTCGTGCAGGCCAACTTGCAGCAACCGCCCATCAAACACGCGACGCTCGACATCATCCACTCGGCGGGCGTCTTGCACCACACGCCCGACACCTTGCAGACCTTCCGCGCGCTGCGGCCTCTGCTCAAAGCGGGCGGCACGTTCTACGTCTGGCTCTACAAGTATGAGAAGTTGGTAACGCCGGTCGTGGACACCCTGCGCGTTGTGACGACGCGCGTCCCGCCGCGCCAGTTCGCGCGGATCGCCGACGCGATGGCCGTACCCTTCATCGGCTTCTGCAAGGCGGTCAACGGCCTCGGCGTCCGCAAGTATCCGGTGATGAGCCGGCGCGAGGCCGCGCTCGCCCTGATGGACATCTTCGGCGCGCCTTATGCCTACTACCACACTTACGAAGAGGTCGCCGGGTGGTACAAGGCCGCGGGGTTCACGGAGATGTGGCCTTGCAACGACGACCGGCGCGGCTTCGGCGTCTGCGGGCGGCTGCCGTCAGCCGCCGGGGAAGAAGTGAGTAACGTAGAGAGCGCGCCGGAGCGTGCGGCTGATTCGTCGCCGGATTCTCAGGCGACGCTACAAGCGGCGGCGAGCAGGCAGGGAGGCCAGTTCTAAATGTACATCCTCGGTTTAACGACGCTCGGCGACAGCGCCGCATCCTTGCTGCACGACGGCGAACTCGTCGCGGCGGCCGAGGAGGAGCGTTTCACGCGCAAGAAGCACTACAGCGGCTTCCCCTACAACGCCGTCCAGTATTGCCTCGACCACGCGAACATCAAAATCTCTGATGTCGAACACATCGGTCATTACTGGAAGCCGTGGGTGCTGCGCCACAAGGCGATGCAGGCTTTGAAGACCTCTCTCATCTCGCGCGACATGTTCAAGGCGCGCGTTGACCGCGGCGTCGCGCAGGTGGGCGACAGTTACCTCGGCATGTTCAAGCACCCGCGCCGCATCCGCGAGCATTTCGGCGCGTCGAAGTTTCGCTTCCACTTCCTCGAACATCACCAGTGCCACGCGGCCAGCACCTTCTACCCTTCGGGCTTCGACCGCGCCGCGATCCTGACTTGGGACGGCACGGGCGAAGACACGACGACGCTTTTCTCGCAGGGCGACGGCAACAAGTTGCGCGTCCTCAAGCGCATCAAGCTGCCGCACTCGCTCGGCCAGTTCTACTCGGCCGTGACGAACTTCATCGGCTTCGACATGTTCGGCGGCGACGAGTGGAAGGTGATGGGCTTGGCCGCCTACGGCAAGCCGGAGTATTACGACTTCTTCGCCGAGCGCGTCCTGTCCACCAACGGCAACAACGATTTTCATCTCAACATCCGCGTGCTCGATCACCACCTCGCCAAGCACTACCAGTTCGGCGAAGAGATCACGAAGGCTCTGGGGCCGCCGCGCCAGCCCGACGAGGACTTGACCGAGCGTCACTGGAACATCGCCGCCAGCGCGCAGAAGGTCTTGGAAGACACCGCGCTCCACCTCATCAAAGGCTTGCACGAGATGACGGGCGAAGAGAACTTGTGCATGGCCGGGGGCGTCGCCTTCAACTCCGTCATGAACGGGCGCATCATGACCGAGTCGCCGTTCAAGAAGTATTACGTCCAACCTGCGGCGGGCGACGCCGGGTGCTCTTTGGGCGCGGCCTTGATGGTGCATCACACGCTGCTCAAACAGCCGCGCAAGTTTCGCATGGAGCACGCCTACTACGGCCCCGGCTTCACCTCAGAAGAGTGCGCGCAGGCGCTCACGGAAGCGGGCTTGCGCTTCGAGACGCTGCCCGACGAAGAGATGCTCCCGCGCGTGGCGCAGATGCTCGCCGACGGAGCCATACTCGGTTGGTTTCAGGGGCGCATGGAGTTCGGGCCGCGCGCACTCGGCAACCGCTCGTTCATCGCCGACCCGCGCCGCAACGACATGCGCGATTTGCTCAATCACAAAGTTAAACTGCGCGAGTGGTTTCGCCCGCTCGCCCCTTCGATGAAGGAGGAAGCGAGCGAGGAGATCTTCGGCCGCCCGCACTACGACCCGTTCATGGTCACGGTCTTGCACGTCGCGGAAGAGAAGCGGGCTGCGATCCCGGCCGTCGTCCACGTGGACGGCACGGCGCGGCCGCAGACGGTCAGCCGCCGGACGAACCCGCGCTACTGGCGCTTGATTGACGAGTTCGCGCGCCTGACCGGCGTCCCGATGGTGCTCAACACGTCGTTCAACATTCAAGAGCCGATCGTCTGCACGCCGCAGAACGCCATCAACACGTTTCAGGGCGCAAACTTCGACGGGCTGGTGCTGGAAAATCACCTCGTCCTGCGTCGCTAACGACAGCGACGGCGACGACGGCGCACGGCGCACGCGCCGGACGCCTATCGCACTTGGGGAAGACTTCGGAGACTACGGAGCCGTGGGAGCACACGTTTAACCTAAACGCATGAACGCCGCTCTTGCCATCTTATTCCTGTTCATGGGCGCGGCCGTCTCGCTCTTCATCCCGCGCTACGGCGGCGCGGCGCTCCTCTTCTGCCTCGTCGTGTCGCTCGGCTTCGGCTACTTGATCGGGAAGGTCGAGAGCGACCGGCGTTACCTGCTGCAACTGTTCGTCGCGGGGCTGCTCGTCAGGATGGTCGTCGGGTCGGTCATCTTCTCCTTCGAGTTGCAGAGTTTCTTCGGCGGCGACGCGCTCACCTACGACATCCTCGGCTGGGACGTGTTGCTCTACTGGCGCGGGCAGGCCGACCTCGTGGTGACTGACGACACGGTCGTCTGGGGCATGCCGTATCTGGTGGCGGCCATCTACGCCGTCGTCGGGCGCAACGTGCTGGCCGTGCAGTTCTTCAACGCCATCTGCGGCGCGGCGGCGGCGGTCGTCGTCTACATCTGCGCGCAGCACATTTTTCAGAACGTGCGGGTGGCGCGCGTGGCCGCGCTCTTGGTGGCCTTCTACCCGTCGCTCATCCTCTGGTCGTCGCAGGCGCTCAAGGACGCACCCATCGTCTTGCTGCTCGCCGTCGCCATCATGGCGACGCTCAAGTTGGGCGAGCAGTTGAGCATCAAGTACGGGGTGTTGCTGGCGGGCGCGCTGCTCGGCCTGTTGAGTTTGCGCTTCTACATCTTCTACATGGTGGCGGCGGCCATCACCGGGGCGTTCGTCATCGGGATGAAGCGCGTGACGACGCAGACGTTCGGACGGCAGTTCGTGGTGATGGCCGCGCTCGGCCTGACGCTGACCTACGTGGGCGTGCTGCGCACGGCCAGCGCGCAACTCGGCGCGTACGGCAATCTGGAAACCATGCAGCGCAGCCGACAGGATTTGGCGACGGCGCAATCCGCCTTCGGTCAAGACGTGGACGTTTCGACAACGTCAGGCGCGTTGAGCGTCATTCCGCTCGGCATGATTTATTTGCTGTTCGCACCGTTTCCGTGGCAGATGGCGAACCTGCGTCAAAGTATCACCCTGCCGGAGATGATGCTGTGGTGGGGCAGTTTCCCGCTGCTCGTGCTCGGCGGGTGGTTCACCTTGAAGTACCGTTTGCGACAGGCGTTGCCCATCATTTTGTTCACGACGATGTTGACTTTGGCGTACTCGATCTTTCAGGGGAACGTGGGGACGGCGTACCGGCAGCGGTCGCAACTCCTGATCTTCTACTTCATCTTCGTCGCCGTCGGCTACGTGCTGTTGCGCGAGCGCAAGGAAGAGAGAGAGAGGCAGGCCATCGCGTCGCGGCGTGCGGCGCAGCAGTTGGCCGAGGGCAACCGCCGTTACAAGAAATGGAAGCACGCCAAGGAGAAGGAACTGGAAGACATCGCCAGCAGCCTATCGGAGAAGATTGGCTTTTAAATTTACCCGCCGCCCCCGGACGCCGGGCGCGGGTCGCGCTATTGACATGCAACGCCAAGAGGATGACCGCGAGGCTTTAGACCCGCACAACGACCAGTCTACCGGGAAGCACGCCGCGACGAGACGACAGCGCGCCCTTCCGGTCAAGCTGGACACCGAACCTACGAACGCCCCCGTCAGTCTGTTTTAAACATGAACGGCCTTCTTGCCACTTTATCGTTCCTCTATTTCGTCAGCCTGCCCTTCATGATCCCCGTGCATGGCGGGTCGGCCGTGCTCTTGGGCGGGGCGTGCGCGCTCGTCGCCTGCTACGTCATCAAGCAGACCGATCTGGACGAGGAATTTTTGCTGCAAGTGTTCGTCAGCGCGTTGCTCGTGAGGGTCGCGCTGGCGACCGCGATCTACTACCTGCGCCTGCAAAGTTTCTTCGGCGGCGACGCCATGACCTACGACCAGCAGGCGAACCTCCTCACACTCGTCTGGCAAGGCCAACTGACCTTTCAGGAGTTTTCGCGCGGCAACCAGAACGACTTCCTCGGCATGCCGTATCTGGTGGCGGTTATCTACACGCTCGTCGGGCGCAACTCGCTGGCCGTCCAACTCTTCAACGCCGTGCTCGGCGCGGCCACCGCCCCGGTCATCTACGTCTGCGCGCAGCGCATCTTCCAGAACGTGCGAGTGGCGCGCATGGCCGCGCTCTTGGTGGCCTTCTACCCGTCGCTCATCCTCTGGTCGTCGCAGGCGCTCAAGGACGCGCCGATCATGCTGCTGCTGACGCTGACCACGCTCGCCACGCTCAAACTCGGCGAGCGGTTCAGCCTCAAGTATCTGGTCGTGCTGTTGTTCTCTCTCTTCGGCCTGCTCAGCCTGCGTTTCTATATCTTCTACATCATGATCGTGGCGGTGGGCGCGGGCTTCCTGATCGGCATGCGGCAGTTCACCGCGCAGACGTTCGTCCGGCAGATGATGATCGTCGCCTGCGTCGGGCTGGCGTTGACTTACTTCGGCGTGTTGCGGACGGCGAGCGTGCAGTTTGAAGACTACGGCAACCTCGAACGCGTGCAGCGCAGCCGTCAAGATTTAGCCGCCACGGCGCAGTCCGGCTTCGCACAGGACGTGGACGTTTCGACAACGTCAGGCGCGCTGAGCGTCATTCCGCTCGGCATGATCTATCTATTGTTCGCACCATTCCCGTGGCAGATGGCGAACTTGCGTCAAAGTATCACGCTGCCGGAGATGATGCTGTGGTGGGGCAGTTTCCCGCTCCTTGTCCTCGGCGGGTGGTTCACCTTGAAGTACCGTTTGCGACAAGCGTTGCCGATCATTTTGTTCACGACGATGTTGACTTTGGCGTACTCGATCTTTCAGGGGAACGTGGGGACGGCGTACCGGCAGCGGTCGCAGTTGTTGATCTTCTACTTCATCTTCGTCGCCGTCGGCTACGTGCTGTTGAAAGAACGCCGCGAGGAGCGGCAGCGGGAAGCCATGGCCGCCCGCAACGAGATCAGGATCAGGAATCGGCGGCAGCCTCAGTCGCCGCCGCAACAGTCGCCGCCGCAGCAGTCGCCGCCGCTCCCGCCGCATGAGCAGCCGAAGGCTGTGACGGGCGTCGGCGAGGAGCAAGAGACGGGCGTGGGGGAGAGGGGTTAGCTTATGTGCGGGATTGTGGGAATTGTGGATCGCCGTCGGCGCGCGTTGGACGAGACCGTGCTCGCGCGGATGTGTGAGGCCATCCGTCATCGCGGCCCGGACGAGGACGGCTTTTATCACGGCGCGGGCGTCGGCCTCGCCATGCGCCGCCTCGCCATCATTGATCTCAAGAGCGGCCAGCAGCCGATGTACAACGCCGACCGCACCGCCGCCATCGTCTTCAACGGCGAAATCTACAACTACAAGGAAGTCCGCGCACGGCTCGAACAACTCGGCCACCAGTTTCACACCGACTGCGACACCGAAGTCGTCATCCACGCCTACGACGAGTACGGCGCGGACTGCCCCACGCACCTGCGCGGCATGTTCGCCTTCGCCGTCTGGGACACGCGCACCGAGGAACTTTTTCTCGCGCGCGACCGCGTGGGCAAAAAGCCTCTGCTCTACGCGCGCGTGGGCGACGAGTTCGTCTTCGGGTCGGAGTTCAGCGCGCTGCTCGAACACCCGGCGGTCGGGCGCGAGGTCAACCGCGAGGCCATCCATCACTACCTCACGTTCATGTGCGTGCCCGCGCCGCTCACGGCCTACCGCGACATACACAAACTCGAACCCGGCCACACGCTGCGCTACACGCACGACGGCGAGATCAAAACCGCGCGCTACTGGCAGCCCGACTTTTCGCGTAAGACGCGGATGAGCGAAGAGGAAGCGGGCGAGCAGGCCGTCGCAATCTTACGCGAGGCCGTGCGCGTGCGTTTGATGTCGGAAGTGCCGCTCGGCGCGTTCCTCTCCGGCGGCGTGGATTCGTCGGCGGTCGTCGCGTTGATGAGCGAAGTTTCTTCAACGCCGGTCAAGACTTTCTCCATCGGCTTCGAGGAGCAGGACTTCAGCGAACTACATCACGCGCGCCGCGTCGCCGAGCATGTCGGCGCGGAGCACCACGAGTTCATCGTGCGCCCCGACGCGATGGAAGTCTTGCCCACTCTCGTCGAGCACTACGGCGAGCCTTACGCGGACTCTTCCGCCATCCCGACTTACTACGTCGCGCGCGAGACGCGCCGCCACGTCACCGTCGCTTTGAACGGCGACGGCGGCGACGAGTGCTTCGCCGGTTACGAACGCTACGCCGCGATGAAACTCGCGGGCAAGTATCGCAGCGTCCCCGGCCTCCTGCGCGAAGGCTTGATCAAGAATGCCGTCGCGCTCTATCCCACGTCCGAGACGCGCCGCAGCCGCGCCCGCGACCTCAAACGCTTCCTCGACGCCGCCTCGCTCCCCACCGTCGAACGCTACATGCGCTGGGTCAGCGTGCTCGACACGCAGGCCAAGCACGATCTCTACACGGACGATTTTGAACGCGAGATGAGCGCGCACCACGCCTCGGATTTCGTCGCGCCGTGGTTTGCCAACGCCAACGGCGCGGGGCTGGTGGACGCGTCGCTTCTGGCCGACACGATGACCTACCTGCCGAACGACTTGCTCGTCAAGGTTGACATAGCCTCGATGGCCGTCTCGCTCGAAGCGCGCTCTCCGTTTCTGGATCATCACGTGATAGAGTTTGCCGCGAGCCTGCCGGAGAACCTCAAGCTGCGCGGCCTGACGACGAAGTATCTCCTCAAGCGCGTGCTCGCGAAACTGCTCCCCGCCGAGAATCTGTCGCGCCGCAAGATGGGCTTCGGCGTCCCCATCGGCCACTGGTTGCGCGGCGAGATGCAGAAGTTTCTGCGCGACACTTTGCTCTCGGAAAAGGCGCTGGGGCGCGGCTTCTTCAAACCCGCCGCCGTCAAACGCATGGTCGAACTCCACACGCGCGGCGAGCGCGACTACGCACACCAACTGTGGACGCTGTTGATGCTTGAGTTATGGTTTGAAAGATTTATTGATTGATAAAAACATTCGGAGGAGAGTTGTTGTGAAAGGAATTGTACTGGCCGGGGGGCTGGGATCGCGTCTGATGCCGCTGACGGCGGTGACGAACAAGCACTTGCTGCCGGTCTACAACCAGCCGATGGTCTATTACCCGATTCAGACGTTGGTCAACGCCGGGATCAAGGACATCATGATCGTGACGGGTGGGAACTCGGCCGGGGATTTTCTCAAGCTGTTGAAGAACGGCAAGGCGTTCGGGTTGAAACACCTCAACTACACTTATCAGGAGGGCGAGGGCGGCATCGCGGCCGCGCTCTCTTTGTGCGAAGACTTTGCCGACGGCGCGCCCGTCTGCATCGTGCTCGGCGACAACATCATCGAGGGCAACATCTGTCAGGCCGCGCGCGCCTACCGGCATCAGGGCGGCGGCGCGAAGATCCTCCTCAAGCAAGTCTCCGACCCGCAGCGTTTCGGCGTGCCCGAACTCGAAGGCGACCGCGTGGTGCGGATCGAGGAGAAGCCGCGCGCGCCGAAGTCGGACTACGCCGTCATCGGCGTCTACATGTACGACGCGGAGGTGTTCGAGATCATCAAGACGCTCAAGCCTTCGGAGCGCGGCGAACTGGAGATCACCGACGTGAACAACGCCTACATCGAGCGCGGCGAGATGACCTGGAACGAACTCGCCGGGTGGTGGACTGACGCGGGCACGTTCGAGAGCCTGCTCAACGCCTCGCGCCTCGTCGCCGAGACGGGCGCGAACAAGATGGAGGCCGTCAATGCAAACCATGCCTGAGCGCGAGCCGCAGCCGGCGACGCAGTTTAAGCGCGGCCAGATTCGCGATGTCGTGGTGCGCGACGTGCGCAAGTTCGTGGACGAGCGCGGCTGGCTCGCGGAGTTGTTCCGCCACGACGAGTTGGAGGCCGAGTATCACCCGACGATGTGCTACATCTCCTCGACCGAGCCGAACGTCGTGCGCGGGCCGCACGAGCACGTCGCGCAGGCCGATTTTTTCGTCTTCCTCGGCCCGTCGAATTTCAAGCTGCGTTTGTGGGACAACCGGCAGGACTCGGAAACTTACAACCACGTGATGACGCTCTACGTCGGCGCGGACAACCCGAAGGCCGTGCTCGTGCCGAAAGGCGTCGTCCACGCTTATCGCAACGTCGGCAGCGTCGCAGGGATCGTGCTCAACTGCCCCAACCGCCTCTACATGGGCGAGGGCAAGCGCGAAGAGATTGACGAGATCAGGCACGAAGACGACCCGGCGACCGTGTACCGGATAGAAGATTAGTTGGAAAACAGAAGACAGAATTCAGGAGTCAGAATGAAAGCGGCCTGATTTTCTTCTGACTCCTGAATTCTGTATGCTGTCTCCCGCTTTATGAAAGTTGTTCGCATCATCGCGCGTTTGAACGTGGGCGGCCCGGCCAAGCATGTGGCGTGGCTGACGGCCGCGACGCGGCGTTACGGCATCGAGTCGGAGTTGATTGCGGGGACTGTGCCGCCGGGCGAAGACGACATGAGTTATTTCGCGTCGGGCTTGGGCGTCGAGCCGATCACGCTGGACGAGATGAGCCGCGAGGTGTCGCCGCGCGACGCGGTGGCGGTCTGGAAACTGTATCGCCTGTTTCGCCGACTGCGCCCCGACATCGTTCACACGCACACGGCGAAGGCCGGGACGGTCGGGCGCGTCGCCGGGTTGCTCTACCGCTGGCTGACGCCGCCCGCGCTCGTCGGCCGCCCGCGCGCGTGCCGCTTCGTGCACACGTACCACGGCCACATCTTTCACAGCTACTACGGGCGTTGGAAGACGCTGTTCTTTTTGACCATTGAACGCGTCCTCGCGCGCACGGCGACTGATAGGATCGTGGCGATCAGCCAACAGCAGTTGCGCGAAATTCAAGGGCAGTTCGGCGTGGGGCACGCGTCGCAGTTCAAAGTGATCCCGCTCGGTCTGGACTTGGAAGTCTTTGCCGGTTGGCGCGAGCGGCGCGCGGCGGCGCGCGAGGCGTTGGGGGCGGGCGAAGACGAGTTGCTCGTCGGCATCGTTGGGCGTCTGACGGAGATCAAGAACCACAAGTTGTTCCTCGACGCGGCCGCGCGCTATTTGAAATCACGCGCGGACGGCGCGAAGGGCATGACGGGCGGCGCGACGGGCAGCGCGGCGCGCGAAACAGACGGAGTAGCGCGGCGCGTGCGCTTCGTCGTCATCGGCGACGGGAATCTGCGTAGTGAACTCGAAGCGCAGGCGGGCGCGCTCGGCATCGCGGAGCGCGTGACGTTCACGGGCACACGCTCCGACCCGGAAAATTTTTACGCCGCGCTCGACCTTGTGGCTCTGACCTCTCTGAACGAGGGCACGCCGCTGACGCTCATCGAGGCGATGGCGAACGCGCGCCCCGTCGTGGCGACGGCCGTCGGCGGCGTGGTTGATCTCGTCGGCCAGCCGGTTAAGGGCGAGGCGGGCGACCATGCGGCGTACACCGTCTGCGAGCGCGGCGTGCGCGTGCCGACGGGCGACACAGAGGCTTTTGCGGATGCCCTGCAACTGCTCGTCTCGGACGAAGCGTTGCGGCGCGCTCTTGGCGAGCGCGGGCACGCGTTCGTTGCGGAGCATTATTCCAAGGAGCGTCTGGTGCGGGACGTGTTGAATCTTTACAGCGAACTGTTGCCGTCGCCGCGCGTGGCGGCGGTGGCGGTGTCGAAACAGGGGGGCGTGCGGGCGGTCGAGCCTGCGCGCGGAAAAGGAGACTGACATTTGCGAGTTTTAATTACGGGCGGGGCGGGCTTCATCGGGTCGCACCTTTCGGACGCTTATCTGGAACGCGGCGACGAAGTTTACGTCATTGACGATCTCTCGACGGGCAGCTTCGAGAACATCGCGCACTTGAAGACGCACCCGCGCTTTCATTACACGATTGACAGCGTGCACAACGTGCCCGTCTGCGCCGAACTGGTTGACCAGTGCGACGTGATCTTTCATCTGGCGGCGGCCGTCGGCGTGAAACTGATCGTTGAAAGCCCGGTCAGAACCATCGAGACGAATGTGCGCGGGACGGAAGTGATCCTGAGTCTGGCGAACAAGAAGAAGAAGAAGGTGCTCGTCGCCTCGACCTCTGAAGTTTACGGCCTCTCGACGGAAGTCCCGTTTCGAGAGGACGGCAACCTCGTGATGGGCGCGACGACGAAGGGGCGTTGGTCTTACGCCTGCTCGAAGGCGATTGACGAGTTTCTCGCGCTCGCCTACTGGCGCGAGAAGAAACTGCCGACGGTCGTCGTGCGTCTCTTCAACACCGTCGGGCCGCGGCAGACCGGGCAGTACGGCATGGTCATCCCGACCTTCGTGCGCCAAGCGCTCGCCGGGCGGCCGATCACCGTCTACGGCACGGGCGCGCAGACGCGCTGCTTCGGCTACGTCGGCGACGTGGTGGGCGCGCTGATGAAGTTGATGGACGCGCCGGAGGCCGTCGGTCAGGTCTTCAACATCGGCTCGAACGAAGAGGTCTCCATCCTCGAAGTGGCCGGGCGCGTCAAGGAGTTAACGCAGTCAACTTCCGAGATCGTCTTCATGGCCTACGACGAAGCCTACGAGGAGGGCTTCGAGGACATGCCGCGCCGCGTGCCCGACATCTCGAAGGTGAGCGCGCTCGTCGGCTTCCAGCCCACCGAGAAACTCGACGGCATCCTCCAGAAAGTGATCGCGCACCACAGCGGGCAGTAAAGCCGTAAATCGTGAATCGTCAATCGTGAATAGACAAGAGACAGGAGCGATTCCCTGTCTTCTCTATTCACGATTGACGATTCACGACTTGATTTCTCCCGCCACATCGAATAGCTTTTCAGGCGACTTCAAACAGCATCAACCGACAGTTAGCTCATGTACTTCGGCAGTTTAAATATCCTTCCGATCATCGTGTCGTTTGCGCTCGCGCTAGTGTTGACGCCGGTGGTGCGGCGGCTGGCGCGGCACTGGGGCATGGTGGCGCAGCCGAAGGCGGATCGCTGGCACAACAAGCCGACGGCGATGATGGGCGGCCTCGCCGTGTTCCTGACGGTCGTCATCACCTATTTGATCTTCGTCGGGCAGATGCCGCACCGGCCTTACGGGTGGGTCGTGATGCTGGCGAGCGCGTTCCTGTTCGTCGTCGGGCTGATTGACGACATCGTTCATGTCAAGCCCTACCAGAAATTGATCGGGCAGGTGATGGGCGCGAGCCTCGTCGTCTATTACGGGCTGAGTCTGCCGTGGAGCGCGTCGCCGTCGCTCAACATGGCGATCACGATCTTCTGGCTCGTCGGCATCACAAACGCGCTGAACCTGCTCGACAACATGGACGGGCTGGCCGCAGGGATCGCCGCCATCGCCGCCGCTTTCTTGGCCGCGAGTTTCGTCGTCAACGGGCGACCGGCCGAAGCTCTGATGCTCGGCGTGTTCGCCGCCTCGCTCGTCGGCTTCCTCGCCTACAACTCCAACCCCGCGACGATCTTCATGGGCGACTGCGGCTCGATGTTCATCGGCTTCTTCCTTGCGAGCGCGGCGTTGATGAGCGCGGCCGGGGCGCGTTCGCGCTCGTTCATGATCGTGCTCGCCGTGCCGGTGCTGATCCTGCTGATCCCCATTTTCGACACGACGTTCGTCACCATCCTACGCAAACTGTCGGGGCGTTCGGCCTCGCAGGGCGGGCGCGACCACACGTCGCACCGTCTCGTCGCGCTCGGCATGACGGAGCGGCGCGCCGTCTGGATGCTCTACGGCTTCGCGGGACTGTCGGGCGTGCTCGCGCTCTTAGTCAGCCGGACGAAACTCGACGTGAGCGTCGCGGCCATCGTCGCCTTCACCATCGTGCTCGCGCTCTTGGGCGTGTATCTGGCGGGCGTCAAAGTTTACGAGGAGGAGGAGGTGTTGAAGGCGCGCGAGAAGCCGCTCGTCGCCTTCTTCGTAGACCTCTCCTACAAGCGGCGCATCTTCGAGGTGCTGCTCGACATGGTGCTCGTCATCCTGTCTTACTACAGCGCGTACACGCTTTTGTTCGGGCCGATTGACGAGACGGGCGCGTGGAATCTGTTCCTGCGTACCGTGCCGGTGCTCGTCTGCGTGAAGATGTTCGCGTTCCTCGCCGCGGGCGTCTACCGCGGCCTGTGGCGTTACATCAGCGTGGACGGCATCGTGGTGTTTGCGAAAGCCGTCTTGCTCGGTTCGGTCGGGAGCGTGCTCGCGCTTCTCGTGGCGTTCCGCTTCGAGGGGTTGTCGCGCGCCGTCTTCGTGCTCGACACGATGATCCTCTTTATGATGCTCGCGGGCAGCCGCTTCGCCTTCCGCCTGTTCCGCCACGCGCTGCCCGTCCACGAAGCGCGCGGCGCGCGGCGCGTACTGATCTACGGCGCGGGCGACGGCGGCGAACTCTTGCTGCGCGAGGTGCTCAACAACCGCGACCTGCAACTGACGCCCGTCGGCTTCGTGGACGACGACCCGCACAAGAAGGGGAAGGTCATTCACGGCCTGCGCGTCTTCGGCGGCAACGGCTCGCTCAAGAGCATCTGCGAGGAGCAGCGCGTCGCGGAAGTCTTGATCTCCAGCACGCAAATTTCCGAAGAGCGGCTCGCCGCCATCCTGCAAGATTGCGAGTCGGCGCAGGTCACGCTCAAACGCATGCGCATCCAGATCGATCAACTGAACTGAAGAACTGTCAGTTGTTCTTTGTCAGTTGTCCGTTGTTCGCGGGTCACTAGCGGCGGGCTAAAGATAAGCTCTCGGCTTGCGTAAGAGATAAAACAACTGACCACGGACAAAGAACAACTGACCACGCACGATTGACCACGCACGACTGACCACGGACTAAATGAAAGAGCAGATCAAGACCATCGAGTTGCGCGCGGCGTGGGGGCGTGTGTTGTTGCTCTTGCCGGTGGCGCTCGTCGCGGTCGGCGTGTGGTACGGGACGCGCTGGTGCGTGGGAAACACGATGGCGGAGTGGTTGCCGGACGGCGGCGCGGCCTACGCGGCGGCGCGGCTCGCACCCGAAGACCCGCAGGCGCATTTCACCATCGCGCGTCTGCGCGAGCGTAGTTTTCAACCGGAGGATTTGCCGGAGGCGGCGCGGCAGTATGAAGAGGCGGCGCGTTTGTCGCCGCACGACTTCCGCCTGTTCATGGAGTTGGGACGCGTGCGCGGTTTGATCGGCGACACGCGCGGCGGCGAAGCGGCTCTGCGCCGCGCCGTGGAACTCGCGCCCACCTACCCAGACCCGCGCTGGTATCTCGGCAACTTGTTGCTCAGGCAGGGGCGCACCGAAGAGGCGTTCGCGGAGTTGCGCCGCGCGGGCGAGGCGAGCGCGGAGAAGTTTCTGCCGCAGGTGATCGAACTGTCCTGGCGTTTTTATAACGCCGACGTGCCGTCGGTGCTGGCGGCCGTGGGCAACTCGGCGCGTGCGCGCGGGCAGTTGATGGACTACCTGATCAACTTGAAACGTCTGGACGACGCGCGGCAGTTATGGGAGGGCTTCGACGCGGGGCAGCGCAAAACCTTGCGCGCGACCGGGGAGAAGTTGCTGCTGCGTTTCCTCGAAGCGAAACGCTTTCACGACGTGCTCAAGATGCACGCGGAACTCGCGGCCGTGGACGGCACGCCGACCGAGGCCGCGCCGGAGCGACTCACGAACGGCGGGTTTGAGTCGGCGGTGGGCGCGCCGGGTGGCAGCCCTTTCGAGTGGCAGGTCGTGCCGCTCGCGGGCGCGCAAATGGGACTCGACCCGAACGTCAGGCAAGAGGGCGCGCGCAGTCTCCGCATCGCCTTCAACGCGGCCGACACGCTCAGCTTCAGAAACATCTCGCAACTCGTGACGGTAGAACCGGCGACGCGCTACCGCCTCGAATATCAGGTGCGTAGGGAAGACTTGAAAGGCTCGGCCACGATCACGACGGAGATCGTGGACGCGGCGCAGCCCGACCGCGTGCTCACGGCCTCGACGCCGCTTGCCACAGGGACGGGCGACTGGCAGTCGGTCGCGCTCGATTTCACGACCGCAGCGGGCGCGCAGGCCGTGACCGTGCGCGTCGTCAGCGCGCCGTGCCCGACCGCCACCTGCCCCATTTTCGGAAAAGTCTGGTATGACAACTTCAACCTCCAACGCCTCGGCGGCGGAGCAAACACACACGGTCGAGACGCCGGGCGCAACTGACCCGGCGGGCGCGGGCGCAACCGGCGCGACGGGCGCGGGCACGCCTCCGACTCAACCGCCGGAGCGACCGGCGCGCCGACGCGTCGCGCCGACGGGAGAGCCGCATCGAACGCTCGCCAGCCGCTTCATCATCCTCTTGCTGTGTCTGGCGGTGGTGCTCTCGACGCTCGCCTTCGGCACGGTGCAGTCGTGGGCGCTCGGCTTCTTTCAGGCGGGCGCGGGGCTGGTCGCGCTCCTGTGGGCGGTTGACGCGTGGCGCACGCAACGCCTGCGCGTGAGTCGCAACTTGTTGCAGTTGCCGCTAATCGGGCTGTTCGTCGTCGGGCTGGTGCAAGTGCTCCCGCTCGGCGGCGCGGCGGGCGAGGCGGCGGGCGGGCTGTTGAACGCGCCCGCGGGCACGCTCTCGCTCGACCCCTACGCGACGCGCTTCGTCCTGCTCCAACTCGCCTCGCTCATCATCTATTTCTCGGCCGCGCTCGTCTACATAGACAGCCCTTCGCGCCTGCGCCTCGTCGTGCGTGTCGTGACGATCTTCGGCTTCCTGCTCGCGCTCTTCGGCATGTTCCAGTACTTCACCAACCCCGCGCAGATTTACTGGTTTCGCCAGCCGAAGTTCGCGCAGCCCTTCGGCCCCTTCGTCAACCGCCACCACTTCGCGGCCTACATGGAACTGACGCTCGCGCTGCCGCTCGGCCTGCTCGCCTCCGGCGCGATTGCCGTCGAGAGACGACTGCTCTATCTCTTCGCCGTCATGATCATGAGCGCGGCGCTCGTCCTGACCACTTCGCGCGGCGGCATCCTGAGCCTCGGCGCGGAGGTGTTGTTCGTCGCGGCCATCGCGGGGCTGGTGCGCCGCAAGCAGGAGAAGGACGAGGCGGAGGAGGGCGACGGGGCGGCCGAGTCGCGCGTGCGCGGCGCGCTGGTGCGCGTCGGGATCGGCTTCGCACTCGTTGTCGCGCTGCTCGCGGGCGCGGTGTGGCTCGGCGGCGAAGAGTCGCTCGCGCGCCTGTTCGGCACGGTCAGCGCGGACGATCCAACTTCGGGGCGCGTGCAGTTCTGGCAGGGGACGTGGGGCGTGATCAAAGAGTACCCTCTGCTCGGCGCGGGACTCGGCGCGTTCAGCGTCGCCTACACGCGGCACGACGTTCTCAACGGCGCGACCCGGCTCGAACAGGCGCACAACGACTACTTGCAGATACTCTCTGACGCAGGGATCGTCGGCGGCGCGCTCGGCCTGTTCTTCATCTTCATGCTCTTTCGCTACGGCTTCGCGCGCTTCGACTCGAAGGACAAGTTCCGGCGCGGCGTGGCGGCCGCCGCGCTCGCCGGTTGTTTCGCCGTGCTCGTCCACAGCTTCTTCGAGTTCTCGCTGCACATGACTTCAAACGCGCTCCTCTTCCTCCTGCTCGCCGCGCTCGCCACGCTGAACGGCCGCGTCGAAGACCCTGACACCAAACGACGCTCTCGCCGCAAACGCCGCAGCAGCAGCGCGAACGCCGCGACGCGCGAGGGAGAGGTGCGCGCGGCCTGACGGCTTCGCTTAACTTATGACCGGAACATCTCACACGTCTGACGCCGCGCCGAACGGGACGGCGACGCTGCCGGGAATGTGTCTCGACGCTTTGCGGCGGCACGCGAAGCCGGACGCGTTGAATCAAAAGCGCGGGGGCGAGTGGGCGCACATCGCGGGCGCGGAGGTCGCGGCGCGCGTGCGCGCGGTCGCGTTGGGGCTGGCGTCAATCGGCGTGCGCGCGGGCGACCGCGTGGCCTTGCTGTCGGAGAACCGTCCCGAATGGTCAATCGCAGACCTCGCCATCGTCAGCCTCGGCGCGGTCAACGTGCCCATCTACACGACGCAGGCCGTCGAGCAGGTGCGCTATATCCTGTCGGACTCGCAGGCGCGCGTGCTGTTCGTTTCGGGGAAGAAAGTTTACCGTCACGCGCGCGCAGGGATAGAAGGCTACGGCGAAATCGAGCGGACGATCTTCTTCGACGCGGAAGACGCGGCCGGGACGGCGGACGCGCTCACGCTCGACGAGTTGGAGCGCGCGGGCGCGGAGCGCGACCTCGCAGACCCCTCGGAGTTTGCGCGCACGCTCGGCGCGATCCGCGCGGACGACCTCGCCACGATCATTTACACTTCGGGCACGACGGGCGAGCCAAAAGGCGTCATGCTCACGCACGCGGCCTTCGTCTCGAACGTCCTCGCCATCACGAGCGCGCTCCCCATCCGCGACGACGACGTGTCGCTCTCCGTCCTCCCGCTCTCGCACATCTTCGAGCGCACGGTCTTCTACGTCTTCTGCTGGAACGGCGTCGCCGTCTACTACGCGCCCTCCGTGGATCAACTCGCAGAGTACCTGCGCGAGGTGCGCCCGACGATCATGACGGCCGTGCCGCGCCTGTTCGAGAAGGTCTATCACCGCATCATGAAGCGCGGCATGTCGGCCGAAGGATGGCGACGCAAACTTTTCGTCTGGGCGTTGGAGACGGGGCGGCGTTACGCCGAGTTAATTGACCGGCGCGAGCGCGTGCCGCCGCTCCTTGAGTTGCAACAGTCAATCGCGAGCCGCTTCGTCTTCTCGAAGTGGCGCGAGGGCGTGGGCGGCCGCCTGCGCTTCTTCGTGTCGGGCGGCGCGCCGCTGTCGCCCGCGCTCTCCTACGCGTTCCTCGCCGCGGGCATCCCCATCCTGCAAGGCTACGGCATGACCGAGACGTGCATCACTTCGGCCAACCGTCCCGAAGACAACAAGGTCGGCTCGATCGGCCTGCCGTTCCCCGGCGTTGAAATGAAGTTGGACGAGTCGGGCGAGATACTCGTGCGCGGCACGTGTGTCATGCGCGGCTACTACGAGCACCCGCGCGAGACCGCCGAGGTCTTGGACGTCGAGGGCTGGTTCAAGACCGGCGACGTGGGCTACCGCGACGAGCACGGCCACTTCTTCATCACCGACCGGAAGAAGGAACTGTTCAAGTTGTCGAACGGCAAATACATCGCGCCGCAGCAACTCGAAAGTCTGATCAAGCAGAGCGCGTTCGTCAATCAGGTGATCGTTGTCGGCGCGGGGCGCAAGACGCCCGCCGCCCTCATCGTGCCCGACTGGGAAACACTGCGCGCGGCGCTCGCCGAAAGTGGAAACACGAAGGAGGCAGCGAAGGAAGCGGCGGCGGAGGGGAAAAAGTTTGGCCGGAGCGATCACGCCGCGCTCAGCCGCGACCCGGCGGCCGTCCGTCTGGTGCAGCGCGAGGTGGCGGCCTTGACCGCGACGCTGCACGACTACGAACGCGTGCGCCGCGTCGCGCTCCTGCCCGAAGAGTTCTCCATTGACGGCGGCGAGATGACGCCCACGCTCAAAGTTAAGCGGCGCGTGATTGACGAAAAGTTCGGCGCGTTGATTGACGAAATTTACGACGGCGGCGCGGCGGCGAAAGACGAGTAGAGCTTGCGCGGGTGTGATGTTGAAGCGAACCGGAGAGACGTGCGGGAAGTCGAGACGCAGAAAACCGGGCGAGGCGGGAAGTTAGAATAAGGGTTAAGTTAGCGTCCGGGCATCAAGGCTTTTTAGGCGTCGGTTAGAGAGAGCCGCTCCCGTTCGTAGAGAATCTCCACGGCGCGCCCGGCGGCGTTCGTCGAAACGGAGAACAAATCTTTGGCGAGGCGATAGAGCGCGAAAGGAATCTTGACCGTCGGGCACGAGGCCGCCCCGGCGGGCGGGAACCTGGAGAGCAGGTAGAGTTCGGCGTCGCAGAAGTCGCAGGCGTCGAGGTGAGCCGACAACTGTTGCCGCAGTTCGCTCGCGAGCGTCGAGCGCGTGTAGCCGAGAAGCATCTCGGCCGAGGGGCAGGTTTTGTGTTTGCAGAATTTGGCTGTGCTGACAGCACCCATGATTCTTCTCCTTCTTCGTCGCCGACCGAGCCTGACGGCCGGACTCTGTTAAGTCCGACGACTTGCCGCAGACTCTTAGGTCGAAGCGCGCCGCACGTTAAAAAGGCATAACTCGGACAGGCCGAGGGCGACTCGCGAGGTGAGGGGCGCAGCCGTTCGAAACCCTTGTCAATAGGCGCTTCGCTTGGTCACTAAAGAGAAATCGTCAATAGCCGCAAACTTCCACAACTGGCGGGTGGCCGAAAGCCGATTTCCTCCTTTTTTTCAACGCCTTGGGGCGTTTGTAAAAAGATGTTGCTCATTCGACGGCTAACTGCTAGTATTATTTTGTCGTCGGGAGACGCGTCAGTTTCCTGATTCCCCTTCGTGGCTGCCCGCGCCTATTCCCCTTTGCGGTCATCTGGCACGGTCTATCCAATCAGCACTACCCACAGAGCATGCGGTTTGTTACACTCTCGGCCTCTCCCCGACAACCAGGCTGCGCGCCTACCGGATGCGCAGGCATAACCCGGCGCATGAGCTGCTTACACCGGAGCATCGAATAGTCGCGATCCATATAGATTATCTGGCCTGAGACGAGAAAGTTGCTTATTGCGTTTCACGTCCCTCCCATAGATAATGAGCGACAATTCGATTAAGGGTGAACAGAGAATGGAGCAGTGGGACTTTGACAGTTAGGATTTTTGCCCGCCCGGCAGGCCGCGCGCCCGCCCGTGGCGAGGCGACTTGGGCGGGTAGACACGCGGCGCGGGTCGAACGCGACTGCCGCACACGCGGGTTCACACGGAGAGGAGCGACGAGCCACATCCAGCCTCTTGCGGAAGACTTGCCAGAAGTAACCGCCTCACAGTGCCCCCCCGAATCTTAGCCTGATAGACACTACTTAACAACATGGCTGCAACATCTGCCGATCATAATCACCCATTCGATAATCACATGACCAGTGCCACCGAAGAAGAGTTGCACGCGCCGGGACGACCCGCCTCGCCCGCCGTCGCCGAACGCCCCGCCCGCGGCACGAACGCGCACTGGGTTGACTCCCTGCGCCGCTCCGACGTGACCCGCCTCTGGACTGAACTCCACCGCATCGTCTGTAGCCACCCGCTCGTCCGCGCTTCGCACAGCGCCGGTCTCCTCGTCGAAGGCGGCGAGCGCGGCAACGCTTACGTTGACCTGACGCAGGAACTCTTCGTCACGCTCCTCAGCAAAGCGCGCTTCCAGCACTACCTTGAGACGGCGATGACCGACGCCGAGATCGAATGTGAGATCAGCCAGATCGAACTGACCAATTTGCTGACGGCCGAACTGCGCAAGCGTCACCCGGAGTCGTACCGCCTCGCGCGCCGCATCTCCACCATCATCCAGTCGAGCGCAAACTTCCGCCGCTTCGACGCCGGTTCGGGCAGCGTCGAGGACGAACCGCACCGCCGCCTCGCCGACCGCGTCTACGGCCTGAGTGAATGGCCGGCCGCGAAAGCCCGCCGCAACTCGCAGGACTTGGAGCAGCGCATCCAGATGATCCCCGTCCACCAGCGCGACACGCGCATGGTCGGCTGCACGGGCGACTCGCAGATCATCATCAGCAACTCCGACCTCGAAGACCTGATCATCTCGATCCTCGAAGCGGCCGACGCGCCCGTGGACGTGCGCTCGCTTCGCAGCCTCGTCATGTCGCGCCTGCCCGTGATGGACATCTACCTCGTCCCGCTCGGCGGCTCGGACGACGAAGAGAACGGCCGCATTTTCGAGCCGGTGGACGGCCGCGAGAATCCCGAACAAGGGTTGTTGCGCCGCGAGTCGGAGCAGGAAGCGGTCGGCTACGTTGATTTGTTCCTGCGCGCCCTGCACACGTCGGTGCGCGGCAAGACCAAGCAGTACGACCGCATGCTCGGCGTCCTCTGGCATTGTTACCTCAGCCCCGATCACGTGACGCAACTCGAAGCCGCCGCGCGCCTCGGCGTCTCCGACTCGCTCGTCTCTGATTACCGGCGGCGCATCGAGCAGGAGTTGCGCGCGCTGGCCTTCGGCGAGATCGAGCAGGCGCGTCGCTTCGAGACTTCTTTGCGCGAACGCGTGCGCGCGCTGGTCTTGGACAGCGAGGAAGAGAGCGTGGCGGTTTAGACAAGGGCGAGACGGGGTTGAGTCGGCCTGTAAAATCTCACCCGGCGAAAAGAAAAGCGGTGTCACGTGTCCTATCGTGCGCCGCTTCGTTTTCATAGGAGCAGAAAGTTTTCATAGCCCCGCCGCGCACACGGAGAGGCGGCAAGCTGACGACGAATCAGGCGGGCGTTAAACTGTACAGATGCCGACGAAGCATCCCTTCACCGACGACTACGAACCCATCACGCCGCCCGCCCGCACGGCGCGCGCCGCGACGACGCGTGCCACGGCCGCAGAAGCCGGGGGCGAAGCGTGGGCGTTGAATGAAGCACGCGCGACGAAGCCCTCCGAAGATTTTGCAAACGTGGGCGAAAGCGTGAGAAACAAGAGCGGCGGCGAACTTGATAACGACGCGCCATCTACGTTATCCGGTGCGCCTGCCGCGTCGTCGCCCGCCACGCGGTTCAAGCGCGGTCACTTATTCTCCTACGTCGGCCTCTTCCTCTTCACAACGGTGCTTTACTTCCGCCCTTACGAACTCCACCCGGCGCTCGCCGGGCTGACCTCTCTGGCCTACTGGCTCGCCGTCTTGACGCTCGCCGTCTTTCTCCCGTCGCAACTCATCCTCGAAGGCAATCTCACGGCGCGACCGCGCGAAGTGAACCTCGTCCTGCTGCTGTGCCTGTGCGCGCTCATCTCGATCCCGCTCGCCATTGACCCCGGCGAGGCGTGGACGGCCTTCAACTACCCGTTCATCCGCGCCGTCGCCATGTTCATCGTCATTGTGAACGTGGTGCGCACGCCGCTCAGACTCAAGGGACTCATGTTTCTCGCCCTCGCCATCGGCCTCGTGTTGAGCGCGGGCGCGATCAACGACTTCCGTCTGGGGCGCGTGGCCGTCGCCGAGGGCGAACGCGTGGCGGGCGTGGTCGGCGGGATGTTCGGCAACCCGAACGACCTCGCGATGCACCTCGTCGTGATGATCCCGCTCGCCATCGGGCTGCTCCTGAGCACGCGCAACCCGCTCGCCAAACCGCTCTACGCCGCGGCCGCCTGCTTGATGGTCGGCGGCATCATCGCCTCTTTCTCGCGCGGCGCGTTCTTAGGTTTGCTCGGGGCATGCGCCGTGCTCGGCTGGAAACTGGGGCGGCGCAACCGGCTTCTGATCTTCGTGCTGATCGCGGTCTTCGTCGTCGCGCTCGTCGCGCTCGCGCCGGGCGCGTACACGGACAGACTGAGCACCATCGGCTCGGTCAACCGCGACGCGTCGAGTTCGTCGCGGCGCGATCTGCTGGTGCGCTCGATCATCGTCGCCATCCACAACCCCGTGTTCGGCGTCGGCATCGGCAACTTCCACATCGTCTCGATCCGCGAACTCGTCAGCCACAACTCGTACACGCAGGTGGCCGCCGAGATGGGGCTGGCGGCGATGGTTATTTACATCGCGTTCATCGTCGTGCCCATCCGCCGCCTCCGCCTGATCGAACACGCGACCTATGACACGCGGCGCGGCTCGCGCATCTACTATCTCTCCGTCGGTTTGCAGGCGAGTTTGATCGGCTTCATGATCAGCAGTTTCTTCGGCTCGGTGGCCTACCAGTTTTCGGTCTATTACCTCGTCGGCTACGCCGTCGCTCTGCGCCGCATCTACGAGGCGCAGACGGGCACGGAGTTGATTCCGCCGACGCGAAAAGAGAGACGCGCCGCACGCGCCGATTCAGTTGGCACACATAACGACGCGGCGGGAGACTCCGCGGACTTTCCCGCGCCCGGCCGCTCCGCCCCGGCCATGACGAGGACTTGAAGGCGAGAGCAGATCGGCCGCGCCCATAGTTCGGCCGCGCTCCACAGCCCGCTCCCTTAACGCAAACTCATGCTCGACGATCAACCGAAGACACATCCGAACGGCGCGCGACCCAACGCCGCGACCAACGCGGCGCGCGCAACCGGCGGCGGCGCGGAACTCGCGTCGTCGGCGCGACAGCATCATCATCATGCGCCCGGCGGCGAGTCGCCCTTCGTCTCGGTCGTCATCCCCTGCTTCAACGAGGAACGCTACATCTACAAAGTCCTCGAAAACCTAGCCGGTCAATACCAGTCCGGGCGTTCCGAGATCATCGTCGTGGACGGGCGTTCGACCGACGGGACGCGCGAGCGCGTGGCCGACTTCAAACGCGCCTATCCGAGCCTGCACGTGCGGCTCGTGGACAACCCCGCGCGCAACATTCCGGCGGGCGTCAACCTCGGCATCAACGATGCGCGCGGCGACGTGATCGTGCGGATGGACGCGCACTCGATCCCTTCGGCCAACTACGTGCGCCGCTGCGTCGAGCAACTCGAAGGGGCGGAAGAGGTGTCGGTCGTCGGGATGCCGTGGCGCATCCGGCCGGGCGCGGAGACGCGCGAGGCGCGGGCTATCGCTTTGGCCGTCGCGCACCCGTTCGGCATCGGCGACGCGAAATACCGCATGCCCGAACGAGCCGCGACGGAGTTTGTTGACACCGTGCCGTTCGGAGTTTTTCGCAAGAGCCTCTGGCAAGAGGTGGGCGGCTTCAACGAGGCGTTGCTGGCGAACGAGGACTACGATTTTCACTACCGCGTCCGCGCGCGCGGCGGGCGCATCCTCTTGGACACTTCCGGCCACTCGCTCTATTTCGCGCGCCCCACGATCCGTGAACTCGCGCGGCAGTATTTTCGCTATGGCACTTGGAAGGCGCAGATGGTGAAACTTCACCCGCGCTCTCTGCGCTGGCGGCATCTGGTCGCGCCCGCTTTCGTCGCGGGCGTCGCATCAACCGCGCTCGCAGGTTTCTGGTGGCGTCCCGCTTGGTGGTTACTGTTACTCGCGGTCGTCCCTTACGCCGCGCTCTCCGTCCTGTGCGCTTTCCAACTTGCGCGACGCGCGCGCGAGTTGCGTTTGTTGCCGATAGTCGCCGTCATCTTCCCGGTGCTTCACGTCGCGTGGGGCGTCAGTTTTTGGTTAGGCTTACTGCGCGCGCCGCGCGTGCAGGCAGAGACTCACGGATGAACTGGCAACGCAAAGCACGCATCCAGAATTTGATTGCCGCCCTGCCGCTCTCCAACTCGCTCTACTACGCGGTGCAGCGCAGCGTCGGAAGCTTGCGCACAGGACGCACGAACCCTCTGGAATATTTCGACGCGGCGCGGCGCACCGTCGAGTGGATTCGCGCGACGGGTCGCGCGGTCGAAGGCATGCGCTTTCTCGAAGTCGGCACGGGGCGCAACGTGAACTTGCCGACCGCCCTCTGGCTCTGCGGCGCGGCCGAAGTGACGACCGTTGACTTGAACGCCTACCTGTCGGCCGCGCTCGTCTTCGAGTCGAACGAGTACGTGCGGCAACACGAAGGGGAGGTCTTGAAGGTGTTCGGCGCGGAGTCCGAGCGCACGCAGTTTCACGCACGACTCGCCGCGCTCTTGAATTTCAAAGGCGACCTCGACGCGCTCCTGCGGATGATGAACGTCCGGTATCTTCCGCGCGCCGACGCGGCGCAGTTGCCGCTCGCGGACGCGAGCGTTGACGCGCACGTCTCGTTCGCCGTCTTCGAGCACATCCCCGCCGATGTCCTCGCGCGCATACTCGCGGAGGCGCGGCGCATCCTCGCGGACGACGGCCTGCTCCTTCACATCATTGACCCTTCGGATCATTTCTCGCACGACGACGATTCGATCACGGCGATCAACTTCTTGCAGTTCGGCGACGACGAGTGGGCGAAGTGGGCGGGCAACCGGTTCATGTATCACAACCGCCTGCGCGCCTTCGAGTATCTCGAATTGTTCGAGCGCGCCGGGGTGCGCGTCATCGAGCAGAAGCAGACGATTGACGAGCCGTCCCTCGGCGCGCTCCGCAACGGCTTTCCGCTGCACCGGCAATTCGCGCACCTCGCGGCCGAGCAGTTGGCCGTCAGAAGCCTCAACGTGCTGGGGACATTCTCGACGGCCGCACCCGCGCCGGAAGTCGGCAAGGGGAGGGAAGTGTCGGAGTTGAAAGTGAGTTGAAACTACGCGCCGCGCGCGTCGGCGAAGGGCGAGGCGCAACACGCGCAAGGCCGTAAGGCTGTTATCATATAAGCGGGAAGGGAAGCAGTAAAAACGTTGGTTGAAGCGGGACACCGGAAAGAGAGTTCGTTGACGGCGCGTGCGGCGTGGATCATGTCGGCGCGCACGGTGGCGTTCGTCCTGAGCTTCGCGCTGCCGCTCTTGCTCGTGCGTCGTCTCGACCAAACCTCTTTCGGCCTCTACAAGCAAGTGTTCCTCGTCGTCGGGACGGCCGTGAACGTGCTGCCGCTCGGCTTCCACATGAGCGCGTTCTACTTCCTCCCGCGCGAACCCGAACGGCGCGGCGAAGTGGTCTTCAACATCCTGCTCTTTCACCTCGTCGTGGCCGCGCTCGCGTGCCTCGCCTTCGTCCTGCGCCCCGGCCTGCTCGCCGCCCTGTTCCCCGGCTCGCTCGAACTCGTCACTTACGCGCCCGCGCTCGGCGTCGTGCTGTTGCTGTGGGTCGTCTCCTCGTTTCTCGAAGCCATCGCGATGGCGAATCAGGAGACGAAGACGGCGACGCTTTTCATCATCTCGATGCAACTGGCGCGCACGCTCCTCCTGCTCGCGGCGGCCGTCATGTTCGCCTCCGTCGAGTCGCTCATCTACGCGGCGATCATTCAGGGCGCACTGCAAACCGTCGTGCTCGTCGCGTATCTCTTCGTGCGCTTCGAGGGCTTCGGGCGTCGCTTCGATCCGAAGCTCCTGCGCACGCAACTCAGTTACGCGCTGCCGCTCGGCGTCGCCGGATTTCTGTACTCAATGCAGATGGACTTGCACAACTATTTCGTGTCCAACCGCTTCGACGCAGCGACGTTTGCCGTCTACGCCGTCGGCTGTTTCAACCTGCCACTCATACACATCCTCAGCGATTCGGTCGGCTCGGTGATGATCCCGCGCGTGGCCGAACTGGAGAAGCGCGGCGAGCGGCGCGAGATCGTCGTCCTTATCTCGCGGATGATGCGCAAACTCGCCGCCGCCTATTTCGCGCTCTACGCCTTTCTGATCGTGATGGGGCGCGAGTTCATCGTCGTCCTGTTTCGCGAACAGTACCTTGCGAGTTGGCCGATCTTCGCGATCAACCTGGCGATGATCCCGCTCGGCATCATCACGTCGGCCTACGACCCGGTGATGCGCGCCTACCCGGAGCACCGTTTCTTTCTGTTGCGCGCGCGCGCCGTCTTGCTCGCGGGGTTGTTCGTCGCGCTCTGGTTCGGCACGCGGCGTGTGGGCTTGGTGGGCGTCATCTCGCTCGTCGTGTTGACGAACCTTTTGGAGCGCGTGGTGGTGGCGATGCGCTGCGGGAAGGCTCTGGGGATGACGTGGGGGCAGTTCGCGCTGTTCAAGGACGTGGGCAAGCTGGCCTGCGCCGCGGCCGTCGCCGCCGTCGCAACTGCGCTCGTGCGCGCGCTCGTCGTGGGCACGCTGCCGCCGTTCTTCGTGCTCGCTGTGTGCGGCGTGGTCTTCGTCGCCGCCTACCTCGCGTGCGTGTGGCTGTTCAAAGTTTTGTCGCCGGACGAACGCGACGGCGCGTTGCGCGCGTTGCGCACGGTGCAACGCCGCACGACCCACTGGCGGCGCGCAGCCGCCAACGACGTGGCCGGATAAGATTGAGGAGATTGGGGAACTTGGCCGGACTGACCATCCACGGACTGCTCTCAAGCAAGGTGCTGCTGCCGCTCACGCGGGCGCAACGTCTGGCGCGCGCCTCGCGCCGCCCGGCGATGCGCGCCTTCTACGAAGGCATGCGCTTCCGACGCGAGTCCGAGGCATGGGACGCGGAACGACGGCGCGAGTGGATGTTAAATCAACTGCGCCGCGTCGCGCGTCGCGCCGCCGCCGGGACAACGTTCTACCGCGAACTCTTCGCGCGTGAGAAGTTTGACCCGCAGGCTGATTTCAGTTTCGCAGACTTCGCGCGCCTCCCCGTGCTCGAACGCGAAGACGTGAGAGAGGCTGGCCGCGCGCTCGTCTCGAACGAAGTCCCCGCCGATAAACTGCGAGAGGATGCGACGGGCGGTTCGACCGGCGAGCCGACGCGCGTGTGGCTGGGGCCGGAAGAGTTGGGCTGGCGCGAGAGCGCGCTCGAATATCCGATGCAGCGTATCGGCGCGCCGACGGGCACGCCGACCGCTTACTTCTGGGGGCATCATCTCGACCCCGTGGCGCGCGTGTCGTGGCGCGAACGCTATCACGATTTCGAGTCGAACGTCCGCTGGTTCGATTGCTTCCGCCTCTCGCCGGACGTGCTCGCGCAGTATCACGCGGAGTTCACGCGCTGGCGACCGCGTTGCATCATCGCCTACGCGAGCGCGCTCGCCGCGCTGGCCGAGTTCGTGCTCGCGGAAAATTTACAGACCAACTACCCGACGCATTGTTTCGTCACGGGCGCGGAGAAACTTTATCCCGCGCAGCGCGAGACGGTAGAGCGCGCCTTCCCCACGCGCCGCGTCCACGAACGCTACGGCAGCCGCGACGTCGGCATCATGGGCTTCCAACTTGAGCCGGAGCGCACGCACGATTTTGCGGTTGACTGGCAGAACGTTCTCGTCGAACCGGAGACGGACGCTGCGGAGTCGCCGATCTTGATCACGAAGCTGCACGCCGACGGCATGCCGATGCTGCGTTACCGCGTGGGCGACGTCGGAAGTTTTCCGCGCGGAAGTCAACCGGGGCATCCGGCGTTTGTGCTGCACGAAATTCTGGGGCGCGAACTCGACCGCATCTGGCTGCCCGACGGCCGCTGGATCGCGGGCATGCAGATGCCGCACATGTTGAAGGACTACCCCGTGCGCGAGTTCATGTTTTTGCAACGCCCCGACTACTCGGTGGAACTACAAGTCATCCCGCAAAACAACTTCGGTGAAGACTCGCGGCGGAGTATCTTAGAGACGGTCGAGGCGAACCTGCCGGGGCTTGAGGTCAGCGTCGCGCTCGTCCAGAGCATCCCACGCACGAAGGCCAACAAGTTGCGCCCCGTCGTGAGCGAGGTGAAGCGGGCGGAAGGGAACGGGCAATGAAGGACTTACGCAACAACTCTTGCGACGACGCGCGCGTGGCCGTGGCGAAGACGCCCGCGGCGCGTTACCCATCAGACGACAGCAGCAGCACAGCAGTTTCCGACGCGGACGACATCGCGCTCGCACTCCTGCGG
Source organism: Pyrinomonadaceae bacterium (assembly GCA_030841105.1). Classification (GTDB taxonomy): domain Bacteria; phylum Acidobacteriota; class Blastocatellia; order Pyrinomonadales; family Pyrinomonadaceae; genus JAIVJZ01. The sequence continues at coordinate 34,879 of JAVEDE010000022.1, forward strand.
CTCGCGCGCGAACTCGGTTGGGGCGACGAGGCAAGTGGCGCGTTCGGCCATGTCATCCCGAAGGGCGCGCGCGTGCTCATCAAACCGAACTTCGTCATGCACGTGAATCAGGGCGCGGGCGGCATCGAGCCTCTCGTGACGCACCAGTCGCTTGTGCGCGCGGCGGTCGAGGCGGCGTTGCAGACGGGCGCGGCGGAAGTGTCCGTCGGCGACGCGCCCGTGCAGGGCTGCGATTTCCCGGCGTTGCTCCGCGCGACGGGACTCGACGTGTGGTCGGCCGACTTGATGCGGCGCGACAAACGCTTTCGCGGCATACGCGATTTCCGACGCACGATTGCCGTCTTCACGGACGGCGTGCGCGCGGCGTCGGAGAACATGCGCGACGAGTCGGAGTTCACCCTCTTCGATCTGGGACGCGAGAGTCTGCTCGAACCGATCACGGACGAGTCGGGCGCGTTCCGCGTCACCTGCTACGACCCGCGCTTGATGCGACGCACGCACGCGCCCGGTCGTCATCAATACCTCATCGCGCGCGCCGTGCTCGACGCCGATGTCGTCATCAACCTGCCGAAGTTGAAGACGCACAAGAAGGCGGGCATCACCTGCGCGCTCAAGAACCTGATCGGCATCAACGGCAACAAGGAGTTTCTGCCGCACCATCGCCTCGGCGGCGCGCAGAGCGGCGGCGACTGCTATCCCGGCGCGAGCCCCTTGAAGCGTTCGCTCGAATACGTGCTCGACCGCGAGAACTCGACGGCGCGTCCCGCGCTCGGCAAGGTCTGGCACGGACTCGGCGTGCAACTCGAACGCGCGGCGCGCATCGCGGGCGACGGGCTGGGCGTCGAAGGCTCTTGGTCGGGCAACGATACGGTGTGGCGCACCGCGCTCGACCTCAACCGCGTGCTTCTGTACGGACGCCCGGACGCGACCTTCTCGGATCATCCGGCGCGTCTTGTCGTCCACGTGGCCGACGCGGTGGTGGCCGGGCAGGGCGACGGGCCGCTCGCGCCCGAAGCGTTGCCGATGGGGTTACTCGTCGGCGCGTGGAACGCGGCGGCGTTGGACTGGGCGGGCGCGCACCTGCTCGGCTACGACCCGGCGCGCGTCTCGATTGCGCGCGAGGCGTTCGGTCAGTTTCGCTGGCCGCTCGCCACCTTCGCGCACGAAGCGGTGCAACTGTGCGGCGACCTCGGCGAAGGCGCGGCGGATGAAATGTTCGGCCGCGCGAGCGCGCCGCTCTTTCAAGTCAACCACCCGGAAGGCTGGCGCGACGCCGCCGCTGTTGTGGCGGAGAACAACGGCGCGCGTTCACGCTCGAAATGAACCTGTTAAGTTAAACGGTCAAGGAAACTCATCTCAACTTTTACAAACGTATGTGCGGAATTGCCGGATTAGTGGTAGCTCGAAACAGTCGCGCGGAGTCGGACGAGGCGGTCGCGCGGATGATTCGCGCGCTCGCGCGGCGCGGGCCTGACGGCGCGGGGTTGGAGAGTTGGCCGCACGGCACTGCGCTCGGCCACAGGCGTCTCGCCATCTTCGATCTGAGCGAGGCGGGGCGGCAGCCGATGCTCTCCGAAGACGGTTCGGTCGGCATCGTCTTCAACGGCGCGATCTACAACTTCCGCGAACTGCGCGCCGAACTCGAAACGCGCGGCCGTCGCTTTCACAGCCAGACGGACACGGAGGTGCTCGTCGAAGGCTACCGCGAGTGGGGCATGGACGCGCTCGTCAGTCGGCTGCACGGCATGTTCGCCTTCGGCCTGTGGGACGAACGCGCGCAGAAACTTTTCCTCGTGCGCGACCGCCTCGGCGTCAAGCCGCTCGTCTACGCCAAGGCGGCGGACGGCCGCCTCGCCTTCGCCTCGAACGTGCGCGCGCTGCGTGCCGCAGGCGTGCTCGGCGAGATTGACGCGGCGTCAATCGTCGAATATCTCGAATTCGGTTTCGTCACGGACGCGCGCGCGATCTACGAGGGCGCGACGAAAGTTCCGGCGGCGACCATCGTCGAATGGTCGGCGCAGGGCGGCGCGACCAACTCGCGCACTTACTGGTCGCCGCCCGTCGCGCTCGAAGCGGGCGACGCGCACACGCCGAAGTTTGCAGAGGCGGTCGAGGAAGTCGAGCGGCTGTTCGTGAACGCGGTCGAGATGCGTCTGTTCGCGGACGTGCCGGTCGGCGCGCTCTTGTCGGGCGGCGTTGATTCGAGCCTCGTCTGCTGGGCGGTCGCCAAACTCGGCGGCGACGTGACGGCCTACACCGTCGGCACGCCGGGCGATGCGCTCGACGAGACGGCCGACGCGCGCCTGACCGCCGCGACGCTCGGCATCTCTCACCGCGTCCTCGATCTTTCGGCGAGCGACGCGCCCGACGTGTCGGAGTTGGCCGTGGCCTATGCCGAACCGTTCGCGTGTTCGTCGGCACTCGGCATGTTGCGCGTCTCGCGCGCCGTCGCGCCATCTGCCACTGTTCTGTTGACGGGCGACGGCGGCGACGACGTGTTCCTCGGCTACCCCGAACACCGTTACCTGTGGCTCGCCTCGCGCCTCGCGCGCCGCACGCCCGCGGCCGCCGCCGATTTGTGGTTGCACACTTTGCGCGCGCGTTTTCCCCGTCGCGGTCTCGCGCGCCGCGCCGCCTCGTTTCTCGACTACGCGACCGGCGGCCTCGGCGCGGTCACGAACGCGCGCGACGGTTTGCCAATTTACGAACAGAGCGCGATTCTCGGAGAGCGACTTGCGGGCTTGAACGTCGCGCAGCGCGGCATCGCGCGTTCGCGCGAGTCGGCGCAAAACGTGCTCGCGGAGTTTTTGGAGTACGACCGGCGCACGCGCTTCACCGGCGAATACCTGCCGAAGGTTGACGGCGCGACGATGCACTACGCGCTCGAAGCGCGCTCGCCGTTTCTCGATCAGCGGTTGTGGGAGTACGCGGCCGCGCTGCCGCTCGACTTGCGTCTCAGGCGCGGCGGGTTGAAAGCGATCCTGCGCGAGTTGGCGCGTCGGCGCGTCGGCGAGCGCGTGGCGCGCGGGCGCAAGCGCGGCTTCGGCATCCCGGCGGGACGTTGGATGGCGGGGCGTTGGCGCGGGCGCGTGGAAGAGACGCTGCGCGAGTCCGTCCTCGGCCAAGAGGGTTGGATTGACGCGCAGGCCGCGCTCAAGAAGTTTGCGCGCGAAGTTGAACAAGGCGAGGCTTCGTTGCAGACGTGGTATCTCTACGTGTTGGAGACGTGGATGCGCCACGAGCGCGCGGCGAACGTCTTCGAGCCGCCCGCAGGCGATGTCGAGCGGCTGACGATGGCGACGCTCAGGGCGCGCGAGACGACGGAGGCAGGAGCGCGAGTCGTCGCCGTCAAAACTGAAACTCAAACCGAAGACAGCCACGCGGCTTGATAGTTAACTAAAGCTAGTCCGAAGTTAATCCAAAGTTAATTCGATGAAACCGAACGTCCTCCTCTTCATAGACAGCTTCGCGCAGGGCGGAACCGAGCGGCAGGTGGTGCAACTCGCGCGCCTGCTGTCGGAGAGCGGGCGTTATCGCATTCACCTCGCGTGCCTGAGCGGCGAGGGCGTGCTGCGCGCGGAGGCGGAGCGTTACGGCTTCACGGACATTCCCGAATTTCCGCTCACCTCTTTTTACGACCGCAACATGCTCGCGCAACTGCGCCGCTGCGCCGCGCTCATACGCGAGCGCGAGATTGACATCGTGGAGACGCACGACTTCTACACCAACATCTTCGGCATGACGGCCGCCGCGCTCGCGCGTCGCCGTGGGAGCGCGCGCATCGCCTCGCGGCGCGAAACCGACGGCACGAAGACGCGCAAGCAGAAGTGGGTGCAGCAACGCGCGTTCGCGCTCGCCGACGCTATCGTTGCCAACGCCGAAGCGGTGAGGCGCGAGTTGATCCGTGACGGCGTGCCCGCCGCGAAAATTCAGACGATCTATAACGGCATGGACACGTCGAGGGTCGCGCCGCGCCCCGACCTTCGCCGCGCGGACGCGCTCAAACTTTTAGGTCTGCCATCGGACGGCGCGCAACGTTTCGTCAGCATCGTCGCCAACATGCGCCACGCCAACAAGGATCAAGCGACTTTCCTACGCGCCGCGCGCCGCGTCGCCGACGACGTGCCGGAGGCGGCGTTCGTGCTCGCGGGCGAGGGCGAACTGCGCGAGTCGCTCGTCGCGCTCGCGGCCGAACTCGGTCTGGCGGAGCGCGCCTTCTTCACGGGGCGTTGCGCCGACGTGCCGGAACTGCTCGCCGTCTCAGAGGTGTGCGTGCTCAGTTCAAACGGGACGGAAGGTTTTTCCAACTCGATCATCGAGTACATGGCCGCCGCGCGCCCGGTCGTGGCGACGGACATCGGCGGCGCGCGCGAGGCCGTCGTCGAAGGCGAGACCGGCTACGTCGTCCAACCGGGCGACGACGCCGCGCTTGCCGAACGCATCGTCTCCCTGCTCAGAGACCCGGAGCGGGCGCGACGGATGGGCGCGCGCGGATTGGAGGTCGTCAAGGAAAAGTTTTCCTGCGCGGCGCAGGTTGAGAGCGTCGAGAGTTTGTATGAGCGTCTGCTGTCGGAGAAACGCGCCGCGGCAGAGACGGGCATTGAGGCGAGCGCACGACAAGAGGGCGCGCGCTGACGTTGACGGGCGAAACGCGTATGACCAAACGAGCCAACGAGAACATTGATGCGACGGGCGTGACGCCGAAGAGTAGGCGCGTGCGTGTTCTGATCGTCGCGCCGTCGCTCGGCATCCTCGGCGGTCAGGCGGTGCAGGCGGCGCGTCTGCTCGCGCGCTTCGAGGCCGAGCCGTCGCTCGAAGTTTCGTTCCTGCCGGTCAACCCGCGCCTGCCCGGTCTGCTCGGCCGCTTGCAGGGCGTCAAGTACGCCCGCACCGTTCTGACTTCCATCGCCTACATCGCGTCGCTCCTCGCGCGCGTGCGCGCGTTCGACGTGATCCACGTCTTCTCGGCTTCCTACACGTCCTTCGTGATCGCGCCGACGCCCGCCATCCTCATCGCCAAACTCTACGGCAAAAAGATCGTCCTCAATTACCGGAGCGGCGAGGCCGAAGATCATCTCACGCGCTGGCGGCGCACCGCGCTCCCGACCATACGCTTGGTTGACGAGGTGGCCGTGCCCTCCGGCTATCTCGTGGACGTGTTCGCGCGCTTCGGCCTCGGTGCACGCTCGATCTACAACTTCGTCGAGACGGAACGTTTTCGTTTCCGCGCGCGCCGCCCGCTGCGCCCGGTCTTTCTCTCGAACCGCAATCTCGAACCGCTCTACAACGTCGGCTGCATCCTGCGCGCCTTCGCCGTAATCCAAAAGCGTTTCCCCGAAGCGACGCTGACCGTCGCGGGCGACGGCAGCCAGCGCGCCGAACTCGAACAACTCGCGCGCGAACTCGATCTGCGAAACACGGAGTTTGTCGGCAGCGTCGCGCAGTCGCGGATGCCCGAACTGTGCGAGCGCGCGGACATCTATCTGAACAGTTCCAACATAGACAACATGCCCGGCTCGATTATCGAGGCGTATGCCGCCGGCTTGCCCGTCGTGACGACGGACGCGGGCGGCATCCCTTACATCCTCGCCGACGGGCAGACGGGCTTGATGGTGCGTCGCGGCGACCACGAGGCGTTGGCCGCCGCAGCGATCAGCCTGTTGGAGGACGAAGCGTTGGCCGAACAATTGGCCGCGAACGCGCTCGCCGCGTGCCGCCAGTACAGTTGGGCGGCGGTGCGCGACGAATGGCTCAAACTCTATTTCGAGTTGGCGGATGAGAGCGCCGCTATCAGGCCGTCCGTCGTCAGGCCGTCGCGAGTCGGAATCGAATGATCAAAGTTCTGCGAAAATTGAAGGGACGGAGTTTGACGGAACTGCGCGTGCGCGGCGGGCAGGCGGCCGCATGTCTGGCCGAACGCGCCGGGCTGTCGGCCGACGCGCGCGTGCCCGGCGACGACGCGCTCTACCGATGGCTCGACAAGTCGCGGTTTCAAAGCGACCACGGCGAGCCGCTCACGCCGGACACGCTGTCCGCACATTTTCGCTCAACCGAGTCTCACCCGTTCTTCGCCGCCTTCAACGATTCGCATGAGACGCGCGCCGCGCTCGGCAGTCGCTTCGGCGGGCGCGCGCGCGAGTTGTTAGTCGAACGCGCGGAGCGCATCGTCGCGGGCAAGTTCGATCTGCTCGGCCTCCGCGGCCTCGACTTCGGCGACCCGGTTGACTGGCATCTCGAACCCGTCGCCGCGAAGCGCACGCCCCTCGCGCATTGGAGTCGCATTGATTACTTAAACGCGTCGGTGGCGGGCGACAAAAAGATCACGTGGGAGTTGAACCGCCAGCAGTATTTCGCGGTGCTCGGCCGCGCCTACTGGCACACGAACGATGAACGCTACGCCGAAACTTTCGCGCGCCACCTTGCGGCGTGGATGCAGGCCAACCCGCCGAAGCGCGGCATCAACTGGGCGAGCAGTCTCGAAGTCGCCTTTCGCGCGATCTCTTGGCTGTGGTCGCTCCAGTTCTTCAAACATTCGCCGCACCTGACGCCCGCGCTCTACGCGCGCTCTCTCAAGTTCCTGCACCTCCACGCGCGCCACCTCGAAACGAACCTCTCGACTTACTTCAGCCCGAACACGCACCTGACGGGCGAAGCGCTCGGCCTCTTTTACCTCGGCACGCTGCTGCCGGAGTTTCGCGCGGCCGCGCGCTGGCGTGCGACGGGCGCGCGCATACTTTTTGATCAACTCGAAAAACAGGTGCGCCCCGACGGCGTCTACTTCGAGCAGTCGAGCTATTACCAACGCTACACGACAGACTTCTACACGCACTTCCTCTCGCTCCTCCGCGCCGGGGGCGGCGACGCAGCGCGCGGAGAGTCGCATGAAGAATTGCGCGGAGAGTTGCCGCAAGTAAAGTTGTCGGAAGTGAAGTTGCTCGAAGTGAAGTTGCAGGCGTTGCTCGATCACTTAATGCACCTGACGCTGCCCGACGGCACGACGCCGCTCTTCGGCGACGAGGACGGCGGCCGCTTCGTCTGGTTCGACGAACGCGCCTCGAACGACTTTCGCCAGACGCTCGCCAACGGCGCATCGCTCTTCCGGCGCGGCGACTACAAGCACGTCGCGCGCGAGGCGACGGAAGAGACGCTCTGGCTGCTCGGCGCGCGCGGCCTCTCAAACTTCGACGCGCTCGAAGCGCACGCGCCCGCCGGAGACTCGCGCGCCTTCCACGACGGCGGCTACTACGTGATGCGCGATGGCTGGGCTGCCGACAGCAACTACCTCTTGCTCGACTGCGGGCCGCACGGCTCTCTGCACGGCGCGCACGCGCACGCCGACGCGCTCGCCGTCTTAGGGCTGGCCGCGCGCGGCCGCCACCTGCTCGTTGATTCCGGCACTTACACCTACACGGGATCGAGCGCGCTGCGCGAACACTTCCGCGGCACGGCGGCGCACAACACGCTCGTCGTAGATAACCAATCATCGTCCGTCCCTGAGAGTGCGTTCCGCTGGCGGCAACAGGCGCGCGCGTCGTGCCGCCAGTGGCTCAGCCGCGCGCGCTTCGATCTCTTCGAGGGCGCGCACGACGGCTACGAGCGGCTCGACGCGCCCGTCACACACGTTCGCAGCGTGCTCTTCGTCAAGGGCGATTACTGGATCGTGCGCGACCGCGTGGAGACCTCCGGCGCGCACGACTACGCGCTGAACTTTCACTTCGACGCGCGCACCGAGCTATCAACCGCGACGCAGGACGGCGCGGCCGTCGCACGCACACGCGCAGGTAACGACGGCGGCGACGATAACAGTGTCGGTAACGGTGACGGCAACAGTAACAGCGTCGGCGTTGACGACGGCAACGGTAACGGCGGCAACGGTAACGCGGCGGGTCTCGACCTGTTCGCCTTCGCGCGCGGCGGCGTGTGGCGCAAGCACGAGGCTCTGCGTTCGGCGTGTTACGGCGAGGCTGCGCCCGTCCCCGTCTGCACGCTCGCCTTCGCGGGCGGCGCGCAGGAAGTCTTCACGCTCATCGTCCCGCGCGGCGGCGCACAGGATAAGGAGATCGCACTGGAAACCTCCGCGCGCGAGATTGAAGCCGTCGGCGGGCGCGCGTTTGAATTGAGAATCGCGGGAGGGGCGACGCGCGATCTCCTGCTGGTGCGGGCGGAGGGCGCGACTTCCGTCGAAACCGCGCGGCTCGCTTCAAATTTCGCGTGGACGTGGCTGCGCTTCGATGGCGACGAGACCGAGCCGCGAGAGTTGATCGCCGTCGGCGGCAGCGGCTCTCTCAGTCTCGACGGGCGGGAAATCTTACGCGCACGCAGACCGGGCGCGCGCCTCAACTACGTCACCGCGCGCCGCGCGGGCGACGAATTCACAGCCGACACCGACGCGGGCGAAGACCTCTTCCTCGCACTCTCCGGCGCGCGGCACGACGAAGAACTGATAAGAAGTGACAAGTGACAAGTGACGAGTGACAAGTTGTAATTACCAACTTGTCTTTGCTTTAACTTGTCACTTGTCACCTGTCACTTGTCACTAAAAAATATGTGCGGGATTAACGGAATTGCATATTCGGGGCGGGCGCGCGAGGGGCGCGTGGAGGCGGCAGACCTCGTGCGGATGCGCGACGTGATGACGCATCGCGGGCCGGACGACAGCGGGCTGCTGGTGGACGGCGCGGTCGGACTCGGTCATCGTCGCCTGTCCATCGTGGACGTGTCGGCGGGTCATCAGCCGATGACGAACGAGGACGATTCGCTCCACATCGTCTTCAACGGCGAAATCTACAACCACGCCGGGCATCGCCCCGCGCTCGAAGCGTGCGGCCACCGCTATCGCACACACTGCGACACGGAGACGATCCTCCATCTCTACGAGGAGCACGGCGCGCGGTGCGTCGAACACCTGCGCGGCATGTTCGCCTTCGCCATCTGGGATCAGCGGCGGCGCGAGTTGTTCATCGCGCGCGACCGCCTCGGCGTCAAACCGCTCTACTACGTCCACCGCGCCGACGGCTCGCTCTTCTTTGCCTCCGAGATCAAATCGCTGCTCGCGGCGCGCGGCGTCCCTCGCCCGGAGATCAACTACGCGGCGCTCCCGGACTATCTCGCTAACCACGGCACGTCGGCCGAAGAGACGCTCTTCGCGGGGGTCAAGCGACTGCTCCCCGGCCACACGCTGCTGTGGCGCGCGGACGGCGAAATCAAGATCGAGAAATACTGGGACATCAATTTCGCGGATGATGAAGACGGCGGCGAGTCGTTGTCGTCGCCGCGACGAAGCGACGCGGACTACATCGCCGAGTGGTCGGAGTTGTTTCGCAAGTCGGTCGAGCTACGTCTGATGGCCGACGTGCCGCTCGGCATGTTCCTCTCCGGCGGCATTGATTCATCCGCCATCGCCGCCGTGATGAGCGGCATGGTGACTGATCCGATCAAGACCTTCTCCGTCGCCTTCGCCGAACGCGAGGCCAACGAACTCCACTACGCGCGGCTCGTCGCCGAGCGATTCAAGACGGATCACCACGAGACGATTGTGAGTCCCGAAGATTTCTTCGCCGCGCTGCCGCGTCTCGTCTGGCACGAGGACGAACCGCTCGCGCATCCTTCGAGTGTCGCGCTCTACTTCGTCTCGCGCCTCGCCGCACGGCACGTCAAGGTGGTCTTGACGGGCGAGGGCAGCGACGAGATGCTCGGCGGCTACGAGCGTTACTACAAGACCATTTACAACCTCGCGCTCGCGCCCGCTTATCAAAAACTGACGACCGCGGGCGTGCGCGGCGCACTCGCGCGTCGCGTCGAAAGTTTGCCGCTCGACTCGCGTGTGCGGCACAAGCTGCGGCGCACCTTCCTCTGCCTGCCGCCCGACATCGAGAGCCTCTACTTCGACAACTTCGCCGTCTTCACGCGCGCGATGCAAGGAGAGATGTTGACGCCGGAGGCGCGCGAACGCGCCGGGGGCGTCGAGCCTTATCGAGACATGCGCCGCTACTTCGAGGCGGGCGGCGCGCATCGTTCGCTCCTCAACCGCATGCTCTACGCCGACACCAAAACTTACCTGCACGAACTGCTGATGAAGCAGGATCAGATGAGCATGGCCGCCTCCATCGAGAGCCGCGTGCCGTTCCTCGATCACCGGCTCGTGGAGTTCACGGCGCGCCTGCCGCAACACCTGAAACTGCGGCGCGGCTGGACGACGAAGTACATCCTGCGCGAGAGCATGAAGAATGTGCTGCCCGCGCCCATTCTCTCGCGCAAGAAGATGGGCTTCCCCGTCCCCGTCGGCGCGTGGTTTCGCGGGGCGTATCGCGGAGTGGTGGACGAGTACGTGCTGTCGGAACGCGCCGCCGCGCGCGGCCTGTTCGATCAAACTTACGTCCGCGAACTCGCGGCGCGGCATCAGGCGGGCGAGAACCACACGGAACGCCTGTGGTCGCTCGTCAACGTGGAAATCTGGCTTCGGCAGTTCATGGACGGCGAGGCCGCCATCGCACCCGTCGAGACGAAGGGCGAGATCGCGTCTGCCGTCGCCTGACACTTCAGCACATCACACACCGAAAGTTGAAATCACACTTGCGTATCCTCTGGCTCAAAACCGAACTGCTGCATCCCGTTGACAAGGGCGGGAAGATTCGCACGTTTCACATGCTCCGCGAGTTGAAACGCGAACACCACGTCACCTATCTCACGCTCGACGACGGGAGCGCCGCGCCGGACGCCGCAGAGCGCGCACAGGAGTACTGCCACGAACTCGTGCGCGTCGAGCACCGGACGCGCGCGAAATTCTCCGCCGCCTTTTACGGCGAACTCGCCGCGAATCTCATCTCGCCGCTGCCGTATTTCATGAAGAAGTACAAGTCACAGGGGATGCGCCGCGAGATCGAGCGGCTCGTCGCCGCCGACAACTTCGACGTGCTCGTCTGCGACTTTTTGCAGCCGAGCGTGAACGTGCCGCCGCGTCTTCCGCTCGCAACCGTGCTCTTCCAACACAACGTCGAGGCGATGATCTGGAAGCGGCACTATGAAGTGCAGTCGAACCCGCTCAAGCGAAGTTACCTCTACGGCCAGTGGCGCAAGTCGCACGCTTACGAGCGCGCCGCCTGTCGTCGCTTCGACCACGTGGTCGCCGTCTCCGAAGAAGACCGCGAGACGATGGAGCGCGCCTACGGCCTCAAGTCCGTGAGCGACGTGCCGACGGGAGTGGACACGGAATTTTTTCGCCCGCGCGGCGCGGAACGACGCGAGCCGCACAACCTCGTCTTCACCGGCTCGATGGACTGGCTGCCGAACGAGGATGCGATCCAGTTTTTCACGAAAGAGATCATGCCGCGCATCAAGCAACAGATTCCCGACGCGACGCTGACGGTCGTCGGCCGCAACCCTTACGCGAGTCTGGTCGAACTCGGCAAACGCGATCCTTCGATCATCGTGACGGGGCGCGTCGAAGACGTGCGGCCGTACATGGAGCGGGCGGCCGTATACGTCGTGCCGCTGCGCGTGGGCGGCGGCACGCGCCTGAAAATCTACGAGGCGATGGCGATGGAGAAGCCCATCGTCTCGACCACCATCGGCGCGGAGGGATTGCCCGTCTCAAACGGGCGCGAGTTGCTCCTCGCCGACACGGCCGAAGCATTTGCCGCGGCGGTCATCGGCGTGTTGACGGATGAAGCGTCGGCGCGCGAGATGGGCGAGCGCGCGGCCACGGCGGTGCGCGAGCGATTCAGTTGGGACAAGGTGAGCGAGGCGTTCGCTGAATCGTGCGCGCGTGCGGTGGCGTCGCGCAAGGCGACGCGCGCGGTGGCCGGCGACGACGGCAGCGGCGCGTTGGAAAATTTGTTGGGGGGGCGCGGGTGATGGCGTTGGCGGGCGAGAGATTTTCGTTGAACGGACGGCAACGTCTCGTGTTGCTCGTCGTCGTCGCGGGCGCGTCGCTCGCGCTGGCCTTCGGGAGCGCGTTGACGAAAAGCCCTTGGAGCGACGAGGCGTGGTTCGCGCAAGCCGGGTTGAACCTCGCCACGCGCGGCGAGATGACGACGCCCGTGCTGGAAACGACCGGCACTAACTTCAAGGGGCTGGATCGGCATACCTACTGGGTGATGCCGCTGCATCTGGTGACGCAGGCGGGCTGGTACAAAATTTTCGGTTTCAGTTTGTTCTCGATGCGCGCGCTGTCGGCCGTGTTCGGCGTGCTGGCGTTGTTCGCGTGGTACGTCGTCGTCAAGCGTCTGTCGGGTAACAAGTGGGTCGCGCTCCTGACGTTCCTGCTGCTCGCCTTCGACTACATTTTCGTGATGGGGGCCTCGTTCGGGCGGGGCGACATGATGAGCATGTCGCTCGGCGCGTCGGGCTTGGCCGCTTATCTCCACTTGCGCGAGCGCAACTTCGCGCGCGCCGTCCTCGTCAGTCAAACGCTGATCGCCGCTTGCGGGCTGACGCACCCGAACGGCGGCGTGGCGTTCTTCTCCGGCCTCCTGTTCCTCACGCTCTACTTCGACCGCGCGCGTCTCAACTGGCGGCATCTGGCGTTGGCCGCGATCCCTTACGCCGTCGGCGCAATCGGTTGGGGCGCGTACATTCTGCAAGCGCCTGCGGATTTCGTGGCGCAGTTCACGGCGAACGCTTCGACGGGCGGGCGCATGAGTGGTCTGACTTCGCCGCTCGCCGCGATCAAGAACGAGATCACGCTCAGGTATCTGACGGCCTACGGTCTGGGCGGGCACTCGCCGGGCACGACAGGCCCCGTCTGGATCAAGAGCTTCGTCCTGCTGGCTTACGTCGTCGCGCTGGCGGGCTGTTTGAGCGTCCGCGCGATCCGCACTCACAAAGGTTATCGCGCGTTGTTGATTCTAACGGGAATATTTTTTCTCGTGCTCACGTTCTTCGACGGGCAGAAGCTCTCTTTTTATTTAGTCCACATCGTCCCGCTCTACACCGCGCTCGTCGCCGCCTTCGTCTACTGGTGTTACTCGACGCGCTTCGTGCCTGCGTGGGCGCTCGCGCTCTGTCTCTGCGGCCTGCTCGCGATTCAGACGGGCGGCATTCTGTACCGCATGAAACTGAATCCTTACGGGCGCAGTTTCATCCCGGCGGTCAACTTTCTGAAAGCGCAGTCGAAACCGAACTCCGTGGTGATGGGGAGCGCGGTGTTAGGCTTCGGGATGGGTTACGAGCGCGTGTTGGACGACGTGCGGTTCGGCTTCAACACCGGCAAGCGGGCTGACTTCCTCGTCGTCAACGACGTGTACGAAGACTCGATCAAGCATTACCGCGCGGGCGGCGAAGGCGCGGAACTCGCGCGCCACATGAACAATTTGCTGGATAGTGAATACAGGTTGGTTTACGACGAGCACCTCTATCGGATTTACGCGCGGCGGGATTTGCAGTTCGTTAAGTAGCGAGAGCGAGTTGAAAGTATTCTCCCACGCGTTGCGAGATGTGAAGTTCGGCGGCGGCGCGAAAGAAAGGTCTAAAGGATGCGAGACACGGCGGCGTTGAAAGATTATGCGGTGGCGGCGGCGACGGCTTCGCACGGGCGCGGGGCGCTGGAGGAAGAGCAGCCGGTGATTGCCGTGCTCATTCCCTGCTACAACGAGGAGTTGACGGTGGGGGAAGTGGTCGCAGATTTTCGCGCGCAGTTGCCGGAGGCGGACATCTACGTCTTCGACAACAACTCGACGGATCGCACGGTGGAACGTGCGCGCGAGGCGGGCGCGAAAGTTTATTTCGAGCGGCGGCAGGGCAAGGGCTACGTCGTGCAGTCTATGTTCCGGCAGGTGGACGCGGACATCTACATCATGGTTGACGGCGACGGCACGTACCCGCCCGCAGAGGTTCACGCGCTCGTCGAGCCGGTGCTCAGGGACGAGGCCGACATGGTGGTCGGGTCGCGTCTGCACGACGAGTCTTCGAGCCAGTTCAAGTCTCTGAACCGCGCGGGCAACAAGTTGTTCCTCTCGGTCTTGAACTCGGTCTTCAAGGTGAAGATCACGGACATGCTATCGGGCTATCGCGTCTTCAGCCGCCGCTTCGTCAAAGGCGTGCCGCTTTTTGGCGGCGGCTTCGAGACGGAGACCGAACTGACGATCAAGGCGTTGGAGCGCGGCTACCGCGTGGTGGAAGTGCCGGTTGATTTGACGACGCGCCCGGAGGGCAGCTTCTCGAAGATACGCATCGTCCACGACGGGCTGCGGATCATGAACACCATCCTCGCGCTCTTTCGCGACTACAAGCCGCTGACGTTCTTCGGCGCAATCGGGTTGTTCCTCGTCGCGCTCGGACTCGTCCCCGGCCTCGTCGTGGTGGTCGAATTTTTCGAGACGGGGCTGGTGCTGCGTCTGCCTTCGGCGGTGCTGGCCGTGGGGCTGACGCTCGCGGGAATGTTGTCCGTCACCATCGGCTTAGTGCTGCACACCATCGTGCGGCGGTCGCAGGAGTTCGATCACCAGTTGCGCACGATGCTCGACGAGTTGCGCACGCAGTTGCGGAAGGACAGGGGCGAGGGGGGACAGTGAACACGATGAACAACGGACAAACTCTCGGCAGCGACGGCGTGATGGTGGCCGACCTCGAAGTGATGGCCGAGGCGAACAACTATCGTAACTGGATGTACAAACGCATGGAGCCGTACATCGGCCAGCGCATACTTGAAGTCGGCGCGGGGATCGGCAACTTCACGGAGTTGCTGTTGGATCGCGAACTAGTGGTCGCGTCGGACAAGTACCAGATGTGCGTTGACTATTTGCAGCAACGTCTGGGGGCGCAACTCAAGGGCGCGCCCGTGCAGATGGACTTGGCCGCGCCGCCGGAGAGCGCGCTGCACGCGTACAAGTTCGACACGGTGATCTGCATCAACGTGCTCGAACACGTCGAGGACGATGCAAAGGCTCTCGCCTTTATGCACTCGGTCTTAGTGCCGGGCGGGCGCGTGATCCTGCTCGTCCCGGCGTTCCAGTTTCTCTACGGCACGATTGACCGCGCCATCGAACACTACCGCCGCTACACGCGCAAAGATTTGCTGCCGCGGATGCACGAGGCCGGGTTCGAGGTGGAGAGCGCGTTCTACATGAACGTGATCGGGATGGCGGGCTGGTTCTGGAACAACCGCGTGCGGAAGATCAAGGAAGAGAACCCCGGCCAGATCAAGATTTTCGACAAGCTCATCGCGCCGTGGGCGGAGCGCGTCGAGCGCACGCTCCCGCCGCCCTTCGGCCTCTCGCTCATCGCCATCGGGCGCA
Source organism: Pyrinomonadaceae bacterium (assembly GCA_030841105.1). Lineage (GTDB taxonomy): Bacteria > Acidobacteriota > Blastocatellia > Pyrinomonadales > Pyrinomonadaceae > JAIVJZ01. The sequence goes on from JAVEDE010000022.1 coordinate 50,112, forward strand.
AGCAGCAGCAGCAGCAGTAAAGACTCCACGCATCGAAGACGAAACGAAGGCGAAGAATTTTGACTCGAACGTCAGACATCCATGTACGCACGCACGGTCGCGTGGACGCCGCGGGCGAACCGGCGGGCGTGAAGTGGTCTTGGCGGCACGTCGTCGTGCCGGTTGCGCTCTACGTGTTGGTGACGTGGCTGACGGATGCCTTCTACATGGGCGACACGTCGTTCTACGGCGCGATGGTGGCGAACGTGGCGGGCGGGCGCGTCTATCAACTGTGGGAGGCGACGGGGAACTATTCGCTGTGGGAGTTCGGGCATTTGCTGTGGCGGCCTCTGGGCGTCGCGGCCTTTCCCGTGCTTCGTCCGCTCGCGGGCATGTCGGTCGGCTCAGACCTCAGCCCCGCCGCGCTCTACGCGATGGTCGTGCTCAACTGGCTCGCCGGGCTGGCGTGCGTCGTGCTGATGCACGCGCTCCTGCGCCGCGTCTGCGAACGCGAGTGGATCGTCCACGTCACCACCGCCGCCTTCATCTTCACGCAGGCGTTTTTGAATTACACGCAGACGGGTTGCTCCTACGTGCCGGGGCTGGCCTTCCTGTTGCTCGGCCTCTACTTACTTCTACGCGATGGCGGCGACGGCAGACGCGTCGAACGTGCGTGGCCGACGGCGACTCTGGCTGGCCTCGCCTTCGCACTCGCGGTCGGCCTGTGGGTTCCGTACCTGTGGGCTGTGCCGGCGGCGGTCTGCGCGCCGCTCGTGCTCTACGGCTGGCGGCGACCGGAACTGTGGCGGCTCTCGATCTACGCCGCGCTCGCGTTCGGGTTGTTGACGGGCGCGCTGTTCATCGCCGTGGCCTTAGGGATCGGGATTCGTTCGGTGGGCGGGTTCAGGGAATGGGTCGTGGCGTCGTCGCATCACCTCGTCCAGAACCGCGGGCTGCCGCAGGTGGTCTTCGGTCTCGCGCGCTCGTTCATCAGCATGGGCGGCGATAACGTCGTCTTCAAACGTTACCTGTTGCACGACCCGTACAGCCCCGTGTCGCTCGTTGATCTCTTCCGCCTCAGTTTGTGGAAGCTCGCGCTCTTCTACCTGTTCCTCGCGGCGGTGCTCGTCAACCTGTCGCGCTCGCCTTTTGGGCGCAGGCTGCTCGGCCTGCTCGCGCTCGCGGGGTTGCCCGTGCTCGGCTTCGCGCTGGCGTGGCAGGGCACGGTGATGGAACGTTACCTGCCGTGGTTTCCGTTCCTCTTCCTCGCGCTCGCCTATTCGCTCGGCGACCGTCGCGCGTTCCGCTTGGGCAAGGCGATCACTTTGATTTTTATGCTGGCGATGGCCGTCACGAATTTCGCGGCGATGCACCGGAGCGTACTCTACCGACGCGAGGCTGCGGCTACGGCGCGCGCGAGCGAGTTGCAGACGCTCGTCCGGCCGCAGGACATCGTGCTCGTCGGCAAGGACGAGTTGGAAAACTTCGTCCGCGATTTTCCGTTCAACCCGGTCAACCATCACAACGGCCTGCGCGTCCACTCGTTCCTGCCGCTCGGCATGCCGCAGTTGACCGAATGGCGCGCGGACGTGGCGCGGAAGTCGTTCGCGGCGTGGGGAGCGGGCGGCGACGTGTACGTGGCGCGGCGCGTGTTCGCCGCAAGACCGCGCGCCGAGTGGGAGTGGGTCGAGGGCGCAGACCCGCGCGTGCGTTGGGCTGAGGTCGCGGAGTTTTTCGCCGGACTCGAAACGGGGCGCACGCTCGGCGGCGAGGACGGCTTCGTGCTCGTGCCGCAGACGCCCGCGAACGAAAAGTTTTTAAGTCAATACAACGCGCCGGGCGTGACCGCCGCGCATGACAGCGCGCCGGTTGTCAGATAAGGTTGAAGAGACGCACGGCCAACCGCGCGTCCGCAAGTTTTAAAGACTACGAATCAAGCGGCGGAGATAGACTACCAATCAAGCGGCGGGAATAAATATGAAACTGAGCGTGTTCGGACTGGGCTATGTGGGTTGCGTGTCGGCGGCGTGCTTCGCGCGCGAGGGGCACGAGGTGGTGGGCGTTGACGTGAACGCGACGAAGGTGGAGATCATCAACGGCGGGCGCAGCCCGATTGTCGAGGCGGGCGTCGGCGAGTTGATCGGCGAGATGGTCGCGGCGGGGCGTCTGCGCGCGACGACCGACACGGCCGAGGCGATTCGCAACTCCGAGGTGTCGCTCGTCTGCGTCGGCACGCCGAGCAACGCGAACGGCAGTCTCGATCTGAAATACGTGCGGCGCGTGTGCGAAGAGATCGGGCGGGAGTTGCGAACGAAAGACGCGCGGCACACCGTCGTCATTCGCTCGACGATGCTGCCGGGGACAATCGAGTCAATCGTCGTGCCGACGCTCGAAGAGCATTCGGGCAAGCGTGCGGGCGCGGATTTCGGCGTCTGCATCAACCCGGAGTTTTTGCGCGAGGGCACGTCGCTCAAAGATTTTTACGCGCCGCCGTTCACGCTCGTCGGCGCAGACGAGGAGGAAGTGGCAGCGGTCGTGCGCGAACTTTACGCGCGGCTCGACGCGCCGCTCCACGTCATCGGTGTACGCGCCGCCGAGATGGTCAAGTACACCTGCAACTGTTTCCACGCGCTCAAGGTGAGCTTCGCCAACGAGGTCGGGAACATCTGCAAGGAACTCGACATTGACAGCCACGAGGTGATGCGCGTCTTCTGCGAAGACACGAAGTTGAATTTGTCGCCCTACTACCTGAAACCCGGCTTCGCCTTCGGCGGTTCGTGCCTGCCGAAAGACCTGCGCGCGATCACTTACAAGGCGAAAGAGTTGGACGTGGACGTGCCCGTGTTGGCGTCTGTGCTTCAAAGCAACCGGCGACAGATCGAGCACGCGTTGGAGATGGTTTTGGCGACGGGCAAAAAGCGCATCGGCGTGCTCGGCTTCTCGTTCAAGGCGGGGACGGACGATTTGCGCGAGTCGCCGATGGTGACGCTCATCGAGTCGCTCATCGGGAAGGGAATGCAACTCGCCATCTACGACCGCGACGTGTCGCTCGCGCGCCTCTTCGGCGCGAACAAGGAATACATCGAGCGCGAGATACCGCACATCTCGCAACTCATGCGCGACGAGATCGGCGAAGTGCTGGAAGCCTCCGACGTGCTCATCATCGGCAACAAGGCGGAAGAGTTTCGCGAGATCGAAACGCGTTTGCGCGAGGGGCAGACGGTGATCGATCTCGTCCGCCTGTTTGAACACCGCGTCAGCGAAGGCTCGTATCAGGGCATCTGCTGGTAGCCGTAGAAGACAAGTGAATCGTGGATCGTAAATCGTGAATAGTAGAAAACCCGCTTTCCTCCATTCACGATTTACGATCCACGATTCACGGCCTTTTCTTCGTCGTTTCTAAGAGCATGAATCAAATTGCGACCGGCTCTACTCCCGCGCAACCTAAACCGGGGAAGAGTCGTGCGCGGCGTGTGGCGCGTGTGGTGGTTGCGCTCGCCGTCGCGTGGCCTGCGGTCGCATGGGTTGCGGCGCGCGCGCTCGTCGTGCGGGACGAGTCGCCGCGCGCCGACGTGATCTTCGTGTTGAGCGGCGCGAGCGAGTACGTCGAGCGCACGCGTTACGCGGCCGAATTGTTGGCGCGGGGCGTCGCGCCGAAGATCGTGTTGACGAACGACAATTTGCGCGGCGGGTGGAACAGCGAACAGCAGCGCAACCCTTATTTCGTCGAGCGCGCAGCGGAAGAGTTGCGACGCGCGGGCGTGCCCGGCGCGCAGATCGAAGCGTTGCCTGAGCCGGTGGCGAGCACTTATGATGAGGCCGTCAGGCTGCGCGCTTACGCGTCGGAGCGCGGCATCAAGTCGGTCGTCGTCGTCACCTCGGCTTATCATTCGCGCCGCGCGGCGTGGACGATGCGACGCGTGCTCGGCGGGAGCGGCGTGCGCGTCCAGAGCGCACCGGTCGCGGCGGCTGGCGCGCACCGGCAGACGCCCGGCGCGTTCAGTTGGTGGCTCTCCGCGCGCGGGTGGCGGAGCGTCGCGCCGGAGTATCCCAAACTCGTCTATTACTGGCTTCGCTACGGTTGAGCGCGAGAGGGCGGGCGACATGGAGACGCGGAAGATAATTCGAGACATGCGGAGCACGGCGCTCTCGAAGTGCGTCCTCGTCCTGTTCGGCGCGCTGTCGCTGCACGCGCTGGCAGGGCGCGCGGGGACGACACAGGTGCGTCCACCGGGGGGCGCGTCAATCAAAACGGATCGCGCGCGCCACCCGCCGCTCGGCGTGCCCAAGCTGCCGCGCGCCGGGGGCAAGTTCAACGACCCGGTTTTCGGGACGGAGATCATGCGCGTGACCGACGCGTTGACCGTCCCGAAGGGCGCGGGCACGAACTACAGCTACTGGGCGAGTTTCAATTCCGACAACACGTTGTTGCTCGTCATGGAGACGGGCGTGCAGCAGGGCGCGAGCATCTACCGATTCGACCCCGCCACCTTCACGCTCGGCGCGCGTCTGCCGCCCGTGCCCTACTCGCCGCCCGGCAACGTCCCTATCCGCCTCGACGACGCCTGCTGGTCGTCTGTCGATCCAGACATCCTCTACGTGCATCAAGACCTCGGCACGAAGATTTACAAGTACAAAGTCTCGCGGCAGAGTTTCGCGCTCGTCGGCGACGTGGCGCGCGTGCTGCCGCGCGGGCAGAACATCCAGCAGATGGGGATGGCGACCGACAACGACACCTTCTCTTTCACCAAACGCGGCGGCGCGCCCGCGTACAAGCAACTCGGCTACGCCGTCTACCGCGCGTCCACGAACACCGTCCGCTTCCAGCACTCCGAAGTGATCAACGAGGTGCGCATAGACAAGTCCGGGCGTTACCTCTACGTGAACACCAACGAGACGGGGCCGGGCAAGTTCGAGGGGCGCGTCGTTGACACGGAGACGGGGGCGTTGACGAATTTGACGGACGACGCGCCCGACCACGCGCCCTCGCATTACGACGTAGGGACGGGCACGGTGGTCGGCAACGGCAACTATCTCGTCGGCATCTCCGCGCGCAGCCTCTCGACGCCGCACAAGTTCGCGAAAATTTTCGACCTCTCGCCGGAGAAGAACTACGGCGGCTTCCATCTCTCGATGCTGGCCGACAACGAGGGGTGGGTGCTCGTCAGTTTCTACACCGAGCACCCGAACGGCGTGATGCAGGGCGAGGTGGTACAGGTGGCGACGGACGGGACGGGGCGCGTGCGTCGCCTCTTTCATCATCAGGCCACGGGGACGGGTTACTACGACAGCCCACGCGCGAACATCTCGCGCGACGGCCGGTTCGTCGCGTTCAGTTCCAACTGGGGCGTGCAGAGCGACCGCCACGACATGTTCGTCGCGCGCATCGAATCCGCCCCGGCCGCCAACACGAAGCCCACCGTCCCCACGCCGTCGCCCGCGTCGAGGCCGAGACGGGCGACGGCGCGCGGTGGCGAATAGGACATCGGGTTAAGCGGCGATTAGGTTGATCAGGTGAAAAGTAAAACGCTCGCGGGCAGCGATGCTCCGCGAGCGTTTTTTGATCCACGCGAAAATTTGAGAAGGGATAATTTGAGAAAGGAAGAGGCGCGCCGCCTTAAAGGAAGAGGCGTGCCGCCTTAGTCGTCAGGCCGCGCCGGTGTTCGCGTCGCGCCGGGAGTCTCTGCGCCGACGCCGCATGCGCTCGGCCACGCCCGCCAGTCCCGTGCCGAGCAGCAGGAGCGTGGCCGGTTCGGGCACGGTGGCGGCGGAGGGTTGGAAGTTGTAGCTGATGTTGGTGAGGCCGTAACCGATGTTCCCGTTGAGATTCATGAGCGCGAACGTGAGCGTCGCGATCCCTTGCCCGCTCAGAGTCATGCTGAATACGGGCGCGGCAAACGGGGGGACGGAGCCTTGTAGGATGCCGCTGAAGGTGAAGGCGGAAGTCAGGGTTAACGTGTCGGGGGCGCCGAAAGGGATGACGACGGGTTCGACTACAAAGTCGAAACTGCTGCCGTTGTACCAGACGTTCGTGTAAGTCGTGCCGTTGTACGTCGCGGTGTTGGTGAAGACGGTCGTGAAGCGCGTGATGTGGGAACTCGTCCCGAACGTTTGACCGGGCGCGCACGGCAGGCAACTCATGGCAGACCCGCTGTTCCCTAATTTCTCATCAGACCCGCCAGCGGAAATACCCGCCCCGGAGAAATTGAAGCTGTAACCCGGAAAAGCGTTGAGGACGGGGTTTCGATGAGACAGAGTGCCGCTCGTGATAACGACGTGCTCGGCGCGCGCTTCGGAAGCGAGGAAAAGAGCGGTGAACAGCAGTAGGAGGGGCAGCGCGCGGGCTGGATTTCGCATGATGTGGTCTTCCTTGTAGTTTGGCGGAGCGGGTGGCCGCAGTCTTTCGACCGCGAACTGGCTGGCGTTGATCAGCTTGTCCCAAACCAGCCGGCACGTCAAGTTTAAAGTTCTAATCGGCACAATTTTCCTCTGAAAGTGCGCCGCTTAGTTCAATCCTCTCTAGAATTTCGTGGCTCGCGAGGGGGGCGTGGGCGGCGGCGATAAAAGTCGTTGACAAGCATTGATAAATTCTGTTTAATGAATTGTCTGTTGTGCGCGTCCGTCAGCGACGAGTGCGACATTGTTCTTTCAGGTAGAGATTGCACACGATAATGGCAAACTTGTCGCGAGGCGAGGGCGCAAAGCCGTGAGTCTCTCCGGCGCGAAGCAGGGCGTTGAATTTCGACGCGGGCGCGCAGTTGAGATTGTCTGGTTGCCGAAGGCGATCCGAAGAAAGCCGTGACTTCGTGTTTCTTTGTGAACCAGACCGCCCCGGCGGTTCACACGCTTCGGCGGAACTTGTTTCTTCACAGCTCTCCGCCGCCGGAGGCTCAAGTTCTCCCGCCAAAGGTTCGAGGTCGCGGCGGAATTATCCGCGTGCAGTTCTTGTCGTTTTATAATTCCTTTTCTTCCGTCCGCTAATTCTTCAGCTTCAGACGTTCGCGTCAAATCACGCTTTTATCTTCCGAGTTCGAGCAGGCGAGTTTGAGTCGCTTCAGACTTGAACGGCTGCGACTGCCTCCGGCTAGTCGTGTCGCCGCCGTCATCGCAGTCGCCTGCCTCCTCTCCCGTCAAGCACAGCAATCACCGAATTAAAGGCACCCCCGTAGTGATGCGGGTTCGCAAAGCCAGGAGTCTCGTCAAGGTCTGCAAGGCCGCGAGATTGTCCGGTTGCCGAAGTGAGGCTCAAGATGAATAACCCCCGGGTGTTCACGCAACAATCCGTCCGCCTACTTTTACCTCAACTCAAATTCGCACTCGTCCTCGCGCTCGCGCTCTTCGCGTCGGGCAGCGCGGCGGCGACGCACGCGCAGACGCCCGGCGAAATCAAGACCGACCTCGGCCTGTACACCCCGTCGGCCGTGCCGTCGTTGCCTGCGGCGGGCGGCAAGTTGAGCGACCCGATCTTCGGGACGGAGATCATGCGCGTGACGGACGGACGCGACGGCACGGGCGCGGGCACGTCCTACTCTTACTGGCCGACCTTCAACGCCGACAACACGCGCGTGCTCGTGATGGGCGCGGGCGGCGAGGCCGGAATCGCCATCTACGACTTCGACCCGGCGAGCTTCCGCCTCGGCGCGAAGCACCAACTCCCGCTGCTCAACGGCGGCTACCCGTTCACCTACGATCTGACGTGGAGCCACAACGAGCCGGACATCCTCTACGGCCACATGGGAGCGGCGCTCTGGCGTTACAACGCGCGCAAGGGCGAGTACGCGCTTGCCTTCGACCTCGCCTCGCGCCTGCCCGCCGGATACTATTTTGCGCAGGGGAGTTTGAGCGCGGACGACGACGTGTTCGCCTGCACCTTGATGCAGTCGGGCACGTGGACTGTGGTCGGCTACATGGCCTACCGCCGTTCGACCGACACGATCCTCTACCGCTCAAGCGACGACCACAACGAAGTCAGAATTGACAAGTCGGGTCGCTACCTCTTCGTCAACACGAACGATCAGGGCGTCGGGAAGATCGAAGTTCGCATCGTTGATCTGGCGACGGGACAATCCACGGGGTTAACGGACGACGCGCCGGATCACGCGCCGTCGCACTACGACGTGGGTACGGGCACGGCCGTCGGCAACGGCAACTATCTCGTCGGCATCTCGTCGCGCAACCTCTCGACGCCGCGCAGCTACACGAAAATTCTAGACCTCTCCGCGCAGGGCAACTACGGCGGCTTTCACCTCTCCATGTTGGCCGACAACGAGGAGTGGTCGCTCGTCAGTTTCTACACGCCGCATTTGAACGGCGTGATGCAAGGTGAAGTCGTGCAGGTCTCGACGGACGGGACGGGGCGCGTGCGTCGCCTGTTTCATCATCAGGCGATAGTGGCGAGCTACTACGACAGCCCGCGCGCGAACATCTCGCGCGACGGCCGGTTCGTCGCCTTCACGTCGAACTGGGGCGTGGCGGGCGGTCGTCACGACATGTTCATCGCGCGCATCAACCCCGCGCCGTCTTCGTCCGCGACTCCCACGCCGACGCCCACGCCGACCGCAACTCCGACTCCTAATCCGACTGCGACTCCGACGCCGACGCCCACGCCGACGCCGCTCAACGCGCCCGCGCTCGTCGCGGCAGCGCGCGCCTCGGCCGCCACGCTCGCCGGTGCGCCGACAGTCTCGGACGCAGAGATCAACGTCTTGGAGAGCAAGATCGAGGCGGCTTACGCGGCCTACGCCAGAGAGTCAGGCCAGTTCTCAGCGTCCGCGCAGATTGACGGCGGCCTGCGCATCTCGCTCTATTTTTCGCGCGCCTCGGAAGCGTTGGCGGCGGCGGGCGCGCTGCCCTCCGGCGTGCAGAACCGCTTGCAGATCACGGCCTCGCGTCTGGCGCAGGTGAGCAACTTGATGCTCCCGTCCGCAGGCAGCGCGCCCGGCAGTTTCGCGCACGCGCCCTCGGCGGCAACCGACCTCGCCTTCATCGGCGCGGCCAACACCTTTTCGAGCGCGAGCATGTCGCCCGTGCTCGCGCCCCAGAGTCTCGGCACGATCACGGGCGACGCCGCGCAGAGTCCACTGGCGCGCACGAGCGTCGCCGCCGACAGAAGCGGCAACAACCCGCTGCCCTTTGAACTCGCGGGCGCAAGCGTCTCGGTGGGCGGGCGTGCCGCGCCGCTCATCTACGTGTCGCCCGCGCGCATCTCGTTCCTCGTCCCGCAGGGGTTGCCGCAGGGCGAACTGGAAGTGCTCGTCACTTCGCAGGACGGTTACGTCTCGCGCGGCACAATCGTCGTCAACGCCGTCGCGCCCGCCCTCTTCACCGCCGACGCGAGCGGCGCGGGGAACGCGCTCTCCATGAACGGCAGCGAACCGGGCGCGAACTCCTACGACGTGCAATCGCCGCACGCGCTCAGCACGGACAAACGCACGCGCGTCTCGCTGTTCGCCACCGGCATGAGCGCGGGCGCGGCCAACATCTACCCGGCCAACGACGTGCGTGCGGACGACGGCCGGATCATCATCAACGTCGCAGAGGCGTTGACGGTCGAAGCGCGCACGCGCGACGGGCGGCTCTATCACCTGCCCGTAGAGTACGCGGGCGCGATGCTCGACGGGCGGCTGCCCGGCCTTGAGCAAGTCAACGTCCTGCTCCACCCCGAACTGCGCGGCGCAGGTTTAGTTGACCTGACCATCGTCGTCGGCGGCCAGCGCAGCAACACCGCCACGATCAATATCAAGTAAGACAGTGACAAGTGACGAGTGACGAGTGACGAGTTGAAAACCAAAGCGGTTTTAACTTATCACTCGTCACTCGTCACTTGTCACTGTCTTACTGTCACTGCTTTTCCTGTTGCCCCTCCCGCTACGCTTTTGTTACTCTCTTAAACGGCGCGAGACGGTTGTCCCCGTTCTCGCGAGCCGGCCTGCCTTCTGTCAGCGCGAAAGTTTTCCTGAAGTTTAATATCAATGACAGCCTTAACAGTCCCCCAACTCTGGAAGCCGGTGGCCGTCGCCGCCGCCGTCCTCTTCGTCTACGCGACGGTGCTGGTGAAACTCGGCGGGCAGTGGTGGACTGACGAAAACTACTCGCACGGGCTGCTCATCCCGTTCATCATCGGCTACATCCTGTGGAGCGAGCGCGCGAGATTAGAGGGCACGCCGCGGCGGCCTTCGCTCGCATGGGGCGGCGCGCTCGTAGTCGGCGCGCTCCTGATGTTGTGGGCGGGGACGGCGGGCGCGGAACTCTTCATGCAGCGCACGTCGCTCGTCGTGATGCTGGCGGGCATCGTCGTCTATTTCTGGGGCTGGCACATCCTGCGGCTCACGCTCGTCCCGCTGCTTTTGCTCGCGCTGGCGATCCCGATCCCGGCGATCATCTTCAACCAGATCGCATTCCCCTTACAGTTGTTCGCGTCGCGCTGCGCCGTGTGGGCGATGCGCGCCTTCGACATCCCGGTCTTGCGGCAGGGGAACGTCATCGAGTTGATGCCGCTCAATTCGGCCGTCACGAAGAAACTCGAAGTGGTCGAAGCCTGTAGCGGCATCCGTTCGCTGATGACGTTGATGACGCTCGCCGTCGTCTTCGCCTACTTCACGCACCCGCGCGGCAAGGGGCAGCAGGGCGGGGGCTTGCGTGCGAGTTTGAAGCGTTACGGCACGTGGCGTTCGGCCATCCTCGTGCTCTCGGCCGTGCCCATCGCGATCATCACGAACGCGGGGCGCGTGAGCGGCACGGGCATCCTCGCGCGCTACTACGGGACGGAAGTAGCCGACGGTTTCTTCCACGAGTTCTCCGGCTGGGTCGTCTACATCGCCGCGTTCATGCTCCTCTTTGCGCTCGGCTGGGTGCTCGACAAGTTCGGCGGGCGCGGGAAGACACGGCCGCCCAAAACTCGGCAGGCGCAAGCGGCGACCACAGACCCGGCGCGCACCACACCGGACGAGACGGGCGATGCGCCGCTCGTCGGCGCGACAAACGCGACTGCCGCGACGGCAACCATGTCTCTGCGCGAACGCGGCGCGGACGGATCGTAAAGAGACTGTTAGCCAGCATGTTGAGGAAGGAAGCAAATCCATGACCGGCGAAGAAATGGAACGCGCAATTGAATTTCTCTTACAGAGTCAGGCGAACTTTGAGGCGCGCATGGGCGCGTTTGCAGCGAGACAAGCGGCCTTTGAAGAACAGCAGAGGCGCACCGATGAACAGATCGCCGAGACGGGGCGACAGTTAGCGGCCTACGCGGAGACGCAGAGCGAGTTCATCCAGATCACGACTCGCAACGTTGACGCGCTGACAGCGGCGCAGGCGAAGACCGACGAACGACTGAATAAGTTGATCGGGTTATTCGAGCAACACATCGTCGCGGGGCATTAAAGGTGCTTGCCCGCCGCGCTCGGCTAGCAATTGTGAAGATATGAGATCGAAGAAGTGGCATTTCTGGGCGTTGCTGTTGCTCCTGCTGGCGGGCGGGTCGGTGGTCAATTTGTGGGAGCACATCGGCGAGGCGAGCGTCGTCAGGCGCGAGTTGAAAGAGTTTCCGACGCAGGTCGGCCGTTGGCAACAGCGCGGCGCGGACACGCGTTTCGACGCGCAGACTGAAAGCGTCCTGCGCGCCGACGATTACCTCGCGCGCGATTACGCGTTGCCCGACGGCCGCTTCGCCAACTTCTACGTCGGCTACTACGCCACGCAGCGCAACGGCGCGACCTATCACAGCCCGCTCAACTGCCTGCCCGGCGCGGGCTGGACGCTGAACGAACCGGCCGCCATCCAAATCACGCCCGCCGACGGCGGCCAGCCCTTCGAGGCCAACCGCTACATCATCCAGAACGGCGACGCGCGCCAGTTGCTCATCTACTGGTATCAGGGGCGCGGACGCGCCGTGGCGAGCGAGTACTGGGGGAAGATTTACACGGTCGTTGACAGCGTCAAGCGCAGGCGTTCGGACGGCGCGATGGTGCGCGTGATCGTGCCGATTCAGAAGTCGGAGGAGGACGCGCTCGCCCTCGCTTCGGAACTCGCGGCGCAGGCCGCGCCCTCGCTCCCGACGTTCGTCCCGAACTAAAGAACGTGGGAAAGTTGGACGCAGAGCGCGTGGGAAGTGGTAACATAAAAGCGTGGCGGTTTTGGGGAAAGACGTGGCCGCCGTTTCAGGAAGAGAAACTCGATTGCCAGTTTTATCATTGTGAAGTTTCAAGCCGTTCGGGGTGTGCCTCACCCGCAAGCGGCCGGAACGAGACGATGTTTCAGATGGCTTGATTAACCAGCAGACGCGGCCGCCGCTCACAGACCGTTGCCCCGGTCAGAGCGCGTGGGACGCGAAGGAGTCCGAAAGACCGAGATGAATCACAAAGAGTGCCCGCGCTCCGGCAGTGGCCGGAGTTTGTCGTCTGTTTTGCTCGCCTTCATCGTCGCCGCCTTAGCGTTCGCGGCCGTCGCCTGTTCCAATCCCGAAAAAGCTAAAGCCGAACACGTCGCGCGCGGCGAAGCCTACCTGACCGACAAGAAGTTTCAGGAGGCGTCGCTCGAATTCCGCAACGCCGTCCAGATTGACGACAAGTTGGGGCAGGCGCACTGGGGGTTGGCGCGCGCCTACGAGGGCATGGAGCAGTACTCGCAAGCCTTCGAGGAGTTGCGCCGCGCCGTCGCGCTCGACGCCAACAACCTCGAAGCGCGCGTGCGTCTCGGCAACTACTACGTGCTGGCCTACCAGCAGACCAAAGACGAAAAGCTCCGCGACGAGGCGCAGCGGCTCGTCGAAGAGGTCTTGCAGAAAGACCCGAACAACATCGAGGGCTACATCCTGCGCGGCAGCGTCCTCTACGCCACCGGCAAGCGCGAAGAGGCGTTCGCCGCCATCAACCACGCCGTCGAACTCAACCCGCAACGCGTCGAGTCTCTGATGAGCCTCGCGCTCTTTCACCGGCAGGTGAATGAGACGGCGAAGGCCGAAGAAGTTTACAAGCGCGCGCTCTCCGTCAACGACCGCTCCGCGCTCGTCCACCTCGAATACGCCAAGTTCTTCGTCTCGCAGAACCGGCTCGACATGGCCGAGGTCGAGTTCCGCCGCGCCGTCGAAGTCGAACCGCAGAACCGCGACGCGCGCCGCACGCTCGCCAGCTTCTACCTCGTCAACAAACAACTCGACCGCGCCGAGGAAGCCTTCAAAGCCCTCGCCGAACTCGACCGCGACCGCCCCGAAGGGCGCGCCGTGCTCGCCGATTTCTACGCCTCCGTCGGCCGCTACGACGAGGCCGCCAATCTCTACCAGCAGATCGTCAACGCCTCGCCCGACTACGCGCGCGGCCGCCACCGCCTCGCCGAGTTGATGCTCCAACGCGGCGACCAGACGGGCGCGCTGGCGCAGGTCGAAGAGGCGCTCAAGAAGAACCCGAACGACCGCGAGGGCTTGATCCTGCGCGCGCGCCTGCGGCTCAATCAGGACAAGCCGAAAGACGCTATCGAAGACCTCAAACAGGTCTTGAAGATCGAGCCGCGCGATCAGGCCGGACTCTACTTCATGGCCGAGGCCAGCTTCCGCGCCGGGCAGATGGAGCAGTCGCGCATCTACGCGGGCGACCTCGAAAAGTTTTACCCAGACTACCTGCCCGGCAAGTTGATGCAGGTGCAGATCAACCTCGCGGCGGGCGACGCGGCCAACGCGCAGCGGCTCGCGAGCGACTTGATCGCGCGTCTCGATAAGTCCGCGCCCGACGCGCGCAACTCGCCGCAACTCCTCAACGAACTGCGCGCCAAAGCCTTGACCGCGCGCGCCACGACCTACTTGCAGGCGCAGCCGCAGAACACCTCGGCCGCCCGCGCCGACTTCACGCAGGCGCGCGACCTGATGCCGAACGCGCCCTCGTCGCACGTCAACCTCGCCGCCGTCTCGCTCGCCGAGCGCAAACCGGACGAGGCCACGCAGCACTACGAACGCGCGCTCGCGCTCGACGCGGCCAGCTTCGACGCCTTGAACGGTTTGATCAACCTCTACGCCTCGCAGAACCGTTTTGATCAGGCGCACGCGCGCGTGGATCAAGCCATCGCCGCGCGCCCCAACACGGCCAGCCTCTACTTCCTCAAGTCAAGCATCTACGGCAAGCAGCAGGACGCCGCGCAGGCCGAAGCGGCTCTGCGTCGCACGCTCGAACTCGACCCCTCGTTCGTCCCTGCCTTGAACGCGCTTGGCTCGCTCTACGTCAACACGAACCGCCCCGACGAGGCCATCGCCGAGTTTCGCCGCATGAGCGAGAAGCGTCCCGACGACCCGACGCCTTACATGCTCATCGGCATGGTCGAAGACGGGCGCAAGAACTACGACGCCTCGACCGAAGCCTACAAGCGCGCGTTGACCGTCAACACCGAGAACGCCTTCGCCGCCAATAACCTCGCGTGGAACTACGCCGAACACGGCAAGGGCAATCTCGATGAAGCCGTCCGGCTCGCGCAGGGCGTCGTGCAGAAGTTCCCGGAAGAGCCGGGCTACGCAGACACGCTCGGCTGGGTCTATTACAAGAAGGGCTTGCACGCCGCCGCCGTCGAGCAACTGCAAAAGGCCGTGCGGCAGACGACGGCGCGCGGCGCGGACAGCGCGCTCTATCGCTATCACCTCGGCGTCTCGCTCGCCGCTCTGGGGCGCAAGCCCGAAGCGCGGCAGCAGTTGCAGCAGGCTTTGAACACGACCAAAGGCAGCAAGCTCTCGCCGGAGAACGAGGGCGACGCGCGCAAGGCGCTCGCCTCGTTGTGAGCCGGAAGATTGTGTGATTTGAAAGAGGGTTGAACTATGAGTGTCGAATTTCGTCAGAGGAAGCCGGGCGAGTACGCGTCCATTCTGTGGAAGCGCAAGTGGCTCATCATACTCCCGGCCATCGTCGTCTCGTTCGCCGTCGCCATCGTCGTGTGGCGTCTGCCGAATGTCTACCAGTCGAGCACGCTGTTGACGGTGCGCCCCTCGAACATCATGGAGGGGATCGTGCCGCAGATGTCCGACGACGATCTCACCATCCGCATCAACGCCATCGGGCAAGAGGTCTTCAGCCGTTCGTCGCTCGAACCGCTGATCGTCACCTACAACCTCTACGCCGCCGAGCGCGGGCGTGGCGAGCCGATGGAAGTCCTCGTCGAGCGCATGGCGAAGAAGGACACCAGCATCGAGGTCAACAAGAGCCGCAACGACATCACCAACGGCTTCATCCTCACGTACAAAGGCCCCGACCCCTACGTTACGCAGAAGGTCACTTCCAACCTCGCGTCCAAATACGTGGACGAGCAGACCAAGCAGCAATCGCGCGGCGCGGTCGAGACGGCCGATTTTCTTCAGAAGCAACTCGATCAGGCGAAAGGCGAACTCGACTCTATTGACAAGCAGCGGCTGCAAACCTTACAGGCAAACATCAACAACCTGCCCACGCAGGCCACTTCGCTCGTCACGAATCTGAGCGGACTCTACGAACAGCAGAAGGCCTACATCTCCGACATCGGCCGCCTGCGCGATCAGAAGACGATGCTCTCCACCCAACTCGGCGACATCGAAAAGCAGTTTCAGGTGGACAAGGAAGACGTGGTCGAGACGCTGACCGATCCGAAGACGACGCCCGCGTGGGCCGAACTCTCCAAGCGCGAATCGCAACTCGACTCCGAGTTGCAGAACATGCTGACGGTCTTGAAGCCGAAAAACCCGGACGTGGTCGCCAAGCGGCAGGAACTCGCCGCCGTCCTGCGCAGCAAGCAGGAGTTGACGGACGACTGGAAGAACCGTATCGCGGAGAAGACGAAGCGCGTCGAGCGTCGCGTAGACCCGCGCGCCTCCACGATCAGGGCTAACATTCAGGGCTTGGACGGCGAGATCGCGCGGCAGGAGAAACTGCTCGCGCAAACGAGCGCGCAGATCAGTTCGGTGCAAGGTCAACTGAGCCGCGTCCCCCAAACCGAAGTCACACTCGGTTCGCTGGATCGCGAATATCAGACGAAGAAGGCGACTTACGACGACCTGTTGGTGAAGAAGCAGAAGTCCGATCTCAACGTCGCCGCCCTCGGCGCGGCGCAGAATACGACGATTCAGGTGATTGACCCTGCTAGTCTGCCGGTGCGCCCCGTCGCGCCGAAGCGTCCGCTCCTCATCGCGCTCGGCCTCGCGCTCGGCCTTGCGGTCGGCTTGGCGTTCGCCGCCGCCTTCGAGGTGCCGCGCCTGCTGACGATTCAGACGGTCGAGGACGCGCGCCACTACACGGGGCTGCCCGTCCTCATCTCCGTGCCCGAACTGCTGACCGCGAAGGAGCAGCGTCGCGCCCGCGTGCGCCGTTTGGCGACGGCCTTCGCCGGTATCGCGCTCACCGTCGCCAGCATCCCCGCGCTCGCCTTCGCCTTGAGGTTCTCGCGCGTCTTCGATCTGTTCGTCTCTTGAGAGTGATGAGTGATGAGTGATGGGTGATGAGTAAAAAACAAAGCGTCATTCTCTTACTCATTACCCATCACTCATCACTCGTCACTTCCGCCGGAGGTTGAGAGTTGTACAAAGAGTTCTACGGTCTCAAAGAACTGCCGTTCGCGCTGACGCCCGACCCGCGCTTCATCTACTTCACGCCTTCGCACACGGAGGCGATGGCGAATTTGCATTACGGCATTGAGAGCGGCAAGGGCTTGATCGTCGTGACGGGCGAAGTGGGCACGGGCAAGACGACCATCCTGCGCTGGATGATGCAGCGGCTCGACCGCACCGTGCTCGTCGGCTACATCTTCAACCCGCGCCTCACCGTCCCCGAATTCTATCAACACGTCGCGCGCCTCTTCGACGTGCAGGAGTGGGAGAACAAGTCGGAACTTCTCTTCGCCCTCGGCAAAACTCTGGAAGCACGCCACGCGCGCGGCCTGCGCACCGTGCTCATCATTGACGAGGCGCACGGGCTTTCGACCTCCGTGCTCGAAGAGATCAGGCTGCTCTCGAACTTCGAGTCCGACGCCGCCAAGCAGTTGCAGATCGTCCTCACCGGCCAACCCGAACTGCGCGACGTGCTGAACAACCCAGACCTCCGGCAGTTGAAACAGCGCGTCGCCTTGCGCTGCGAGATCAAACCGCTGCCGAACATCGAGGAGACGGAGCGTTACGTCAAAGCGCGCTTGCTGGTGGCGGGCGCGGCGCGCACGGACATCTTCTCGCCCGGCGCGATTGACTACATCTTTCGCTGCGCCGCAGGCATCCCGCGCCAGATCAACAACCTCTGCGATAACGCGATGCTGACGGGCTACGCCTCCGGACTGCACACGATCTCGCGCGCCGTGATCGAAGAGGTCGCAGACACGTTCGACATGCTGCCGGACGCGCGCAACAGCCGGCTTTCAATCGAGGAACAGGAGTCGCCCGCGCGCATCTTCAACGCGCAGGGGCGCGCCGAGTTGTGGTCTGCGGGCGGCAGCACGGCGCAGGCGACGGCAGTTGACGAGGCCGCGGCGCGGCACTCGTCAACGGAACATTCTTCGGCGCACGACGACGACGACGCGCGCGAAGACGAGTTGGATGAAACACACGCCACGCCCGCGCCCGATGTGAACGACATCGGCGCGGCCTTCCGGCGTTGGGACGTGATGGGAGATAGGTGATGGGCAGAGTTTACGAAGCATTGAAGCGCGCGGCCGACAACGGCGGCGCGAACCCGAAGAGCACGGACGACGCGACGACACGCCGCTCCGCTAACGCGACGACGGCGACCACCGCCGCCGTTGATGACGAAGGGGAGGTGGTGACGCTCGTCACTGAAACTCCCGCCGTCTCAGCGAACGGTCACGCGAACGGTAACGCGAACGGCAACGCGAACGGCGGCGGTCATCATGCCGCGCCGGAAGTCGTCCTCAGTCGCACGTCCGCACTCTTCAACGCGCCCGGCAGTCAGGCGCACGTTTCAGCGTCCGCTGAGCAAAGCGATGCAGCCACGGTCGGGTCGGCACTCCCCGGCGGGCAGGCTTCGCGTGTTGCTGGGGCAACGGCGGACGCTGTCAGTTCGACGCGCGCGTTGGAGTTTCCCACCGTGGAAATTTCCCACGCGCGCGTCGAACCACACCTCATCGCCATCACCGACCCGCGCTCGCCGCACGCCGAGCAATATCGCGCCCTGCGCACGCGCGTCCTGCACGCGGGCGAGAAGCGGCACATACAGGCCATCGTCGTCTCCAGCGCGGGCGTGATGGAGGGCAAGACCGTCACGGCCTTGAACCTCGCGTGGCTACTCGCGCAGACCGACGGCGTGCGCGCGCTCCTGATTGACGGCGACTTGCGCAACCCCTGCGCCGCCGACTACCTCGGCATTGACGCGCCCGCCGGTCTCTCCGAAGTGCTCGCGGGCGAGACGACGCTCGCCGAGGCGATCATCAAACTCGAACCCTCCGGGCTGCACCTGTTGCCGGGCGGAACTGTCCGCGACAACGTGGCCGAGATTCTCTCCGGCCCGAAGTTCAGTTCGCTGCTCGCCGAACTGCGCCGCATGTTCGACTACATCATCATAGACGCGCCGCCGCTCGGCATTTTCACAGACGCCACCGTGCTCATCGGCCGCGCCGACGGCGCGCTGATGGTCGTGCGCTCCGGCAAGACGCGTTACGCCGCGCTCGACCGCGTGCTCGAACCGCTCCCGCGCGAACGCCTCCTCGGCATCGTCCTCAACGGCGCGGACGACAACAAAGACGACAGCAGCAGCTATTACCAACGCCGCTACTATCGCAAAGAAACAGTGACGAGTGACAAGTGACAAGCACAGACGGGTGATAAGCGAAAGACAAGTTCTTAGTTTTAACTTGTCACTTGTCACTTGTCACTCGTCACTTCCGAAGGAGATTGATTGAGTTCGACGCGCCGTTTCAACGCCCGCACGCTGTTGCTGATACTCGCCGAAGCATTGCTCATGTTCGGCGGGATGGTGGCGGCTGCGGAGATTCGGCTCGGCACGCAGGACGCCTACTACGAACTCGTCGCCCGCAACGGCTTCTACAAGGCCGCGCTCGCCACCGCCTTCTGCCTCGGCGCGTTCTACCTCTACGACCTCTACGATTTCGTCGTCATGCACGACCGGCGCGAACTCGTCCTGCGTCTCATACAGGCTTTGGGTCTCGCGTGGATCGCGCTGGCGATAGTCTTCTACATGCTGCCGCAGTTGATGCTCGGCCGCGGCATCTCGCTCATCGCGCTCCCGCTCGCGCTCGGCCTGATGGTCGCGTGGCGCGTCTCGATCCACTGGCTGCTCGGCCACCCTCTGGTCGGCGAACGCATCTTGATCGTCGGTTCGGGCACGGCCGCCATCGAGATCGCGCGCGAAGTTTTAGACCGACGCGACGCAGGCTATCGCATCGTCGGCTTCGTGGACAACGACCCCGCGCTCGTCGGCCGCAGCATCATCAACCCGCGCGTGATCGGCGTGACGACCGACATGGCCGAGATCGTCCGCCGCGAAAACATTGATCGGATCATCGTCGCGCAGGGCGAGCGGCGCGGGCAGTTCCCGACCAAGCAACTGCTCGACCTCTCGCTCGGCGGCAACGTCGCCATCGAAGAGGGCGCGTCGTTTTACGAGCGCACGACGGGGCGCGTCCACCTGCACATGATGCGGCCGTCTTGGCTCATCTTTTCGGGGCGCGGGCGGCAGGCGCGGCTCTCCGGCGTGACGCGCACGTTCCTGCACCGCGGCGTCGCGCTCCTCGGCGCGCTCGTCTCGCTGCCCATCGCGCTCCTCGCCGCGCTTTTGATCAAACTCGAATCGCCCGGCCCCGCGCTCTACCGGCAGGAGCGGGTCGGCAAGAACGGCCGCCCGTTCACGATCATGAAGTTTCGCTCGATGCGACTCGACGCCGAAAAGGACGGCCCCGTCTGGGCGCAGACGGGCGACGACCGCACGACGCGCGTCGGGCGCGTCATACGCAAAATTCGCGTGGACGAGATTCCGCAGTTCTGGAACATCCTCAAAGGCGAGATGAACTTCGTCGGCCCGCGCCCCGAACGCCCGCACTTCGTCGCGCAACTCGCCGAGGAGATTCCGTTCTACGAACAGCGCCATTTGATCCCGCCGGGGCTGACCGGCTGGGCGCAGATCAAATACCCCTACGGCTCGTCCATCGAGGACGCGCGCCAGAAGTTGCAATACGATCTCTACTACATCAAGAACCAGAGCCTCGTGCTCGACGCGGTGATCCTGTTCGAGACGGTCAAGACGATCCTGTTCGGCCGCGGCGCGCGCTGAGAAGCACGCGCCCCGGTCGCCAAGCAGTTTTCCAGAGGTACACGAAATGAAAATCCACACGATGAAGTTGACGACGCTTGCCCTCGCGGGTCTCATGCTGACGGGCGGGACGACGGGTTTCGCCCGAGCGGCCGCCGCTGCTGCGCAGGAGAAGGACAAGAAGAAGTCCGAGCAGAAGACGCGGCCGCGCACGACCGGCACGACGACCGCCGCCGCCCCGCCGTTGACTGACGGCGCGGGGCAGCCGGTAACCACGGCGGGCGAGCGGCTCGAACCGGACGACACGAGCGCGCCGCCGCGCGCCGACGTGCCGGAGGCGACGCTGGCGAACCGGCGCGAGACGCTCTCGGAAGAGGAGTCGGCCGTCGTGCCCTATTACAACAACTTCATGGCGTCGTACCGGCTCGGCCCCGAAGACGTGATCTCGGTCACGGTCTTCAACCTCGACCGCTACTCGAAGGCGGGCATCACCATCCCGCCCGACGCCGTCATCTCGCACCCGCTCATCCCCGAAGGCGTCTTCGTCGGCGGGAAGACGACCAAGCAGGTCGCCGACGAGATCACGAAGAAGCTCGATGAGTATGTCATTGATCCGAAAGTGACGGTCTCGCTCGACAAGGCGCAGTCGGCGGTTTTCTGGGTGGTGGGCGACGTGGCGCAGCCGGGCATCCGCCCGATGTCGCGCCGCCTCTCGGTGACGGAAGCGCTCGCGCTCTCCGGCGGCGTGCTCGACACGGGCAACAAGAAGAAGGTGATGGTGATGCGCCGACAGGCCAACGGCTTCTTGCAGCCGACGATCATTGACGTGGCCGCCATCGAGAAGGGGCGGATGCCGGACAACTATTTTCTCAACCCCGGCGATCAGATCATCGTCCCCGGCAACCGCATGAAGAACGTGCAGAAAATTTTGAGCCTTCTGCCCGTCGTCAGTTTCTTCCGCATCTTCACGGGAGGATTTTAAGAAACGATGAACGCAGCACGCGGAACGATGAACGCCGCAAGGCAAGCCGTCGCGCTACGAGCCGCGCGGCTTCGTTCGTCGCCCCGCGTTCCGCGTGTCGCTCTTTCCGTTCATCGCTCATCGTCCGTCATCCATCGTTTCGTCGTTGCGCTCTTACTGCTTACCGCTTACTGCTTACTGCTTACCGCCCCCGCGCTCGCGGGCGCGTGGGCGGCGCAAACGTCTGGGACGCTGGCCTGGTTGCGCGCGGTCTATTTTGTTGACGAGGCGCGCGGCTGGGCGGTCGGCAGCAAGGGCGCGCTCCTCGTGACGGAAGACGGCGGGCGGAGTTGGACAGTGCGCCGCGCGCCGACCGAAGACACTTTGCGCGACGTTTACTTTGTGGACGAAGCGACCGGCTGGCTCGTCTGCGACCGCAGCATCTATCTGCTCAGGACGAAACAGGAGCCGCGCTCTTACCTGCTCAGGACGACGGACGGCGGCGCGAGTTGGTCGCGCGTCGAGGTGACGGGCGCGGACGTGGACGTGCTCTTGACGCGCGTCGCGTTCGTGGACGACGCGCGCGGCTGGGCGTTCGGCGAGATGGGCGCGCTCTACGCGACGGCCGACGGCGGCGGAAGTTGGGAGCGGCAAGTGTTGCCGACGAAACACCTGTTGCTCGGCGGCGCGTTTCTCGCGGCCGGACAGGGCTGGCTCGTCGGCGCGGGCAACACCATCCTCTACAACCCCGACGGCGGTTCGCAGTGGCGCGCGGGCGCGTCGCCCGTCATGCCCTCGGCGACGCGCTACAACGCGGTCTCCTTCGTCGGCGAGCGGCGCGGCTGGGCGGTCGGCGAAGGCGGCCTCGTGCTCTCGACCCCGAACGGCGGGCGTTCGTGGTTCAGACAGCAATCGAACGTGACGGTTGATCTGTCGGACGTGAAATTTATAGACGCATCGGAAGGTTGGGCGGTCGGCGCGGAAGGCACGATCATCCACACGACGGACGGCGGCGCGAACTGGCGACTCGAACCGAGCGGCACGCGCCACCCGCTCGAACGCCTCTCGGTCGCCTCGCGCACACGCGCGTGGGCGGTCGGCTTCGGCGGCACAATCGTCAACTACGCGAACACGGCCGCCACGCCTACACCGCCGCAGTTGAAAACTCCCGGCTGGGAACAACCGAAAGAACGACCGCGCCGCGCCACCCCGGCCACGGCGACGACACGCTGACCCGACGACGGCGGCGCGTTGACATGAACCCGGCGACATGCAGACCTTAACTCGGCGACGCGCTGACGCGAGATGCTCGCCGCACACACGCACACGCGCCGACGCACACCTCCCGCACGCGGGACTTAGCCGAAACTCCGACGGAGAATTAAAGATGCCGGAACAACTCTCGAACTCGAATCAGACAGACGCCCGCGCCCGCTTCGCGCGACGCTTCATGCGCGCCGCCTCGCCGCTCGTCGTCACGGTCGTAACCGCCGTCGTCGCCGCATCGTCGTTCCTCGCGCCCCACGCCTTCGCGCAACAGGCGTCGAAGCCGCGTCAAGCCGCCCCGGCGTCAACTCAGCCGGCGAAGCCGGGCGAGGCGAAAGCGGCCGCGGCGCAAGGGGAAGAGAAGCCCGCGCCACGGCGTTCGGCCTCCGAGATCACGCGCGCCCGCCGCGCCTCCGCGCCGTCCGCAACTCCTCCCGTCGTTCCGTCAACAAACCCGTCCGCTGCTTCGTCAACCACCGCGACCGTCGCGCCGAAGACAACTCCGACTGTCGCGCCGAAGTCCACTCCGTCTGTTGCCCCGTCCGTAACTCGGTCAGCCGCGCCGAAAGTTGTTACGCCGTCGGCCGCGCCCTCGGTCGCGCCTGCCGCCGTCGCTGCCCCGCCGGTCAGTGTCGTGATCGCTTCCGCGCCGAAGAGTGATGCGGCGTCGAAGTTGAACGTTGAGGAGACGGAACTCGAACGCCTGCGTGCCGAGATCAAAGACGCGAAGCCGGGCGCGGAGCGGGCGCGTCTGCAACGCACGCTCGTCGAACGACTCGTCGCGCTCAAACGGCAGCCCGAAGCGCTCGACGCGTTGCGCCTGATGATCCACGAAGACCGCTACGACCCGCCCTTCTTCTTCAACACGGGCAACGCGCTGGCGCGTCTCGGCGACGCGAGCGCGGCCGAAGACGCTTATCGCAAAGCCATCTCGCAGCGTCGCGGCAACTACTCGCGCGCTCTCAACAACCTCGGCGTCATCCTCATACGGCAAGGCCACTGGGAAGAGGCGCGCGAGACGCTGGCCGCCGCGCTCATGCAGGAGAATTTCACTTACGCCGAAGCGAGCTACAACCTCGGCCGTCTACACCTGCTGCGGGGCGAGGCCGACCTCGCCATCCGCGAATGGCTGCGCACGCTGCGCCTCGAACCCGCGCACGCCGAAGCCGCCGCCGCCCTCGCGCGCGCCTACACCGAAGACGGCGACCCGGAGCGCGGCGTCGCTGTGCTCGACGCGTTCGTCGCGCGCTCGACGCGTACCGGAGCGGGCGTCCCGCGCGAGATCAGTGACGCACGACGCGAACTCGTCGCCTCGGCGGCCGCCAACACGGAAGACTCCGCAGACGCCGCGCACTTGAAGACGGGCGGCGGTGGCAACGACGTTCGTCCCGGCGCGAAGCTCGGCGCGCACGAAGTTGACCGCGCCACTTACGATCTCTTGCGCGCCGCTCGTGCCGAACGCGAGGGTGGTAGCGTCGAAGAGGCCGTCAAGCGTTATCAAGGCGTGCTGCAACGCAGCCCCGGCGGTTACTTCCCGCCCGCCAACCTCGAACTCGGAGCCGCGCTCATCAACCTCAAACGCGACGAAGAGGCCATCGCCGCCCTGCTACCGCTCACGCAGAAAGACGCTGCGCGCTACCCCGTCGCGTATTATCATCTCGGCCGACTCTTCGAGCGTCAGGGTCATCTCGCGCGCGCCGCAGACAGTTTCCAGCGCGCCGCCGAACTCTACGGCGACACGAACCCGCAGGTGCTCATAGACCTCAGCCGCCTGCGCGAGCGTGCGGGCGACCACGCGGGCGCGCTCGCCGCCATGAACGACTACGCCGCCGCGCTGGGGCGACAGGGCACAGTCCCCGCGTGGGTCGCCGACAGGCAGGCGAAACTACGGCAGAAGGCCAACGCCTCGTCCGCCTCGACCATGCCGAACGATTCGACGCCGACCAGACAGTAAACGGCGACTGCGGCCTTTCACTAAACGCGCCCGGCGCGTCTCGCGCAGCCGGAATAATTAAAGGGGCGACGGAGACATCTCCGTCGCCCCTCAAGTTTTGCCGGACGCGTTCAGCAGTTTTCGCCGCGGATGCTTAGCCCGCCGCGTTGACTTCCGACACCTTCGTCGCGCGCAGGTTGCTGCCGTCGAGCGTGCCTTCGACTTCGACCCGCAAGCCCTTCTTGGCCTTCGTCGCCTTCAACACCGCGAGCGCGGCCTTGTTGCCCGCCTCGTCCAGTTTATAAATCTTCTTCTCCACGACGAGCGAGTAGCCGATCGCCGAGCAGGACGGCATCAGCGCGCACGCGGTCGGGTGGCCTTTCGCCGTCTCTTCCACGCCGTCGCCCTCGCCCTCCGCGCCCGCGCACATGTTGTCAATCAGATAGCCGGTCAACTTCAACGGCTGCTTCGCCTCCTGCGCGAACGCGAGGACACCGGCCATCAACACCAACAGGGACAATGCGAAAAATTTTCGGGTCATCTCAAATCATCTCTCTTTCACGCCCGCCGCGTCGGGCGAGGCTCAAAAATGTAGGGGTTAAAAGTTCTGGGAACGACTCACGCTCCCTGCCCGCCCGCTTGTTCGTTAGTTGATTCCGCCGTTTCGTCCGTTGCCGCCTCTTCCACTTTCGGCGCAGCAGCGGCGGGGCGCATGTGCGGGAAGAGGATCACGTCGCGGATGGAGCGACGATTCGTCAGGAGCATTACGATGCGATCAATGCCGATCCCGATGCCCGCCGCCGGGGGCATGCCGTAAGCGAGCGCGCGCACATAATCCGTATCCATCTGCATCGCCTCCTCGTCGCCACGCTCCCGCGCCTGCCCCTGCTCCCGAAACCGCTCATACTGCTCCACCGGATCATTCAACTCCGAAAACCCGTTCGCACACTCCATCCCATTGATAAACAACTCGAACCGCTCCGCAACCGAAGGATCATCAGGTGACGCTTTCGACAGCGGTGAGATGGGCTTAGGATAGTTATAGATGAACGTCGGCTGAATTAGATTTGGTTCAACCAACCTCTCAAACATTTCGACAATTTGGCGGGCTGTCTCATCGGCTGAACGAGGGGTTTTTTCAAATAGAGATATGGCGCGCTTTAGTGCCATTTCCCAAAGGCTGTCCTTGTTTTCTTTCCGAATGGATTCTCTGGTTTGCTCAAATGGCTGGATAGCAAGATAGTCTTCCTCTGTCTTGCATAAATCAATACCTAGATTACCCGACTTTAAACTGCCTGAAAGTTTGTTCTGCCGATACTCATTTAGTGCGTAGTTCCTTTGTTGCTCAACAGCCTTATTTTCTCTCAGTTCAATCTCGGATAAGAACCAGTGAGCACGTTCAACCTGCACAGGATCGGCAAAGGTAGATTCTCTGATTTCATCTGTTTTAATATCTGTAGGCCAGTATTCAGCAATAGCTTCATTCATTGTTAGCCGCCGAAACTTATCTCCGAATTCAATTTCAGTGTCCCCATATTTGACACTTGCTCCACCCGTCGCGGTGAGCACACTTTGCCGCAGCATCTCTTCGCAGAAGTCCATCATGCCGTTGACGTCCATGTAGGCGCAGTAAAACTCCAACATGGTGAATTCGGGATTATGGGTGCGGTCTATGCCTTCGTTGCGGAAGTTGCGGTTGAGTTCGTAGACGCGCTCGAAGCCGCCGACGAGTAGACGCTTGAGATAGAGTTCGGGCGCGATGCGTGCGTAGAGGGAGATACCGAGCGCGTTGTGCGTCGTCTCGAACGGCCGCGCGGCCGCGCCGGAGGCGATGGGCGTGAGCATCGGCGTCTCGACTTCGATGTAGCCGCGCTCGTCTAAAAACGCGCGCATCTCGCGGATGATCTTGGAGCGGCGTTCAAAGACTTCGCGGGTGGTGAGTTCGTGCGCCCCCGCCGCGCCGCCCTCTTCGTCCTTGTCAATTTTGAGGCTGCCCGCGATGAGGTCTGCGTAGCGTTGGCGCTGGCGGATTTCGGGGTCGCTGATGCCGTGCATCTTGTCGGGCATCGGCAGGAGCGCCTTCGCGAGAAACTCGAACTCGCGGACGTGGACGGAGAGTTCGCCCGTCTTCGTGACGAAGAGGAAACCTTCGACGCCGATAAAGTCGCCGTGGTCGAGCAGCGAGAAGAGTTCCCAGCCGTCGAGAGTGCGCCCGCGGTGGTTCAACTGTTGCACGTCGTCGCGGCGCACGTAAATTTGCAGGCGCTCACGGCCGTCGGAGAGGTGGACAAACGCGGCCTTGCCCATCACGCGCGGCGGCACGGCCAGCCGCCCGCTCACGCGCACGTCGCCGAATGCCTTCAACGCTGCGTTCGCCGCTTCGAGTTGTTCGGGCGTCGGCCGCTGTCCTTCGGCGCGCGGCGGCTCGTGGTGTTTGAACTGCGCGACGACGGACGTGATCGTGTCTTCGCCTTCCGCGCTTGCCGTCAGGTTCGTGCGTCGGAACTTGTTCGGGTAGGCGTTGCCGGTGAGTTGCTGAATCCGTTCGAGGTGCTCGCGGCGGGCGCGCGTCTGGTCGTTGTCTTCGATAAAGGGCGTCTGGTTGTTCTCTGTCATCTATTCCTGCTCCGAGGGAAAAGGGGGATTATAGCAACAAGTGGCAGTAGTCGGTAAGCAGTGAACAGTAGCGGGTCGTCGGTAGTTAATCCAATCTTTAGAAACTCCGTTGATAATCACAGACAACTCTGCTGACTGCTTACCGACTGCTGACTACTGCTTCCCGTTCGTGTTAGCATCAACGCTATCGCAGTTTATGAACGAGAAGATACTTACGCCGGATGAGGCGCGCGCGTCGCGCGTGCGTTTGCGCGCCCAGGGGCGGCGGCTCGTGTTCACGAACGGGTGCTTCGACATCCTGCACGTCGGGCATGTGCGCTACTTGCAGGCGGCGCGCGCGCTCGGCGACGCGCTGCTCGTCGCCATCAACTCGGACGCGGCCGTGCGCGCCCTCAAAGGCGACTCGCGCCCCGTAATGAACGAAGCGGAGCGTGCCGAAATGCTCGCCGCGCTCGGCGCGGTCAGCTACGTCACGATCTTCGACGCGCTCTCGCCGCGCGCGCTGATCGCCGAGTTGCTGCCCGACATCCTCGTCAAAGGCGGCGATTACGGCCTCGACGAAATCCACGGCCGCGAGGAGGTCGAAGCGGCGGGCGGGCGCGTGCTCGCGCTCCCCTTCATCGAGGGCGCTTCGACGACCGACATTATCGAGAGAATTAGAAAGACAGTGACAAGTGACAGGTGACAAGTGACAAGTTTGAAAGGCGTGCTGCTTTAACTTGTCACCTGTCACTCGTCACTTGTCACTTCCGAAAGTTATGAGTAGTACGGTGCAAAAGGGGTCGCCGGTGGAGGGCGCGTTGGGGCGCGTGCTGGGGAGCGCGGAGTTGAAGCGTCTCGTGGCGGAGGTGCGGGGCGGCGCGCGCGTGGTGTCTGTGAGCGGGCTGACTTCGGGAGCGGCGCGCGCGCTCGTGCTGGCGGCGTTGCAGCGCGAGACGGGGAAGCGTCTGGCAGTCGTCGTGCAGGCGAGCCGCGACCTCGAACAGTGGGATCGCGATCTCTGTTTTTGGAGCGAGGCGTTAAGGCGTCGCAAAGGTGAAGGGGAAGCGCGCGACGCGCGGGAGAAAGCGTCTGTGCTGACGCTGCCCGCGTCGGAGAGCGACCCGTATGCGGGCGCGTCGCCGCACGCGGAGACGTTGGAGCGGCGCGCGCTGACGCTCTGGCGTCTGGCCGCAGGGCAGGGCGATTTCGTCTTGTTGACGGCGCGTGCGCTGGCGCGTCGCACCGTCAGGCCGGAGCAACTGCGCGCGACGGGCGCACATCTGCGGCGCGACGAGGATCACGCGCCCGAAGAGTTGATCGAGTTGTTGCTCGCATCCGGCTACGTGCGCGAAGACCCCATCGGCGCGGTCGGCGAGTTCTCTCTGCGCGGCGGGATTCTGGACGTGTGGTCGCCGGGGCACGAGCGGCCGGTGCGCGTGGAGTTCTTCGGCGACACGGTTGATTCCATTCGCGAGTTCGACCCGGAGACGCAGTTGTCCGTCGCGCAGTTGCAGCAGATCGAGATCGTGCCCATGCGCGAGTACGCGTTGGGCGCGGACGATTTTCGCCTGTGGGCTGAACTGGCGCGCGAGCGTTGGGCGGACGAACGTTATGCGCGCGCTTTGCGCGACCGCACCGTCCACGCCGACGAGGGCGAGACCTTTGCGGGTTGGGAGTGGCTCGTCTCGCTCGTCCATTCGACGCCCGCGAGCGCGTTCGACTACCTGCGGCAGGAGACCGTCTTCGTGGCCGACGAACCCGCCGCCCTCGAAACCTTCCTCGGCAACACCTACGAAACTTTGAGCGCGCGCTACAGCGACGCGGAGAGCGCGGACGAAGTGGCCTTGCGTCCCGAAGAACTTTATTTGACGGCGGAAGAGTTGCGCGCGGCGGTGGGTGACGTCGCGCGCGTCGAGTTGCGGACGCTGGGACGCGCGGCGGCGGCGACGGA
Organism: Pyrinomonadaceae bacterium; assembly: GCA_030841105.1. Taxonomy (GTDB): domain Bacteria; phylum Acidobacteriota; class Blastocatellia; order Pyrinomonadales; family Pyrinomonadaceae; genus JAIVJZ01. The sequence continues at coordinate 79,004 of JAVEDE010000022.1, forward strand.
CGAACGTTTCGCGGGCGAAGCGGAAGCCGCCGCGGCCGTCACCATCGGCCGCGCGCGTGCGACCGCCCCGCCTTTGTTTCTCTTCCCGGCCGTGGAGCGCGCGCCGGAGATCGAATGGAACACGCGCGCGTCGCGTCGTTACCACGGGCGCATCGCCGAACTGGCGGCCGACGTGCGACGCGCACAGGTGCAAGGCGACTCGCGCGTCTTGTTCGCGATGCCGAGCGCGGGCGTCGCCGAGCGCGTCGGGGAGATGCTCGCGGAATACAACGTGGCGGCGCGCGTCGTGTTCGCGGGCGAGGGCGGCGCGCTCGAAGCGGGGCAGGCGTTGGTGACGGTCGGGCGTCTGTCGGGCGGCTTCGAGTTGCCGTCGGCGGGCTTGGTCGTCCACGTCGAAAACGATCTGTTTGACGAGGCGCACGACGGCGCGACCGTGGAGCATCGCGCGTTGGGGGCGACGGGGCAAGGGCAAGCGGCGGCGACTGCTGCGGGCGCGAAGACGGCGCGCAAGAAGAAGTCGAAGACGGCGGCCTTCCTGTCGGACTTCCGCGATCTGAAAGTCGGCGATTTCGTCGTCCACATTGACCACGGCATCGCGCGCTTCGGCGGGTTGCAGACGCTTGATCTAGGCCCCGGCCGTCGCGGCGAGTTCATGCTGCTGTTCTATGCGGAGGACGCGAAGTTGTACGTCCCCGTCGAACGCCTCGATCTCGTTCAGCGTTATTCGAGCGCGGAGGGGCACGAGCCGACGCTCGACCGTCTCGGCGGCCTCGGCTGGCAGAAGACGAAGGCCAAGGCCAAGCGCGAGATGCGCGACATGGCCGACGAACTCCTGCGCCTCTACGCCGAACGCAAACTCGTCGGCGGTTACGCCTATGCGGCCGATTCGCCGTGGCAACGCGAGTTTGAGGACGGCTTCGAGTACGTGCCGACGCCGGATCAAGAGACGGCCATCGAAGACGTGAAGACCGACATGGAAGCAAACACTCCGATGGATCGTCTGCTGTGCGGCGACGTGGGCTACGGCAAGACCGAGGTAGCGATGCGCGCGGCATTCAAGGCCGTGATGGAGTCGAAGCAGGTGGCCGTGTTGACGCCGACCACGGTGCTCGCCTACCAGCACTACGAGACGTTCACGGCTCGCTACGCGGCCTTCCCCGTGCGCGTCGAATTGCTCTCGCGCTTCCGCACGCCGAAGGAGCAGAAAGAGGTCGTCAAGCGCGTCGAGGCGGGCGAGGTGGACATCCTGATCGGCACGCACCGGATACTGTCGAAGGATTTGGCGTTTCGCGATCTCGGCCTTGTCGTGGTGGACGAGGAGCAGCGTTTCGGCGTCGCGCACAAGGAGCGGCTCAAGCAGTTGAAGAAGAAAGTTGACGTGCTGACGCTCTCGGCCACGCCCATCCCGCGCACGCTCAACATGTCTCTGATGGGCTTGCGCGACATGTCCGTCATCGAGACGCCGCCGCGCGACCGCCTCGCCATCCAGACGCAGGTCGTGCAGTTCGGCGAGTCGGTCATCAAGTCGGCGATTGAGTTGGAACTGGGGCGCGGCGGGCAGATTTTCTTCATCCATAACCGCGTCGAGACCATCGAGACCATCGCCGCGCTCGTCCAGCGGCTCGTGCCGCAGGCGCGCGTCTGCGTGGCGCACGGGCAGATGAACGAGAAGGAGATGGAGTCGGTGATGCTCGACTTCATGGCCTACAAATACGACGTGCTGGTCGCCACCACCATCATCGAGAACGGCATAGACATCCCGCGCGCCAACACCATCATCATAAACCGTGCCGATCACTACGGGCTGGCGCAACTGTATCAACTGCGCGGGCGCGTCGGGCGTTCAAATCGCCGCGCTTACGCCTATTTGTTGATTCCGTCCGAGCAGGAGTTGACGCCGATTGCGCGACGTCGTTTGGCGGCGATCCGCGAGTTTTCCGACCTCGGCGCGGGCTTCCGCGTCGCCGCGCTCGACCTCGAACTGCGCGGGGCGGGGAACTTGCTCGGCGGCCAGCAGTCCGGCCACATGGACGCGCTCGGCTTCGATCTTTACACGCAGATGTTGGAGCGCACCGTCTCGGAACTGCGCGGCGAGGACGTGCAGGACGAAACCTCCGTCTCGCTCAATCTGGGCGTGGACGTGGCGATCTCCGAGGATTACATCTCGGACATGGGGCAACGCCTGCGCACCTACAAGCGCATCGCCTCGGCGCGCGACGACGAGACCTTGCGCCAGATTCGCGCCGAGACGGAAGACCGCTACGGGCGCATCCCCGAATCCGTCGAGCGACTGCTGGCCTACGCGCGCCTGCGCCGCACGGCCGAGACCGTGGGCGTGCTCTCCTTAGACCGGACGCCCACGGGCGTCGCGATCAAACTGAGCGAGAAGGCGCGCGTCGCGCCCGAAAAATTGCTCGCGCTCGTAGGCAGTCGCACCGGGACGACCTTCACGCCGAACGGCGTCCTGCGCGTCGAGTTGGACGAGACAGAGGCCGACGACGTGATCGAAACCGCGCACGGCCTGTTGCTGCAAATCAGCAGCGCGGACTAAAATAGGTTTCAAGTTTCAGGTGTCAGGTTTCAAGCTCAAGACTGAGTGTTTCAGTTTCTTTGTCTTGAACCTGAAACCCGAAACCTGAAACATTAACTTTCACCCGACCGTTTTAGCCTGCCTCGTCCCGCGCATAGGCGCAGACTCGTAAACCAGAGGCGTTAAATTTCGATTCGACAATTTGAAGCAGGGCGGCTGCGTCGCCGTTTGTCGCGTGGCGCGCGCCGAGTTGGTAAGGAGTAAAAATCTGTGAAGTCAAAATTTTTAATTGGTGCGCGCCGCGTCGCGTCTGCCGCGTTGCTCTTGGCCGCGTTCCTCGCGCCGTCTGCCGTGTCGGTGCGGGCGCAGGAGGAGGGCGTGCCGCGCGTCATTGACGAAGTGATCGCGCAGGTCAACGCCGACGTGATCACGCTCTCGATGCTCAGGAAGGACATGGCGGAGGCCGCCGAAGCCTTACAGCAACAGCGCGGGTGGACGGCGCAACAGGCCAACGAAGAGATCGCGAAGCGTCGCGCCGAAATCATCGCCACGCTCGTCAACGAGCAACTCCTCGTCCAGAAGGGCAAGGAGATGGGCATGAACGAGGACGTGGAGGCGGAGGTCAACCGCCGCATGCTCGACGTGGCGAAGCGCGAGAATCTCAAGTCGCTCGCGCTGCTCGAACAGGCGATGCGCGAGAGCAAGATTGACCCGGCCGCCGTGCGCGCCACGATGCGCACAGAGATCATGAAGACGTGGGTGCTCGGCCGCGAAGTGGATCAGAAAATCTTTTACGGCCTGACCGACTCGGAAGTGAAGAGCTACTACGAGGCGAACAAGGAGAAGTTCCGCAAGCCCGAAAGCGTCGTGCTGTCGGAAATCTTTTTGAGCACCGTTGGGAAAGACCCGAAGGAAGTGCGCGAGCGCGCCGACAAGTTGGCGGCGCAGTTGCGCGCGGGCGCGGACTTCGGCGCGCTGGCGATGGTGCAGTCGGAGCGCGAGGTTGACGGCAAGCGCACCGCGCCGGAGAACAAGGGCAAACTCGGCACTTACTCCATGAACGACATCACGAAAGAGGACGTGGCGAACGCCCTCAAGAACGTGAAGGCGGGCGGCATCTCCAACCCCATCGAGACCGAGGGGGGCATCATCATCCTGCGCGTGGACGAGCGCACGCCAGCGGGCGAGGCCGTCTACGACGACAACAAAGTGCGCGAGGCGATCACCGTCACACGCATGGAGAAAGAGCGCAAGACCTACCTCGAAAATCTGCGCCGCGACGCCTACATCGAGATCGCGAAAGACTATCAGGCGGACGTGCTCCCGCTCCTGAAAGTCGAGCCGCAAAAGTCGGCCAGCACGGCCACGCCCGCCGCCGTCACCCCGAAGAAGGACGACAAGAAGAAGTCCGAGGCGAACGGGAACAAGAAGCCTTAACTACAGTGACAAGTGACGAGTGACGAGTGACGAGTTAAAACAAGAGCCTTGCCTTTAACTCGTCACTCGTCTTTTAACTCGTCACTCGTCACTTGTCACTCGTCACTTTTTTCTTATGCGTCTGGATCAGTTTTTGCGGGCGAGCCGTCTGGTGTTGCGGCGGACGGTGGCGCAGGAGTTGTGCGAGGCCGGGGCGGTGCTGGTGGGCGGCGCGGCGGCGCGTTCGTCGCGCGCGGTGCGTGTGGGCGACGAGATCACGCTCGCGCGCCGCGACCGTTGGTTGACGGTGCGCGTCCTCGCCGTGCCGACCGCGCGGCAGACTTCCAAGCAGGAGGCCGCCACGCTGTACGAGGTCGTGAGCGACGTGCGGCGCGAGGAAAATGTGTGAACGTTCCGGCGCGGGCGTTCGTCCGGTTGTAAGTTCACGCGGAGGGGCGCGGAGAGTTGAGCATGCAACTC
>JAVEDE010000034.1 GCA_030841105.1 Pyrinomonadaceae bacterium
GCGCGATGGACGACAGACCTTCGCGCGGCGGACGCGTCAACACGATGAGCGCGACCGCGCCGACGAGCAGCAACGCCAGCGCGGGCACGGCGTAACGCCACGCGCGCGGCGCGAGCAACGCGCCGAGGCGTTCGCGCCAACCGGCGGCGTGCGGTGCGACAACGACCTGCCCCGACGTCGCCGCCTCGCGCGTCTCCAACTGTGCGGGCATGCCCGCGGCGAGCGCGAGTCGCGTCACGCCGCGGCGACAGTCGTCGCAATCCGCGAGATGCGCCGTGTAATGCGCGCGCGCCGCGGCGGGCAGCGCGTTCTCCGCATACGCGCTCTGTTCGTCCGCGTCGAGGTGCGCCGTGTCGGCGGCGGCGCGCGTGTCGTCCGCGCGCGCGCGGCGTTCGCCGGATGCGGCACGCCCGCGTCGCGCGCTCTCGCGCAACAGCGCATCAATCTCTTTGTCGAACTCTGCTTTCATTAAAAACTTCAGGTCTAACTCTAACTAACTTCCGGCCATTTACAGAACGCGACACGCGCCCCGATCTTGCGTCCGCCGCGACGCGCGCGGCAGCCTGCGCTTCACGCGCGTTGCTGCCCGCGCTTCATTCGTAAAGCTCCTCGCGCCGTTCGCCCGCGGTCGCGGTTGTCGAAGTTTCCGCCCCGGCGAGCATGCGGCGGAGGTCTGTGTCGAGATGCGTCGCGGCGTCGGCGAGCGTGCGCGCCGCATCCTGTTTCGTCCAGCCGTGTTCGGCGACGAGCAACGTCTCGACGCGCTTTCTGATCTCCGTGTGCAAACGTGTCAGGCGGCGACTCGCCGTCGCCTCGTGGACGCCGAGCACCGCGCCCGCTTCGCGCAGCCGGAGATCGTCGAAGTAGTAGAGCTTGATCAGGAGACGGTCTTCCGCGTCGAGTCCGCCGAGCGCGCGGGCGAGCGCGCGACGCAGCGCGTCGGCCGTCTCGCGATTGGCGAGCGCGCTCTCCGGGTCGGGCGCGGCGGCGACGGTGAAGTTGTCCGTCTCTTCGTGCTGTTCGCGCGCGAGGCGGTCGAAGTCCGTCGCCTCTTCCGTCTGCACGAGCCGCGCCGACTTGCGGTGACGATCAACGGCGAGTTGGCCGACGACGGCGCGCAGCCAGCCGCCGAGCGAACCGCAGCCGGAATAATAAGCCAGCTTGCCCGACACGCTCCCGTCGGCGCGCGCGCGCAGGCCGTACAGGTCAGCCCACACCGACTGCGCCAACTCTTCGGCCGCGTCCTCGTTGGCCGACGCGCCGCGCGCGGCCGACAAGACGGTCGCCCGAAACTGTTCCATCAAATCAGACCACGCCGCGTCGTCGCCGCGCTCGCACGCCACGACGAGACACAGATCGTCTGCGCGCAACGCGTCGAGAAAACCTGCGACTTCCGCGGCCGACGCCTCCGGCCGGTGGCGCAACAGATACTTCTCCAACACACCGCCCACGCGCGGCAAGAGTGCCTCCGTGTCGAGCGCGCGCGCTTCCGACGCACGCCCCAGCAGGCGCGCCGTGCCTTCGCGCAAAAGTCGCTCTGTGGTTGCCGTTGTTGCTGTCGCCTTCCGGCTCATCGCTTGGGTTTGATGCTCAGCCTGCCGAGCGCGTATGCTATCACAAGCATAAAAGAACTGTCCGTAGTCAGTTGTCCGTGGTCAGTTGCACGTTGTTTGTGCCCGTCACACAAGCTGTTATAAGTGGGCTTGAACAACCGACGACTGACTAAGAATTGGAACGCCCTACTGACCACGGACAACTGACGGCTTTTCGATCTCCATGCTTCGCATCACGGAAATTTTTCGTTCCATTCAAGGCGAGTCAACGCACGCCGGGCGGCCGTGCGCGTTCGTGCGTCTGACGGGCTGCCCGATGCGCTGCGTGTGGTGCGACAGCGAATACACTTTCACGGGCGGCGAGCGCATGTCGCTCGAAGACGTGCTCGCGCAGGTGCGCGCGATGAACTGCCGACTCGTCGAAGTGACAGGCGGCGAACCGCTCGCGCAGCGCGAAGCCTTCACGCTCATCACGCGACTCTGCGACGAAAATTTCGAGGTGCTGATCGAAACGGGCGGCTACGTCTCGACCGAAGCGGTTGACCCGCGCGCGAAGATCATCCTCGACGTTAAATGTCCGGCGTCGGGCGAAGCCGAGCGCAACCACTGGCCGAACCTCGAACGCTTGCGCGCCGACCGCGACGAGATCAAGTTCGTCGTCGTGGATCGCGCCGACTGGGACTACGCCCGCGAAGTGATCGCGCGCTACGATCTCGAACGCCGCGCGCACGCCATACTCGTCTCGCCCGTCTGGGGTCAAACCGACCTGCAAGCACTGGCGGATTGGATCGCATCGAGCGGCCTCCACAAAGTCCGCATGCAAATGCAACTACACAAAATGATCTGGGGCGCGGACGTTCACGGAGTTTAAATGGGTGGATACGACGAAAGAGCTTTAACGGAATCACCGGACGAGCCGGAGGAGCCGGCGGCGGGCGCGGAGTTGGCCGTGTGTCTGGTGTCGGGCGGGATGGATTCGTGCGTGACGGCGGCCATCGCGGCGACGGAGTATGCGGAGTTGGCCTTCCTGCACGTCTCCTACGGGCAGCGGACGGAGGCGCGCGAGGCGCGCGCCTTCAACGAACTCGCGGATCACTACGGCGTCACGCGCCGCCTCGTCGCCTCGATTGACTACCTGACGCGCATCGGCGGGTCGTCGCTGACGGACGCGCGGATTCCCGTCGCCTCGGCCGACCCGGACGCGCGCACGATACCGACGAGTTACGTGCCTTTCCGCAACGCGCACCTGCTCTCAATCGCGACGAGTTGGGCGGAAGTGTCGGGCGCGCGCGCCATCTACATTGGCGCGGTCGAGGAGGATTCGTCCGGCTACCCCGATTGCCGCCCGGAGTTTTACGCGGCCTTCCAGCGCGCCATTGACAACGGCACTCGCCCCGACACGCGCGTCGAGATCAGGACGCCCGTCATCCACCTGCGTAAGTCCGAGATCATCCGGCGCGGCCTCGAACTCGGCGCGCCGCTCGCGCTCACCTGGTCGTGCTATCAGGCGGAAGACGTGGCCTGCGGGCGTTGCGATTCGTGCGCCCTGCGCCTGCGCGCCTTCCGCGAGGCGGGCGTCGCCGATCCCATTCCTTACGCTTGATTTGTCGCGCCCCCATCTGATATTAGCAGGACGGAAACGACAACCGGACGCCCCCCGCGCGCATCTTAAACGGCGGCTGAAGACTTGATTGAATCACCCGTTTAAAATTAAACTCCCCGCAGAATCATTTACAGGAGAAGCCCAAATGCGTATCCAAAAATTCACACACTTCTTCGTTGCCGTGCTCGTCGTCGTCTCTTTCGCCGTCGCCGCCGCGGCACAGGTCACGACCACGGCCACCGGCAAAGTCACGCTCAAACAGGCCGACGGCACGGAAGTCCCCGTCGCCGACGCGCTGGTGGAGATTCACCGCACCGATATTAAACAGACCTTAAAAACGAAGACGAATAAAAAAGGTGAATACGTCTACGCCGGACTCGATCCCGTCGGGACGTTCACCGTCATCGTCAGCGCGCCGGGCGCAACCTCCACTTACCTCGCAAACGTCCGTCTCAACCAGAAGCCGGATAACAACTTCGTCCTCAGCCCCGGCGATGGCAAGGCTCTGACGCTCGCCGAAGTGAAAGCCGCGAGCGCGGGCGCGGCCAAAGGGAGCGGGGCAGCACCGGCGGCGGGCGCGGCCAAGGCCGGCGGCGAGACGCTGACGCCCGAAGAGGCCAAGAAGAAAGAGGAAGAGTATAAGCGGCAGGTCGCCGAGGTCTCGGCCAAGAACGCGAAGATCGAAGACCGCAACGCCAAGTTGCCCGTCGTCTTCAAGGCCGCCAACGAAGCCTTCAACGCCAAGAAGTACGACGAGGCCCTCACGCTCTACGATCAGGCCATCGGGATTGACCCGAACGAGGCCGTCGTCTACCGCAACAAGGCCATCGTCCTGCGCACGCGCGCCGTGGACAGGTACAACGCCGCCGCCAAGGCCAAGGATCAGGCGGGCAAAGACGCCGCGCGCGCCGACCTGAAACTCGCCACCGAGACGGCCGAGAAAGCCATCACCACCTATCGCACCCCGCAGGCGGATCGCGTCGCCGCCGCCACGCCCGACGCGGCCAAGGCCGAAGACTTGGACTACTTGTTCCAGCGCGCAGAGTCTTACCGCGTCGCGCTGCAAACGAACGCGCAGGTTGACACCGACGCGGGCATCAAGGCGTTTCAGGAGTACATTGCCGCCGAAACCGACGCGGCGAAAAAGACCAAGGCAGAGGCGAGCCTCGGCGACGCCCTCTTCCAGGGCGGGCGCGTGGACGAGTCCATCGCCGCCTACAAGACGATTCTGGCCGCCAGCCCGAACAACCTCGACGCCATCTACGGGCTCGGTCTCGCGCTGGCTTCCGACCCGACCGGCGCGAAGACGGCCGAGGGGCGCGACATGCTCGCACAGTTCGCCAGCAAGGCCGCCGCGACCGACCCGCGCAAGCAGATGGCCGAAGAGGCCGTGGCCGGTCTCAACGAAGCTCTCAAGCCCAAACCGGCCGACAAGGCGACCACCACGACCAAACGGCGCAAGACCTAGAATTGTTTTCGACACCGGACGCGAAAAGGCGACGCTCAAACGGGCGTCGCCTTTTCGCGTTTAACACTCTCATACCAACCGCACGCCCCGCGCACGTTCACATTGACGCTGGCTGCCGACGCCCGCCCCTTTCCGTCAACTGCTGCCACGACAAGACTTTCCCCCACACTTTAAACCTCCCGGCGCGTCGCCGCATATTCATCTTGACAGCCGTGCGGGCTGTCCGTTAACATGATTTTGCCAACGATGTTTATCATCGTTGCCTTAAGACAAAACACACGCGTGTCGCGTACTTCTCCCTTGTCAGAATTATCTCAAGCGCCTGCCCCGCCGCAAGTTCTTGCCCGTCAGCGTCCGATTCCGTTGGAAACTGTCAAGACATGTCAGCTAAATTAGGCGAAATACTCGTCCGCGAAAACATCCTGACGCCGCAGCAACTGCGCGAAGCGCTCGACTACCAGCGCGAACACGGCGGGCGGCTCGGCTTCAACCTCGTCAAGCTCGGCCTTGTCTCCGACGACATGGTGACGGCCGTCTTGTCGCGCCAGTACGGCGTGCCGAGCGTCAACCTCGATCTGTTCGACGTGGAAGCCTCCGTCATCCGCCTGATCCCGCGCGAAGTGGCCGACAAGTATTCGGTGCTGCCGCTCTCGCGCGTCGGCGCGACGCTGACGCTGGCGATGGTTGACCCCACGAACGTCTTCGCGATGGACGACATCAAGTTTATGACGGGCTTGAACATCGAGCCGGTCGTCGTCTCGGAAGCGGGCGTGCAGGAGGCCATCGAGCAGTATTACGGCGGGACGCGCGAGATCGAAC
>JAVEDE010000037.1 GCA_030841105.1 Pyrinomonadaceae bacterium
CCGCCAACCTCTCGACCTTCACCGCGCACGTCGCCAACATCAGCCGCATGCTCGAACTCTGTCGCGCGCCCGCGCTCGTCCTCTTGGCCGAAGTGGGCACGGGCACAGACCCCGAAGAAGTCTCTGCGATCGGCGTCGCCGTCGTGGATCACTTTCGCCGCGCATGCGGCGCGCACGTCGTCGCCACGACGCACTACAGCGGCCTCAAGCAGTATGCGGCCAACGAGACGGGCGTCTTGAACGCGAGCGTCGAGTTTAATGAGAAGACTTTGCAGCCGACTTACCGCCTGCTCGTCGGCCTCGCCGGGTCGTCCTCCGGCATCGAGATCGCGGGGCGGTTCGGCTTCCCGCGCGTGATCGTCGAGGCCGCGTCGGCGCGCGTCAACGAGTCTTCGCGCGAGGCGACGGCGTACCTGCGTCGCATCAAACGCGAGTCGGAGGAGGCGGAGAGTTTGCGTCGCGCGCTCGAAGAGGAACGCGCGGCCGTCGCCGAAAAATATGCCACGCTCGAACGCGACGCCGAACGCCGCGAGCGCGAACGTCAAACAACTTTTGAGCGCGAGATGCGCGAGCGACTCGCGGAGTTTGAGGGACGCTCGAAGGAACTCTTCTCCAAGATCGAAGATCGCGCCGAGCGCGCACGCGTCGAGCGCGAGGCCGCGACGCGCGCCGCCGAACTGCGACGCGACGCACAACGCGCCGCAGCCGCGACGACGACAGCAGCACGCGTCGCGTCGTCCAAGTCCGCGAACGCGGAAGGGACGAGCAGCAGCAGCGGCGTGCGTGTCGTTCGTCAGGGGAACAACGCGGCGGGTGAGACGCGCGCCGCCAAGTCCGCCGTCGAAGCGTTCCAACCGTCGAACGTCGAGCGCGAGATCGTCAAGGGCGACACGGTGCGCCTGCGCACGCTCGGCAAGACGGGCGTCGTCGAAAGGATCGCGGGCGCGGATGCCGAAATCCGCATCGGCCACGTTCGCCTGCGCGAGAAACTCTCGAACCTCGAACTGATGGAGCGCGCCCCGCAAACCAAAGCGGAGCAGGCGCGCGGTGGCGGCGGCTCACAACTCGAACGCATGGCCGCCGCCGCGGCGCGCAACGCCGCCGACGTGCGCCTCAACCAACCGAAGGACGCGCCCGGCGCGGAACTCAACCTCATCGGCCGTACCACCGACGAGGCCGTTGACGCCGCCGACAAGTTTCTTGATGCGGCTTTCCTGAACGGCTATGCGCGCGTCCGCATCATCCACGGCCACGGCACGGGCGCGCTCCGCCGCGCCATCGCCGACTTCCTGCGCACGCACGCGCACGTCGAATCGTTCAACGCCGCCCCGCCCGATCAAGGCGGCGCGGGCGCGACCATCGTTGAATTGAAGCAATAAACTCGGAATCAGCATGCGCTTCCCGCAGACATTCATTGACGACTTGAGACGGCAGGCGGACATCGTGCGCGTGGTGCAGGATTATGTCGCGTTGAAGAAGAAGGGCGCGAACTGGATGGCGTGTTGCCCGTTTCATCAGGAGAAGACGCCTTCGTTTTCGGTCAACCCGTCGAAGGACATCTTCTACTGTTTCGGCTGCCAGAAGGGCGGGAGCGTCTTCAACTTCGTGATGGAGATCGAGCGCGTGTCGTTCCCCGAAGCGATTAAGATCGTGGCGGAGAAGGTGAATATGCCGCTGCCGGAGATGCAGGAGGACAAGCGTTACGAAGCGCGCCGCAAGGAAGCCGACGAGGTGGTCGAACTCAATTCGTGGGCGCTCGAATGGTGGGAAGGGCAACTCGCGGAAGGCAACGCGGAGGCGAAGGCGGCGCGCGATTATGTTGAAGGGCGTGGCATCACGGATGAGACGCGACAGACTTTCCGGCTCGGCTATGCGCCCGACAGTTGGGACGGCCTCGGCTCGTACCTGAAACGCAAGGGAGCTACGTCTACGCAGATCGAGCGGAGCGGCCTCGTCGTCAAAAAAGACGCGGGCGGTTTTTACGATCGCTTTCGCGGGCGCGTCATCTTCCCCGTGCTCGACGCGCAGGGGCGTGCGGTCGCCTTCGGCGGGCGCGTGCTGCAAGCGGGCGAGCCGAAGTATCTCAACTCGCCGGAGACGGCGGCCTACACGAAGGGGCGTCACCTCTACGGGTTGCACCAGACGCGCGACGACATCCGTCGCAAAAAATTCGCGATCCTCGTCGAAGGCTATCTCGATCTGATCATCCCCTACCAGTTCGGCGTGCGGAACGCGGTGGCGAGTTTGGGGACGGCGTTGACGCCGGAACAGGCGAAGCTCTTGGGGCGGTTTGCGCGTCGCGTCGTGGTCAACTATGATGGAGACAGGGCTGGCGTCGCGGCTGCCAAGCGCGCTATTGAGACTCTCCTCGCGGAAGATTTTGACATCAAGGTGCTGGTGCTGCCGGAGGGCACAGACCCGGACGAGTTCATCAAGGCGTCGGGCGTCGAAGCCTACAACGAGCGGCGCGGCGCGGCGCTCCCCCACTTACAATTCGTGCTCGATCAAGCGATGCGGGATCGCAACCTTCGTCGCCCGGCCGACAAGGCCGAGGCCGTCGAAGAGGTGCTCCCGTTCGTTCGCGCTGTGCGCAACAGAATTCAGAAGCGCGAATACTTCGACATGACGATGGACGCGCTGCGCGTCGAAGAACCCGCGCTCCGCCGCGAACTCTGGCAGACAGTGGCGAAGGTTCAAACCACGACGGACGCCGCCGGAGACGCCGCGGCCTTGCAGGACAAAGTGGTGCGCGCCGAGAGCGCGCCGCTCACGGTGGCCGAACAACGTCTGCTCGAACTGCTCGTCCACGATGCCGAACTGCGGCGCATCCTGTTGCCGCGCATCGAGCCGGATGACTACGAGGATTTGCCGACTGCCGGAGTCTTCCGCGCGCTCGCGGAGATTGACGCAGAGGGCGCGGAAGTCAACTTCGACACGCTCGGACAGCGCACGGAAGGCGACGCCGTGGCCTCCGACCTCGTGCCGCTCCTGTTGATGAGCGAACCGGCCGAGGAGCGCGGCGCGGGCGAGACGCCGGACGACGTGGTGGCCGAGGCCGAGAGTTGCCTGTTGACGCTGCGGCTGATGCGCGTCGAGCGACGGTTGAAAGATTTGGCGTTGGAGATCACCAGCGCCGAACGCGCGGGCGACCACGAGCGGCGCGACGCGCTGGTGATGGAGAATTTGGCCTGGACGAGACGCCGGAGCGCGCTGCTCCCTCGCAACTGACGGCGGCGCGAAAGTAATTATGGTAAGCATGGAAGAGAAAGATCAGGACGACGTGGTGCAACGCCTGTTGGAGTTGGGCGGCGACAAGAAGTACCTGACGTTCGACGACCTCAACCGCGCGTTGCCCGACAACGTGGTCTCGCCCGACGACATCGAGGACGTGCTGCAAAAGTTGGACGGCGCGAACATCATCGTCGCCGATTCCGACGAACGCCTCATCGAACAGGCCGCCCAGTCCGCCTCGGTCGCCGCCGATTCGCCCGAAGACGAAGAGGGGCTGGACGAAGACGAGGCGAGCCTCGATTTGTCGGCGGGCATGCTCGACAAGACGAATGACCCCGTGCGCCTGTACCTGCGTGAGATGGGCGTCGTCGCGCTCTTGACGCGCGAGGGCGAAGTCTCGATCGCCAAGCGCATCGAGCGCGGCCAGCTCAAGACGCGCAAAGCCATCTCGCGCTCGCCCGTCGCCGTCTGCGAACTGCTGCGCATCGGCGATGATCTGGTGGCCGATAAGATCAGCATACGCGACGTGGTGACCTTCTCCGAGCAGGCCGAACTGACGGGCGTCGAGGACAAGGCCGACGAGTATCACCAGTGGACGGTCGAAGGCATCGGCAACATCCGTAAGCACTTCAAGGCCGGACTCAAGGAGTGGGAACGCCTGCGCGACGAGCAGAAGTTGACGCGCGGCAAGCCGTCGAAAAAGTTGCTGCGTTTGAAACGCAAGGTCGCGCGCTCGCGGCTCGAAATCGCGCACGAGATCAAGCAGTTGAACCTGACGGAGCGCGCGCGCCAGCGCATGATCGGCGCGATCCGCGCCGTCGCCAAAGAGGCGCGCAACGCCGAACGCGACATAGACAAGTACACCGAGCGGCTCGGCAAGCGGCGCATCAAACCGGAGGAGGAGCGCGACTACAAGCGGCACATCGCGGCGGCGAAGCGCAAGCTCCAACAGATCGAAGCGGAGACGCTGATCTCGACCGTCGAGATCAGGCGCGCGCTGCAAGCAATCGTCGCGGGCGAGCACGAGACGGGGCAGGCCAAGCGCGAACTGATCGAAGCGAACTTGCGTCTCGTCGTCTCGATTGCGAAGAAGTACACGAACCGCGGCTTGCAGTTCCTCGACCTCATTCAAGAGGGCAACATCGGATTGATGAAGGCCGTGGACAAGTTCTAGTGGCGGCGCGGCGATAAGTTCTCGACCTACGCGACGTGGTGGATTCGACAGGCGATCACGCGCGCGATTGCGGATCAGGCGCGCACGATCCGTATCCCCGTCCACATGATCGAGACCATCAACAAGTTGATTCGCACGTCGCGTTCGCTGGTGCAGGAGTTGGGGCGCGAGCCGACGAGCGAGGAGATTGCGCGCAAGATGGACATCCCCGTCTCGAAGGTGCGCAAGGTCTTGAAGATCGCGCAAGAGCCGATCTCTCTGGAAACGCCCATCGGCGAAGAGGAAGATTCGCACCTCGGCGACTTTATCGAGGACAGGTCAATTTTGAACCCGGCGGACGCGGTGGTAGCAGCCAACCTGCGCATGATCACGGACGAGGTGCTGGCGACGCTCACGCCGCGCGAAGAGAAAGTGATCAAGATGCGTTTCGGGCTGGGCACGACGGGGTCGGAGCACACGCTCGAAGAGGTCGGCCAGCACTTCGCCGTCACGCGCGAGCGCATCCGCCAGATCGAGGCGAAGGCGCTCCGCAAGTTGCGTCACCCGTCGCGTTCGCGCAAACTAAAGGCGTTTCTGGAGGGAACGAGGCAGTAATTTGTCAGTTGTTCTTAAGTCAGTCGTCGGCAATTCGTCAGTTGTTTGCGCGTCGGGAAGCCTCTTAAAGTTCCCTTTCAGCATCAAAGACTGGGCAACAACCGACTACGGACAACTGACAGCTTTTTAATGAAGAAAATCGTCGAAAGTTACAGGAGAAAGCTCGCCACCGAAGAGGGCTACATCGTAAAGCGCGGGGCGCAGTTGCGTGTCGCGCTCTGCTACCCGAACGTGTACGCGGTCGGAATGGCGAATCTGGGCTTTCACGCCGTCTACGAAATTTTCAACCACATCCCCGAAGTTTCCTGCGAGCGCGTCTTCCTGCCGGACGAGACGGAGATGCGCGAGTATGAGAAGACCAACACGCCGCTCCTCTCCCTTGAGACGCAATCGAACGTGCGCGACTTCGACGTGATCGCCTTTTCGATCTCGTTCGAGACGGACTACCTGAACATGGCGCGCATGCTCAGGCTCGCGGGCATCCCGCTGCGTGCGCGCGAACGCACGCGCCACGACCCGCTGATCGTGATGGGCGGCGCGGCGTCGTTCCTGAACCCCGAACCCATCGCCGATTTCACGGATGTCGTCGGCGTCGGCGAGGGCGAAGTGCTCGTGCCGCAGTTGGTGGACACCATCCTCTCGAACGAAGGCGCGAAGGAAGATTTACTGCTCGCGCTCGCGCGGCGCGGACGCGGCTTCTATGTGCCTTCGCTCTACGACGTGCGCTACGACGCGACGGGCGCAATCGAATCCTACACGCCGAAGCAGCCGGGCGTGCCCGTGCGCGTCGGGCGCGCGGTCGCGGCCGAGAACCCGAAGGAGGGGACGCTCAGGCGCGCGATGCGGCGCGGCGATCTGGAGATCGCCGAGAGCTTGCGTCAACAAAACGTGTTCGCGCCTTCCACGGTCGTGTGGGCGCCGGAAGCGGAGATGGGCGAGCGTTTTCTCATCGAGATTTCGCGCGGCTGTTCACAAGGCTGTCGCTTCTGCTGGGCGGGCTTTAACTACTGGCCGCCGCGCGTCGTGCCCGCGCGCGACGTGCTGGCGAAGGCCGCCGAGTGGCGCGGCCGCACCGACAAGATCGGGTTGGTCTCGACGGCCGTCTGCGACCACCCGGAGATCAGCGAAATCTTGCAGGGCTTGCGCGAGATGAATTACCGCATCTCCGTCTCGTCGCTCCGTCTTGATCAGATCGAGGACGAACTGCTCGACGCGCTCGTCGAATCGCGCGACCAGCAGATCGCCGTCGCGCCGGAGACAGGTTCGGATCGCCTGCGCAAAGTCATCAACAAGAATCTGACGAACGACGAGATCGTGGACATCTGCGGCGCGGTCTTTGATCGCGGGATGCTCACCATCAAACTCTACCTGATGGTCGGGCTGCCGACGGAGACGGACGAAGACCTGGAAGAGATGGTGCGTCTCGTCGAACGCATCAAAGACCGGATGCTCGAAGCGGGCAAGCGGTTCGGGCGCGTGGGCAAAATCATCCCCGCGCTGAACGGGTTTGTGCCGAAGCCGAACACGCCGTTTCAGTGGGAGCCGATCTGCGAGGAGCGCGAACTCAAGCGTCGTCTGAAGTGGGTCTCGAAGCAACTCGCGCGGATTCCGAACGTCGAGGTGCGCGCGATGTCTGCGCGCATCGCGCACGAGCAAGCGTTGTTTTCGTCGGGCGACCGCTCGGTCAGTCAGGTGATCGAAGCGATGGCGCGAAACGGCGGCGACCTCGGCGGGGCGCTGCGCGAGACCGCGTTCGACCCCGCCTTCCACACGAGCCGCGCGCGCACCTACGAGGAATTTTTGCCGTGGGAGATCGTTGACGCGGGACTCGGCCGCGAGTTCATGCAGCGTGAACACGAGCGCGCGCAGATCGCGAAATCAACCGCGCCGTGTCCTTCTGTGAGCACCTGCGAACGCTGCGGCGTCTGCCCGACCACATGGCTCGCCAGCGCGCCCACCGCTTACGTCCAACTGCAAAGCTCGCTCGGCGCGAAAGTCGCCGCCGTCTAAGCGGAACGGGTAAAGGTCAAAGGGGAAGGGGTAAAGGGATAGACACTCGACTCAATGAGTGTTTCCCTTTACCCCTTCCCCTTTGACCCTTCCCCTACTCTTTACTTTCAGCCGCCGCCTCCGGGCAGGAGGTTGTTGCTGCGGACGGTGTGGTCGAATTTGTACTCGTAGGTCGTGACGAGGAGTGGGACGGGGACGGTGTATTCGACGTGCGCCTCGATGCGCCCCGCGCTGTTGGCGACGTTGATGCGCGCGTCGGGCGGCGCGCCGTAGGACGTGAGATTACGGCGCAACTGATCGTCTGCCCAGCGCGCGTCCTTGTCGGTGATGACCGCGTTGTTCACCGTGTCCTGCATGAAGACTTTCAATTGCGAAGCCTGATAGGCCACGGGCACGTACTGATAGCCCGCGTAAGCGACCGCCGCGATGACCACTATCACAATCAGGAAGTTGAGACGCGAGTTGCCGCGCTCGGTTGTCCTGCGCCGAGCGCCGAAATGTCCGTCTCGCACCTGACTCATTCAGTTACCCTCTCTTTTCGTCTGTCAAACTTCCGGCCAGCGCGGCACGGAGCGCGGCGCGCACGACGCGCGGCGGAATCTCCTGCCCGCTCACGATGCGCGCGCGCCCGATGCGTTCGAGCAGCACCCAGCGAACGTGGCCGCCGACGCTCTTTTTGTCCGAAGCGATAGCGCGCAGGATCGCGCGTTCATCGAGGTCGTCTGCGCGGGGCAAGCGTCCGGCGAGTTGGACGCAAGCTCTTAGAGATTCTAACTCCGAAGCGGCGAGCATGCCTAGCCTGTTTGAAATTTCGGCCGCGACGAGCATCCCGTAACCGACCGCCTCGCCGTGCCGGAAACGCCGGTAACGCGTGACGGCTTCGAGGGCGTGGGCGGTGGTGTGGCCGAAGTTAAGGATGCGCCGCGAGCGCGCGTCCGTGCGCGATACGTCCTCGCGCTCGTCGGCCGACACGATCTTCGCCTTGAAAGAACACTGCGCGGCGATCAACTCTGCGAGTTCGTCAGCGCGACGAGATGCGCGTTCCAACTCGCGCGCGGCTTCGCCGGTTTGTTCGGCGACGAGGAAGCGGCGCGTCTGCTCGAACAAGGGGCGACTGCCGACCGCGCCCTGCTTGATCGCCTCGCACCACCCGGCCGTCAGTTCGCGCGTCGGGAGAGTGGCGAGCGTCGCGGTCGAGATGACGACGGCGCGCGGTTGGTGAAACGCGCCGATCAAATTTTTCCCTTCACGCGTGTTGACGGCCGTCTTGCCGCCGACTGAGGCATCAATCTGCGCGAGGAGCGTCGTCGGCACTTGCAGGAAACCGATGCCGCGCAAATAGACCGCCGCCGCGAAGCCCGCCAAGTCGCCCACGACCCCGCCGCCGAGCGCGACCACGGCGTCCGTCCGTTCGAGTTTGCTCTCAGAGAAAAACGCGAGGGCGCGCTCCGCCGTCCTGAGATTTTTGTGCCGCTCGCCGTCGCCCATCAACCAGTGCGAGACCGCGAACCCGGCGGCGCGCAAGTCGCGTAGGACGCCCGCGCCGTAGAGTTTGAAGACGCGCGCATTCGAGACGACAGCGACGCGGCGCGCGTGCGGCGACAGTGATCGGCGCGCGGTGTCGCCGACGCGTGCGAGCGCGTTCGCGCCGATCTCGATCTCATAATTTTCGCGCCCCGCGAGGCGCACGCTGACCTGTCGCATCTGTTTCATTCGCGTGTGAGAGTCGAGTTGAACGAGTCGGACAGCAGGTCAAAGTCGGGCGCGCCGAGGCCGACGAGCGAGGCCAGTTCTTCGACCGTGTAACGCGAACCCGTGTTCCACATGTCAATCAACTCGTCGGCGGCCTTGTTCGTCGTCCACCAGCGGCGGCCGTGGCGCGTCCGAAAATATTCGCCGAGCGCGGCGGCGAAGAGGCGCGCGCGCAGGTAGACGGCCGGTGGAAGTCGCGCGACCTCCACGCGTCCGTCATGTAAATTGTCGGGCACTAAATCGCGCAGGAGGAGCGACGGGTGCGCGCGAAAGCTGGTCGCTTCTTCGAGCGCCGTGGCGTAAGTTTCGGCGAGGTGTTCGGAGCGCGCGTCGGTCGCCTGTTCGAGCGCACGCTGTTGACGGAGGCGCGCGCAGGCGAGGCGCGTGCGGTGCAATTCGACGAGCGCGAAGGAGCGCGCGATCTCGGTTGCCTCCGAAGGCCGCACGTTCCTGTGCGCGGCGATCCACGCGGCGTCCGCAAGAAGATCGGCGAAGAGGAGTGCGAAGCCCGCGCGCGTCGTTTCATCGGGCGCGTGGACGAGTTCGGGGTAACGCGCGACGAGTTCGCGCGAGACCCAAGCGGAGTGCTGCGCGCGTCCCGCCGCCGCGAAAAATTTTTGATAGAAGCCCGCGCCGTCCTCATTTTGATAGACGAGGCGCACGTCTTCCGGCGGGTTCACGGCGAAGCACGCGGCGCGGCTTTTACCGAACTCGACCGCCGTCGTCTCGATTCGCACGTTGGGTTGCAGGCCGACGCGAATGCCCAATGCGCCCATCGCCGCGTCGTAAGTGGAGCGCAGTTCGCCCGCGGGGAAGTATGGATCGAGATGCGTCAGGCGCGCGAAGTAAAGACTGTCGGCATAGACCAACTCGCGCGCGGACGCGGCGGGCAAGTGACGCGCCGACCACTCGAACAACTTCGTGGCATAGACGCGCGCGGTGCGTTCGAGAAAATCATCCGCGCCCGTGCCGAGACTTTCAACGCCCGCCTCCGTGATTCCCGACAGGAGATTGAAATAAGAATCGTGGCCGACGGCGCGCGCGCCTTCGCGCAACGTGTCGAGACGTGCGGCGCGGAGGTCGGAGCACTGGCGCAGCGTGTCGAACCAACGCGCGGCGAGTTCGCGGCGACGCGCGGGGTCGGTCTCGGCGGCGATTGTCTCAGGCGCGTCGTCGGACGCGAGACGCGCGCCGTCCCACACGACGCGCGCGGACGCTTTGCAGCGCACGAGTTCGTCCGTCACCTCGGCGGCGCGCGCTTCCGCGTGGCCTAACCCGGACGCGCGCAAGAGGGCGGCGAGTGCGACGCGCTCGGTCTCAAACTGGCTCGAAGTTTCCTCAAGCGCGCGCGTGAGATCGGCGATGGCGTCGCGCGTCCAGAGGTCGGCGTAGCGGTCGCGGAGCGGCGCGAGGCGCAGTTCCGGCGCGACGCCCGTGTGGTAATCGTAGCGGGCGCGTTCAAGCGCAGCCGAGTAGGCGGCGTAATCGCGCCGGTAGTCGCCCGTCTTCATAGGAGCGCGCTTCCGCGGGAAAGTTGAATGGCCGAAAAGAGATTTTGCAGAACGAGTCGGATTCTAGCACGCGCGCCGGGCGGCGACGTATCGAGGTGTTCGATACAAAAGCAGAACCGGCGCAGCGAACTTGGGGAACGCTGCGCCGGTTCTAATTTGTGGCTACTGTCCTCACCCCAGCAACCACTGAGACGGAGGATCCACCAACCGTCTCTCTTGCCCCACAATATACATCGCAAGGTTCATGCCATGCAAGCGGTTTTTTCAAATTTTTCGACTTATCGCCTGTCTTTACTAGGGTTTCCGGCGTTTCCCCGGCTTCGAGACGGGGTTGATTAAAATTTTGCAAGGACACTTAAGCGGTAATAATTACATCAACTAGCGCGTAAAGTTTTCCCTGTCACGAGGACTTTTTTTCTCCGAGAGCGCGCTTGATGACTGCTGCTAAATTTTTTGCCAGACGGTCAATTTCCTCCTGACGCCGCCCCTCGATCATGATTCTGGCGAGCGGTTCGGTGCCCGAATAGCGGAGCAGCAGTCGCCCCTCCCCGGTGAGGGCGGCCTCTGTGCGGCGGGCTTCCGCGGCGATCTCGGCGACCTCCGCAAACGGCCGCTTCTCGCCGACGCGCACGTTGACGAGCACCTGCGGGTAGCGCGTGAAGCCCGCATTCAGTTGTTCGAGCGACGCGCCCGTCTCGCGCATCGCGCGCAGCAGGAAGAGCGTCGTCATCATGCCGTCGCCCGCGAGGCTGACGCGCGGGAAGATGATGTGGCCGGACTGTTCGCCGCCGAGGCTCGCCCCCGTGCGCAGCAACTCTTCGAGCACATACTTGTCGCCCACGTCGGCACGCAGCATCTCGATCCCACGCGACTTGAGCGCGAGTTCCAGCCCGATGTTGCTCATCACGGTGGCGACGATCAGCCCGCCCGCCAGTTCGCCGCGCGACTGAAAACTCTGCGCCATCACCCAGAGCGTCGCGTCGCCGTCAACAACTTCGCCGCGCGCGTCCAGAAAGAGCGCGCGGTCTGCGTCGCCGTCGAACGCGACGGCGAGGTCTGCTCTCTCCGCGACGACTTTCTCGCGCAGTCGTTCGACGTACAGCGAGCCGCATTCGCGGTTGATGTTTCTCCCGTCGGGCGCGTCGTGGACGGCCGACACCTCCGCGCCCAGACGCTTGAAGAGCGCGGGCGCGAGTTGCGACGCCGCGCCGTTGGCGCAATCAACCACGAGCCGCAGGCCATCGAGCCGCAAGCCCGCCGCGACTTCTTCGCAAAGGTAGTCAAGATAGCGCGCCTGCAAAGAGACCGCGCGATGCGACGCGTCAACGTCCGTGTCCACACTCAGCGACGAACCTTCGCCAAGGCTTTCGGGCGAGTGTGATTCGCCGCCTTCACCGTCGCCCGCGCGCGCCCGTTGGATGTCGGCTTCGATGAGCCGCTCGGTCGCGTCGTCGAGCTTGCGCCCGTTGGGCATGAAAATCTTGATGCCGTTGTCCTCGTAAGGATTGTGCGACGCGCTGATGACGACGCCCGCGTCGGCCGGAAGCGTGCGCGTCAGGAAGGCGACGCCCGGCGTCGTGATGACTCCCGCCGACTCGCACGTCGCGCCACCTGAGCGCGCGCCGTCCGTGAACGCGCGCTCGATCCGACTGCCGGACTCGCGCGTGTCGCGTCCCAAGATGATGAGCGGCGCGCGCCCGTCGCCCGTTTGCTCCGCCAGTTGACGCGCCAGCGAGCGGCCGGTCGTCCGGACGGTCTGCGCGTCGAGCGGGAAACGCCCGGCCTCGCCGCGCATGCCGTCCGTGCCGAAAAGTTTTTTCATGGGTTAACTATCAAAGGTCAGTCGTTGGCCGTCGGCTGTCGGCGGTTCTGCGATTATTACTTGCTGACTGCCGATGGCTGACGGCTGACGGCTCTCTTTAAGGATTAGTTGAGATTAGTTCGACGCGGCCTTCGAGATGCGGCGGCAGCAGGAGGCGCGGGCGCGTCGTGCCGTCGGCCGCCGTGTCGAAGACGATGGAGAGGTCTGCGGCGCGCAGGGGTTCGACGACGGAGCGCGCGCCGCGCACTTCAATCGTGAGCCGCGACTCCGAGCCGTCCGCCCCGCGCGCGGCGACGCCGCTCAGCCGCTTCGTCGCACGCGCCTCGGCGATCTTCACGTGTACGTCAACTACGGTGTCGAGCGCGACGAGTTTGCGATCCTGTATGTCAATGGCGACCTGCGTGGCGGTGAACGTCTCCGTCCGGCCGTCGAGCAGGATGGTTTCGGTCGGCGCACGTTCGAGCGCGTTGACGTGGCTTTCGGGGCCGCGCACGCGCACGCGCGCGGGCAGCGGTTCGAGTCCCACCAACTCGTAGCCCGGCGGCAGCTTGCCTTCGGGGCGAGGTTCGACGGGCAACTCGCGCTCGACGCGCCGCTCCAACCTGAGCGGGACGCTCCCCGGCTCGATGCGCTCGACGATGACGCCTTCCGCGCCGATGCCTTCGGGCAGTTGCAGCGAGATGTTGTACGGCGAGAGTTGCACGACGCGCTCGCCCGGCCGGTAGCTGCTGGCGTCGTAGCTCAGGGAAACGTCGCTCGCTTTGATCGAGTCGAGCGCGCGCTTGCTGCCGCGCAGCGTCAAGTCAACTTCCTCGCGCGGCTCGTTGCTGATCTCCATGTCGGGCGGGAGCACGAAAAAGAGCGGCACTTTACGCAGCCGCGCCGTCGTCGGCACGCGCTGCCCGGTGACGGCGAACCACAGGCCGAGCGTGATGGCGAGCGCAAGCAGTTTCAACCCCCAGTCGGCGAACAGGAGGTCGTACAGCCACCGACGCCCCATCTGCACGGCGTCCCTTTCCATGTCGCGTAAAGTCATTGCCGATCAGCGTGCCAAAATTTTGTGCCTACTCCTATAGCCAAGAACACCCGCCCCGGCGATCAGCGACAAGCCAAGCCCGATCATCACCAGCCTGACTGCCACCCACTTCTCCCCAATCGTCGTCGTGTCCAGCACGGCCATGCGTTCTCCGGGCGAGAGGCCGCGGAGTTCGTAATCCAGCCCCCAAGTGTGAACCGAGCCTGAGAGGGAGATGACGAGCGCGGCGGCGGCGAGCAGGACGCAGGCTTTCTTCATGACACTCGGGAAACTCTCGCGGCCGTCAATATTTTACGTCGAGACCGCCTCGTTGCGCTCGCCCTCGGTTTCGGCAGGCAGCGCGGCCGGTTCATCGCCCGTGCGCGCGGGGGTCTTGATGGCGTCGAAGATGGCAGCGCGCAGTTTGGTGGCGTCGAGTCCACGGCGGATCTGCCCGCCCTGCACGAAGGAGATCAGCCCGGTCTCTTCGGAGACGACGACCGCCACGGCGTCCGTGTCTTCGGTGATGCCGATGGCGGCGCGGTGGCGCGTGCCGAGGTCTTTCGACAGGCGCGGGTTCAGCGTGAGCGGCAGGAAGCAGGCGGCCGCCGCAACGCGGTGACGGCGGATGACGACCGCGCCGTCGTGCAGCGGCGTCGCCGGGTTGAAGATCGTGACGAGCAGATCATAACTGAGTTCGGCGTCCATCTTGAGGCCGCCGTCGGTGACGTTCTTCAACCCGACGCCGCGCTCGATGACGATGAGCGCGCCCGTCTTCGTCGAGGCGAGCGTCGTCGCCGCCAGCACGATCTCGTCGTAGACGCCCTCGCCGAACTGCCCGCGATGGCGTGCGAGACTCGGCAGGCGTATCTGGTTGCCGAGCGAGGTCAAAGCCTGCCTGATCTCCGACTGGAAGAGGACGATGATCGCGACGCCGATGTAGATGAGCGCGCCGCGCAGCACGAACTCCAACGTGGCGAGATCGCGCCGGTAGGCGATCCAGTAGAGCAGGGCGAAGGCCGCGATGCCGATCGCCATCGGCACGGCGCGCGTCCCGCGCAGCAGCTTCAACACCGTGTACACGATCAGAAAGACCAGCGCGATGTCGAGCAAATTGCGCGGCTCGCGTAGTCTGTCCAGATATTCCGTGTAGGACGGTGCGAAAAACATTTGATGAGTAGTAAGTGACGAGTGACAAGTGACGAGCAAAAGACAGAATTGTTTTTACTTGTCACTTGTCACTCGTCACTCGTCACTTCCCTTCATCACCCGATGTGCTGCGGGATCGGCTGGCTCTGTTCGGCGCTGCTTTCCCGCGCGGTCTCCAGAAAGATCATGTCAACTTTCGGCTCGGCTTTTTTGATCAACTCTTCCACTTCGTTGACCACCTGCTCGATGTCGTCGGTTCCCAGATTGTCGCGAAAGTTGACGTGCGCGTTGATCAAAATCTGCTTGGGCGCGAGGTGCATGGTCAATAGTTCGACGACCTCGCAGACGTGTTCGTGGCTGAGGATCGCCTGACGAATGCGCTCGACCACCTTCTGCGTCGCGGCCTCGCCGAGCAACAACCCGCGCGCCGAACGCGCGAGCGAGAAGGCGACGATGGCGAGCACGACGCCGATGCTCATCGAAGCCAGCCCGTCCCAGAACGCGCCCGGCGCTTGGCCGTTGAAGAGCGAAGGGCCGACCTGATGATCCGTCAGGTAAATGCCGATGCCCGCGATGATGATGCCGAGCAGCGCGGCGGTGTCTTCAAAGAGCACGGTCTTGGCCGTCGGGTCTTTCGACTCGCGCAGGTACTCCCAGAACGTCATGCCCTCGTGCCGCGCTTCGTTGATCTCCTGATACAACGCCAGCCCGATGGACGCGCCTTCGAGCACGAGCGAGATGCCGAGCACCCAGTAAGCCCACGCGAGTTGTTCGGGCGGATGCGGGTGCCAAAGCTTTTGGAAGCCCTCGTAGAGCGCGTAGCTCGCGCCGACGCCGAAGATAAAAATGGCCGCGATGAACGACCAGAAGAAGCGCTCCTTGCCATAGCCGAACGGGTGTTTCTCGGAAGCCGGGCGCTTGTAGAAACGCAAGCCCAGCAGCAGGAAAACCTGATTCGTCGTGTCGGCCAGCGAGTGCAGAGCCTCGGCCATCATGCCCGACGAACCCGTGATCACGGCCGCGATAAACTTCAAAATAGTAATCAGCCCGTTCGCGATGAGCGCGCCGATAACAGCTAACATCTACAGTGTCTCCCACGGGTTAGAGTTAAACGCATCCGCGCCGATTATGTCGAAAATTTCGACACAAAGCAACAACTTGCCTCGCGCACCGAGGCGCGTGCTACTAATGGCGGCGAAAAATCGTTGAATTATTTTGTTTCTTTGCGCCGCTTGAGGCGCGTGCGTTGGAGGAAGCCGACGAGTTCGCCCGCGCCGTTCAAGACGGCGAGCGCGCCCGCGCCGTTCTGTTTCATCAGGGCGTCGGCGCGTGCAAGCGGCGTCGCCGGGTCAACGAAGAGTTCGGGCGCGACGGGTCGCATCACGTCTGCGATGCGCGTGCGGTGGCGGCTTGAGTCGGGAAGTTTCCGCAGGTCTGCGAGGGTGAGGATGCCGTGCAGGCTGCGGCCGCGCGCGACGGGGAAAGCCTCCTGCGGGTGCTGCGGCAAAAACAGATCAATGAAATGACTGACGAGCACGTCAGGCTCGACCGCGACGGGCGCGCTCATCGCCTCGCCCACCGTCTGTAGACCCTTGTTGCCCCGCCCGACGCTCGCCGCCGCGCTGTGCAGAAACAGCGCGACCACTACCGACCACAAGGCCATGAACAGATCTCCCGTCTTGAAGTAGAGCAGCAGGGCGAAGGCGAAGAGCGTCCACGCGATGAGTTGGCCGCCTAAGCTTGCGACGCGCGTCGCCTCTTCGAGTTTGCCGTTGCGATGCCAGAGGAAGGCACGCAAGACGCGCCCGCCGTCGAGCGGGTAGCCGGGCAGCAGGTTAAAGACGGCGAGCATGAGATTCCAGAAGCCGAGGATGAAGAAGACCGCGCCCGCCAAACGCTGCTCGAAGGCGGCGGCCAACATCATCGCGCCGAAGGCCGCGACGGCGAACAGGAAACTCGACGCGGGGCCGGCGACTGCGATGCGAAACTCGGCGCGCGCATTGTCCGGCTCGCGGTCGAGCCGCGCCATGCCGCCAAACGGGTGCAGCACAATCTCCTCCGTCTCGATGCCCTCGATGCGCCCGACGAGCGCGTGCGACAGTTCGTGCCCGAAGATGGAGAGGAAGAGGCCGAGCGTCGTCACCAGTCCGACGACCCACGCGGACGAGGGCGTGACGTTGACGTAGCGAACGAGCGGCGTGCCCTGCTCGAAGTTGCTCGCGATCAACCACGTGCTCAGGGCGAAGACCATGAACCAGCGGTAGTCAATCCGCACGGGAATCCCGTAGACGCGCGCGACCAGCAGTTGGCGGTGGAGAATTCGTGCGAGAGACATAAGAGCAGTGACAAGTGACAGGTGACGAGTGACAAGTTTAAGACAACGAGTGCGTGGCTTTTGTTCCCGGTAGAAAACGTTGTCAGTTGTCCGTGGTTAGTCGTCGGTTGTTTCGTGGTCGTCTCGGTAGTTGCTAAAGATCGAATTGAACAACTGGCAACTGATCACGGACTACTGACGGCTACTCGTAAGTTTCAAACGCGCCCGCGTCGGCGTTTAAGAGGAGCGAGGGTTCGTTGCGGGCGACGCGGCGCAGGAGCAGCGGGTCGTCGAAGAGTTGGTAGAGTCCTTTGACGATGGCGTGGCGCGGGTCTTCGGCCATGTGCGTGGAGAGGCGCGTCTCGCTTTGCAGGAAGGCGGCCATGCCGTCGAGGAGTGCGCCGCCGCCCGTCAGCATCAGCCCGCGGTCGTAGATGTCGGCGGCCACTTCGGGCGACAACTCGGCCAGACCACGCTGCACCACGCGCGCGATGCGCTGCGCGACGCTCTGCGCCGCGAGGCACACTTCGTCGCTCGTCACGTCGGCCGCGCGCGGCGTGCCGCTCTGCACGTCGCGCCCTTTGACGGTCATCGTCCGCGAGGGGTCTTTCGGTTCGATGGCCGAGGCCAGATCGATCTTCAAGCGTTCGGCCGTGGGCGCGCCGATGATCAGGCCGTGGTGGCGGCGCAGGCGATCCATGATTGCCTCGTCAATGTCGGAACTCCCCACCCGCTCGGCCTGCGCGTAGACGATCATGCCGAGCGCGACGATGGCGACGTTTGTGGTTGCGCCGCCGATGTCCACCACCGCCGAAGCCTTCGGCTCGTCCACCGAGACGCCCGCGCCGATGGCCGCCGCCAAACCTTCCTCCACCATGTAGACGCGCCCGATGTGCGCCGCCTCGGCCGCCGCCATCAGCGCGCGCTGCTCGACGTGCGTCACGCCCGACAGCACGCTCATCACGGCGCGACGACTGAAATGCGAGATGCCGCTGCGCGCCTTGCGCACGAAGTGATCGAGCATGCGCTGCGAACGTTCGAAGTCGGCGACGACGCCGTCCACCATGGGCATGACGAGCGTCACGTCGCGCGCTTCGCGCCCCTGCATCGTGTGCGCCTCGCGCCCGATGGCGACGATTTCGCCCGTCGTCTTGCTGACGGCGACGACCGAAGGTTCGTCTACGACGACGCCGCGCCCGCGCACCGAGATGATCGTGCTGGCCGAACCGAGGTCAATCGCCATCGAGTCGGAAACCAGATCGCGGAGCGCGTCTAAGCCCATCAACGCCCGCGTCTTTCGCATGAAGGAGCTTGATCTCATAACACCCGAAGCCTGTGCAAACGCCGGAAAAATTTTGTAAAAAGGGGCGCGAACATCATAGCACACGGCGGCGACGCCGCGCCGAACGTTAACGTGCGGTCGCGACGTGACACACGGCAAGGCGCGGGTGCGACGCCGCACACGGCGGGACGCGACGCGCGGCCGGACGCGGGCAGAAGTTTTTGCGTCTGTAATACTTCGTTCAGGTCTTGTTAATCTGCGCCGCTTAGACTGTCGCCCTGCGCGTCCGCAGTCATTGAATCAGGGTCGCGCTTTTCATCCGCCGTCTCCGGCGTTGAAGAGATTCGATATTTTCCGCCGCGCCGACTTTATGATAACGTCGCATCGCCAATCTACAACGCGGCTGATGCCCGCTCAGGGCGCGTTCCGTCCCGCGCGCCCTCTCGATGTTTGCCGCCAACGTCCGACGCTCTTTCTTTTTCGACTTAAGGAAGGACTTACCATGATTACTGTCGCCGCCCGATGCGCACTGCTCACGTGCGCACTCTTCGTCGCTCTCAACTGCTGCGCCTTCGCGCAAACGCCCGCGACTCCCGCCGCCGTCGTCCTCAAGCCCGATGCGAACGCGCAGACTTCCGCCGTCGCCGCGTCGCCGACGCACGGCGATGACGCCTCCCCTCTAGACGACGTGCGCAGGCAGTTGCGCGAACAGCAGGCCGAGATCGAACGCCTGCGCGCGACGCTCGCCGAACAGTCCAGACTCCTCAACGAACTCCTCGCGCGCACCGCCGTCGCCGCCCCGCGCACAGACCCGAACACAGCGACCGTCGCGGCAGCGGTCTATTCGTCAAACGACGTGGTGGCGACCGACACGCTGCGCCGCGCCGCCGTGCCGGGGCAGGAGGCGGCGACGAAGAACCCGCAGACCGAGGGCGTGGACGCGCGCGTCCGTGCCATCGAGACGCAGATGCAGAAGACGACCGAGACGCTCGCACGCCAACTCGGCTCGATCTCCTTCAGCGGCGACATACGCCTGCGCTACGAGGGACAGTTCGGCCAGTTGAACGCGCTCGCGAACGCGGAGAACCCGGCCATCCTCGGCAACGAGTTGACTCCGCGTCACCGCTTGCGGGTACGCGCGCGCCTTGCCCTGCGCGGCCAGATCGGCAAGCAGTTCGACTGGGGCTTGCGCTTCGCCACCGGCACGCCCGCCGACCTGACGGCCAGCAACCAGACGCTCACAGACTTCTTCGACCGCAAACAGTTCGCGCTCGATCAAGCGTACCTCACCTATCGCCCCGCCGCCCTGCCCGGCCTGCGGCTGCAAGGCGGGAAGTTCGAGACGCCTTGGCTCTTCACCGAGATGACCTTCGACGTTGACAACCAGCCCGAAGGCTTGAACGAAAGCTACACGCGCGACTTCAAACACGGCGCGTTCAAGAACCTGACGCTCGTCGCGTGGCAACTTCCGCTGCTCGAACGTCAGTCGGCCTTCGTCCTCGGCGCGGACGGTCGCGCCAACGTGGACGCCTCGCGGCGCGGCGGGCGCGACCTCGCCCTCTACGGCGCGCAGGCGCGCACACGCATCGCCCTCGGCGACAAGGCCGCGCTCACGCTCTCGGCCGCCGACCTCTATTATTCCGGCACGCAGTTCATCACGCCCGCGCAGTTCTTCGGCGGTCAACTGCAAGTGCCCGTCACCGTCACGATCCCGGCCACGGGCACGACCCCGTCGCAGACCGTCGCGGGCTTCGCCGCCGTCCCGCGCGACCTGCTCGTCGCGGGCAGCAGCCTCGGCATCACTGCCGCCAACACCAACGCCGTCAACCGCGACGGGCGGCTCTCGTCCGGCTTCAACCTCGCAGACTTCATCGGCCGCCTCGAACTGACGCAGAGCAAACGCTTCCCCGTCACAGTGCTCTTCAACTTCGTCACCAACACGCAGGCGCACGACGTGGTGCTGGCGGGCGCGAACGGCGCGAACCGCGTCGTCGAGAACGACGAGCACCACGGCTTCTGGGCAGAGGCGCAGGCGGGCAAGTCGCGCGAGCGCGGCGACATCCTGTTCAACTACACGTTCATGCACATCGAGAAGGACGCCGTGCTCACGCCCTTCAACCTCTCCGACATCGCGCAGCCTTCGGACGTGCGCGCCCATCGCGTGCTGTTCAGTTACACCGTTGACCCGCGCGTCGTGCTCTCGCTCAACGGCTATTTCACGCAACGCCTGAACGGCGTGGCCGGGCCGTTCGGCCTGACGCCCGCCGGATCGCTCAACCGCCCGACCTCGCGCGTGCAATTCGACACGCTGTTTCGCTTCTGAGGCTACCGGAGACAAACGTCGCGCGGCGACCTCACATAGAAATTAACGGCGACTTCATCAACATTTAAGTCGCCGTTAATTTCCTTGTAGCGTCGCCGCGTTAGAGTCTCACTCGCACCACCCCGCCACACATCGTCTCGCCTGACTTATTGCGGACAGGGGTCGCGCCGTGCTTCTCCCCGAAGCCTGACGCGACCCCATTTTTTTATCCGCCGTAACTGAACTATGACCTGACGGCTCTTTTAAGCCACCTGCGAATAACGGACGACCTTCTCGTGCGGGCGCGCGGAGTTGACGAGCGTCTCGACCGTGGGTTCGACCGTGTAGGTGTCGCAGATCAAGTTCTCCGCCGCCTTCGCGCCCACGGGCTTCGAGAAGAAATAGCCCTGCCCGTTTTCGCAACCTAGCTTTCTGAGCGCGGCGAGTTGTTCTTTCGTCTCCACGCCCTCGGCGATGACGTTCATGCCGAGGTTCTGCGCGAGGCTCACAATCGTCCGCACGATCTCCACGTTCTCGCCGTCCTCCGACATGTTGACCACGAACGAGCGGTCAACCTTCAACGTGTCAATCGGGAAACGATGCAGGTAACTGAGCGACGAGTAGCCCGTGCCGAAATCGTCAATGCTCAACTTGATGCCGAGCGCGCGCAGGTTCTTGAGCATCTGTGTGGCCGTCTCCACGTTATCCATCACCGCGCTCTCTGTGATTTCGAGTTTCAGCCCCTCCGGGTTGATCTTCGTCTCGGCGATGATCTGCGTCACGCGCTGGATGAGATCGCTCTGGATAAACTGCTTGCTCGACAAGTTGACGCTGACGAACAGGGGCGGGTCGGACGGGAATATTTTCTGCCAGCGTTCCATCTGGCGGCACGCCTCGCGCAACACCCACTCGCCGATGTCCACGATGAGGCCAGTCTCTTCCGCGAGCGGGATGAAGTTGGCGGGCGAGATGAAGCCGCGCTCCGGGTGATTCCAGCGCACCAGCGCCTCGAAGCCCGAAATCTTGAACGTCTCCAGATCAACGATTGACTGGTAGTAGACGACCAACTCGTTGCGCTCGACCGCCATGCGCAAGGCCGTCTCCATCTGCAAGAGATCGTTGACCTGCGCGTGCATCGCGGAGTCGTAAATTTCGTGGCGGTTCTTGCCGAGCGACTTCGCGCGGTACATCGCGGCGTCCGCATCGCGGATCAGCCCTTCGGCCTGATGATAGCTCGTCCAACTCGAAGCCACGCCGATGCTCACCGTCGTGAAGACCTCGCGGCCGTTGAGCGTGAACGAAGCGGCCAACTCGCTCTTGATGCGTTCCGCGACCTCGATGGCCTCGTTCTCTTCGTAGATGTCTTCGAGCAGGAGGACGAACTCGTCGCCGCCGAGACGCGCCACCGTGTCGCCCGCCCTGACGCACTTCCAAAGCCTGACCGCTACCTCTTTGAGCAACTGGTCGCCGACGGCGTGACCCAAACTGTCGTTGATGATCTTGAAGCGGTCGAGGTCAACGTAGAGGACTGCGAACTTGCGCGCCTCGTTGCGCTGGGCGCGGGCGATGGCGAGTTCGAGGTGGTCTATGAACATCGCGCGGTTGGGCAGCCCGGTCAACACGTCGTGCATCGCCTCGTGTTGGAGTTGCTCTTCGGCGCGCTTGCGATCCGTGATGTCCTGAATCTGGAAGACGAGCGGCGTAGAGGCCGCGTGCGAGCCGCCCGCCAGAGACGCGCTCCACAGCCCCCATACCTTATGCCCCGACTTGTGCTGGAAGCGCACTTCGCACTGGTCAATGGTGCTGTTGCCTTTACGCAGACGCTTGATCGCCTCGACCGCCACGCTCAAGTCGTCCGGGTGAATGACCGTCAGGAAGTCCGTGATGATCATCTCGCGTTCCGAGTAGCCCAGAATTTTACAGAGCGCGCGGTTGACCTGTAGCCAGCGTCCCTCCGAAGAGACGAGCGCCATACCGATGGCCGCGAAGTCGAACGCGTTGCGGAAACGGTCTTCGTCGCTCTGGGCGTTGTTGGTGTTCGCCACGGCCACTTGAGCCTGCGCGGGCACGCTGATGAAGTGATTGTCCCGGTAAGAGGTATAGGCGAAATACGCGATGGCGACGGCCACGCCCGCGAGCGTGACGGGGTTGAGTCCGACGGCGTGCGTGACGCCCGCCGCCAACCCGGCCACGCACCCGGCCGCCAGATAGACCGAGAGCGGCTTGAGATAACTTTTAACGAAAGCCTGCCAGCGTTTCTGCTGCGGGCTGGCGCTCCGGCCGGTCAGCGTGATGCCCGCGCTGACGATTGACTGCGCGACGATCAACGCGGCGAGCGCGGTGATGATGGCGGGTGTGTCCCCGGCCTGTATGAGTTCGGGCACGGAGCCGAACCCGAAGCAGAGCAGCAGCGCGACGAGGAAGGTCGGGAGGATCGAGATCGCCGAACGGCAGATGAGCGCGGTCAGGCTCTTGCTCGAATGGAGCAACACGCAGGGCGTGACGACGCACGCCAAGACGGCCGCCGCCTCTGCGTCGAACACCAGCATGGAGAGGAGCAGGAAACTGTCCGTCAGGTAAATGTGATTGCCCGCCCCGGCGATCTTCACCGGGAAGCTCGAACTGGCGCGCACGGCCAGCAGGGCGAACAGTAAAAGCGGGAGTCCGATATGTGCCACCGGCAGGCAATAGATTGCCGCCAGAAAAACGATGGCATAGACAGACAGGATCACCTTCGTATAGGTGCTGACGGCTTCGTGTTCGCTCAGGCTCTTCATTTAGCTTCAACTGAATCGGGTTTTGTTCGCTCACCTCAGGCGAGCGTCTGACCCATCCACCAAGCAATTCAAAGGCCACCCTCACGCCCCACGAACAAACGCGATAATTCCAACTAACTCGCAAAACTCCGCGTCCCGCGCTCAAGCTGACTGACACGTCCGACGTTCAAACTGACTTGCGCCACGTCAGTTTGAAAGAAATAACGTCACCCTTCCGACGCCGCCCGCCGGTTCGATCCACGGCAGTTCGCTCCCCGTCTCACCTACCGTTCAGCCCGCGTTCACCTTGAAAAGCGCGCCCCGGTTCGTCTATAGTGCGGATTCTTCTTTCAATCCCACAACGGAGCCGGTAAAAAGATGGCGCGTTTCAGTTTTCTGCCCCGCGAGGATCAATATTTCTCTTTCTTCTCGCAGATGACTTCATACATCTACGATGCCTCGACCATTCTCGTCGAGATGATGGGCGAGGGCGGCGGCCACGACTACAACGCCTACGCCCAGCGCATCAAGACCATCGAGCACGCCTGCGATGAACTGACGCACACCATCTCGACCAGCCTCAACAAGTCGTTCATTACTCCCTTCGACCGCGAAGACATCTACGAGTTATCGAGCGCGCTCGACGACGTGGTTGATCTCATTGACGACGCCGCGCGCGCCATGGTCATGTTCAACATTCAGGGCAGCACGCAGCACGCGCGCGCCTTCGCCGATGTCATCCAGCGCATGGCCGTGCAACTCCACGAGATCGTCTCGACGCTCGCGCGCCCCACGGGCATCAACCAGCGGCTCGTCGAAATCCACCGCCTTGAGAACGTCGCCGACGATACCTATCACGCGGCCATCGGCGAACTGTTCCGGCAGGAGTCAGACCCGCTCACCGTCCTGAAGTTCAAAGAGATTTACGAAAAACTCGAAGCCACCGTTGACCGCTGCGAACAGGTCGCCAACATCATCGAAAGCGTGATCATCAAGAACGCCTGAAAGGAATGGATGAGGGATGAGGGACGAGGGATGAACAAAAGCATTCAAACGATTGAGTGCTTTCCGGTTCATCTCTCATCCCTCATCCCTCATCCTTCATTGCTCCTATGTCTGTCACCTTAGCGTTCGTCATCTTCATCATCTTCATCGCGCTCGTCTTCGACTACATCAACGGCTTTCATGATGCGGCGAACTCGATTGCGACGGTGGTTTCGACGCGCGTGCTCTCGCCGGGCATGGCCGTCGTGTGGGCGTCGTTCTTCAACTTCATCGCCTTCGCCCTACTCGGCACGCGCGTCGCCAAGACCATCGGCGGCGACCTCGTGCGGATCGAATTGATCCAGCCCGACCTGCGCCTCTACGTGCTCTTGGCCGCCCTGCTCGGCGCGGTCATCTGGAACTTGATCACGTGGTATCTCGCGCTCCCCACGTCGAGTTCGCACGCGCTCGTCGGCGCTTACGCGGGCGCGGCGGTAGCAGCCTACGGCGGCTTCGGGGATTTGTTGAAAGCCGAAGGCTGGATCAAGACGCTCATCTTCATCATCGCCTCGCCGCTCATCGGCCTGACCTTCGGCTTCATCCTGATGGTCGCCGTCTACTGGCTCTTCCGCCGCTCGACGCCGACGCGCGTGGACAAACTTTTCCGGCGCGGCCAACTGCTCTCGGCCGCCGCCTACTCGCTCGGCCACGGCGGCAACGACGCGCAAAAGACGATGGGCATCATCACCATCGTCCTCGTCACTAGCGGTCTAATCGAAGCGGGCGCGGGCGGCAAACTTCCCGACATCCCGCTCTGGGTCGTGCTGACGGCACATGCGGCGATTGCCGCCGGGACGCTCTCCGGCGGCTGGCGCATCGTCCACACGATGGGATCGAAGATCACGAAACTCAAACCCGTCGGCGGCTTCTGCGCCGAGACGGCCGGAGCGCTGACGCTCTTCGGCGCGACGCTTGCGGGTATCCCCGTCTCCACCACGCACACGATCACGGGCGCGATCGTCGGCGTCGGCGCGACGCGCCGCCTGTCGGCCGTCAAGTGGGGCATCGCGGGTCGCATCGTCTGGGCGTGGGTCTTGACGATCCCCCTCGCCGCCATCATCGCCGCCATCTCGTTCCTCGTCATCCGTCTGATTGACCGTCTCACTTAGGACGCGCCCCGTCGTCCGTTAACATAAATTTAAAGCCATGTTCAGGTGCGTGTAACAGCCCCGCGCTATCCTCGGAGACTTCTATGCGAGTCTTAAACTTCCGAGGAGAGTGACGATGTTCCCCACACCACAGACGACCCGCCGCAGCGGCAGCCGCGCCATCTACGCGGTCTTACTCGCCGTTGCGCTGGCGTTCGCGTCCGGATGCAGCGGCGAACGCGCCGACAACACCGCGACGCCGGGCGCGGGCGGCGAGACGATCCGCTTGCAGGGCGCGGGCGCGACCTTCCCGAACCCGCTCTACCAGAAGTGGCTGAGCGAACACGGCAAGCTCAACCCGCAGGTGCGGATTGATTACCAGTCCATCGGTTCGGGCGGCGGCATCCAGCAGATTCAATCTCAGACGGTTGACTTCGGCGCGTCCGACGCCCCCATGAGCGACGAGGATTTGAAGAAAGCGCCGGGCGCGATCCTACACATCCCGACCGTGCTCGGTGCGGTTGTCATCACCTACAACTTGGAGGGCGTCGCCGAGCCGCTGCGCTTCTCGCCCGACGTCGTGGCAGACATCTTCCTCGGCCGTGTCAAACGTTGGGACGACGCGCGCATCAAGGCCGACAACCCCGGCGTCGCTCTGCCCGCCACGGACATCTCCGTCGTCCATCGTTCGGACGGCAGCGGCACGACCGCCGTCTTCACGGATTATCTGGCGAAGGTCAGCCCCGAATGGAAGGCGTCGCCGGGCGCGGGCAAGTCGGTTGACTGGCCGGTCGGCATCGGCGGCAAGGGCAACGAGGGCGTCTCCGGTCAGGTCAAGAAAACGCCGAACACCATCGGCTACGTCGAACTCGTCTACGCCGTGCAGACGAAACTGCCCGTCGCGCTCGTCAAGAACAAGTCGGGCAACTTCGTCGCGCCGTCGCTCGACGCCGTGACGGCCGCCGCCGCCGAGATGCTCGCCACGACGCCGCCGGACTTGCGCGTCTCGATCACCGACGCGGCTGGCGCAACCGCCTACCCAATTTCCAGTTACACTTACATCCTCGTCTACAAAGAGCAGAAGGACGCGGCCAAAGGCAAAGCCCTCGTAGATTTCCTCTGGTGGAGCATCCACGACGGCGAACGCTTCGCCAGAGATTTGCAATACTCGCCGCTCCCTGCGGAGATCGTCGAGAAGGCTTCGGCCATCATCAACTCGATCACCGCGGGCGGCAAGACGCTCCGCGGCGCGTAGGAAGTTTCAATAGGAAGTTTCAAGTTTCAGGTTTCAAGACTGAGGCTCTCCGGTTCTTTGGTCTTGAACTTGAAACCTGCAACCTGAAACTTGAAACCCGAACCCGTCCCCTGACATTCATGCAACAACCAATGCCAACCCTACCGACGCCAACGTCCGCCTACGGCGCACGCGTGCGCGCGTGGGACTGGCGGCGCGCGCTGTCGCCGACGGGCAACACGGGCGACGCAGTGTTTCGCGCCGCGCTGTTCGGTTGCGCGCTCTTGGTGCTGCTCTTGGTCGGCGCGATGATCGCGGCGATGGCCTCGAACGCGCGCCTGTCCCTCCGCGAGTTCGGCTTCGGCTTTCTGACGAGCAGTGAGTGGAATCCCGTGTCGGGACAGTTCGGCGCGCTCCCGTTCATCTACGGGACAATCGTCTCGTCGCTGCTCGCGCTCGTGATCAGCGTCCCCATCTCGCTCGGCGTCGCCGTCTTCCTCGTCGAACAAGCGCCGCGCCGTCTGTCGCGCCCGATCACTTTCCTCGTCGAACTGCTGGCCGCGATCCCTTCGGTCGTCTACGGGCTGTGGGGCATCTTCGTGCTCGCGCCGCTCCTGCGCCAGTATGTCGAGCCGCCGCTGCAAAAGTGGCTCGGCTGGACGCCGTTCTTTCAAGGGACGATCACGGGCATCGGTTTGTTCACGGGCGGGATCATCCTCGCCATCATGATCACGCCGATCATCTCAGCGGTGGTGCGCGATGTGCTGGCCGCCGTCCCCGTGACGCAACGCGAGGCCGCACTCGCGCTCGGCGCGACGCGCTGGGAGACGACGCGCGTCGTCTTAGCCAACGGCGGCCCCGGCATCGCGGGCGCGATCATCCTCGGCTTGGGGCGCGCCATCGGCGAGACGATGGCCGTCACGATGGTCATCGGCAACCGCGCGCAGATCAGCGCGTCGCTGTTCGAGCCGTCCTACACCATCGCCTCCGTCATCGCCAACGAATTCACGGAAGCGACCGAGGCGATCTACCTGAGCGCGCTCGTCGAACTCGGACTGATCCTGTTCCTCGTCACGTTCATCATCAACGCCGCCGCGCGCCTCCTCGTCTGGAGCGTCACGCGCGGCACAAGCGGCACGGCCAGAGCTTAAGAACTTTAGGGGAAGGGGGAAAGGTAAAAGGTAAAGGGCGAACGCAACTTGCGGCGGGTTTCGGTTTTAACCTTTACCCCTTCCCCTTTCCCCCAACGCTTTTATGCCGACGACGCACGCCAGACGCTACGCGACCAACGCCGTGATGACGACGTTGACGGCCGCGTGCGCCTTCTTCGCCGTCGCCGTGCTCGTGCTCATTCTCGGCTACATCGCCTATCGCGGTCTCGGCGCGATCAGCTTTCAATTTCTGATCGAGACGCCCAAGCCCGTCGGCGAAGGCGGCGGCATCGGCAACGCCATCCTCGGCACTTTAATTTTGTTGGCGATGGCCTGCGTCGTCGGCATGCCCTTCGGCATCGCCACGGGGATTTACCTCGCCGAGTACGGCGCGGGACGTTTCGCCTCGCTCGTGCGCTTCCTGACCGACACGCTGACGGGCATCCCCTCAATCCTCGTCGGCGTCTTCGTCTACACGATCATCGTCCTGCCGATGAAGCAATTTTCGGCGATGGCGGGCGGCGTCGCGCTCGCCATGATCATGATCCCCATCGTCGCGCGGACGACCGAAGAGATGATCCGGCTCGTGCCCGCCTCTTTGCGCGAAGGCGCGCTCGCGCTCGGCGCGCCGCAGTGGCGTGTGACGACCGGCGTCGTCTTGCCCGCCGCCGCTTCCGGCATCGTGACGGGCGCGATGCTCGCCGTCGCGCGCGTCTCCGGCGAGACCGCGCCGCTATTGTTCACGGCCTTCGGCAGTCGCTTCTTCAACGTCTATCTCGACCAGCCAATGGCTTCTTTGACCGTCCAGATTTACAATTACGCCATCTCGCCCTACGACGAGTGGCACGCGCAGGCGTGGGCGGCGACGCTCATTCTGATGACGCTCATTCTCGTCATCAACATCACCGTCCGCTTCTTTACGCGGGGGAAAATTTAGGGAGTGACAAGTGACGAGTGACAAGTTAAAGCAGCACACTTGTTTTTAAACTTGTCTTTGATCTCGTCACTCGTCACTTGTCACTCGTCACTGTTTTATTATGTCCGCACCATCTTTTATGATCGCGCCGCGCGCGGCCGCGCCGCCGCCGGAGCAGCAGCAACAACAGCAGGCGACGGCGCAGGCGAAAGTCAGTGTGCGCGAACTGAACTTTTTCTACGGCACGGCGCAGGCTCTCTTCAACATCTCGCTCGACATCTCGGAGCGGCTCGTGATGGCCTTCATCGGCCCTTCGGGCTGCGGCAAGTCAACGTTCCTGCGCACGCTGAACCGGATGAACGACACCATTCCCGGCACGCGCGCCACGGGCGAGGTCTTGATTGACGGCGAAGACATCTACGCGCCCGGCTTGAACGTCGTGAACTTGCGGCGCAGGGTCGGGATGGTCTTTCAGAAGTCGAACCCGTTTCCGAAATCCATCTTCGATAACGTCGCCTACGGCCTGCGCATCAACCGGCTGACGACGAACAAGACGGAGTTGCAGGATCGCGTCCGGCAAGCACTGGAAGACGCGGCCATCTGGTCGGAAGTTAAGGATCGTTTGAAGGCTTCCGCGCTCGGACTCTCCGGCGGGCAGCAGCAACGCCTGTGCATCGCGCGCGCTCTGGCCGTGCGCCCCGAAGTGTTGTTGATGGACGAACCGGCCTCCGCCCTCGACCCCATCGCGACGCAGAAGATCGAAGAGTTGATCGTGGAACTCAAGAAGCAGTACACCATCGTCATCGTCACGCACAACATGCAGCAGGCGGCGCGCGTCTCGGACGTGACCGCCTTCTTCTGGCTCGGCAAACTGATCGAGGTCAACGCGACCGAGAAGATGTTCACGAACCCGAACGAGAAGTTGACCGAGGACTACATCACCGGGAGGTTTGGCTGAAAAGCTCCGGCAATATGGAACGGCATAGGCATCTCGACTACGATCTGGACAACATGCGTAACCGCGTGCTGCTCCTCGGCGGCAAGACCGAAACCGCGCTCGCGCGCGCCATGTTCGCGCTCGTCGAACGCGACACCGCAGCGGCCGAGGAAGTCTTGCGCGACGACGACCAGATCGATCAACTCGAACTGGAAATAGACCGGCTCTGCATTGACGTGCTGGCCTTGCGCCAGCCCGCCGCGCGCGATTTGCGTTTCGTCGTCTCGGTGGCGAAGGTCACGCCCATTCTCGAACGCATCGCCGACCACGCCTGCAACATCGCCCGCGCCGCCATTGATCTCAACGACGAGCCGCAACTCAAATTCTTCGCCGAACTGCCGCGCATGGCCGCGCTCGCCTCGGCGATGCTGCGCGCCGCGCTCGACGCCTTCACCACGGGCAACGCCGCCGAGGCGCGCAGCGTCATTGACGGCGACGACGAGATTGACGCGCTCTACGAGCACATGTTCCAAACACTGATCGCGTTGATGTCCTCCGACCCGACGACCACCGGGCGCGGCGCGCGCCTCTTGCTCAT
Organism: Pyrinomonadaceae bacterium; assembly: GCA_030841105.1. Lineage (GTDB taxonomy): Bacteria > Acidobacteriota > Blastocatellia > Pyrinomonadales > Pyrinomonadaceae > JAIVJZ01. The sequence goes on from JAVEDE010000037.1 coordinate 29,881, forward strand.
CGCCAAACACCTCGAACGCGTCGGCGATTACGTCACGGACATCTGCGAACTCACGGTCTACATGGCCGAGGCGGCGTTCATCAAACATAGCAATTAAGACAGTGACGAGTGACAGGTGACAAGTGACAAGTTAAAAACTAAAGCCCGTCCGGCTCACGTCGTTTGTCTTCAACTCGTCACTTGTCACTCATCACTCGTCACTTAAAAATATGTCAAAGCCGATTCTCATCATCGAAGACGACCCGGACATCGCCGAAGGGTTGCGCTACAACCTTGAGCGCGAGGGGTTGGAGGCGATCATCGCGCCGACGGGCGAGCAGGGCTTGGCGGCCGCGCTCGACACACGGCGCGCGCCCGCCCTCATCATCCTCGATCTGATGCTGCCGGGGATGAGCGGCACGGAGTTGTGTCGCCGTCTCCGGCGCGAACCCGCCACGCGCCGCACGCCCATCATGATGCTCACGGCGCGCACCGACGAAGCGGATCGCGTCAGCGGTCTCGACGTCGGCGCGGACGACTACATCACGAAACCCTTCTCGGTCAAAGAGGTCATGGCGCGCGTGCGCGCCGTCCTCAGGCGTGCGGGCGAACAGAGCGCGCCCGGCTATGGCGACGAACGGCTCGCGATTGATTTCGCGGACATGCGCGTGACGTGCGACGGTGCGCCCGTCAAACTCACACGCAAGGAGTTTGCCCTGCTCGAAATGCTCTCCAAGACGGGCAGCCGCGTCGCCACGCGCCAGCACATCCTCGACAACGTGTGGGGCTACGAATACTACGGCGACACGCGCACGCTCGACGTGCACATCCGCCGCCTGCGGCAGAAACTTGGGCTGTGCGGCAACTGCATCGAGACGGTCGTCGGCGTCGGCTATCGCTTCGTCGGGTGCGCGAAGCCGACGACCGAGACGGAAGCGAAGGCGGCGACGGATGGGGAGACGAAGGGGTGACGGTTGACCGCGCCGCCCCCTTGGTCGAGAATTAATTAGATGTCTCTCCGCGTATCCTCAGCCGTCACGCTCGTCGCCGCGCTCCTCGTCTCTTTTCTCGCACTCATCTACTGGCGTCCCGCGTCGGCGTTCGCGGCACTGGCGTTCGCGCTGGCGGGCGCGTGTGTCGCGCGTCTCCTGACGCGCGGCGCGGCCGGAGAATCATCCGGCGACGGCGCGGCTTCTCCACCAACCGATACGACGAGGACAACGGAAGGCGCAGAGTCGGCAGCGGCGGGAGCGACGGCCGAGAGCGTGACGGCGGGCGAGTTGGTCGAGACGATGCTGGACAGTATGCGCGAGGGGATGCTCGTCGTTGATGAAGAGTTGAACGTGGTTGCGTCGAACACGGCGGCACGCGTCCTCTTCGGGTTCGGGCGGGGCGGTACGGCGGCGGCGGGGCGGCGGCCGCGGCTCGGCGAGTTGACGCGCAACCCGGCCGTGCTGTCGGCCTACCTCGACGCGATTGAGCGGGGCGAGCGCGTGGAAGTCAAAGTCGCGATGGAGGACGCGGAGCGGCGTGTCTTCGATCTGCGCGTTGCGCCGCTCAGGCAACGCCGCGGGGCTGGCTTGCCGGGAGCGGCGGCGCGCGGCGCGGTCGGCGTCTTCTTCGACATCACGCGGCTCGAACGCTTAGAGCGCGTGCGGCAAGAGTTTCTCTCCAACGTCTCGCACGAACTGCGGACGCCTTTGACCGCCATCCGCGCCTTCGTCGAGACGCTCGAATCGGGCGCGCTCGAAGACGCCGACAACAACCGCCGCTTCCTCTCCATCATTGACCGCAACGCCGCGCGCATGCACAGCCTCATTGACGACATCCTCGAACTCTCGGCCATCGAGGCCGGGACGGCGACCGTGGAGGCGCGCCCCGTCCGCCTGCGTCCCATGATCGACGAGGTGCTGACCGCGCTCGCGGCGCGCGCGGCCGAACGCGGCGTGACGCTCCGCAACGAAGTCTCTGAAGACGTGTTCGTCCATGCAGACGCGCGCCGCCTCGAACAGATGCTCACGAATTTGTGCGACAACGCCGTCAAGTTCAGCGCGGAGGGCGGCGCGGTCTCCATCACGCACGAGCGCGCGGGCGGGCGCGACCGCATCAGCGTCGCAGACTCCGGCGAGGGCATCGCGCCCGCGCACATCCAACGCATCTTCGAGCGTTTCTACCGCGTTGACCGCGCCCGCTCGCGCGCCCTCGGCGGGACGGGACTCGGACTCGCCATCGTCAAACACCTCGCGCGCGCGCACGGCGGCGAGGCCACAGTGCGTTCCACTTCCGGCGAAGGCTCGACATTCACCATCGAACTGCCGCATAGTGGTGATGCCGATCACCGATGATTGCCGGACGATGAATGAAAGGCCGACGCTTTTCTCCATCCTCAGACGCCCCCTTCATCCTTGCTCTTGACGCTTCGCGAGAACCGCTGTTACACTTTTGTGACGATTTAAGCAGAGCCTTTGGCGCGTCCTGCGCCCCAAGAGCAAGAGGGTAAACCTACAAAACCCGGCCGCTGCTCACGCGCAGCGAAACTTTTCTCAGACAGTGTTAGGAGGTACGTGGTGGGCTTCAAAATTGGTCAGAAAGTCGTCTATCCCAATCATGGCATCGGAACTATCGAACAGGTCGAGCAGAAACAGATAGGCGCAACATCCATCCCCTTTTACACCCTTCGCCTCGCAGCCACTAACTCAGTTGTCCTCGTCCCCGTCGCCAACGCCGGCGAAGTGGGACTGCGCTCGCCGATCTCTTCCGCCGAGTGTGAGATGTTGTTGAAGAACCTCGGCGACGACTTCGCCGCCGCCCCCAACGACTGGAAAGATCGCTTCAAGGAATTTTCCGACAAGATGCGGACGGGCGACATTTTTGAAGTCGCCGGAGTGCTCAAGCACCTGACTTATTTGAGCCACCTCAAGCCGCTCAGTTTTCGCGAGCAACGGATGCTGGAACGCGCGCATTACCTCGTCGTCTCGGAACTCGCCGCCGTGTGCCGCCAGCCGGAATGCAACGTCCAACCGCGCGTCGAGCAGGCGCTTGCGCGCGCCTGCGCCAAGCACGAACGCCGCCCCGCCGCCGCGACGGGACGCGCCACCCGCGCCGCCGGAGTCGCCGCCGGACACTGAGAAAGCTTTAGGGAAAAGGGGTAAAGGGGTAAAGGTTAAAGGTTAAGTCACTCGGCCGAGTGCTTTTCCTTTACCCTTTACCCCTTTACCCCTTTTCCCCTTCCCCTTTTCCCTGATCGCTTCCGTTTCCCTTTTCCCGCCTTATTTTTCCACCGTGCGCCCGGCGAGGCTGGCGACGACGGCCGCGAGTTCGGCCGGTTCGACGGGCTTCGGCACGTGGAGTTGGAAGCCCGCGAGCAGGGCGCGCATGCGGTCTTCGGCGCGGGCGTAGGCGGTGAGGGCGGCGGCCGGAATTTTGCCGCCGCGCTCCGGCGGCAGGGCGCGCACTTTGCGGATCAGCGTGTAGCCGTCCTCGCCCGGCATCTCGATGTCGCTGATCAAAACGTCAGGCCGCCACGACTCCAACTGCGAGAGCGCGTCGGCGGCGTTCGAGACGGCGCGCACTTCCGCGCGGCACTGCGTCAGCACGACGACGAGCATCTCGCGCGAATCCGCATCGTCCTCCACGAGCAACACGCGCAGGCCGTCGAGTTCGGACGGGCATTCGAGCGAGATCCTTCCCCCGGCCGTCGGGTGCTCGGCCGCAACGTGCTCCCCGGAGTTCGACGCGTGCTCCGGCTGGTGCAGGATCATCTGCGGGAGCGACACCTTGAACGTCGTGCCCTGCCCCGCGCCCTGACTTTCCGCCGTCACCGTCCCGCCGTGGAGTTCGACGAGGTGGCGCACGATGGCGAGGCCGAGTCCAAGGCCGCCGTGCTTGCGCGTCGTCGAAGGGTCGGCCTGCCGGAAGCGGTCGAAGACGTAGGGCAGAAACTTCTCTTCGATGCCCTGCCCCGTGTCGCTCACAATGAGTTCGAGGTGCGAACCCGCGCGCTCCAACCTGACCTGCACGCGCCCGTCCTTCGGCGTGAACTTGATGGCGTTCGACAACAAGTTCCACACCACCTGTTGCAAGCGGTCGGGATCGCCGGAGACCGGCCCTGCGCGCGGGTCGAGGACGACTTGCAGGCGGATGCCCTTGGCTTCGGCCGCCGGGCGCACGCTATCCACGGCCGCCTCGATGACGGGCGTGAGTTCGGCCGTGCGCACGTTCAAACGCAGCTTGCCGCGGATGATGCGCGACACGTCGAGGATGTCGTCAATGAGTTGCACCTGCGACTGCGCGTTGCGCTCGATGGTTTCGAGCGCGCGCTGGTGGGTCGTCTCGTCGAGTTGCCCCGTGCCGAGCAGGCGCGTCCAGCCGAGCACGGCGGTCAGGGGCGTGCGTAGTTCGTGCGAGAGCGTGGCGAGAAATTCGTCCTTGAGTCGGTTGACCTCTTGCGCCTCGCGGTAGAGGCGCGCGTTGTCCACGGCAAGCGCGGCGCGTTGCGCGAGGTCTTCGGCGAAACCTAGATCGGCTGCGCCGAAACGACGGCCGGACTCGGCGGCCATCAAAGTGATCGCGCCGAGCACGCGGTTGTGCGCGACGAGCGGAATGATCATGCTCGACTTGAGACCGAGTTCGCGCAAAGTTTTCAGGTGCTCGGCGTCGCGCGAGACGAGCGCGAGCAGTTCGTCGGGGATGTTCGGGTAGAGTTCGGGGCGACCCGTGCGGATGACTTTCGAGACGCCCTCCGTCTCGTAGAGGTCGTGCGGGTAGAGGCGATTCAACTCCCAAGCCAGTTCCACTTTCGACGGGTCTTGATGCGTGACGGCGAGACGCTCGATGGCGCGGTCGTCTGTGAGCATGTCAACCGTGCACCAGTCGGCGAGGCGCGGCACGATCAGGCGCGCCAGCGACGTGAGCGTCGCCTCGTAGTCGAGCGAGGCGACGAGCACCGCGCTCGCTTCGGCGAGGAAGCGTTGCTGTTCCTCGGCGTGCTTGCGGTCGTCAATGTCCGTACACGTGCCGAACCACTTGATGACGCGGCCGCCTTCGTCGCGCAGGGGCAGAGCGCGCCCCAAGTGCCAGCGATACTGACCGTCCGACGCGCGCCGGAAGCGATACTCGATCTCGTAAACCTCGCCCGTCTCGACCGAGTGCTGCCAGCGCGCGAGGCTGCGCGTTGCGTCGTCCGGGTGGAGGACTGATTGCCAGCCCCACCCGTGCGGCTCGTCCGGTCTCTGCCCGGTGAATTCGTACCAGCGTTGGTTGAAGTAATCAACGCCGCCGTCGGGTTGCGCCGTCCAGATGATCTCTGGGATGGCCTCGGCGAGAAAACGGTAGTAACGCTCGTTGGCCTCGGCGTTCGCGCGCTCTTCTTTAGCGACTTCGAAGAGGCGCGCGTTGTCCATGGCGATGGCGGCCTGCGCCGCAAGTCCCTCGACGATCCCGGCGGCGCGCGCCGTGAAGATGTTCGCCTCTTCATGGCCGAAGAACAGCCCGCCGAGCACCTCGCCCGAACGCGAAACGACGGGCACGGCCAGATAACTCACCACCGGCAGATGGCCTTCCGGCATCCCGTAGTAAGGTGAGTTCTTGCCGAAGCGCGCATCGAGTTTGACATCGTCAATGCGCAGCGTGCCTTCGCCGCGGAAGGTGGGGCCGAAGAGGTCTGTGGCGCGCGGCATGGGGAAGTGTGCGAAGGCTTCGCGCGGCACGCCGGAGAGCGTGTAGAGCATGAAGGACGCGCCGTGCTCGTCCAGCACGTTGTAGAAGAACGAGCCGAAGTGCGCGCCCGTCAGTTCGGTTGCGGCGTCAGTGACGGCCTGCACGAGTTTGTGCAAGTCCAGTTCGGCCGCGAGCATCTGCCCGACCCGGTTGACCGTCTCGACCGCTTCGGTCTGTTCGCGCAGAGCCTTCTCCGCCGCCCTGTCCTCCGTCACGTCTTCGGCGATGCCGACGATGCGGAACAGCGTGCCCTGCTCGTCGCGGACGGGGAAGGCGCGGTCGCGAATCCAGCGCACCGTGCCGTCGCCTCGCACGATGCGGTACTCCTCTTCGGTGCGCGATCCTGCGTGCTGTCGTCTCAGCGAAACCGACACGCGCTCGCGGTCGTCGGGGTGCAGGATTTTGAAAAACGTGTCGTGGTCTTTGTAGAGGTTCTCGCGCGTGTCGCCCCAGATGACTTCGTAAGCCGGGTTCGCGTAGACGACTCTGGCCTCCTTGAGATCGTAGACCCAGAAGACCTGATCAATGTTGTCGGCCAACTGGCGGAAGCGTCGCTCGGAGACGGTCAGTTGGCTCTCGGCGCGATTGCCCCGCTCGATCACGAACGCGATCAAGAGCGTGACCACGATGAACACGCCCAACTGGAGGAATGCCGTCGTTCCGAGGTTGAACGAATTGGCCGGGGCGAAAAAGAAGTAGGCGCTGGCGACGACGGCCAGCGCGATGGCGAGCAGGCCGGAGCGCAAACCGCCGTAGATCGTGCTGACGACGACCGCCGCGTAAAAGAAGGCGAGCCGCACCGGCTGGTTGAACGGCCACAGCGCGAACGTGCTGAGCAGCGACGCGGCGACGGTTAAGACGGCGATGAGGTAACGCCCCCAACTGGATCGAGTCAAATTCAGCATCTAGTTGTTCCGTCAAATGTCAGTGCAGGCAAGTTCTCGCATGCGGGACGCACGTCGCGCGGCGGGCGCAACTCTCTCCGGGTGATGCTGGTGGGGGGGCGTGCTCGTGCCGATTCCCGGCGCAAAAACTGCTCCCGCCCTTCGCTCGCATGGGGCTTCGGCACACCGGCATCATACTAAATTTACGCGCCTGTGGGGAAGACGCGCCCCGCGCCTTCGCGACGCAAAAGTTGAATCTTCAAGCAGACTTCACGCGGGGCGCGGCGTCGAGTTTGGGCGTCGCAAACTTTCGGGCGGCGGGTGAAAAGTAGTAAGCTATCGGCCACCTGAGTAGTCTTCTTAAAATCCGAATTTAGCGAAAGGTGCTCGAACTAAAATCATGGCACAGAATGTTCCCATCACGGTCGCGCACGGCGACGGCATCGGCCCCGAAATCATGGAGGCGACGCTCCACATTTTGAAGGAGGCGGGCGCGCGTCTTGAGATTGAGACGATTGAGATCGGCGAGCAGGTTTATCTGCGCGGCGACACCGCAGGCATCCCGGCGAGCGCGTGGGACAGCTTGCGCCGCACGAAAGTTTTTTTGAAAGCGCCGATCACGACGCCGCAGGGCGGCGGCTTCAAGAGTCTCAACGTGACGGTCAGGAAGACGCTCGGCCTCTACGCCAACGTGCGCCCGTGTGTCTCGTACCACCCGTTCGTGGACACGAAGCACCCGAAGATGGACGTGGTGATCGTGCGCGAGAACGAGGAAGACCTCTACGCGGGGATCGAGCACCGGCAGACGGCGCAGGTCTATCAATGCCTGAAACTCATCTCGCGCCCCGGTTGTGAGAAGATCGTGCGCTACGCCTTCGAGTACGCGCGGCGCAACAACCGCAAGAAGGTGACGTGCTTCACGAAAGACAACATCATGAAGATGACCGACGGTCTCTTCCACAAGGTCTTCGACGAGATCGCGGCCGAGTACGCCGACCTCGAAAACGAGCACTGGATCGTGGACATCGGCGCGGCCAAACTCGCCGACACGCCCGAAGCCTTCGACGTGGTGGTCATGCCGAACCTCTACGGCGACATCCTCTCGGACGTGGCCGCGCAGATCGCAGGCTCGGTCGGACTCGCCGGGTCGGCCAACATCGGCACGTCGGGCGCGATGTTCGAGGCGATTCACGGCTCTGCGCCGCGACGCGCCGGTCAGAATCTAGCCAACCCTTCGGGACTGTTGCTCGGCGCGGTGATGATGCTCGTCCACATCAACCAGCCGGACGTGGCCGAGCGCGTCCACAACGCGTGGCTGCGCGCCGTGGAAGACGGCGTTCACACTTACGACATTTACGCAGAGGGCGTGAGCAAGCAGAAGGTCGGCACGCGCGAGTTCGCGGCGGCCGTGGTGGAGCGTCTGGGGCAGTCGCCGCAGACGTTGAAGGCCGTCAAGTACAACGAGGGCGGCGGCAGCGAGACGAGCACGGCGGGCGCGGGCACGGGCAAGGTCGAGAAGAAGGAGTTGGTCGGCGTTGACGTGTTCCTCAACTGGGAAGGCGGCACGGCGGAGGCGCTCGGCGAGACGTGCGACAAGTTGAGCGGCGAAGGTCTCAAGTTGTCCCTGATCGGCAACCGCGGCATCACCGTCTGGCCGCAAGGGTTGCCCGAAACATTCCTCTCCGATCACTGGCGTTGCCGCTACCTCGCCTCGCAGGAAGGCGCGTCAATCTCGCACTCGCAGATCACCGCGCTGCTTCAACGCGTCGCGGATCACGGACTCGACTTCATCAAGACCGAGAACCTCTACAACTTCGACGGCAAGCCCGGCTACTCGCAATAACGGTCGCAGCTAAGAGGTGTCTATGAACATCCTCACCTCCGATTTGAAGTGAAAGAAGAAGCGAAACAGGAAACGGCCGAGACGAACGACGGAGACGCGGCGGCGCAGCGGCGGCCGCTCGTCTCGGTCGTGATGGGCAGCAAGTCCGACTGGGAGACGATGCGCGGGGCGGACGAGGTGTTGACGGAGTTCGAGGTCGCGCACGAGTGCCGCGTCGTCTCGGCGCATCGCACACCGCGCCTGTTGGCGGAGTTCGCGTCAGAGGCGGAGGCGCGCGGCGTGCGCGTGATCATCGCGGGCGCGGGCGGCGCGGCGCACTTGCCCGGCATGGTCGCCGCGCAGACGCTCGTGCCCGTGCTCGGCGTCCCCGTCGAGAGCCGCGCGCTCAAGGGGCTGGACTCTTTGCTCTCCATCGTGCAGATGCCCGCCGGGATTCCCGTCGGCACGCTCGCCATCGGGCAAGCAGGCGCGCGCAACGCCGCGCTCTTAGCCGTCGCCATCCTCGCAGGCGAGGACGAACGCCTGCGCGAACGCCTGCGCGCGTTTCGTGCGGAACAGGAGCGGCAGGTGCGCGCGGCGGAGTTGAGTTAGGTTGTTACCAACTCTTCTGTCGGGTTAGAGACTCTAACCACAGATGACCCGGAGGGGCAGACAGGGCGTCGGCAGGCGATCTCAAATTCACAATCTCAAATGGTTTTTCGCTCTACTGCTCCTATGCTCTCTCTATGTGGTGAACGCTTTCCAATTCAAATTACCCGTTCGTTAATAACGTGAATCACGCGTCCTCTTCCCCGTCAAGCACGCGCACGCTCCTTCCCGGCGCGACCATCGGCGTGCTCGGCAGCGGCCAACTCGGCCGCATGTTCGCGATGGCCGCGCGCCGCATGGGCTATCTCGTCCACACCTTCTCGCCCGAAACCGACACGCCTACGGGTCAGGTCGCAGACGTTGAAGTCACCGCCTCTTACGAAGACCTCGACGCCGTGCGCGACTTCGCGAGCCGCGTCCAAGTCGTCACCTTTGAATTCGAGAATGTCCCGGCGGCGACGGTCGAAGCGATCAATGGGATCGTCCCCGTCCGGCCGGACGGCGCGGCGCTCTACACGACGCAACACCGCCTGCGCGAGAAGACGTTTCTACAGGCGGCGGGCATTCCCATCGCGCCCTTCCGCCGCGTCGGCACGCGCGCGGAACTCGACGCCGCGCTCGCTCTCATAGGCTACCCGGCCGTGTTGAAGACCGCCGGGTTCGGCTACGACGGCAAAGGCCAACGCCTGCTCAAGACGGAGACGGACGCGCCCGCGGCCTTCGAGTCGCTCGGCGGGCAAGAAGCCGTCCTCGAAGCGTTCGTTGATTTCGAGCGCGAGGTGTCGGTGGTGTGCGCGCGCGGCGCGGACGGTGAGACGGCGCACTTCGGCGTGGTCGAAAACTCGCACGAGCGGCACATCCTCGATTGCTCGCTCGCCCCGGCGCGCGTCTCCGCGCAGGTCGCGCGGCTCGCGACGGAAATTGCCGAGAGCCTCTGCGAACAACTCGCACTCGTCGGCGTGCTCTGCGTCGAGTTCTTCCTCACGCGCGGCGGCGAACTCTACGTCAACGAACTCGCGCCGCGCCCGCACAACTCCGGCCACTTCACCATTGACGCTTGCCAGACGAGCCAGTTCGAGCAACAGGTGCGCGCCGTTTGCGGGCTGCCGCTCGGCGCGACCGGACAACTGCGCCCCGCCGCGATGGCGAATTTGCTCGGCGACCTCTGGCAAGCGGGCGAACCCGACTGGCGCGCGGCCTGTGCCATCCCGAACGTCAAGCTGCACCTCTACGGCAAACACGAAGCCCGCGCCGGGCGGAAGATGGGACACCTCACCGCGCTCGCCCCGACCACCGAAGAAGCCCTGCGTCTCGTCCGCGCCGCGCGCGCGGCTCTCACGACGCGCGCTTAGAAGACGCAGGCTTTCAATCGCATCAACGGCCGAACGTGCGAAGGCCGGAGAGTTAACAAAAACTCTCCGGCCTTCGCGCGGAACAGGGGAGGGGGAAATCCTTCTGCTCCGAAGTTAGACGCCCGCGCGGCGCACGAGTTACACGCCGACCATACGGATGCGTTACACGCCGACGACGCGGACGCTGCCGTTGATGCCGTTGGCCTCGATGTTCGCGCCGCCCGTGCCGATGCGCGCGCGCAACTTATCGCGCTTCTGTTCCTGCACTTCGACGTTCGGGGCTTCGATGGTCATGCGCCCGTTCACGCCGTTGAGATTGAGGTCGGCGTTGACGCCGCCGCCGAGACGAAGTTCGACGCCGCCGTTGATGCCGTTTACGGTCAAGCCGTGCTCGCCGATCTCTTTGACGTTGACGGTGACGCCGCCGTTGATGCCGTTGACTTCCGCGTGGCCGCGCGCCCCGCCGATCTCGACGCGCCCGTTGACGCCGGAGACCTGCACCGACCCTTCCATCTCGCCGACCAAAACTTTGCCGTTCGTGCCGCGCACCGCCAGCTCGACGCCGCGCGGGAGTTTCAAGACGACGTTGTGGCGCACCTCGCCGCCGCTGCCGCGCAGCCACTTCCAGAAGCCCCAGTTGTTGCTCCCCTTGCCGCGCACGACGAGACTCGTCTTCGTGTGCTCGACGATGACCTGATTGGCCTTCAACTCGCTCAGGCTTCCGCCCGTGCTCGTCACGCTGACCTCGGCGGTGTCGCCGTCAACCGCTTCGACCGTGACGGGGCCGTTGATGCCGTAGACATCCACCTGCGCGCCGTCTTCGAGTTCGTAAGATTCGTTGATGCGCCGCTCGCTCGAACCCGCCGCTGGCGCTTCGTCCGCGTGCGCCGCGTCGTCGCCGCTGCCGTCGTCGTGCGCCTCGCCCTGCACTTCCTGCTGCACCGAATGGACCAGACTCTGCCCGCCGCTCTTAACGCTCCGGCCGACCACCCACGCCACCACCACCGCCAGGATCACGATAAAGATTTTGCATTTCATCGCCAACACTCTCCCCCGCCTCACGGCGCGCTTCACACGAACGCACGTTGTTTACCGGATTTTGCGCCCCAAGTGTCCCGTCTTTTGAAGTCCACGAAGAAAAACGTCAGAAACCGCGCGCGGGTTCAGTCTATTTTGGGAAACGATGAAACTGAGAGCGTTCGCCGTCCGTGATCAGTTGTCCGTAGTCAGTTGCATGTGACTCTTGCGCGAGTCGCTAAAGATTTCTTGAACAACTGACTACGGACTACCGACTACTGACCACGGACACTTCCCTTCTTCGTTACTTCACCTGCCCGCCTTCCCCTCCGCGCCCTTCTGCTGGCTGGCTGCCACGGGCTGCGTGATGGCTTCGACGTTGACGAAGAAGCGGAACGCGCCGTCGCGCTCGACGCCGAGGACGAACTGCACGTCAATGCTCGCGCCGGGGATGAGCGCGCCGCCCGCGAGCGGCACGACGAGGGTCGAGTTCATGCCGCCGCCGCGCGTCTGCGCGGGCGGCTGTTCGAGGATCGTGCCTCTGACCGTGAGCAGCCCCGCGCTCGTCTGCACGTCCGCGTCGGACGAACTGGCGGCGCGCAGGTCGGCCTGCGGGTTCGACTCGACGGGCGAGCCGAGCGTGGTGATGCCGGTCAGTCGGAAGCGCAGGGCGAGCACCGTGCGCCCCGTCTTGTTGACGAAGCGGCGGCGGATGGTGAGCGTGCCGAACGACCCGTTCTGTATCGGCGCGCCCGCGCGCACGCGGTTGGGCGGCGACGTGGACGCGGCCTGCGGGTCGATCAGAGAGGCTTTGATCGTGGCGTTGTGCTGCGTGGGGCTGTTGAGATTTTCCGGCCCCGGCGCGCCGAGTTCGGCCGCGAGGTCGCCGCCCGCGCCCGCGCTCGGCAAAGGACTCTGCACAGCGACGAGCGCGAAGTCGTCTGCATTCTGATCGGTGTCGGCTGGCGTGCCCGCGGGCTGTTTACGCACGAGGCTGTAGTCGGCCGCCGGACTCGCCGCCGTGCCGACGTTGCGACACAGACCCGCGACGCGCCCCTCGCTCAGACGCGCGTCGGCGCACGCGCCGCCCGCGGCGTCGAGACGGTTCGCGGTCGTGAAGTTGTTCGCGTCGGCCGTGCGGAAGAGCGCGACGCCGCGGAACGGGTGCGCCGCATCGTCGCCGGAGAGGTCGCCCTGTGGCGTCGTGAGATCGGCGAGGGCGCGGTTGACGCCGCCGTAACCGGCCAGCGAGTAGCCGCTGCCCGCGACGAGGTAATGACCGCGCGCGGGGATGTTTGTGCCGTTGGGGACGACCGCGTAAGTTTCGAGCGTGACGCCCTGCGCCCCGTCGCGCCCGGTGACCAAAGCCCAGCCCGCGGAGTTGTCGGAAGTCGTCACCGTGATCGGCTCGTTCGTGTTGTTGTAGAGTTCGACGAACTCGTCGCGCGCACCGTTCGGGCCGTCGAGGCGATACTCGGAAATCAACACCTCGCGCGCGCCGCCCGCGCGCGTGTAGGTGGCGGTGTAGGTCGTGTTCGCGGCGGGCACGTTGATGTCGTGCGTGGCCGCACCATTGTCAGACCACGAGACGAAGTTGTAAGTCACGCCGTCCAGAGTTTGCGGCGACGGCGCGCCGAGCGTGCGCCGGATGCCCGCGACGTTCAGTTCCGCGTAGCCGTCCGTTTTCGGCTGCCCGTCGAGCGTGACCTGTAGACCGGCCGGACTCGTGCGGAGCGTGACGACGGCGGTGCGCGGCGTCACGTCGCGAAAGACCGTATGCGACAGCCCGCCCGAATCGGTGACGGTGAGAATGATCCGATAGAAGACGTTGGCCGCCGTCTCGCCCGTCGTCGGGATGATGAAAGAGCCGCTGGTCGCGCCCGTCGTCGCGGGGACGAACGGGTGCGTGTGCGTGTCGTGGTGAAAATCAACCTGCCACGTGAACGCGCTCGCGGGGAGCGTGCCGTCTTCCCTGTCCGTGCCCGCGCCGGAATAGTTGACGGTATCGCCCGCGCTGTAGAGCGTGCCCTCCGGCGGCGCGTCTATCTGCGCGATGGGCGCGGTGTTCGAGCCGGTGACGATCAACTTCGCGCTGTTGCTCGTCACGCTGCCGAAGGCGTTCGAGACGACGCAGCGAAACTGCGCGCCGTCGTCGTCGAAGGTGGCCGGTTCGAGCGAGTAGCTCGACTGGTTCGCGCCGGGGATGTCCACCTCGTTGCGCTGCCATTGATAGTGAAGCGGCTCGCTGCCCGTGGCGGAGACGATGAAGGTGACGGGCTGCCCGGCGGCGACGCTGCGACTCTGCGGGTGCATCACGATGGAGGGCGGCGTCTGCCCCGCCGGATATTGAATGCTGCGGAGTTGGCCGTTCGCGCCGCGCTGCAAGTAGTAGAGGCTACCGTCCGAGGCGACTTGCAGGTCAACGGGCGACGACGCGCCGGAGGCGAAGTCTGTGGCCGTGCCGTTCGACGGATCGAAGAGGCGAATCCAGTTGCTGCAAAAATCTGCGAAGAAATATTTCCCGGCGTAAGCGGTGGGGAACTGTTGCGTCGTGGGGTTGTAGAACACGCCGCCGGTGATGGCACAGCCCGTCGTCGCGGTGAAGCCGTGGCCGTACTGAAAGAGCGGATTGCGGAAGCCGGGATTCGCGCAACTGCCTTCGCAGGTCGGCCAGCCGTAGTTCGACCCACTGATGCCGTCGTTGATCTCTTCGACGGCATTCTGGCCGACGTCGTTGATGAACATGCGACCCGTGCCGGGCTGGAAGTTGAACGTGTAGGGGTTGCGAAGTCCTAACGCCCAGATGGCGCGGTTCTTACCCGTAGCCGTGTTGAAGAACGGGTTGTCCGAGGGGATCGTGCCGTCCGAGTTGAGGCGCAGCATCTTGCCGAGAAGATTGGCGAGCGTCTGCGAGTTCGAGGGCGTCGCGTTCTCGCCGACGGCGACGTAGAGTTTGCCGTCGGGGCCGAAGTGCATCGCGCCGCCGTTATGGTTGGTCGCGCCGCTCAAGTTGTCGAGGTCTAGAAGGACGGTTTCGCTGCCCGCGACGGCCACGTCGCCGTTCGCGGTGAAGCGGCTGACGCGGTTGTGGATGGGCGCGGCGGCCGTCGTGTAGTAGACGTAGACGAAATTGTTCGTGTTGAAGTTCGGGTCGAAGGCAACGCCGAGCAGGCCGCGCTCGCCGGAGGCGTTGACGGCGACGGTGAGGAAGGGCGTCGGAAGGAGCGCGTTGTTTTTGACGACGCGCAGCGCGCCGTCTTGCAGGCAGACGAAGACGCGCCCGTCAGGCGCGATTGCCATCGCCGTGGCGTTCGACAAGTTGCCCGCCACAAGCGTGTCGGTGAAACCGGCGGGCACGGTGGCCGCGCGAGTTTGCGAGGCGGCGCAGAAGATTAGTAACGACGTGAGGATGAGAGTAGAGACCGACCGCGCGCGGCACGTTGAGAAGTTCATAAAACACACCCTTGATCTAAATTTCAACTTTGAGGACTTGGGGGAGTTGCGGCGTGGGGCTGTGACTGTTGCCAGAGAGGATTATCCGAGGCCGCGCCGGAGTCGTCAAGGCCAAACAGGGGAAAGCGGGAAAGGGGGAAAGGGGAAGGGTAAAAGTGAAAGCCAAGAATCGGGAGTCGTGCTTCGGCTTCGTCCTTTCCCCACTTTACCTTTACCCTTTCTCCTTTACCCCTTTCCCTTTGCCTTAACTTTCGACGGGCGCAGCGTTAGTGGCGCGCGCGGCATCTATGATAAATTTCCGCGCGCCGGAGACTCTTCCCAACACACCAGAAATTTCCGAGGAGACTTATATGAAGCGTTCTACTGTTTCAGTCGTCGTCCTGACGCTCGCGCTCTTAGTCTGCGCCAACGCCGCCGTGGCGCAGACGGCGAAGCGTCCCATGACCATTGACGATTTGTTGAAAGTGCGTCGCGTCGGCGACCCGCAACTGTCGCCCGACGGCCGCCTCGTCGCCTACCAGATCAGCGACCCCGACAAGGACGCGAACCGCAGCCGCACGCACCTCTACCTCGTCCCGTTGGCGGGCGGCCAACCCGTCCAACTGACGAGCGGCGACGCGTCATCTACGACGCCGCGCTGGTCGCCCGACGGCAGGCGGATCGCGTTCATGCGCGGCGGGCAGATTCACACGATGGACGCGACGGGCGGCGACATCAAAAAGATCACGAACATCTCCACGGGCGCGGGTGATCCCGTCTGGTCGCCCGACGGACGCTGGCTCGCCTTCGTCTCCGACATTTACCCAGACTGCGCCGACGACGCCTGCAACCAGAAACGCGACGCCGAAGTGGAAGCGAGCAAGGTCAAGGCGAAAGTTATTGACCGCCTGCTCTACCGCCACTGGACGGCCTTCAAGGACGGCAAGCGCACGCACGTCTTCGTCGTCTCGGCCGACGGCGGCGCGGCGCGCGATGTCACGCCCGGCGACTTCGACGCCCCGCCCTTTAGCTTAGGCGGCCCTCCCGACTACGCCTTCTCGCCCGACTCGCGCGAACTCGCCTTTGCGCGCAACACGGAGAAGGTCGAAGCGACTTCGACGAACAACGACATCTTCGTCGTGCCCGTCGCGGGCGGCGAAGCGCAGCGCATCACGGGCGACAACCGCGGCTCGGATCAGTCGCCGCTCTACTCGCCCGACGGCCGCTACATCGCCTATCGCTCGCAGGCCACCCCCGGCTTCGAGAGCGCGCGCTGGCGTCTGATGCTCTACGACCGCCAGACGAAGAAGACGCGCGAGTTGCTCTCGAAGTTCGACGCCTACGTCGAGGGCTTCACCTTCACGCCCGACGGCAAGCGCATCTATTTCGTCTCCGGCGAGCGCGGCCGTCAACCTGTCTATGTCGTGAACGTGGCCGACGGGCAGTTGACGAAAGTCTTCGACGGCTTCAACGACGACGTGCGCGTCGCCCCGAACGGCGAGACGCTCGTCTTCACGCGTTCGAGTTCGATCCAGCCGGCGGAGATTTATCGCTACGACTTTGAAGGCGGTCACCGCGTCGTCGCGCAACTGACGAGAACGAACGACGCCTACCTCGCCAACTTCAATTTGCAGTTGGCGGAAGACGTGGAGTGGACGGGCGCGGGCGGCACGAAGGTTCACGGCTGGCTCGTGCGCCCACCGGCGAGCGCGTCGGCCACCACCACGCCGCGTCACCCGCTCGTCGTGCTTATCCACGGCGGGCCGCAGGGGGCTTGGAACGACAGTTGGAGCTATCGTTGGAATCCGCAAATCTTCGCCGCCGCCGGTTACGTCGTCTTCATGCCGAACCCGCGCGGCTCGACCGGCTACGGGCAGCAGTTCACCGACGACATCTCCGGCGACTGGGCGGGCAAGGTCTACACCGACATCATGAACGGCGTGGCGCAGGTCGCCGCGCGCCCGGATGTTGACCGCGAGCGCATCGGCGCGGCGGGCGGTTCTTACGGCGGCTACATGGTCAACTGGATTCTCGGCCACAACGACCACCCGCAGGTCAAGTTCAAGGCGCTCGTCTCGCACGCGGGCGTCTTCAATCTGACGAGCATGTACGGCGTGACGGAGGAACTCTGGTTTCCCGAATGGGAATTCAAAGGGACGCCGTGGGACAACCCCGAACTCTACGCGCGCTGGTCGCCGCACCTCTTCGCCAAGAACTTCAAGACGCCGACGCTCGTCACGCACGGCGAACTCGATTACCGCGTGCCCATCGGCGAGGGATTCCAGTTGTTCACCTATCTGCAAAAGCAGAATGTGCCCTCGAAGCTGCTCTACTTCCCCGACGAAGGCCACTGGATTTTGAAGCCGCAAAACTCCGCGCTCTGGTACACCACCGTCATCAGTTGGTTCGACACGCACCTGAAATAAACAGCCCGGCGGCGGGCATCAAGACGGGCGACAACACCCCGCGCTATCGAGAGGCGGCAACCTGACACCGGGTAGCCGCCTCTCAATTTCTGTTTACTCGTTTTTGGCTTGTTGCTATAATGCGCGTCACCGACGCGTACATTCAGGCGATGTACCAACCACCGCCTTCTAGTTGAAACAATCCTGTAGTGGAGTTAATCATGAAGAAAGATGCTCGTTTAGCGTTTGGCTTAGCCATCGGGCTGGCCGTCGTCCCCGGCACCACATCAGTTGCCGCCCGCACCTACCACCCGCTGACCGGTCAGTTGATGATCAGCGCGGGTTTCGTACAAGGCCGGAACGCCATCTACGGCCGCGTGTATGGCCCCTCCCGGCAGCCCGTGGGTGACATGTATGTGGAATTGCTCGACGACATGGGTTCGACCATCACCCGCCAGAAGGCGGACGCCTCTGGGCGATTTACCTTTACTGGTCTGGGCAACGGGCGTTTCATGATTAAAGTGCTGCCCTACAACACTCCCTACCTGGAGCAGTTACAGGACGTGACCCTCTCGGCGGTGTCCGCCGCCGCCGGCAGCGGCGCTGACCAGCAGCAAGTTGACGTTTATCTGAGAGAGAACCCGCGCGCCAATGTCAGCCCGTTCGGAGGTGCCCCCGGCGTCCTCTTCGCGCAAGACGTGCCCGCGGCGGCGCGGAAGCTATACTCGGAAGGCATCGGCTACCTCCGCGACAAGAAGGAGAAGGAAGGCTTTGAGAGTTTGAAAAAATCCCTCGAAATTTTTCCCACGTATTACGACGCGCTGGATCGTCTGGGCGCGGAATACGCCATGCGCGGCGTTGACGCGAGCGGCAAGTTAAACCCGGCTTACTTGCAGGCGGGCGGCTCGCTGCTGATGAAGGCGGTGGAGGTCAACCCGCGCGGCTATTCAAGCGTGTTCGGTCTGGCTTGGACGCAGTTTCAACTGGGGATGATCGATCAGGCCATCGAAAATTTTAGAACTGCGACCACGATTTACGGCAAAGGGGCCGACGCGCAACTGTGGCTCGGCAAGGCGCTCAAGCGCGCCGCGAAACTCGAACTGGCCGAGGCGGCCTTTAAGCGCGCTAACCAGTTTTCCGAGGGCAAGGGCGCGGAGGTGCATAAACAACTGGCCGGACTCTATAGCGAGCAGAAGCGTTATAAAGAGGCGGCCGACGAGTTGGAGTTGTTCCTCAAAGTGCAGCCCAAGAATAAGGAGACGGAGGCGGAGTTTGTGAAAATCAGAGAACTGATCAAGCAGTTGCGGGACAAGGCCGCCACCACTCCCGCCCCGGCCGCACCGGCGACGAACTAGCGCGGACACACACACGTTCGGCCACGACATTCACCCGCCGCCGCTAAGCAATTCACACTACCCTCAGGCAGCCGTAGCGACGGCAAAAAAATAAGCCCATCCGGATAAACCGGATGGGCTTTTCAAGTTCAAGCTCTCTGTTGGGAGAGCCGGTAAAGTTTTAGAACAAGAGGCGGAAGCCGAAGCGAACCTCGCGCGGACCCTGGTAGAGGTTCGCCAGGTTGTAGGTTCCGCTGCGACGCTCGGGATTGGTCGGAGCGTTCAGGAAGTTGAGCACCTGTGTCTGGATGCCGCCGTTGAAGATGCCGAGGATGGTGGCAACTTCTCTCTGAGCAGCGGTGCCGGTCGTGAAGCCGATGTTGGCTCCGACGACGTTGGTTCCGCTGATCGCGGTCTGGCGTCCCAATTCGTTGCTCTCATTGAAGACGTTCAGGACATCGATCTCGGCAACCATCGTGAACCGCTCGTTGCTGCCAAAGCGATACTTGTGGCGAACAGCGACGTCAGACTGCGTGTACATCTCTGTGCGACCCAAATCGCCCTGACCGAACAGAATCTGCGGGGCAAGGCTGTACAGCGAGTAGGTCGTCGTCAGCGGCGTGCCTGACGTAGCGGTCGTGAAGGCCGAGAACTCGGTCGAGTTGTTCCCGTGCCAATCCTGCGTGTACGCGCCGTAGGCTTTGAACACGTGCGGACGATCCGTGGGCAAGCGACCGTCAACCGGCTGGCCGTTGGCCGTGAAGGCCTGGAACGGCAAGTCGAACAGACGGCTCACGTTCGGGCTGGTACGCCCGACGCCGTTGGCATCTTTCTCAAGCGAACTCGCCAGACCGGAGTAGTTACCGAACAGGCGGCTGTAGGTGTAGTTGGCGTTGAAGTAATACTTGCGCGTGAAACGCTTGTCGAACTGCAACTCCATCGCGTCGTACTTGCGAACGGCCTTGACCGAAGGATAACCGAAATCCCTGGCGGTCTCATCGGCCAGGCCGAAGCCGGGGTTACCGATGATGTAGGCTTCGCTGCCGCCCGCCGTCGGGATACCGATGTCTTCAATCGCGCGGTCAACATTCTTGTGGGTGTAACGACCACGGAAGAGGTAGCCGCCGCCCAGGTCGCGCTCCAAGCCGACGGTGAACTCGCTCTGGCGAGCCGCCTTCAGGTTGGGATCGACAGCGCCGCTGCTGAAGAGGTTTTCCAGACCGAGGTTGGTCGGGATGCGGAAGTCGAACTGGCAGCGCGAGAGCGCGCCGGCAGCGCGACGAACCGCGGGGTTGTCGCTATCACAGGTCGGGTCAGCCGCACCGTTCGCCGGGTCAGCCGCGTTGCCGATGATCTGAGCCACGGTGAACGAGTTGTACGCCACGCCGGGGAACAGGTCGAAGTAATCGCGACGGAAGAAGTCGCCGCCGAAGGAGCCGCGCGGCAATTCATACTTGAAGCGGTCATAGAACCAACCGTAGCTGGCGAAGACTTTCGTCCTGCCATCGCCGGTCACGTCATAAGCCACGCCGAGACGCGGCGCGATCTTGTCGCCGAGACCGAACGTGATGCCGGGGTTCGAAGCGCTGAAGCTCGGAACCGTCTCGTGCTCGGCGCGAATGCCGAGGTTGAGCGAGAGGCGGTTGACGGGCTGCCAGCTATCCTGGAAGTAGATGGAGTGGCTGGCGCTGCTCGCCTGACCAATCGTGCCGAAGCGTTGCAGGACGCCCACGCCAATCGCGCCCGGAGCCGGAGCCTGGCCGGTCTGGTTCGCGATGGTCTGCGTTCCGTAGATGAGCGTCAGCTGGCCGACATCGGCGTAGCCCTGGCTCGTGTTGTTGGCGATACCGTTGAACTGGTAGCCGCCCTTGAACTGGTGACGACCGACGAAGTTGTTGACGAGGTAGCTCGCATCGGCGTCGAAGGTTTTGCGGGTCGAAACGTCGTAGTCAACCTGGAAGTTGCTCGCGAAGTTCTGCAAACCGTTGCTACAACCGGCGAGAGCCGTGGCCGCAGCAGTACCGGAGCAGACGTAACGCAAGGAGCGCGGGAGGCCGTAAGATCCCAACT
This sequence comes from Pyrinomonadaceae bacterium, assembly GCA_030841105.1. GTDB lineage: Bacteria > Acidobacteriota > Blastocatellia > Pyrinomonadales > Pyrinomonadaceae > JAIVJZ01. Next base: position 50,503 of record JAVEDE010000037.1, read on the forward strand.
TCTCGTTCAAGAAGCTGCGACCGCCACGGAAGTTCAAGACCAGCTTGCTGGTCGGCGTCCAGACGGCAGCGCCCGTCACGTTGTTGGAGTTCTGGCGTCCACCCTGCTGGCCGAGGAATTCAGGCCCGAAGAGCGTCCCGATGCTGCCGCCGAAATTGGCCGACTGCTGCGCAGCCGTCGTTTCGGTGAAGAGGGGAAGCGCGCCCCTGTCACGAATCGGGTTGTAGGTGAACGTGCCCGTCAGGCGCAGCGTGTTGGACGGCGCGGCATCGAGGCGAAGCTGCGTGTAGTCGATCTTACGGTTGAACCGGTAGGTGCCGGAGTCGTTGATCGTTCTACCGCGGGGGTCGGACGACACGTAGTTCAACGTGCGGTTCGCGTTGATGAACTGCGGCGTGTAGCTCGTGAAGAACCACAGCCGGTCGCGGACGATGGGGCCGCCGAGGTTGGCGGTCGGGAAGAAGTCCGTGCCGTTGTCGCGCTGCGGACGGATGTAGTCGGCGCGGTTAACGAAGGTGCTGACGTTGCCGGGGGTGTCAAAAGTCTGGAAGTTGCGCAGGAACTGGCGCGGGCCGGCCTGCAACTCCGACGGGCGGAACTGCATGCCGAATTCGCCGTGGAAGTCGTTGCTGCCGCCCTTGGTCACGATGTTGACCACGCCGCCGGTCGCGCCGCCGAATTCGGCCTCAAAACCGGAGCTCTTGATCTGCACTTCCTGCACGAGCTGGAAGGGGAGGTTGTTGTTGGTGTTCAGCAAGCCGGTGCGGAAGTTCGTCACTTCCTGACCGTCAATGATGAAGGTGTTTTCCGAACCTGACGCGCCGTCAATCTGGAAGCCGCCGGAGAGCGGTTCCTGACGGGTCGCCGCGGAGACCTTGAAGAGGCTGGTGATGTTGGTGCCCTTGGGCAGCAACTCGGCAACCTGCGACGTGATGTTGGTCTGAATCTTGTTGTCGGTCGGGTCAATGGCGATGGCGTCCGACGTGACGGTGACGGTCTCGGAAACGTTACCCGTTTGCAGCGAGAAGTTCACCGGGGTCGTCTTACCAAGTACGACCTCGACGCTGGGGTTGGTCGCGCCGCTGAACCCGGAGATGGCAGAGGTCGTCACGGTGTAGAAACCGGGCGGCACTTCCTGCGCGCGGAAGAACCCGCTATCGTCCGTGGTCAGAGTGCGGTTGAAACCGGTGGTCGCATCTTGGCGCGCGCCTTCGGTCGTCCCGCGACTGCTGATGGTCACAGTCACGCCCGGCACGACGTTGCCCGCCGGGTCGGTGATTGTGCCTTCTATCGCACCCGTTCGCTCCTGTCCAAACGCCGCGGCGGTCAGACAGAGCAGGAGGGCGACGATAGACGGTAAAAACTTAATTTTCTGGATCATACTTCGCTCCTTAGAAGTCTAAAGTCAACATGAAATGATGCGAGCAATTTGCGCTTTGAACCTTGTCGCTGCGCCTCCACTGTTGTCACCATTACGCCTAAAAAGAATTTCTTGGCGACATGAAGTCTGCAACTTAGATACCAGAGCCGCGCTCCAAACCCCACCAGTCGCGTAACCCGGCCTGACTGCAACACTTACCGGAATGATTTGAGTGCCGGGGAGACGGCGCGGCCGCAAGTTTTTTTACATAAAACTACGAAATCTCAGATATTCGATATTTATTTCTCCAACTTTTTGAATTTATATTCGCGTAGAGACGGGCGGGCGGTAAGTTGATCCCGAACGGATCTCAGGCGGGCGCGCTTTGGGCGGGCGCGAAAAACCACTTAACTCGTTCAACCGGCGACTTAAAGATTTCCCGTTTAAAGATTTTCCAGCGGAACCGGCTCAACCGGGTCGGCCAGTTCAAACCCGAAGACGCGCGAGTAGAAATAGAGTTCGCCTTCGAGCGCGCGCTTGATGTTCTCGGCGCGGCGGAAACCGTGCTGCTCGCCGGGGAAGGCGACGTAGGCGACGGGCAGCCCCTTCGCGCGCAAAGCCTCGACCATCAACTCGGCCTGATTCGGCGGCACGACCTTGTCTTCGAGTCCCTGAAAAAAGATGACGGGGCAGGAAAGTTGATCTGTGAAGTTGACGGGCGAGCGCGCGTGGTAGAGGTCTGCGCGTTCGGGGTAAGGGCCGATGAGGTTGTCTAGATAGCGCGCCTCAAACTTGTGCGTGTCGCGCACGAGCGCGCCGAGGTCGCTGACGCCGTAGTGGCTCGCGCCAGCCTTGAAGGTGTCGCGGAAGGTGAGCGCGGCGAGCGTGGTGTAGCCGCCCGCGCTGCCGCCCGTGATGACGCACCGCGCGCTGTCAACGAGTCCTTCGGCGGCGAGCGAGAGCGCGCCGTTCGCGCAGTCGTCAACGTCCGTGATGCCCCACGTGCCGTTGAGGCGCATGCGGTAGGCGCGGCCGTAGCCGGTGCTGCCGCCGTAGTTCACGTCGAGCACGGCGATGCCGCGGCTCGTCCAGAATTGAATGTTGAGGCTGAGCGTGGTCGAGGCGGCGGCGGTCGGGCCGCCGTGGCTTTTGACGAGGAGCGGCGGCCGTTCACCCGTCGGGGCGGCGAAGTCGCGGTTACGCGGCGGGTAGAAGAAGGCGTGCGCGGTCTGCCCTTCCGTAGTCGGAAATTCGACGGGCTGCGCGATGGAGAGATAGCCTTCGTCTATGTCGTGCTCGTTGGCGCGACGCAAAACTTCAAACTGCGCCGACGCCAGATCGAACGCGACGATGGCCGCCGAACGCTGCGGCGCGCCCGCGCGGAACACGGCGCGGCCGCCAGCGACTTGCATGTACTGCAAATCGGCGTAGAGGCTTTCGACCGGAGTGAGTTTTTTATTCGTCGTGTCGAGCCGACCGAGGCGCGACATGCCGCGCACGATGTAGGCGCACGCGATCTCCGCGTCCGATGCGAAGGCGTAAGTTGACATGCCGAAGCCCCACTGCGGCTGCCCGAACTCGGCCTCCATCTCGCACAACGGTTCAAACTCCTCGCCCGCGCCTTCGCCCATGCGATAGAGATTCCACCAGCCGCTGCGGTCGGAGACGAAGTGGAGACGCCCCGCGGCGGGCGACCATTCGGGTTGAAAGATTGACTCGTCGCGCCCGCCCGCGACGCGACGCGCGTTCGCAATCGTGCCGTCTTCCGCCACGTCGCCGAGCCACAACTCCGTCCCGTCCCAAGGCATGTTCGGGTGATTCCAACAGAGCCAAGCCAACTGCCGCCCGTCGGGACTGAGGCGCGGCGAGGAATAGAAATCGTAACCGGAGGCGAGCACGCGACCGCCGTCCGCGTTCTCGTCTGCGTCGTCGAGCGAGAGTGCGACGAGCGTGTTCGCGGGTTCGTGCGCGCCCGTCGCCGACGCGCCGCGGTGGTCTTCGCGCACGGCGACGAGGCGGCGTCGCGCGGCGTCCACGATGGCGTCTGCGTAGCGCAGTTCGGCGTTCGATTCGGGCGTGAGCGGTTCGGGCGCGTGAGCGTCCGGCGTCTGGCGGTAGAGGCGTTGGTCGGAGAAGTTGGAGAAATAGATCGCGCCACTGTGTACGACGAAATCGCCGCCGCCGTATTCGTGGACGCGCGTGCGCGCGTTAAAGTCGGGCGGCGTCATGTCGCGCAACTCGCCTCCGGGCGTGCGGCGGACGATGCAGGTGCGCCCGCCTTCGTTGGGGCGCAGTTCGAGCCAGTAGATGTCTTCGCCGTCGGTCTTGACCATGCCTAGACCGACTGCGCCCTGCACGATGAGGTCGGCGGTGATGGGCGATTTCCAGGAACCGTAAGGAGCGATTTGAGTTTCAGCCATGCCCGACATAATGAACCAGAAACCGGCGGTAAGCCAAGCCCGACGCCTACGCCGCCGGGGTAAAAATTTTCGCCCGACGACTACTTTGCAGCCCTGCCGCGACGCGCCGTTGCCCGCGTGAAAACGCTCTCGGCAAACGGCTTTCGCCGGATTTCCCTGCGCGGCCGTCGCCCGCAACTGCCGTCCGTCCGGTTTTCGCCCCTCGTCGCGTTAAACATCTCAAGAATTCCTCAAGTGCGCCCGCGCATATTATAGAGGTGACGGGCGAGAGCGCGCCCCATGCGGTCGCCCAAGCCCGAACAGACTGTGAGAAGGATGCCCCTGATGATGTTGGATAACTTTGCCAGAACTCTCGCACGCGCCCTCAAAAAAGCCCGCGCGTCTGAAGGTCATCCCTGCAAGAGAGAGTTGAGAGAAGGAAACGATGGGACTGATCCTCGATAAGATTACGCCGCCCGTGGAGTCGCCGCGCGTCTCACGCCGCCGTCTGCTCGACGCGTTAGGTGACAGCATGAACTGTTGCACGTCCACCGTCATTTACGGGCGCACGGGCACGGGCAAGACCATGCTTGCCTCAGACTTCGCCGGGCGCAGCGACCGGCGCGTCGCTTGGTACAAAGTTGACGCGCCGGAGGTTGACCGCCAGACGTTCCTGCAATACCTCGTCGCCGCCGTGCGCAACCAGCACCCCGGCTTCGGGCGCAAGACGCTCGCGCTCCTGTCTTCGAGCGGCGCGATGCCGGACGCCGCGCTGCTGGCCGAGTCGTTCGTCTACGAGATGACGATGCTCGAAGCGGAAGAGCCGCTCTTAGTCGTCGTGGACGATCTGCACCTGTTGTATGATGCGGAATGGATCGTCCCGTTCTTCGGCCGCCTCCTGCCGCTCTTGCCCGCGGAAGCGCACATGATTTTGATCGGCCGCACGCTGCCGCCCGCACCGCTCTGGCGCATGCGCTCGAAGCAGACGTTGCGCGTGATTGACGAATCCGCGATGGCCTTCACGCTCGGAGAAGCGGAAGAACTCTTCGACAGTTACGGCTTGCCGACGAAGCCCGCCGCGCAGGCTTTGGCCGAGACGTGGGGGCGCGCCGCCGCACTCGACCGCACGGCGCGCGCGCACCGCGAGGCTTTGAACGCGGAAGAGTCGCGGGCGTCACAAGTCGCGGCGTTGAACTCCGGCGCGGAGAGTCGCGCGGCCAACTCCCGCCTGCGCCTTGTCAAAGGTTACGCGGAGAAGTCTTCGGTCAGGGCGAGTTGAAGCGTGAGCGAGCGCGAGGCCGGTCGGTCTCGCCGGACGCGGCGCGCTTGCGCGCGAGGGTTCGGACGGAGTAAGAATTTAAAAACTAACGTGGCCGCGCGCGACACATGCGCACCTGAAGGGATTGACCAAAGGCCACGACCGCAGACGCGCCGACCGACATTCTAATTCGCTTGGGCGACCTTCAGCGACACGCGCGCGGAAGACGCCGGGAGGCTGATGAGCAACAGGCCGCATCGTCAGGGCAAGCTACAGACTTCCCCGCTGCCGCCGCTCACGGGAGCGACGACCGGGGGCTTGGCGACGCCCGCCTTCTTCCTCCGCACCAAACTCCTGCCGCCGCGCCCCACGCCCGCGCTGCTGCAACGCCCGCGTTTGATGGAGCGACTTTCATCGAACCTCGCGCACCCCGTCACGCTCGTCGCCGCCAACGCCGGTTCGGGCAAGACCACACTCGTCGCAGACTTCGTGCGCACTCACGCGCGCCCCTTCGTCTGGTATCAACTCGACCGCACCGACGCCGACCCCTTCGTCTTCCTCGGCTACCTCGCGCACGGCATCAAGCAGGTCGTGCCGGAGTTCGGCGCGGCCACGCTCTCGTACATGCAGCAGTCGGCCGCCGAACTCGCCGAGCAGCCCGAACGCGCCGTTGATGTCTTCCTCAACGAAGTGCTCGACCTCGTTGACCAGCAACTCATCTTCGTCTTAGACGACTATCATCATCTCGGCACGGACACGGCCGTCCACCGCGTCGTGGATCGTCTGCTCGCGTACCTGCCGGACGTGTTGCACATCATCATCATCTCGCGCGACGTGCCGCCGCTCGCCCTCGCGCGCCTGCGCGCCCACAACGAACTCACGATCATTGACCGCGCCGAACTCCTCTTCACCGACGAAGAGACGCAGGAACTTTTTCGCAAAGTCTTCGACCTCGAACTGACGCCCGAACAACTCGCCGAGTACCGCGAACGCACGCACGGCTGGATCACGGCGCTGCAACTCATCCGTCAGGTCGCGCAGCGTCAAGCGTTAGCCAGTGGCGCGCGGGTGGGCGAGTCGGCAGCACGCCCCGACCTCTCCGAGATTCTGCGCCAGTCCGAACTCGACATCTTCGACTACTTCGCCGAAGAGGTGTTCGCCGACGAGGCGGCCGACGCGCAAAGTTTGCTCCTGCGCATCTCGCTCTTGGAACGCGTCGAGGCCGACATCTGTAGTCGCCTCTTCCCCGACGGCAGTTGCGCGCAACTGCTGCCCGCGCTCGTGCGCCGCAACGTCTTCATGACCGTGGCGGGCAGCGACGGGCGCGGCGAAGAGTATCGCCTCCACCCGTTGTTCAAAGATTTTCTGCAACGCCGTTTGCGCTCCGACATCGGGCAGGCGGGCGTCGCGCGCGAGCACGCGCGTTACGCCGAGTTCTTCGTCGAGCGCAAGCAGTGGGAGCAGGCCATCCGCCACCTGCTCGCGGCCGAAGACTTCGGGCGCGCCGCCATCATCATCGCCAACAAGGGGCAAGAGTGGATCGCGACGGGCGCGTTCACGTCGCTCATCACGTTCGTCGAGGCCATCCCCGAGTCGGCCATCGAAGCGCACCCGCGCGCGCTCTTCCACCGCGCCGAAGTCGCGCGTCTGCGCGGCGAGTACGAAACTTCGCAGACGCTTTTCCGCCGCGCCGCCACGCTTCTCAACGCGCGCGGCGACGCTGACGGCGAGGCCGAAGCTCTGCACTCGCTCGCCACCATCGCCCGCCGACGCGGCGACTGCGCGGGCGCGTTCACCTATCTCGACCGCGCGCTCGAACTCGTCGGCGAACAGTCGAGCGTGCGTATCAAGTGCGGCAACACGCGCGGCCTCTGTTACTTCGCGCTGACCGAATGGGCGGCGGCCGAGGGCGAGTTTCGCGCCGCGCTCCAACTCGCAGAGGAGCAGCACGACACCCACTACATGCACCTCATCGCGCACAACCTCGGACTGCCTGCGATGATCCGCGGCGACTTCTCCGAGGCCATGCGCTGGCTGCGTCGGATGCTGCGCGATAACGGCAACGCCCCGCCCGTGCCGCAGGAGGCTTGGGCTTATTTGAACCTCGCGCGCTGCCATCTCTACCGCGGCGATCTCGAAGCGTGCGAGCAACACCTCGACAGCGCGCTCGAACGCTGCCAACTCTTCAACCTCGTCGCGCAACGCGCCGAAGCCTTCGAGACCTACGGCAACCTCTACCGCGAACGCAACGATGCGGCACGCGCCCTGGAGTTCTACAACCACGCCGCGCGCACTTACGAAGAGGCCGGAGTTGATCCTTCGCGCGCGGAGTTGTGGGACGAGCAGGCTATGCTCAGTCTGCAACTCGGCGACCCGGCCGCGGCCAAAGGTCAACTCGAACGTCTCATCGCCGCGCGCGCCGCCGTCAAAGACGAGATGGCTTTGCAGACGGCCACGCTCTCACACGCGCGCGTCATTGCCGCGCTCGGCGACACCGCCGCGGCGCGCGCCGAACTCGAAAGCGCGCTCTCCTATTTTCACACGCACGGCCTGCACTACTACGAAGCGCAGGCCGCGCTCGCGCTCGCTTCCTGCGCGCTCTCCGAGGGGAAAGAGAACGAGGTGGTCGAACGCCTGCGCCGCGCGCTCGATCTGGCCGCGCGCTACGACTACGACTACTGGCTGCGCCGCGAGGTCGCGCACCACCCGCAGCTCTTCGCCGCGCCCGACGCCGCCGCGCTCCTCCCGCCCGACATACGCGAGGGCGTACAACTCGCGCAGCCCGGCGCGCAGACGCAGCAACAACAAACTCAACAGACGACGGCGACGACGGCGACAACTAATGTGACGCGCGTCGTCGAGATGACGCAAGTCGCTGCCGTCCAACTCGTGCCGCCGAAGCCCGCCGCCGATTTGACGCTCAACATGCTCGGCCCGGTCGAAGTCTTCCGCGACCCGGCGCGCCCGCTCGCCGCCGACGCGTGGACGACCAAACGCGCGCGCGACATCCTGTGCTTCATTGCCTCGCGCCGCCACCGCCGCGCCTCCAAAGACACCATCATTGACACCTTCTGGGGCGAGGCCGACTTCGACGCCGTGGAGAAAAACTTCCACCCCACGGTCTCGCACATACGCAAAGCCCTGAACAGCAATCAGCCCGTCAAGCAAAACTTTCTGCTCTACCGCGACAGCGACTACTTGCTCAATCAGGAGTTCTCATACCGTATTGACACGGAAGAGTTCGACCGCCTCGTCGCCGAGGCCGAGACGGCCAAGCGCGCAGGCGATCAGGCGCGCTACATCAGTTGTTACGAAGACGCGCTCGCCCTCTATCGCGGCGACTTCATGCAGGGCAGTTACGACGAGTGGGTGGACGAGCAGCGTTCGTACTACCGCGAGCAGCATTTGCGTATGCTCGAAGTGTTGGCCGTCGCGGCGCAGAAGAACGAGGAGTGGTCGCGCTCGCTCCAACTGGCGCAGCAAATCTTAGGCGACGATCAATTTCGCGAAGACGTGCATTGCATGATCATGCGCGCGCACGCCGCGCTCGGCAACCGCGCGGCCGTCAAGGAACAGTACGAACACTTGCGGCGGGTGCTGCGCAAGGAACTCGGCGTCGAACCGGCGGCCGAGACGCAGAAAATTTTCAAGAACTTGATGAGTTGACCCGCGTAGCGCGCCGGGGATGTTGTCAACCGCGTCTCGCCTGCTCGTCTGCTCCCGCCAACACACGCAGGTTTTCGTCACGACCGGCACGCGCCGCGGGGCGTCTTTAAAATAGAAGGAAAATGTAACAACCCGTTTGGTCAGTCTGGATGAACATATGTTATTTTGCTTTCCCCGACTTTTATGCTCCTACCTCGCCGTGCTCCCGACCCCCAGCGCGAGCAGCAGGGCAAACTCATCCAGGCCATTATCTTTAGGCAGCGTCAGGCGTCCGTGTTTTAACGACATGATGAATATAGTTTTGAAAAAAACCCGACAGGCGACCGCAGTCTCCCTCGCGCTCGTGCTCCTGCTCGGTTCGGTCAACGCCGGGATCACCATCGCCACCGGCGACGGCATCACCGCCTCCGGCGCGGACGGCATCAACTACATCGGCGCGAACGGCATCACCGCCTCCGGCGCAGACGGCGTGCTCACGTTCGGCGTCAACGGCATCACCGCGTCGGGCGCGGACGGTATCACTGCTTCCGGCGCAGACGGGATCACGGCTTCCGGGGCTGACGGCATTATGGCCTCCGGCGCAGACGGTATCACCGCGTCGGGCGCGGACGGCGTGGCCTATCCGAGCACGAACAGCGTCGTCGTCGCCAAGCCGACAGGCATCACGGCGTCGGGCGCAGACGGTATCACTGCGTCGGGCGCAGACGGCATCCTCGTCTCGACCGCCGACGGCACGCAGCAACGCGCCGACTCCATCATCATCACCAACCCGAACGGCATCACCATCTCGACCGCCAACGGCCTGACCGCCATCGGCGCGAACGGCATCACGGCCTCCGGCGCGGACGGCATTCTCGTCTCGACCGCCGACGGCATCACCGCCTCCGGCGCAGACGGCATCCTCGTCTTGACCGCCGACGCCGTGACGCTCAGGAGCGCGGACGGGCAGTTCTCGAACGTCGCGCCGAACGGCATCTCGATCTCGAAAGTTGACGGCATCACGGCCTCCGGCGCGGACAACCTCGCCGTCGTCTCTGCCGAACGCATCACCGTCAACACGCCGACGGGCATCTCCACGGCGACGAGCGCGTCGCGCCAGCAGGTCGGCTTGCAGAGCGTTGACCCCGAACTCGCGTTACTTTTGAATCAAGCGAATCAGGCGACCGACGACAGCAACATCAACGCCGTCGTCGTCTATCACCAACTGCCCGCCGAGCGCGACTTCTCGGATTTGCAACGCATCGGCATCCTCGGCGGCACGCGCTTCCACGTCCTGCCCGCCGTCTACATCTCGGCCAACCCCGATCAGATCATCGCCCTCTCGCGCCTCCCGAACGTGCGCTCCATCTATCGCAACCGCACGCTGCAACTGACGGCCGACCCGGCGCAAGGAGTGACGGGCGTGGAACGCGCGCGACGCGACGCCGACGTGGTGCGTAACAACGCGGGCACGCCTTTGAGCGGGCGCGGCGTGACCGTTGCGGTGCTCGACACGGGACTCGACGCGACGCACGGCGACCTCTCCGGGCGCGTCGCGCAGAACGTCAAACTCGCAGACATGCAGAGCGCAAGCGTCGGCTTCAACTATCCCGTGAACGTCGAGAATTTGCCAAACACGGATCAGCTTTACGGCCACGGCACGTTTGTCGCGGGCGTCATCGGCGGGAGCGGTTTGAAGTCTGGCGGGCAGTACACGGGCGTCGCTCCGGGAGCGCGCCTCGTCGGCATGAGCGCGGGCGATCTCAACCTCGTCTTTGTCTTGAACGGACTCGACTACCTGTTGGAGCGCGGCGCGTCCTTAGGCGTCCGCGTCGTCAATTGCAGCTTCTCTGCGAACACCTTGTTTGACATCAACGACCCCGTCAACGTGGCGACGAAGATGCTCACGGAGCGGGGCGTCAACGTCGTCTTCTCGGCGGGCAACACGGGCGCGGGCTGGCACACTTTGAACCCTTACGCCGTCGCGCCGTGGGTCGTCTCCGTCGGCGCGACCGACTTCAAAGGACGCCTTGCGGACTTCTCCTCGCGCGGTGATTTCGCCAGCCAACTTTTCCGCCCGACGCTCGTCGCGCCGGGCGTGCGCGTCGTCAGTTTGCGTTCGAGCGGCTTGAGCGTGACGGGCGTCGAAGGCATCGGCTTCAACGGCGACACGGGTCTCGCGCCGGGCAACGTGCCGTTCTACACGACGGCGAGCGGCACTTCGTTTTCCGCGCCGCAGGTAGCCGGGGCGATTGCCTTGATGCTCGAAGCCAACCCGCGCTTAACGCCCGCAGAGGTGCGCGATATCCTGCAACGCACGGCGACGCCGCTCTCCGCTTACTACGCGCACGAGGTCGGCGCGGGGATGCTCAACACGCACGCGGCCGTCCTTGAGTCGGCCTTCCCGCAACGCAAGCTCGGCAACTTTCGTGCGACGCTCAACCGCGGTCAAGTGCGTTTCACGAGCGACCCGCTACGCGAAATTTCCGGCACGGTCAACCCCGGAACGTCTGGCTTCGAGACCACTGTCGAGATGCCCGCCGACGCGCTGATGGCCTCGATGCAGATCGGCTGGGGCGCGCTCAGCGCGAACGACCTCGGCTTCGCGTTGTACGACGCGAGCGGCCGCAAGCAGGCCGATAAGAACGACATCAACTTGCCCGGGCTGACGGGCAACCGCGAGCGCGCCGTCTTGAATGCGCCGACAGCGGGCGCGTGGCGCGTGACAGTGAAGAACACGCTCGGCAGTCTTGCCCTCACGCCGCAGCAGTTCGCGGGCGTGCTCGAAGTCGGGCGCGCGGAGTATGCGCCCGTCAAAGACGTTGACGCGCTCACGACGACGCAGCGCGCAGCCGTCTACCAGAACATACGCTCGTTCGTGATGTCGCCGACGGGTCACAAGTTCCGCCCCGCGCAGGCCGTCACGCGCGGCGAACTGGCCGAGGCGCTCGTGCTCGGCGCGCGTGTGCCGCAATACGTGCCCGCCGCGGCCACCTACCGCGACGTGCGTAACGACACAATGCTGTTCGTCGAGAGCGTGCAGAACGCGCCGGGGGGCGCGCTCTTTCTGGACGTGGAGCGCGGCGGCTCGTTCTCGCCGAACGACGCGGCCGGTCGTCTCACAGCGGCGGTCGCACTCGTGCGCGCCGCGGGGCTGCAAGCCGAGGCCGAGTCATCGCAGAGCCTCCCGCTAACGACGCTCTTCGACGCCAGCTTGATCCCCTCCGCGCTGCGCGGCTACGTGCGCGTCGCCATCTCGCGCGGGCTGCTCACGACCACTAACTCCAACTTCCGCCCGCAAGCCCCCCTTACCCGTCTCGAACTCGCGCAGGCGATGGTCGCTGTCCAAAAACTCCAAACACAATAAGAATGGTTAAGGGGTCAAGGGTAAGGGGTCAAGGTTGAAGACAAAAAGCGGGGCGCAGCGATCAACTGCTGCGCCCCGCTTCCTGTTGTTAACCCTTCCCCTTTACCTCTTCCTCTCGACATAAGAGTCTGCTATCGCGCCCCAAACTCGATAACGGCAAAAAGAAATGCCGCGACTCATTGTCGCGGCATTTCAGTTCAGGTAAATGTTATTCGGTTGGTAACCGACTTAAGGCCGTCCGAGGATTCCGCCGAGGATGCTGCCAATGCCGTTCCCGTTGTTCCGACGGTAGTCGCCGTTGTTGTTGTAACCGCCGTACTGGCGATAACCGGCGTCATAGCCCTGCACGAAGCCTTCGCGGAAAGCCTGCGTCGAAGCGTCCTTGTAATAGTGTGAACGCTGCGGGCTGTAGCTCTGGTCACGCTGCGCGTCTTTTGCGCCCGTGTTCACGCCCGCCTGATAGCCCCGGTTGATCTCAGCCTGATAGGCACTGTTGTTGTAGCCGCCGTTGTTGCCGTAGCGACCGTTGTTGCCGTAGGTGCGATTGCGGCCGTAAGTGCCGTTGTTGCCATAACCGTCATTACGCCAGTCACGATTACGGTTGTCGCGCTGATTGCGAGCCTGACGGTCGCGGTCGCGGCGATGCCATTGACCGTCGTTGCGTCGGTTCTGCGCCTGTGCGGTCGCGCTCGACATGATTCCGATTCCAAACACCAGAGAGACACCCAAGATAGCGCCCCCGATTTTGCCCTTGAAGTTATTTATTTTCATTTTTATCCCCCCGCCAGATAAGTAGCAAGCGGCATGCCGCCGGGCAGGGAGGATAAAAGCCGTGATTACACAGCAAACTCTTCAAACGCGGGGGTGAACCGTGTTCCCATATAGTGCACCGACGGAGCAGATGAGTTACCGGCTATCGGGAAGTTTAACTTCACTGCCGCACGAACAACTCCTCTGCGTTCCAGAGCGAGAAGGGCGGGAGCGGGCTGGGGCGGTAGTTACCGACGCGCGTGTTGGCGGCGACGGCGATGTGACGCGTGACGATGGGGATGAGCGGCAGTTGCTCGGCCATCAACAGTTGGATGTCGCGGAAGATGGCGCGGCGTCGTTCGTGGTCAACTTCGTGCGCCTGCCGCGTGGTCAACTCGTCGAGCCGCGCTTCCCATTCGGTGGCGGGCTTCGTTTGTTTGGGATTCCAGAAGTGCTGCGGACTCGCGCTGCGCAGGAGGTCTGTGTAAGAGGACGGGTCGGGTTCGGAGGCCGACGTGCCGAAGAGCACGGCCTCGTAGTCGTAAGACTGGTTGATGCGCGCGGACAACTGCGCGTTCTCGATGGGCGCGACCTGCACGTTCATCCCCAGCTTCTTCAAGTCCTCTTGGATCACAATCGCGCTCTTGACGCGCACCTCGTTGCCGGCGGGCGCGATGATCGTGAACTCGACGCGCTGGCCTTTGGCGTCCTTCAACTCCGGCGCACTCTCCGTGCCGCCGAAGGTGAAGCCCGCCTCGCGCAAGAGGGCGCGCGCGCGTTCCAGATCATAAGCGGTGCGCGGCACGTCCGAAGCCACCCACGCGCGGTTGCCGCTGGAGACGAAGTTGTAGAGCGGCGTAGCGAGTCCCTGCCAAGTGTTGGCGGCGATAGAGTCGCGGTCAATGGCGTGCGAGACGGCGCGGCGGAAGCGCGCGTCATTGAACCAGGCGAGCTTCGCGGGGTCAACAAATGTTTTGCCGTCTTCGCGTCGTCCGGGGTTGAGGTTGAACCAGAGGTTGTCGGCGTAGAGACCGGGGCCGAGGTCGTGCGCGCGCGCGTTGCCCTGCGCTGTGCGGAGGCTGGCGAAGTCGGTCGGGCGCACGCGGTCAAGGATGTCGAGCGTTCCCTGTCCGAGTCGCGTGAGCGCGTTGTTCTCGTCGGCGACGACTTCGAGGACGAGGCGGTCGAGATACGGCAGTTGATTGCCCGCCGCGTCGCGTTTCCAGTAATGCGGGTTGCGCTTGAGGGTGACGCGCTCGCCCGGCGTGCTCGATTCGACGGCGAACGCTCCGGCCGTGACGATTCCGGCCGGGTCGCTCGTCACGCCGTAAGAGTTGTTGAACTCGTTCTTGCCGAGCGCGCCTTCGAGCGTGTGGCGCGGCAGCACGTTCAAATTCGACATGTAGTTTTCGGGCACGGCGATGGCTTCGGCGAAACCGAGCCGGAGGTGGCGCGCGTCCGCGACGGTGACTTCGATGGGCTTGCCGCCGACGAGCATCGCGTCGCGGTAGATGGGCGACGTGACGCGTTCGTCGTAGAGCGTGCGCAGGGTGAAGGCCACGTCGTCGGAGGTCAAGGGCTGACCGTCGGAGAACTTCAAGCCGTCGCGCAGCGTGACTTCGACGCTCTTGCCGTCGTCGGAGAGTTTCCAACTTTCGGCGAGCGCGGGCGCGTAAGTTTGATCGTCGTGGTTGAGTTCGACGAGGCGGCTGCCGATGAGGAAGAAGGAGACGTAGATGGTCGGCTCGTCGGCGGCGAGCATGTAGTTGAAAGTCTTCGGCGGCGAAGTGAGGCGATAGGTGAGCGAGCCGCCGCGCGTGCCCGCCACGGGCGCGGTCGGCAGTTTCCCTTCGTTGACGTTTCCGGCGGTGTTCGACGCGGGCGGCGACTGGCACGCGCCCGACAGCAGTAAGAGCGCGGCGACGAGCAACAGGCTAACTAAAAGTCGTCCTGACGGTGCAAGTTTCATTTCAAAAATTTCCGGTTGTCAGAAGATGAAAAAACGCGAGGTGTTTCGTGCGAACGCGCGCACAGGTGAGGCTGTCCGATTCAAACATTTATGAGGGCGGATGTCCAGAGCGACCGCGCGCGCACTCTTGCTCGCGCCGCGAATAGATGTTAAATCAACGCGCGATGAGTTCGGCTGCAAACACCCCCCGCGCACAATCCGAGTTGACGGCGTGCTGAAACTGATTCTCTCCAGAGCGGTGCAGGGCGTCGTGGTGCTCTTCGTCGTCTCCGCGCTGACGTTCGCGCTCCTCGCCGCCGCGGGCGGCGACGCGCTCGGCGAACTGGCGAGCGAGCAGGGCGCGTCCGAAGCGACGCTTCAGGAGATGCGCCGCGTCTACGGCCTCGACGAACCGCTCGCCTCGCGCTACTTCAACTGGCTCACGAATCTCGCGCGCGGGCGCATGGGCGAATCCTTCTACTACCACGCGCCGGTGGCGACGATCATCCGGCCGCGCCTCTTGCGCACGCTCGCGCTCGCCGCCGTCGCGCTCGCCTTAGCCATCTCGTTCTCGCTCGCGCTCGGCGCGCTCGCCGCGCGTCGCAGGGGAAGTCTCTGGGATCGCGCGAGCGAACTCGTCATCCTGCTTACGGCTTCGACGCCGCGCATCGTGCTCGCCTTAGTCGCCCTCGCCATCGTTGCGCGCACCTCCTGGTTTCCCGTCGGCGGCGCGGGCGCGGAGACGCTCACGGCAGACTTCAGCCTCTTACGCATCCTGCCCCCGGCCGTCGTGCTCGCGCTCCCGCTCGTCGCTCTGTTTCTGGCGCAGGCGCGCGAGGGTTTGAGCCACGCGCTCGCGCAAGACTTCGTGCAGGTGGCGCGCGCTAAGGGTCTGCCGGAACGCACCGTCATCATGCGCCACGCGCTGCGCGACGCGTTGAACCCGCTGATCACGCTGACGGGCTACGCGGCGGGCAGCGTCGTCAGCGGTTCGGTCATCGTCGAGACGGTGCTCGGCTGGTCTGGCCTCGGCGCGCTCAGTGTCAACGCCGTGCGTCACCGCGACGTGCCGCTCCTGATGGGCGTCGTGATGGTCACGGCGACGGCCGTGCTCGTCGGCAATCTCGTCGCGGACATTCTCTTGCGTCTCAACGACCCGCGCCTCCGACAAGACCACGCGCAGAAGACGCGACGGGGCACGAATCGTTCTCTCAACCTGCCCGCGCCCGGCGCGTAAGAGATTCTCGATGACCGACACACAGCCGCCGCTCCCGCCCGACACGCGCGCCGCGCAGCACCCGTCGCACGTAGACGCGTGGGAACGCGCGCACGCCGCGCCCGTCAGTTGGCGCGCGCGCGCACGGCGGCGACTCGCGCGGCGCGGCAAGTTGATCGCGGGACTCTGCATCGTCTCGACCTTCTACGTCATCGCCGTGCTGGCAAACTTCATCGCGCCTTACGACGCGAGCGAGCAATC
The DNA here is from genome assembly GCA_030841105.1 of Pyrinomonadaceae bacterium. Lineage (GTDB taxonomy): Bacteria > Acidobacteriota > Blastocatellia > Pyrinomonadales > Pyrinomonadaceae > JAIVJZ01. The sequence continues at coordinate 66,707 of JAVEDE010000037.1, forward strand.
GCGGCAACAGCCCTTCGCGCCGCCGACGCGCATCCGTTTCCAAGATGCGGAAGGCCGCTGGCACGCGCGCCCCTTCATCTACCGCCTGCGCCTCACAGACCCGCTCGCGCGCACCTACGGCGAAGACGCCTCCGCGCGCTTCCCCCTCGCCCTCTTCACGCGCGGCCACACGTACAAACTCTTCGGCCTCTTCCCGACCGACCGCCATCTCTTCGGAGTCGCCCCCGACGCGACGCCGAATGCGAGCGCGCCGCCGCAACGCGTCTACCTGCTCGGCACGGACGACTTCGGGCGCGACCGCCTGTCGCGCCTGTTGATGGCGTCGCGTTTCTCGCTTGCGGTCGGTCCGTTGGGGACGCTGCTCGCGGGCGTGCTCGGAGTCGTGCTGGGCTGCGTGTCGGGCTACGCGGGGCGCAGGGTGGACGCGCTCTTGATGCGCGCGGCCGACGCGATGCTGGCCTTGCCCGATCTCGTCCTTATACTCGCGGCGCGCGCCGCCTTCCCGCTCGTGCTGCCGCCGTCGAGCGCGGGGCTTCTGCTCGTCGCCATCTTTATCGCCATCGGGTGGGCGGAGATGGCACGACTCGCGCGCGGGCTGGTGTTGGGCTTGCGCGAGCGCGAGTTCGTGCTGGCCGCCGTGTCGCTCGGACTGACCGAGAAGCGCATCCTCTTCCGACACATCCTGCCGAACGCCTCGCGCCCGCTCGTCGTCCAACTCTCGCTGATGCTGCCCGCGTTCCTGCTGGCCGAAACGGCGCTCTCGTTTCTCGGCGTCGGCGTGCAAGAACCGGCGGCGAGTTGGGGCAACATGCTCGTCGCCGCGAGCAACCTAACGCTCCTCGGCCAACAACCGCTCGTGCTGCTCTCGCCCGCCTTCGCCATCTTCCTCTTCGTGCTCGGCGTCCGACTCTTAAGCGACGGCCTCCGGCGCGACGGCGACAGTCGCGCCAGATGAGACAATTACGGATCGCCCACGCGTTAGTTGATTAGACAGGCCGCAACGTATTTGTAATAAGCAGGGTCTCCCGTCAACCGATTCAAATTTCCCGTCTCTCCCGTTCCACCCGCGGCTCAAGTTTTTCTCAACACCCTTCCGCTATCGTGTGCCTGTTGAGAGGCAAGGAGAATTTGACATGAACACGAACCTCGCAAACTCGAACACGGACGGCGCGATCCGTCGTGGCATCCCGCGCGGATGACGAGAGGAAACACACAGGGCGACAACTAAGATCGGGTTGTGAAGCGCACTGCCGGGTACGCGGCCGGGTGAAAGCCCCTGCCGCCAGTCGCCCGGACAAATAGCAGTCAAACGGCTCTCCCCGCGTTGAGCCTCCCGCCGCGATTCGTGCGCGGCGGGCGGCTCAACTTTTAACGTTCGCGCTCTCGACGGATTTTTTTTACTCGACGGAATTTTTACTCGACGATTTTTTTCTTCTGTGCCGCGCAATTCGCTTCTGCGACGCTTGCTCGCAACGCGATTGCAACGAACTCAAGCCGCCACGCCTTCGCACCTCAAGTCGCCCTCAAGTATTCCTCAAGCGCGCATGGCTAATCTCGCCCACGTCGCACGCCGACAGTCTTAACAAATCCGATTTTAAAGTCGTCAGAGGAGAAGCAATTATGCGCAGAGCGCGAACCATGTGGGTCAAAGTTTTCATCGTCATGCTGGTCGCGGCCTTCGTCGCGGCGGGCGTCTACATGCCCCGTCCGGCTGCGGCCGCAGCGGGCGCAAGCACCAACCCCCAGACAGGCGGCCTCGGCTTCAACATGTACGGCCGCCCCGCTCCCAATTTTGATCTCAACCTGTCGCGCGCCGCCGCTAACTTGCGCGCCGCCACCGCCGATCAACTGGCGGTCGTCGAGACGCTCAAGGCCAACACCAACGCCGCGAATTTGACCGTGCGCTGGAACAACTTCGGCGGCTCGCCCGACGTGCTCCGCGACTTCGCGAGCGCGCCCTTCGCCGGGACGCCCGAAGAAGCGGGTCGCGCCTTTCTCGCCTCGAACGCCGCCGCCTTCGGCATCTCGAACGTCTCCGACTTGAAACTCGTCCGCAACACGGACGCGCTCGGCGGTCACCTCCTGCGCTTCCAACAAACTTATAACGGCCTTGATGTAAAGGACGGCGGCGTCGGCCTCGTCCTGAACGCGCGCAATCAAGTCGTCATGGCGAGCGGCCCTTACTTCCGCGACGTGCAAGTCAACACGCAGCCCACGCTCACGGCCGAACAGGCGAAGGCCGCCGCCGCCGCCGACCTCGCGCGCTTCCACGTCGCGATGCCGGAGAGCATCACGAGTCTCTTGCGCCCCGCGCTCGCCGGTCTCGCTAAACATGTCGCCGTGCTCGAACAGTATCAACCGACGCTCGGCGTCTATCCGACCGTGGACGGCTACAAGCTCGTCTGGAAGATCGCCAAGTTCTCCGAGAACCCGTTCGGCCTCTACTTAGTTTCCATTGACGCGCACACGGGCGAGACCATCGCGCGCAAAGATTTCGTCAACTTCCAGCAAGCCCCGGAGACGCCGCTGCCCTTCACGGCCGACATTTATCCGAAGTACCCGACCATCACGCCGGAACTCAAAGACCAGTCGAAGATCAGCGTTGACTCAAGTGGCACGCCGCTCGGTCAGGAGCGCGTCAAGCTGCGCAGCTTCGACACGCAGAACGTCGTCACGGGACTAATGGGCACGCTGACGGGCACGCACACCGTCGTCAACAACGCGCTCGTCTCCAAGCAGCCGTTCGCGCAGGCCGCCAAAGGCACTTGGCACTTCCGCGTGGACGACGCCGCCAACCTCGAAGCGCGCACCAACGAAGCCGATCAACTCGCCGAACCGGCCGAGCATCAGGACGAGATCAACGCCTTCTTCTTCACCACCTACTTGCTCGAATACGTTGACTACCTGCACGTCGCGGGCGACCGCGTGAACAACCGCGTCGGCGCGGGCAGCTTTCCCGACGACTACCCGAACAAGACGATCCCGCTGCCCGCGACCGTCCACATCCCGAACATTTACATGGCGCTCGACGTGGCGGCGGGCAAACTTCCGGCGGCCGACGCAAACCTGCCCGCGAAAGTGCTCGGCCTCGACAACGCCTTCGCCTTGAACTTAACGAGCATCATCAGCGAACTCGCGGGCACGGCTTCGCCCGTCGTCGTCAACCCGACCTCTTACGGTCACGGCTTCCTCTTCAACGACCTCGCGCTCGAAGGCACAGTTCCCTATCACGAAGGGATGCACGCCATCACCAGCCCCATCGCCGGACTCGAAGGCGCGCCCGAAGGCAGCGCGCTCAACGAAGGTCAGGCCGACATGTGGGCGTTCACCATCACCGACAACGCCTCGCTCGGCGACTACGTCGTCAACGCCAAAGGCATCCGCGACCGCTACCGTAGTTTGGGTCGCAACCCCAACTCGCTCGCCTACATCCGCAGCGCGCGCTCGACCTTGAAGTATTCCGACATCGGCACGTTGACCGCCGCGGCGGGCGTCTACGAGTTCGAGGAGCACTACGACGGCGAAATCTACATGTCCACGATGTGGGACGTGCGCGAGATGTTGAACCGCGTCTACCCGTCGAAGTCCACCTATCGCCGCCCCGCGCCGCGCGACGGCGCGGCCACCAAAGAGATCACCAAGGGCACGGAGATTTTCGAGCGTCTCTTCCTCGGCTCGATGTACGTGCTCGGCACGACCGCGCCCGACACGTTGGTCAAGGCGCGCGACGCGATGCTCGTCGCAGACCAGTCGCTCTACCCGACCGACGCGACCGACGCGGCCGCGCCCGGCCAGCACCGCGCCCTCATCGAACAGATTTTCGCGGCGCACGAACTCGGCAGCCAAGCGCTCGAAGTGGCAGGCAATCAGGCCACCATCTCGACGCAGGTGACGCCCTTCACGGGCGCTCAGGCCGCGCCCGCCGTGCCGCAGGGCGTGACGGTCGCGCCCGCCTCGGCGCGCACCAACCGCATCTCTTGGCAGCCCGTCCAAGGCGCGGTCGCTTACGAAGTGCTCAAGCGCAAGGTTGATTTCGCGAACCGCCGCGAGCCGAACGGCAAGCGCGCCTTCGCCGACGGCGACTCGTCCACCACAGGCTTCCGCCACATCGCGTTCACGAGCGGCAACGCTTCTTCCTACGAAGACCTCGGTGCTGTCCACGAAGTGTTCGCGCCCGAAGGCTTGAACGATCTGTTCGACAGCGAATACTCCGTGCGCGCCATCGGCGTGAACCAGACGCGCCAACTCGGCTTCTCCGATCTCTCCGGCGCGGCCAAGCCCGTGCGCGTCGCGCAGGACGTGACGGCGCAGGTTGACAGCGCGCTCTCAAACGTCACGTTCTCGAACGGCGTCTTCGCCTTCGACAACAAACTGACGAACGCGCGCGGCGCGATCTCCGACGACAAGACCATCTACGGCGCGATCAACTTCCAGATCACTTCCATCTCCGACCCGTCCATCACCGTCCGTAACGCCGACGGCGGCGCGAACACGTTCGTCTATAACCAGAACCTCGCGCTCGGCCAAACCTCGGCGGCCAAGCGTTTGGAGTTCAACGACCCGCTCGCGAAGTTGTTCACCTTCGACGCGCGCATCACCGGCCAAGCCTACGCGGGTTCGACCGGCGGCAACGGTAGCTTAGGCAACGACGGCACGAGCGAACCGCCCGCGCCCGTCACCTATTCCGTCTTCTCCGAAGAGCGCACGGGCACGCTGCTCGCGGGCGACCCCACGGGCACGACCGGCGAACCGGCCTTGACCTACGGCGACCCCGCCTTCGCAGGCATCACCTACGCCGACGTTGAAGTGACGACGAAATCCGACGCGCTCATTCTCGACGCCACTTTGAGTTCAACGACCGCCGTTGATCTCGACTTCGAGATTCTGACGGCCGACGGCCAATCGCTCGGCACGTCCGGCGGGACAACAGCCGCCGAGCGCGTCCAGACGCGCGTCCAGCCGAACACGCGCTACATCCTGCGCGTCAAGGGCTTCGCCAACGGCCCGGCCGAGTTCAAGATCGTGAGCAAGCAGTTGCTCCCGCAAGGCTCGCCCAACGAGAACGCGGGCACGTTCTCGCCGAACGCGTCCACGACGGGCGGCGCGACGACGGGCAGCACGATCAAGCCGACCGCCATCATCACGCGCCTCGCGCGCTTCACCGTCAACCCTCTGACCAGAACCGTGAGCATCAGGTTCTTGAACTAACAACTCGCTTCAACGGAAGTCTCCCGCCGTCAATTGCGACGGCGGGAGACTTCCGTTTCACTCGCACAATTTTCTCCGGCAGTCCGGCGAGTAACGCGAAGCCGCTTTCAAACAAACTCAACCGCCGGTCTCAATCGAAGAGAGCAGCGGTTGTTTTGCATCGGCGTGATGAGCGTGTTGCGATTCGATTACATTTCGCGTTCTCAAGTCTGCCTCAACTCTAACTCAAGTTTTACTCAATAGCCGCCGCGTAACTTTGCGACCGTGGGCGAGAGAAACCCGCGCCAATAAATTTTTGAGACCACAGTTCAACCGGAGGCTGTTTGTGAACATGAGAAAAATCCCGACCCTACTTGCGGCAATCATCCTGTGCTTCGCGCTCGGCGCGTCGGCGACGGCGGCAACGCCACGCCTGAGCCGCGCGCTCTCCACGCAACTCGCTTCGCTCGGCGACGCGGCGAAAGTCGGCACGGTCATCGTCGCCTTCGACACGCGCGACGGCCTCAAAGATTCGCACCTCTCGGTACTGCGCTCGCTCGGCATCACGCGCGCCATCACCTACCCGCGCCTCGGCATGGTCGCGCTCCCGGCGGCCACGGCCGGTCAGGTGCGCGCACTCGCCGCGTCGAGCGCGGTGCGCTCCGTCTGGGACAACGAGCGGATTCACTACTACGACTTGCAGGCGCGCACGCTCACGGGCGTCGAGCGCATCCGCACCAACAACATCTTCCGCCAGCAGAACGGCGGCTGGCCGGTCTCCGGCAAAGGCGACTTCTCCGTCCTCGTCATTGACTCCGGCGTGGACGCCACGCACGACGATCTCAAACTCGGCCAGACCGTCATCCAGAACGTTCAGGTCTTGACCGGCACTGACACCGTCTCGGAAGGCTTCACGCCCGTCACCGTGCTTGAGAACGTGCCGAACACGGATCAGACGGTCGGCCACGGCACGCACTGCGCCGGGATCATCGGCGGCACGGGTCAGCGTTCGGGCGGCAAGTACGCGGGCGTCGCGCCGGGCACGAAGATCATCGGCGCGGGACTCGGCGCGGGTCTCTTCGTTCTCAACGCCGTCGGCGCGTGGGAGTGGGCTTTGGCGAACCAGTACAACTACAACATCAAGGTCATCTCCAACTCCTACGGCAGCTTCGACACGTTCGACCCCGACAACCCGATCAACATCGCGAGCCGCGCCGCTTACGACAACGGCATCACGGTCGTCTTCGCGGGCGCAAACTCCGGCCCCGGCAAGAACACCTATAACAAGTATGCGAAAGCGCCGTGGGTGATCGGCGTCGCGGCGGGCACGAAAGAGGGCGGCCTCGCCTCTTTCTCATCGCGCGGCCTGCCCGCCGACGAACGCTTGACGGACGACGACCCGCTCAACGATTTCGACGCGCCGACCATCACCGCGCCCGGCACGGGTCGCGAGTTCGAGTCGAACGCCGCGAAGTTCACCGCCGCCTACGTCTCCACTCGCTCGACCTCGAACATCACGGCCAACGGCACGACCGACGACGCCGAACTCGCCCCCGGCGAGATTCCCTTCTACACGCAAATCTCCGGCACTTCGATGGCGACGCCCTACGTCGCGGGCGTCGTCGCTCTGATGCTCGATGCCGACTCCTCGCTCTCGCCCGACGAGATCAAACAGATCATCGTCGAGACGGCCACGCGCATGCCGCGCTATCAGGACTACGAAGTGGGCGCGGGCTACATCAACGCCTACGCCGCCGTGGATAAAGTCTTCAACCGCGCGCGCGCTTACAACAAATTCAACACCCCGAACTTCAACGCCACGTACACCGTCAGCGGCCCCGCGCCCGAAGCCTTCCACATCGAGTTCGACCCGACGGGCATGCCCGGCGCAGGTTCGCCGAACTCCAAAACTTTCACCGTGCAACCGGGCATGAACGTGCTCGACGTGTTCGCCACCTACGACAACGCCGCGGGCACGGGCGACGGCAACGTCATCGGCATGATCCTCTTCGCGCCCGACGGCACTTCCTATTCGAGCGGCATCGCGCTGCCGGTGTTGAGCGCGCCGAGCGGCCAGATCGTCGTGCGCGACCCTGCGCCCGGCCAGTGGCGTCTGGAAGTGCGCGGCGCGCGCGGCCTCGCCGCCGCCCCCGGCGTCAGCCTGCCCACTTCGGGCGCGTCGCTGCCCGGCCCCGTGGACGGCACGATCAAACAGCAGAAGTTCACGCTCGCGCCCATCTTCGACATACAGGGGCACACGCTTCAGGAACAGATCGAGACCGCGCTCAAGAATCGTCGCATTGACACCTTCAACGACGGCACGTTCCGCCCCGACACGTTCGTCACACGCGAAGACTTCGCCCGCACGATCTTCCTTAACACTCCCGTGCGCCAGACGGTCTCCGCCGCGCCGAAGTTCGCGGACGTGTCCGGCGACCTCGCCGCGCTCGCAGAGTCCCTGACCACGAGCGGCTCGACCCTGCGCGACTGGAACTTCGCGCCCGCCGGTTTGATGTCTGCGACTGGCACAAACTTCAACCCGAACGGCCAAGTCAGCCGGCTCGATCTCGCCGTCGCTTTCGTCCGCGCCCTCGGCCTCGACGCGGAAGCGAAACAGATGGCGGGCACGAACGTCACCTCCGGCGGCATCACGCTCTCGGACAACGCGCAGATTCCCACGGCCTTGCGCGGCTACGCGCAACTCGCGATAGACCGTGGCTTCCTCGAAGTCTACCCGGCCGAGATCAAGCAGATCGCGCCCGGCCAGTTCGTCGCACTCCCCGGCCCGCGCGTCGAGCCGTCGAACAACCTGACGCGCGCCGCGCTCGCCGTGAAAGTCAACGCCTTCGCAGCGCGTTTCGCGGCCGGCAACTAACACACCTTCGACCCTCGCCGCCGCTTCGCAGAGCAAGCGGCGGCGAGGGAGTTCGTCCTGCTCCGCCTCGCCGACAATACAGCAGCAATTTTTAGGGATTGTCCGAATCTCAGGCGATAGCCATACAAATTTTACAGGAGAAGAAACGATGAGTTCACCGACCGCACCCGCCAAACGCAAAGCCCGCAGGACGAGCAGAGCCTTCGTCGTACTTGTCGCCCTCGCCATGTTTGCCGCGCTCGTCGGCGCGACGTTCGTCAACCGGAGCACGCGCGCTGCCGCGTCGCCCGCCGATAAGCTCGACCTGAACAAGACGCCCGTCCCCGACTTCAACGTCAACCTCGGCAAGTCAATCGTGCGCCTGCCCTCCGCGTCGCAGTTGCAGGCACTCAACACTTTGAAGGCCAACCTCGGCGACGCGAAAGTGACCGCGCGTTGGGACAAGACGACCGGCTCGGTTGACACCATCATGGACTTCGCCTCGCAGCCCTCTTCGCTCGAACCCGAAGCGGCCGCGCGCGAGTTTCTGCAATCGAACGCCGCGCTCTTCGGCATCAGCGACATGGCGACGCTCCGCCTCAAGCGCAACACCCCCGCGCTCGGCGGCCACCTTCTTTACTTCGAGCAAACCTATCAGGGCTTACGCGTCGAGGGTCGCGGCGTCGGCGTCATCATGGACGGCGAAGGCCGCGTCAAGTCCGTCTCCGGCCCTTACCAGAAAGATTTGAACTTACAGTTGAATTCGTCGCTCGACGGCGCGGCGGCCGTCGCCAAAGCGCAGAGTGATCTGGCGAAGTTCAAAGTGCAGTGGGTGCAGGGCGTGGCCGACGTCTTGAACCCCGCGCTCGACAAGATCACTTCGCAGCTTGGCGCGATGGCCGTGCCGCACCCGCAACTCAACGTCTTCCCGACGGCCGACGGCGCGCGCCTCGCTTACAAGTTCCTAGTCTTCTCGCGCAACCCGTTCGGCGCGTTCAAGTATCAGATTGACGCCGCGACCGGCGAGGTTCTCTACCGCGAAGACATCGTGCGCTACCAGCAGCAGCTTCAACCTTCGGCCGACGTGTTCCCGACCTATCCCTGCATCACGAAGAAGCTGCAAGACGAAGGCATCATCGAGAACGGCGCGAACGGCGCGCCCTGCGGTCAACTCCGCGTCAACCTACGCAAGTTCGACGCGACGAACGTCGTCACCGGCCTGAACGGCACGCTCACCGGCACGCACGCCCACATCGAAAACGTGCTCGCCGCGAAACTCCCTTTCGCGCAGGCAGCCAAAGGCACTTGGCACTTCGCCAAAGACGACCCGACCAACTTCGAGGCGCGCACGACCGACGCCGCGCACTTCGGCGCTGCCGCCGAACCGGCCGAGCATCAGGGCGAGATCTCGCAGTTCTTCTACATCACGTCTCTGCTTGAGTACATTGATTACTTGCACGTCGCGGGCGATCTCAAACACAGCCGCGTCGGGCAGGGCAGCTTCCCCGACACCTATCCGAATCAGGCCAGCCCGCTTATAGGCAACGTCCACATCCCGAACGTGCTCGCGCCGCCGACCGATCCGAGCGACCCGGCGTTCGCCGATAAACTGCTCGGACTCGACAACGCCTTCTCCCTCTCCGCTTCGTCCGACGAATTTTTGGGCGAGACGCCCGGCGGCCAGAACGTCGTCGTCAACCCGACTTCCTACGGCCACGGCTACCTCTTGAACGATCTGGCGATTGACTTCGCCGTGCCCTACCACGAAGGCATGCACTCGATCTCGTCGCCTATCGCGGGTCTCGAAAACGATCCGAACGGCGCGCCCGAAGGCTCGGCCTTGAACGAAGCGCAGGCCGATTTGTGGGCTTACACGGCGGGCGAAAACCCTGTGCTCGGCAACTACATCTTGAACGCCAAAGACTATCGCGCGGCAGTGCGCGCTAACGGCGGCAACCCCGACGAGCGTGCGTGGTTGCGCCACGGCGACTCCAGTCTGCTCTACTCGCAACTCGGCACGAGCGGCGGCAGCGCGTTCGAGGAACACCGCGACGGCGAAATCTTCGCCGCCGCCGGTTGGGACTTGCGCGAGTTGATGGTCTTGTCCGAACAGGGCGGTTCGTTCGTCCGCCCCGACCTCATCAGCGGCGAGCCGTCGAAGGCGATCAGCCGCGGTCAGGAAAACTGGGAGCGCATCTTGCTCGGTGCGATCTACGTGCTCTCCACCTACAACCCCGACACGATGGTGCGCGCGCGCGACGCCATGATCATCGCCGACCAATCGCTCTACCCATCCGACGCCACAGACCCCGACGCGCCCGGCCAGCACCGCGCGCTCATCGAGCAGGTCTTCGCCGCGCGCGAACTCGGCACAAACGCCGTCGCGCCCAACTCGGAAGGCCGTCAGGCCATCTCGACGAAAGTCTCGGACATCGCCGCGTCGTTCGGTAAACTCTCTGCGCCTGCGGGCGTCAACGTCGCGCCCGCCTCTTCGAGTTCCAATCAAGTGTCGTGGCAGCCGGTCGCGGGCGCGTTCGCCTACGAAGTCTTGCGCCGCGAGATCGGACGCGAGAACGCGCGCCAGACCAAGCCCGTGACGGGGCGCGAATACATGGACGGCGACGGCGGGACGGAGGGCTTCATGCACATCGCCTACGTCAAGGGCGACCAGTCGGGCTACGCCGACAACGGCCTCATCGAAGGCGTCTTCGTGCCGCGCGGTTTGAAGAACCCTGCGAGCTACGAGTATGTCGTGCGCGCGCTGAACGTGAACTCGAACCGGCAGGTCGGCGTCTCCGACAACAGCGCGGCGGCGGCGATGGCGACGACCGTCGTGGACGTGACGGGCAGCATCCAGACCGCGAACAGCAACGTCTCGTTTGCGGGTGGTAAGACCGAGTTTGACCAGACGATCAAGAACCTCGGCGCGGGCGCGTTCGACGGCACGATCTACCAGCCAATTGATTTCCGCATCGTCTCGATCTCCGCCCCGTCCGTCTCGGTCGCCAATGCCGACAACTTCGGCGCGGGTCGCGGCGCGTCCCCCGCGAGCTTCTACTACCGCTCGACGCTTCGGAAGAACCAAACTTCGGCGGCGCGGCGCATCAGCTTCAACAACCCGAACACGCAACTCTTCACCTTCGACGCCGTGGTCACGGCGCGCGTGCAAGTCCCGGCCAGTGCGGCCACGCGCTACGAGGCCGAGCCGAAGTTCGATGGCAACTTCACCACTTCGACTTTCAGCGAGTCGTTCAGCGGCATCGTCCCTGTGGGCGACACGGGGCTGCAACTCGCCTCCGGCGTCACCTACGTTGACGTGCCGTTCACCTCGCAAGCGAACGCCGTCGCCGTCAAGGGCATCCTGACCTCGCCGCTCACGGGCGTTGATCTCGACTTCGAGTTGCGCGACGCCGCCGGGCGCGTGCTCTCCTCTTCGGGCACGGCGGAGGCGACCGAGATCGTCACGGCCGACATCCTGCCGAACGCGAACTACATCTTCCGCGTCATCGGCTGGGCGGGCGCGGCGCAAGACTTCGAGATCGCCAGCACCCAGACGCTCCGCGTCGCGCAAACGGCGGGCAGCACAAGCACGACGGGCGGCGGTTCGACCACCGGCAGCAGCCTCAACACCGGCACGGCGATGCGACTCGTCCGCTTCACCGTCAACCCGCTCAACAGAAGCGTGACCATGCAGGTGCTCCGCTAAAAGCCTGCACCGCTAACCGGCGAGAGGCGCGTGCGAGTTCAACCTCGCA
>JAVEDE010000095.1 GCA_030841105.1 Pyrinomonadaceae bacterium
CCGAAAGGCTACATCTATTTTGCGATGGCGTTTTCCGTCCTCGTCGAAATTTTGAACCTGCGCCTGCGCAAAGCGAAAACTAAGCCGGTGCAGTTGCATAACGCTTTCGACGACAAAGACGAAGCCAAAGTATTGCAGATGGAATAATCTGTTCGCGTCGTCTCAAACTCCCGGCATGTCCGTCGCGCCTGAGCACCACGTCAATTTCGCCGTGAGCGAAGCATTGAGCACAGAGGAGCAGCAGATATGAAGTTCGATCGCGTAACTATCTATCGTCTCGGATTGTTGTTGGCGCTCATAACTTCGGCGCAGGCCGCGCGGGCGCAGGCGGTGTATGAGATGCCTGTGGGCGTGGAGTCGCGTTGGGCGAGCGGGGAGAATCCGACGGGGGCGAAGGGGCGCGGGGGGCAGGCGAACGGGGGGCGCAAGGGGTCGCCGACCGTGCCGATCAAGGCGGGGGAGAGCCGCGTGCTGGCCGAGGCCGTGGGGACGAGCGGGACGGTGCGGCGCATCTGGATGACGTTCCCCGACCGCAGCCCGCGCATGCTCCGCAGCCTGCGGATAGATATGTACTGGGACGGCGCGAAGACCCCGGCGGTGAGCGCGCCGCTCGGCGACTTCTTCGGCATCGGGTTGGGACAGACGACCGTGTTCCAGTCCGCGCTGTTCTCGAACCCGGAAGGGCGTAGTTTCAACTGCGTCGTGCCGATGCCGTTCAAGACCGGCATGCGGATCGTGTTGACGAACGAGAGCGACGCGAACCTCGATGAGTTGTTCTACGACGTGGACTACACGCTCGGCGACCGCCACGGCGCGAACGTGCTCTACTTCCACGCGCACTACCGCCGCGAGAACCCGACGCGCTTGCAGCAGGACTACGAGTTGCTGCCGCGCGTCGAGGGGCGCGGGCGTTACCTCGGCACGAACATCGGCGTCATCGTCAACCAAAAGGCTTACTTCAACACTTGGTGGGGCGAGGGCGAAGTGAAAATCTACCTCGACGGCGACCGCGAGTTTCCCACTCTGAGCGGGACGGGCGCGGAGGATTACATCGGCACGGCGTGGGGGCAGGGGCAGTTCGCGCACGCGTATCAGGGCAGCCCCGTCGCCGACGAGAAGAATCTGCGCTGGTGCTTCTACCGCTATCACATTCCCGATCCGATCTACTTCCAGAAGGACGTGCGCGTCACCATTCAGCAGATCGGATACCTCGCGCCGCACAGCCGCGAGGCGGTCGTCAAAGCCGGGCGGCGTCTCTACCGCGCAGGCCCCGGTCTCGTCGAGATGGACTTGTCGAAGGACGGCAAGTTCGAGCGCGACGACGACTATTCGAGTTGCACCTACTTCTACCTCGCCGCGCCGGAGAACAAACTGCCGCCGCTCGATCCCGTGGGCAAGCGCGTCGAAGGGTTGTAAACTTTCGTCTCACTTCTCGAAGGCGCGGAGCAGCACGGTGATGCGCGCGAGGTGATGATCGTCGTGCTCGGCGATGAAGTAGACGAGGTCTATGACGCGCATCGGCAACTTCAGGCGCGGGTGGAGGGCGATCTGTGCGATCTGTTCCGAGTCGAGGCCGTCGAGGCGGCGCACGAACTCGCCGCGCTCGGCGCGAAACGTGGCGAGGAGGTGCTCGATGGAATGGGCGTTGTGGTCGGCCTCGTGCGTCTTGCGATTCTGGAGGTCGGCGGCGCGCAGGGTGTCGAGTCCGGCCGCGTAGTCGTCGAGGCGGCCGAGGTCGAGCGCGCCCAAGTCGAGCAAGTGCCCGGCCTGTTCCTGAATTGACCAATCATCGCCGTCGCGCCGCGTCAGTATTTCGCGCGGCAACTTGAGGAGGCGGTCTTCGAGTCGCGCGGGCGTGCCGCGCACGCGCTCCAAGACGTTCGGGTACATCGAGAGCGGCAGGTCGAGTGTAAACTTGCGCTCAAACCAGATGGCGCGCGGTATCATCCTTCACGCTCCTCTCTCACATAAAACGATTATTGAACCACGAAGGCACGAAGCCACGGAGTTAAACCTGTAAAGCTAACTTCGTGCCTTCGTGTTTCATTGTCCAGTCGCCTCTGCTACTTCTGCGCGCGGCCGTTGCCGAGTTGTTTGAGCAGTTCGCGCACGGCCGCGTCGAGTTGTGAATCGTGATCCGTGTAGGTCTCGCCGATGGGGCGCGTGACGGGCACGTCCACGGGGCGCGGGTTCAACTCCATGTTCGTGCCGTCGGCCGCCTGCACCTTCATGCGCGGCAGGCGCACGCTTGAGCCGTCAATCAACGTCTGATTCCAGGTGTAGATGATCCAGCCGGAGGTCGGCTCGCCCACCACCTTGCCGAGTTTGAGCGTGCGGTAGCCTTCGGTGAAATCTTCTGCGTCCGAGAGCGAGTGCTGGTTGGTGACGAGGATGGTCGGCGATTCGAGCGAGCGTTGGCCGAGCACGGTGCGCGCGGGCGCGCCGGTTTGATTGCGCGGCGTCATCGTCAGGTAGCCGCGCCGCGCGAGCACGTCAATGGCGTAGACGTTGACGAAGCCGCCGTTGTTGTTGCGCACGTCCACGACGACGCCCTCGCGCGAATGGTTCTCGGCGTCGAGGTCAACGTAGAGTTGCGAGAGCGAGGACGAACCCATGTCGAACATGTGGACGTAGCCGAGCCGCCCGCCGCTCACGCGCGCGACGTAGGCGCGATTGTCCTCGACCCACTTGCGATAGAGCAGCGCCTTCTCCGTCCCCGCGTTGACGGGGCGCACCGCGAGTTCGCGCCTGTTCGCGCCGTCCGCGCCTGAGGCCATGGTCAGACTCACGCGGCGGTTGATCTTGTAGTTCAACAACTCGTCGAGGTTCACGCGCGCGTTGATCTCCTTGCCGTCAACGGCGACGAGGTAATCGCCCGGTTTGATCTCGCGCGCGAGCGCGGCGGGGCTGAGCGGGATGATCTCCGTCACGCGCAGACGCCCCGTCGTTTCATACTCGTGGCGGTCGAAACGCAGGCCGAGCCGACCCGTCGCCGCCGTCTGGCCGGTGAACGGCGCGCCGACTCCGGAGTGAGAGGCGTTCAACTCGCCGACCATGAGTTGCAGCAGGCGGCGCATCTCGTCGGGCGTGCGCGCGCCCGCGATGCGCGGCTCGTAGGCGACGCGCATCGCGTCCCAGTTCACGCCGTGAAAGTTCGGGTCATAGAAATGTTCGTGCAGGTACGACCAGACTTGCCGGAACACCTCCATCTTCTCGCGCGCGAAGTCCACGTCCATCTCCGCCGCAACGGCGAGCGGGCGCGTCTTGCCTTCAAGCGTGACGACGTTGATGCGCCCCTGTTCAAGATAAAAAATCTCTTTGCTGTCGGGCGAGAATTGCGCGAGACCTTTGAAGCCCGGCGTCGAGGTCAACTGCTTCGGCACGGACGGCTCGCGCGAGAGTTCGTCGAGCGAATAGGCGTAGAGGTTCTGTTGCCCCGCCGCGCTCGCGATGAGCACGACCCACTTGCCGTCGGGGCTGATCGCCTGATAGCCCACGTCGAGGCCGACGGGCAACAGACTGAGCCGCTGCCGGATGCCCTCCAGAGTGATCTCCACCTTCTTGTCGCCCGCCTTCTTCCGCTCGTCCGCAGCGTTCGGTGCGGGCGACGCGGCCGGACTCGGCGACGGTGAAGGCGTCGCCGTCGGCGCGGGCGACGGCGCGGGCGGCGTCTCGCGTTGCGGCTGCGTCAGGTTGCGCGGCGTCTCTTCGCGGAAGAGATCGCGAAACTGGTCTTCGCGGAAGCGCGGCGTGCGCGGGATGAGATCGACGCGCGCCACCTGAAAGCTCTCCGTGCGCTGCCCCGTGTCGAACAGCATAAACGTGCCGTCGGGACTCCAAGAGATGGTGTTGCTGAAGACGTTCGCCAGAAAACTGACGGGCTGCGCGACGGGCAGGACTGCGCCTGCGTTGCCGTCCACGCGCACCACCTGCACGTTGCGAAACAACTTCGCCGCCACCGGCATGTAAGCGATCCAGCGGCTATCGGGCGACCAGACGAACGAGCGGTCGGGAGTGAGCGGCGGCCGCTCGAAAGTCCCTTGCGCCGCCACGCTCTCCGCCTTCGTCTCCATGTTCAGCAGGCGCAGTTCCCTGCCCGCGCGCTCGAAGGCGAGCAGTTTGCCGTCGGGCGAGAAGCGCGGCGTCGCGTCGGCCTGCGCCGCTTGCGTCAACTGCGTCTCGGCGTTCGTGCCGAAGTCGTAGCTGAACAGGTGCGGCGTGCCGTCGCGGTCTGAGACGTAGACGAGGCGGCGACTGTCGGGCGACCAAGTGACCTGCGACTCGTCGGCCGGGCTGACGGTGATGCGCGCCGCGTCGCCGCCGTCCGCGCTTGACGCCGCGAACACTTCACCGCGCACGACGAAGGCCACCTTCTTGCCGTCGGGCGCGAGCGCAAACTCGTCTATGCGATCCGTCAGGCGCAAGTGCTCGACGATGGGTTCGGCGGGCGCGCCGCGTCGCGTGATCGCCACCTCGCTCGTCTGATTGTTCGACGTGTCCAGTTTCCAGATGCGGAAGTTGCGCTCGAAGACGATCACGCGGCCGTCCGCGGAGATGCTCGGCCAGAGCACGCGCCCGTCCGTGAACTTCGTGACGGCCTGCGCCGCATCGCCGCGCGTCTGCCCGACGCCGCGCTGCCAGATGTTCTGCGCGCCGCCGCGGTCTGAGACGTAGTAGAGACTGTGCCCGTTCGCGCCCCACATCGGCCACAACTCGCGCGCGCCGCCCGCGGTCATCCGTTCGTAGACGGACGGCGCGTTATTGGCAACTGTGGCATCGTTCACGCCGCGCCGCACCCAGATTTCCGCCTCGTCAATGTGGCTGCTGCCCTTGCGCCACCACTGGCCGGAGGCGATGCCGCGCGCCGTGAAGGCCACGGCCGAGTTGTCGGGCGACGGCGCGGAGAAGAATTCGTTCGTGTAGCGATCCGCGCTCACCTGCATCGGCGTGCCGCCTTCGGGGCTGACGCGGAAGATGTCGTTCATGCCCGCGATGTCGCGGCTCGTCGAAGAGAAGTAGAGCCAGCGGCCATCGCGCGACCACGCGTCGAGTTGATCGTTCGAGTCGTCAAACGTCACGCGGCGCAGTTCGCCCGTGTCGAAGGTGAGCACGTAGATGTCGCCGCCCCCGGTGCGATTTGAAGTGAAGGCGAGACGGCGGCCGTCGGGCGCGTAGACGGGGCGCGACTCGTTGGCGGCGTGCGAGACGAGCAGACGCGCCTCGCCGCCCGCGAGCGCGACCGTCCAGATGTCGCCGCCGGAGACGAACGCGATCTCGGAACGGTCGGGCGCAAGTGTCGGCTCTGTGAAATACGGGACGGCTTGCGGCGGCGCGTTGGTCGTCGCGGGCGAGCGCGGCGGGGCGGTCTTCGTCGCGGCTTTATCATCCTGCTGCGGCTGCTGTGCGCGCGTCGTCGCGGGCAGGACGCCCGCGGCGGCAACGAACGTGAGCGCGAGCACGCACAGTTTTCTAAACAACGTCATTCGATCCTCCGGCGATAGAAACTAAAAGTTGATGGGCGGCAATTTCAACGCGCGGATTCGCGCTTGTCTGAAACGGGTTTGCAGGCTTTCGGGTTTCAATATAACAGAACCGGGGCGCGCCGCGAGAATTTACAGGCGTGCTAATATCTCCCGCGATGCGACGCACGCTACTCATCTTCGTGGACGGACTCGGCATCGGCACGCGCGGCCAGCACAACCCGCTCGACCTCTTGGGCGACGATGCTTCGCCGCTCGCTGTCTTCGCTGATGAAGAACCGCAACTGCCGCACGACGGTCTGCTCGCGCGCACCGACGCGTGTCTCGGCGTCGAGGGACGGCCGCAGAGCGCGTCGGGACAGACGACGATCCTGACGGGCTTGAACGCGCCCGCCCTGCTCGGCTATCACAAGCAGGGCTTCCCCAACGAGGCCATGCGCGGGATCATCCGCGAGCATTCCATCTTCCTCCAACTCAAGCGCGCCGGGATCACACCCAACACTTTCGCCAACGCTTACACGCCGCGTTTCTTCGAGACGCGCCCGCGCTGGGTGTCTGCCACCACGGTCGCCGTCGAAGCGGCGGGCATGCGCTTTCGCCGACTCGAAGACTTGCAGCGCGGCGCGGCCGTCTATCAAGACTTCACGAACGAACTCGTCATCGAGGCGGGCTACGACGTTCCGCCGCGCACGCCTGCCGAAGCGGCCGACGTGTTGGCCGCGCTCGTCGCCGCGCACCGCTTCACGCTCTACGAATATTTCATCACGGACAGGGTCGGCCACGCGCAGGACATGGACGCCGCGCTCCGCGTCATCTCAAACCTCGCCGCCTTCGTGCGCGCCGTCGTCGCACGCGTTGACTTGGATGAGACGACCGTCGTCCTGACGAGCGATCACGGCAACGTCGAAGACCTGAGCATCCGCAACCACACGCGCAACTTCGTGCCGACGCTTCTGTGGGGCGCATGCCGCCGAGAGGTGCACGCCCACGTCCGCACGCTCGCAGACATCACGCCCGCCATCATCGAAACCCTAACCGCCAAAGAGGCCACTCACGCATGAGCGAAATCGAGCGAGAATCCCCCGCCGCTGCTACTGACGACAAGGCGCGTCAAGCACATCAGCATTCCGGCGGCCGCAAGAACGACCGGCGCGAAGTCTTCGGCTGGATGATGTACGACTGGGCGAACTCCGCCTTCTCGACCACGGTCGCAGGCGTCATGCTCGGCCAGTACGTAACGCGGCTCGCGCAGGTCGCGCTCGGCGACAACGGCACGCTCGTCAGTTTCGGCGCGCTCGGCTCGGTCACGGCCAAATCGTTCTTCCCCTTCTGCATCTCCATCTCCGTCTTCCTGCAAGTGTTCCTCCTGCCCATACTCGGCGCGATTGCCGATTATTCAAACTTGAAGAAACGCCTGCTCGCGCTCTTCTGTTACCTCGGCGTCGCCGCGACCTGCCTGATGTTCGCCGTGACCGGCAAGCTGTACGTTGCGGGCGGCGTGCTCTTCATCGTCGCCAACCTGAGCTTCGGTGCGGCACTCGTCTTCTACAACGCGTTCCTGCCGGAGATCACTTCGGAGGATGAACGCGACAAAGTTTCGAGCCGCGGCTTCGCGCTCGGCTACGCGGGCGGCGGCCTCCTGCTCGCGCTCAACCTACTGCTCGTGCAGGCCGCGCCCACACTCGGCATCTCGACGGGCATGGCCGTGCGCCTCTCGCTGCTCTCGGCGGGCGTCTGGTGGGGCAGCTTCTCCCTGATCACGTTCGCGCGTCTCAAGCCGCGCGCCGCAGAGCGTTCGCTGCCCGCGGGACAGACGTACCTCACCATCGGCTTCACCCAACTCGGCTCGACCTTCCGCGAACTCGCGCGTTTGCGACAGACGCTCCGCTACCTCGTCGGCTACCTCTTCTTCAACGACGGCATCCAGACCGTGATCAGCATGGCCGGGGTTTTTCTCGCGCAGGAGCTATTCGTCTCGCGCGGGTTGGAGGCGAGCGAGTCGTTCCTGATCGGGATTTTTCTGATGGTGCAGTTTCTCGCAGTGGGCGGCGCGCTCCTGTTCGAGCGCATCGCGAACGCGGTCGGGACGAAGCGCGCGATCATGTTGTCGCTCGTCATCTGGGCGGGGATCGTGATCTACGGTTACGGATTTTTACAGACGACGGGGCAGGCGTGGGCGATGGCGGCGATGATCGCAATCGTGCTCGGCGGGTCGCAGGCGCTTTCGCGCTCGCTCTTCTCGCGCATGATCCCGGCGGGGCGCGAGGCGTCGTTCTTCGGCCTCTACGAAATCTCCGAGCGCGGCACGTCATGGCTGGGGCCGCTCGTCTTCGGCGCGGTCGTCGGCGCGACGAACTCCTACCGCCAAGCGATCCTCTCGCTCATCGTCTTCTTCGTCGTCGGCCTCATCATCCTCTCACTCACCGACACCGACAAAGCCATTCACGAAGCCGGAAACGCGCTGCCCGAAGAAGTCGGACAACAGAGTTAATTATTCCGGCTTCGTCTTCGCATACTCCATCCAATCGCCTGACGTAATCAACGTGCGCTCAGAATAAAATTCGGCGTCATGGTCGGGAGCATAAATCCAAGCTAACTTTCTGTCTGTACCGACAGAGAGTTCAACCTGCTTCCGAAAGTAATTGCTTGAGGCTTCAAAATCATCCAACTGATTCAAAAGTTCACCGTCAACTTCATACACTTCGCCGGTCACCGTCGAGTTCGATTCGCCAAGCAGCAGGCCGGGATATGCGCCCAGATCATAGAGGCTGCCGCTTACCGTCGCATCGGCAATAAACTTTGCGTCGGGAAATCTGACGGACATCGAGTGCGCGTTGCCGCGTCTGAGCGACCCGTAAACGAAGACGAGATGCTTGTCCATTGTGCTTTGCCCTTCCGGCAGGCTAGCGCGCAGCGCGGCGCGCGCCGGATTCTCCGGCGGAGCGTTCCATGCAGTCGTGTGAGCAGAAGTTGGAGGAGGTGGCGCGAAGCGTCAGGGCGCGCGAGGCGGGAAGCCAAGTGCCGCAGGAGTCGCAGCGCACGAGACGCTCGTCGCCCGCCGGTTTCGGCCGCGCCGCCGCTGTGCCGCCGACACCACCCGGCATCCCCTGCCCCGCGCTCATGCCGCGCGCGTCGCGCACCACGCCGAGCACGCGCCGCGCCATGTTGATATAGGGACGCAGGCGCAGGTAGATGATGGTGAAGAACGCGCCGAGAATGACGGCGACGATCAGGTACTTCAATGATTCTCCTTCGCGGCGTTCTTGGCCTGCGCGAGTTGGGCGCGCAAATTCGAGAGCGCGGCGTTCGAGGCGTTGACCGCTTGCAGTTCTTCGATGCGCTGCTGCGCCTCGTCGAGTGCGCCCGTCGCGATCAAAGCCGACGCCAGACTTTGCAAGGCCATCTCGTGCCGCGGTTCGGCGGCGAGCGACTTGCGATACTCCCTGATGGCGCGCTCCGGGTCGGAGGGCTGGCCGAAGTAGTAAGTCATGCCGAGCAGCGTGTGGACGTTCGTGTCCTCCGGCTTCGACGCGAGCGCCTTGTTGTAATAGACGCGCGCCTCGCCGTACTTCGACGCGTCCGACGCCTGTCCGAGCGCGAAGAGCGAGTTGCCGACGAGCACGGTCGTGTCGTAGTTCTTGGGGTCGGCTTCGTGCGCGCGTTTCAACAGGCGCACGGCTTCGGGGAGCAGTGTGGCCTTGCCCGTGCCGAGCGCGTACATGTAGATGCCCTGCCCCACCTTGCGTTGATATTCGGCATCTTGCTGGTTGGCGTCGGCCTTCGAGATGAGGTCGCGCATTTCCTCGTCGGTCGGCATGGACGCGGCCGGGTCGTTCGCAGCGGCGGAGTTTGGCGACGCGCCCGTCCCCTGCCCGGCGTTGGTGTTACCACTACTGCGCGCGCGCGCCACCTCTCCGCGCAACTGTTCGAGTTCTTTGCGATCAACCGAACTGGCGAAGAAGAACCCGATCACGCACCCCGCGACGAGTCCGGCGAGCGCGTAAAGAATTTTGTGCGTGTTCACTGTGGCGAAGCGTGTTTCGTGGAGACGTGATTTGAAACGGTCAAACTTGGACGCGATTTTATCAGAACGCGCGTGGAAAGGCGACGCGCTCGGGCGTCGAGGCCGCGGGCGCGAAAAGCGGAAGTGCGTGTAGGTCGGGAGGGTTGATTAGTCGCCGGTCGTCGTGCCGCTGTTGCCGTCGCCCGTGGTGGTGGCGGTGGCGGCCGTCGTCCCTTTGAAGGGCACGTCGTCGCGTCGTCGTCGTTCGGGCGGGTCGCTGTCGCGGCGGCGGGGTTGCGACGAAGCGGGGTTGCGGCGATCAACCGCGCCGGGCGGGAGCGTCTTACCGTGTACCGCCTCTGTGAGGATGCGCGTGATCTCCTGCGAGAGCGTGCGGTGCTCGGCGGCGGCGCGGCGGCGCAGAGTTTCTTTGAGATCGTTCGGGACGTACGCTCCGATGAAGACTCCCTTGCGGTTCACCATGCTCTTTTAACGCTCCTGGTTAAAGTCTGGTTCGTAAAACTGTGAGTCAGTTGAAACCGTGCTTCGTGTGAGTTGAAGCACGGCCGTGCAGATGGAGAACAGGTCTGTAAGCCGAATTCTGTACCCCCGACCCTTACGGGCGCGTGGGCGGCGACCATTCATCTAGCCCAACCGTCGCCGGTTGGATCGAGCGACCTACCCGGAGGTCGTAGCCGCGGCGCGACTCCCCGAAAGAAGCCTGCGCGACATCGGGCGGGCAGCCCTGTTTGACGCCTCCCTATTTGGTCTTGCACTGCGAGGAGTTTGCCTGGCCGCGCCTGTCACCACGCGCGCCGGTGCGCTCTTACATTAAGCCCGAAGGCCGCACCATTTCACCCATCACCCGTCACTTCAGCCCCTCGAAAGGGACGAAGCGCGCCGGCTGGTCTCTTTTCTGTTGCACTTGTCGTCGCGCCGGTCGAGTGGGCGGCTACTGAAAGCCGCCTTCCAAACCCGCGCGCCCAGCCGTTAGCTGGCTCGCTGCCCTGTAGTGTTCGGACTTTCCTCCCCCGCCAGCACTTTCGCGCCCGCGGCGGCGACCGCCCGACCTGTTCTCCTGCACGACGCGTAAATTATAGCAAAGCATCGTTGAACACGTACAGCAGTAATATCGAACCTCTCGTCAGACTCAAGGCATCAAGCAGGAAAACTACACTCAAACGAGCATAGCTTTGTGTGGCCGACGTTAGCCGAAGAATTTGTAGCCGACGCGGAGGCTATGCAGGGCATCGGCGGGGAGCGTCGAAATGAGCGCCCACGTCAGGAAGGCGTGTGAGAGCGCGAGGGCGTAGAGGTTGGGCGCGCGTTGATAGACCGTCGCCCAGATGAGGCCGCCGAGGAAGGTCGCGCCCGTGAGCCAGGGGTTCGGCAGGTGCAGCAGGGCGAAGACCGCGGCGACGAGGACGATGCTCGCCGCGCCTCGTCCGAAGACGAGTTGTGCGCGACGGTTGATGAAGGCTTGCAGGGCGTACTGCTGCAAGAGTCCCCACGCCAGACCCCAGACCGGGAAGCCCGAAAGCGCCCACCCTGCGCGACGCCTGCCGAAACTAAAACTCCCGCCGAACCACAACCACCCCACCAGCACGAGCAAGAGCGTGCCCGCGATCATCGGCAACAACAGCAGGCGCACGGCGCGCCAGAAGTTGTCCGTGCGCCAGCCGAGTTCGCGGAGCGTCTCGCCGCGCAGGCGATGCGAGTAGAGCATCAACGCGAAGGCGCACGCGACGGGCACAACTAGCAGAGTCTTGTTTCGGACGAGCGCGAGCACCGCCCACTCTGCGACGATGGTCGAAGAGACGACGGACGCGATCTCCCACGCGGCCAGCGCGCGCGACTCAGGCGCGACGCGAAGCGGCGACGACGCTAGGTCGCCGGCTTCCAGCGGAGCGGCATCGCCGGTCGCCGGAGGCGCGGCCACGTCGCCGGTCTTTGACGGCGCGGCTACGTCGCTTGCCGACGGCGACGCGTTCAACTCAACGCCCTCCGTCGCCCTCTTGCCCAACACGTCAGCCCCGCTCAACGCCGCCCCTCGCTTTCCCACCACACGTCAGGCACGGACGAGTTCACCTCGTCGGCCGTCACGCTGAACTGTTTCGCCGCGCCGAACTCTTGCAGCGCGCGGCGCGTGGCATCGCCCGCCGTCGCGTGCAGGGCGTAGACGCGCGCCTCGTAAGTTCGGTTGGGCGGGAGCGGCGGAAGTTGGAAGACGAAACCGTGATTGGCGTCGAGACTGCGCCCGGCCTCCAACACGTCGGGGCGCGGCGCGTCGGCCGAGCGGCGACTCACGAAATGGCCGTCCACGTAGAGATGCACCTCGACGCGCTCGCCGGGCGCGGCCTCGTTGACCACCCAGCCCGCGACGGCTCGCGCGTCGGCCGCGTCAACCGACCCGCGAAAATATGGATTGAAATTCGTGTAGGAGAAGTAGACGGCGAGCGCGACGACGAACAACGCTTCGGCGAGCGACTTGGCGATGAGCGCGTGCGAGAGACGCGAGAGGCGCGCGGGCGTCGGCGCATCAGTTGATTGCCTCACGTCGCCCGCAGTGGTTGAACGCGCGTCGCCGGTCGCAAACGGTGAATAGCCTCTCAAGGGATTCTGCGTCCTATTCACGATTCACGACCGGCGGTGCGCGCGCTTCCGACTAACTCCCGGCCTGACCTTCTCTCACGCGGCGCGGTGCGTTACTGGTTCTGGTACGTGTTGCCGTTCGTGTCCTGATAGACCCACGTGTGGCTGGTAGTCAGCGTCCGGTCGGCCGCGAGGTCTGCGCGCAGGCGGACGGTGATGAGCAGCACCGACGTGTCGCCCGGCGCGAGTTCGTTGACGCGCCACGTCAGGCGGCGCGAGTCGCCGGGCGCGTCCTGCGTGCTCAAGGTCGGGTTTGAAGAGACGAACTGCAACGCGTCGGGGAAGACTTCGGAGACGACGATGTTCTTCGCCAGCCCCGCGCCTTCGTTGATGAGCACGAGACGGTAGAAGATCATGTCGCCCGGCGCGGTCGTGTCCGTCACCTGCTCGGTGCGGACGCGGACGCGCGGCGCGGCCACGGTCAAGACCGTGCTCGCTTCGCTCGCTGCGCGGTTGGTGCTCACCGATGTCGCCACGACGTTATAGGCGTACTGCTGGCGGTCGGCAGTCGTGCGCGGAATCTCGACGCGCATGAGCAGCGGGAACTGCCCGCCGCGCGGATCGATCTGCGTCGTCTGCGTCACGCTCGGCTCGCCCTCCTGATGTTGGCCGTCGCCGTTCGTGTCCGCGAAGAGCACTCCGCCCGGCGCGCCCGGCGCGGTGATGCGCAGGCCGTAAGACTCCGCATAGTTGCCGGGGTTACGCACGACGAACGGGATGAAGATGATGTCGCCGGGCGTCACGGTCAGGCCGGGCGAAACGGGGTCAATGCGCGCGCGCGGGACGCGCCCGATAGCGATGCTCGGCCCGTCGTAGTTCGAGGCCGTGGGTAAACTGGCGGTGCGCAGCATGCCGCGGCCGATGGGGCCTGTGGCGGACAAGGCGTTCGGCACGGCGCGCAAGGTGACGGTGATTTCGCGCGAAGCGCGCGAGTCGAGATCGCCGAGACTCCAAATGGCCGTGCGCGAGGGGTTGTCGTAGTAGAGCGGCAAGGGACTCGCGCTGACGAGTTCGAAGTCGGTGCTGAACACGAAGTCTGTGCGCGAACTGCGCGCGGGCGCGCTGCCCGTGTTGCGCACGGAGATGGTCTGCGTGAAGGTCTCGCCGGGCTGCACGCTGTCACGCGTCACGCCCGATGAACCGGCGAGCGCGGCGGCGACCACCGTGATCGCGGCGTTCGACACGCGCTGGATTTGATAGTCTGACTGCGAAGCGGCGCGCACGATGAAGGCGCGCTGCTGGCCGTCGCCCGCCGTCTCAGGGATGCGGATGTTGAGCAGCACTTCGAGGTTCTGCCCGCGCGACAGTTGCGGCGTAACGAGGATCGGGAGTCCGGTGTCCTGCCCGCCCGAAGCGAGGCTGAACGTCGGTTGATACTCGGCGGGCAAGTCGGTCTCCAGACGGAACTGATCTTCCTTGTTGCCGGAGTTGGTCACGGTGAGCGGCATCTGCACGGCCTGACCGGGCGTGGCGGCGAGCGTGGCGTTGCGCAGCGCGAGGTTAAGATTCGGCACTTGCTTGACCGTCAGCACGAAACCTTCCTGACCGTTGGGCGCGCTGTTGACGACGGGCGGCGCGCTCGTCACGCTCTCGTTCGGCTCGGCGCGTGCGATGTTGACGGGCGTCGGCGCGGGCGTCGGCGTCACGCGCGCGACCGGCTGGCGCACTGGCGTCGGGCGCGGCGTCGCACGCGGCAGAGGCGTCGGCGTCACGACGGGCGGCGTGTTGACGGCGACCTCCGTGTCGGTGGTTGTCCGTTGCGGCTGGTTGCGGCGCGAGGGCAGACGGCCACTGCGTCGGCTGCGACGCGCGGGGGCGGCCGTGGTTTGCGTGTCGGCGGGAGGGTTCTCGATGGTCAGCGTCGGCGTTCGCGTCGGCGGCGTGACGCGCGCCACCTGCGGCGTCGGCGTCGCGACCGGAGTCGGGAACGGCGTGGGGCGCGTGCGCGGCGTCGGCGTCGTTCTGGCGATCAGGCGCGCGACGGGTGTGGGCGTCGGCGTCGCGCGGGTGACGCCCGCGGGGCGCGTCGAGGGTGGCGTAACCTGCGCGCGTTCCGTCGCGGCGGGCGTCGGCTGCGGTGACGCGCCGCGGGCGGCCATCTCGGTGCGTGCCGCTTGCAGTTCGCCCTCGTAGATTTCGACGAACGGCGTGTCGCGGATGGTGCGCAGGCGCGCGACGACGCCTTCGGCGTCCGTCAAACGATTTTGCGCGATGTAGGTGCGGCCGAGCCAGAGCAGCGTCAGGTCGGTGATGATGCTGTTCGGGTAGGTCTTCAGAAAATCGCGGAACGTGGTGGCGGCCTGCTCGAAGCGCCCCTGATTGTAAAAGTTCTGCCCCTTGGTGAACATCGCTTGCTCGATGTCTGGGGGCGTGTCGTCCTGCTGGACGGCGACGGACGCGGGCGACGTCGAAGGGGCGACGGCGCGGGGGGCGGCGGCCGAGACGGACGTGAAAGGCGCGCACAGAAGCGCGCCGACGAGCGCGAGCGCGCTGAGTTTATGCTGCATCATGAAACCTGTAATCCTCCGGCAGGACGGTACGAGAAGTTTTTCGACTGTTCCAATTGTAGTTGTAAACCCCGCCCGGCGCTCAGCGGTGCGGGCGGGTGTGTGTGAGCCTGTGTGAATACCATTTTCCGGCGCGCGCCACTATACAACCTTCAAACGCACCGGACAAGAACCGAAACTTTCGACGCGCGTACAAACTTGCGGCGCGCGGGCGCGCGTGCATCTCTAGCGACGACGGCCGACTTCCACCCGGTCGCCCGCCTGCAAACGCGGGTCGGGCACTTGCCCCGTCTCAATGTCGTTCAGCAGAAACTCGCTCAACACCAGACGCCCGTCCGCGCCCTGCCGCGAGACGGTGACTTTGACCTTGTTGCCCGCGACGCGCGCCACGCCGCCCGACGCGAGGATGGCCTGCGTGAGCGTGATGCCGGGGTGAAAATCCTTCTGCCCCGGCGCGTTGATCTGCCCGCCGATGTAGAAGAACTCCTGCGGGCGCGCCGTGATGTTGATGATGTCGCCGTGCGAGACGAGTTCGTTGAGCGCGGCGGAGTCCGACAGGTCAACGGTCTTGCTGCGCCCGGTGGCGCGCGAGATGATGACGGCGCGACCGGCCTCTGCGCGCGGGTTGGCTTCCGACAAGACGACGTAGAGCGGCACGGCTTCGCGGCGCAGAACCTTCGCGCCCGGTTGATCAACCAGCCCGCTCACCGTCGCCGTGTGGCTCGCGTACTCGCGCACGACGATGCGAAACTGCGCGCGGTCGAAGACGCCACGGCGTTTCAGTTCCGTCGAGAGACGCGCGCCGATCTCGTCGGTCGTCAGGCCGTTGGCGTTGAAGGGTTCGCCCGCGAGCGGGTAGTCGAGCATGCCCGTGGACATGATGGTGTAGAGCGTCGAATCTTTCGACATGCCGCCCGCGAGGCGGATGTCCAAAATGTCGCCGACGCCGACGCGATAGAGCGCGGTCGGCGCAACAGCCGCGGCGGCAGGCGACGCCGATGCGGGCGCAGTCGAGGCGGCCGGGTTGTTAGCGGGAGCGTCGTTAACGCTGCTCACGGCCGTCGCGTTCGTGCCTATTGGGGCGGCCGTGTTAGTGCCGGTCGTTGCGGGCGTGTTGCTTCCGTTTGCGGCCTCGAAAGTTTTGCCGGGCGCGGGCGGCTCGTACTTCGGCGGCGCGGGGATGCTGCGCATCGAAGGACTGCCGAAGACGGGGAGCGGCGCGGCGGTCGCGTTCGGCGCGGCGTCGCTCGTCGTGTTGGTCGTGGCAGACGTGTTGAGATTAGGAGCGGCGGAGGTCAGAACGGTTTGGGGTTTTTGCGCTTCGGATTTCGCGGCATCGCCCTTCGGCTCGTCACCTTTCGGTTCGCTCTTGGGTTCGTTCTTCGGGGCGGGCTTCGCGATGGTCGCGGGCTTCTCGCTTTTCCCGGCCTCTTTCTTCAACTCGACCTTCGCCGGGGTCGAACTGACGACGGGCGAATCATCTTCCGCCGGGCCGAGGCGCGACTGCGCGCTTGCCGTCCCGGCCGCCAGCGGCACGCCAACCGCCAGCCCGATCACAAACGCAAAAAGGACTTTACTCATAATGCACTCTACTTCCCTGCGCTCCGCCGCAACTCGTGCGGCCGGGGCAGTGGCCGCTGTGTTCGTCGCGTCGAAGTCTTTCTGTTTACCGGGGCGGATGCGCCTCGTGCCGTCATTCACGGCGGCGCGGGCATCAGAGTCTCCGTCTAAACCGTCCCGTCGTTTAGATTAAACGACGAAAACGCCCCATTTCGCAAAGTTCTAAATGTCAATTTTTCCTGTCGGGTTCAAGTTTAACGGAAAGTGCGGCGCGCGCTGGCGCGTTTCGTCAAACTACGCGAGTTGAAGTAACTGACGGTCGGCGCGTGAGGCGCGGGGGCGAAGGCGTCGGAAGCTGATCGGCGCGGCCGCGCGCCGCACTCGCGCGCGACTTAGATTCTACTCTCCGCTTTTCGCGGCTGGCAAGTTTTCCGGCGAAAACAGGTGCGGCCAGCGGCCGCCGAGTTCGGCGCGCACGGTCTCTTCCGCGTCGTCGGCCGTCGCCGAGTCGAGGCACAAATTCGCCACCTCTCGCGCGCTCGCCGCGTCCACACGCGCCAGCGTCCGCCGCACGCGCGGCATCGCCGCGGCCGCCATACTCAGGACGCGCGCGCCGAGGCCGACGAGCACGAGGGCGTAAGCGGGCGTGGCGGCCATCTCGCCGCAGACGATGGCCGGGATGCCCGCGCCGCCCGCCGCCTCGATGGTGCGCTTGATGCTTTGCAGCACCGCCGGGTGCAGCGTGCGAAACCAACCGGCCACCTCGTCGTTGCTGCGATCAACGGCGAGCAGATACTGCACGAGGTCGTTTGTGCCGAGACTGAAGAAGTCCACTTCGCGCGCGAGTTGATCGGCGACCATGACGGCGGCGGGCACTTCGATCATCGCGCCGATTTTTAGTTCGCCCGTCGCGTGCCCTTCCGCGCCGAGGCGCGCGCGCTCCTCTTCGATGATGCGCCGCGCGCGCCGCACCTCGGACACGTCTGAGATCATCGGCAGCACCACGTCGAGCCGACCCGTCGCCGCCGCGCGCATCAGGGCGCGCACCTGCGTGCGCAGCATGTCTTCGTGTTGGAACGAGTAACGGATGGCGCGCAGGCCGAGCGCGGGATTGCGCTCCGCCGTCTCAAACTCGCCGGTGTTGTGTTGCTTGTCGCCGCCGAGATCGAAGAGACGCACCTTCGCGCCGTCCGCCCCGGCGAGCGCGGCGATCTCTGTGTAGGCCGCGCACTGCTCGTCCTCGGTCGGCGCGCCGCCGCGCTGCGTGAACAGGAACTCCGAACGGAACAGGCCGATGCCGCGCGCCCCGTAGCGACGCACGCCCTCGTACTCCGGCGGCAACTCGACGTTCGCGCGCAAAATGATTTCGACGCCGTCGGTCGTCAGGAGCGGCACGCCCCCGCCGTCTGTGGCGACGCCCGCGCCCGCGTGGACGAGTTTGCGCGCCTCCGTGAAATGCTCGACGGTCGCGCCCGTCGGGTGCAGCACCACTTCGCCGCGCCCCGCGTCAATCACGATCTCGTCGCCCGTGCGCGCATGGCGGTAGAGGTCGCGCAGGCCGACGATAGCCGGGATGCCGAGGCCGCGCGCGATGATGGCCGTGTGCGAAGTCCAGCCGCCCGCGTCGGAGGCGATGGCGCGGACGTGCGAGAAGTCTAGCTCCGCCGCCGACGATGGCAGCAACTCTTCCGCTACGACGATGGCGTCCTCGGTGAGACGGCGCGACTGCGCTTCGCCGCTCAGGGCGACGAGCAGGCGGCGCGTCACGTCTTCGATGTCGGAACTGCGTTCGCGCAAATAGTCGTCTTTGATCTCGGCGTAGACGGCGAGCAGTTTGTCGGAGGCGACTTTGACCGCCCACTCGGCGTTAGCGCATTCCTGCCGGATGTAGTCTTCCACCTCGTCGAGCAGTTTGCGATCTTCGAGCATCAGGAGTTGCGCGTCGAAGATGTAGGCGTGCTCCGCGCCGAGCGCGACTTCGGCGCGGCGTTTGATGGCGAGCAACTGGCGACGGGACAGGCGCACGGCCGCCTGAAAGCGGCGCACCTCGCGTTTGAGATCGTCCGGGTCGAGCGTCGCGCGGTAGATGTTGCCGCGCCCGCCCGTGTGGATGCGCAGCACGCGCCCAGCCGCCACGCCCTCCGAGACGGCCACGCCGCGCCAGCGTATCTCATGCTTCTCGATCTTCGCACGCCTGCTCATGCTTCCTGTTCTTCCCCGAACCCGTTTTCGATGAGCGCACACACCGCGCCCATCGCTTCCCCTTCGTCCTCGCCTTCGACCGTCAAGCTCAATTCCGTCCCGCGCGCGGCGGCCAGCAGCAACACGCTCAAGATGGACTTGGCGTCGGCCACCGCGCCGCCGTCCGCGCGTTCGAGCCGCACGCTGCTGCGGTAGACGCCCGCCGTCCGCACCAGCTTGGCGGCGGCGCGCGCGTGCAATCCCAGACGGTTGACGATCACTACTTGCTTCTCCAGCATCAATCTCTTCCAGCTGCTGCGGACGCGCTCATTTCTTCTTCGGCGCGGCGAGCAGTTCGCCCGCGAGGTGGATGGCCTGTTGTCCCTGATCGCGGACGCGCCCCGCGACGACCGCGAGCGGTTCGGCGTCGGTCTGGCTCGCCAGCTTGATCACCATCGGCAAATTCACGCCCGTCACCACCTCGACCTCGCCCTCGACGAAAAACATCGAGGCGATGTTGGTCGGCGTCCCGCCGAACATGTCCGTCAGGATGAGCACGCCGTGCCCCTCGGAGACGCGCGCGATGGCGCGCTCGATCTCGGCGCGCGCCTCGTCCACGTCGTCGTTCCAGCCGATGGAGATGGCCGCCACCTGCGCGACGGGGCCGATGATCATTTCGGCGGCGGCGAGTAGTTCGGTCGCCAGTTGCCCGTGCGTCACGATCACGCCCGCTATGCGTCGCGGCGTCTCAACCTGCCCGGCTTCGTCCGACTTAACTTTTCCGGCGTCGTCCATATCACGCTACTCTCCGAGGTTGTTTTATGCGACCGCCCGCGACACGTGTTGCGACGGCGGGCGGCGGTGGGCGGCGGTTGTACCGAACCGGATCAGAGATCGTTGGCGATGTTGCCCATCAGGTAACCGCCGACGGCGGCGTTGACGCCGACGATGCGGGCGATGAGTTTCAATTCGTTCTGGTCGAGCCAGATGCCGCCGCATGCCGCGCACTTATCAATCAGCACCAGATCGTAGATGATCAGTTTCTTCATCTCGCGCCCGTCAATCGGGCACACGCGCACCGTCTCGCGCGACGGGTTGAGGCTCTCCGTGCAGTCTGTGCAGATCAGAAAGTCGTGCTCGATTGACACGTCTTCGAGTCTGTAATCACGGCGGCAGCGGATGCAGTCGTCATTGTCGCTCATGCCTGTTTCTCCCTCTGCTGTCATTGCAACGAATCAACCGGAGGCGGCGCGGCCTGCGCCTTTCTTGCGGGCGGCGCGGCGCGGCGGGCGCGGAGTCTTGCCCATGTCGCGGTGGACGGCGGTGGCGTCGAAGCCGTCGCGCCTGAGGCGACGCGCGAGCGCGTTGGCGACCATCACGGAGCGATGCCGTCCGCCCGTGCAGCCGATGCCGACCGTGACATAAGACTTGCCCTCGCGCCGGTAAAGGGGCAGCAGGTAATCGAGCAAGCCGCCGAAGCGTTCGAGCGTCTCGGTCGTCTCGGCCTGCCGCTGCAAAAACTCGACAACGCGGCGGTCGTTGCCGGAGAAGGCGCGCAACTCCTCGACGAAAAACGGGTTCGGCAAGTGGCGCACATCGAACAGGAGATCGAGATCGCGCGGCCCGCCGTACTTGTGGCCGAAGCTCAACACCTGCACGCGCATCGGCGTGCCCGCCAAGTCGGGGCTGAAACGCTCGATGAGGTAACGGCGCAGAGTGTGGACGTTGTGCTCGGAGGTGTCAATGATGAGGTCGGCGTGCGCGCGGATGTGTGCGAGCGCGACACGTTCGGCGCGAATGGAGGCGAGCAGGCCGTCGCCCTTGTCGGCCGGGTGCGGGCGGCGCGTCTCGCTGAAACGACGTTGCAGCACTTCGTCACTGGCCTCGAAGAAGAGGACGCGGACGGCGAGGCCGCTCGCCCGCCGCAGTTTTTTTAACTGTGACTCGAACTCGCTCAGGAAGTGACCCTCGCGGATGTTGATGACGAGCGCGGCGCGTTTGATGCGCGCCTCGCCCCCGTCGCTACTGCTGCCGCCGTCGTCTTCCTCTTCGTCGGGTTGGACGAGGCGCGCGAAGGTGGGCAGGAGCGTGAGCGGCAGATTGTCCACGCAGAAATAGCCGAGGTCTTCAAAAGCATTCGTCGCCGACGACATCCCCGAACCGCTCAAGCCCGTGATGACCACGATGTCGGGCGCTTCGTTGCTCGCCGTGGGTTTAGCTGCTCTTTTTTTCCGGCTCATCAATTGTCAGTTCCGACTGCCGCCCCGCTGCCGTGGCCGCCGCAGTCGCCGCGTCGCTTCCCGAATGATCTCCGTGCGCGCCGAGCAGGCGCGTGTGGCGCGCGACGAAATCCTCTGCCGCATTGTAACCGCGCAGGCGTAACAAGTGAACGCGCAGCGCGGTCTCCACCAGCGTCGAGAGGTTGCGCCCAGGGCTGACGGGCAGCAGGACGTGGGGTACGCTCACGCCGAGTATGTCCACCGCGCGCTCGTCAATCCCCAGACGCTCCACCTCGCGCGCGTCCGCCCAGCGTTCGAGCCGGATGGACAGTCCCACCTGTTTGGGGCCGCTGACGGCGGCCACGCCGTAGAGGTCGCGCACGTTGATGATGCCGAGGCCGCGTATCTCCATGTGCTCGCGCAGCAGTTCCGGCGCGCTCCCCAACAGGTAGTCCGCGCCGAGCCGTCGCACCTCGACCAGATCGTCCGCGACCAGCCGATGCCCGCGCACGATGAGATCGAGCGCGCACTCCGACTTGCCGATCCCCGACTCGCCTTCGATCAGCACGCCGAGGCCGTAGGCGTCCAACAGGACGCCGTGCCGCAACTCGCGCGGCGCGAGCGTCTCGCGCAGGTAATCCGTGACGACGCCGATGGCGACGGAACTAACGAGCGTGGTCTGCAACAAGGGCAGCCCCGCGCGCTCGGCCGCCTCGACAAACTCAGGGGGCGGCGTCTGCTCCTTCGTCACGAGGACGCAACTGATCGTCTCAAGCGAGAGGTTGTCAATCGCCGCGCGCCGCGCGTCGGGCGTGAGTTGGCCGAGGAACAGAACCTCGCTCTGGCCGATGATCTGCACGCGCCCGGCGTGGATGTAATGCGTGAAGCCGGAGAGCGCGAGGCCGAGTTTCTGGATGCGCTCGGAAGTGATGCGGCGCGCGGCCAGCCCCCGACCACCCGCCAGCACGCGCAACTCTAGGCGCGTCGGCGCGGCGGCGACGAAATCGCCGACGGTGATCGAGGGCTGCGGCTGTGCGCTCGCGTCGCTCATTGCGCGGGAGACGTGGTAGTGACGGCGGCGGGCGTCGCGCCTTCGGGGCTGGCCGCGCGCGTGATGACGTTCAGTTCGATCTCCACCACGTCGCCGAGGAACGTCGGGTTGTCGGGGCGCGAGAAGTTGACGCCGTAGTCCTTGCGGTTGACTGAGGTGCGCGCCGTCGCGCCGAGCGTGGTCTTGCCGGTCTTCTCGTCCTTGCTCACGCCGTTGATGGTGAACGGCAGCGCGATCTCCTTCGAGACGCCGTGCATCGTAAACGTGCCGTGCGCGATGAAATCTTTGCCCTTCTTCTCGATGCGGCTGCTGCGGAAAGTGATCTCAGGGAACTTCTCCACGTCGAAGAAGTCTGCGTTGCGCAGGTGCGCGTCGCGCCGCTCGATGCCGGTGTCAATGCTCGCGGCCTTGATGATGGCGTTGACCGTGGACTTCGTGACGTCCTTATCGTCGTAGACGATCTCGACGGTGAAGTCGCTGAACTTACCCCGGACGTGCGAGAGGCCGCCGAGGATCGGGATCGAGAAACCGACGTTGGAGTGCGCCGCGTCGGCGGCGTACTTCGTGACCGCGCTGTTGACGGGGACGAAGGCGAGGAGGAGTGCGATGAGGGCGACGCTCAGATGTTTTCTGTTCATGATTCTTCCTTCTTTAAGTTTTCCTGACTTTGATGTAACGGGCGATGTTTCGGTGTCCGGGGTCTGAATCGCACGGGGGCGCGGCGATTATAAATCCACCCGTCAAGATGGATGAACACCTCGCCGCGCCCCTCCGGCGGAACGCTTATGCAGTTTAGCTTACGGCTGGATGAGGCCGAAGTTTCCGTCCTTGCGTTTGTAGAGCACGCTCAGGCGATCCGTGTCCGCGTCGCGGAAGAGGATGAACTGGTTCGAGTCTTCGCCGAGGCGGATGACGGCCTCTTCCGGCGTCATCGGCTTCACGGCGTAGCGGCGCGCGCTGATGATGCGACCGGCGGCGGGCGCGGCGGCCTCGACGCTGCCGTTGTCCGGCGCGAGCGACGAGAGCGGCTGCGCGCTCTGCTTGCGATCAATGATCTTCTTCTTGAGCTTGACGGCCTGTTTCTCGATCTTCGAGATCGCGCGCGACAGAGCCTGATACATGTCTGCGTTCACGTCGCGCGCCGTCAGCGTGTGCTCGCGCCAGTGCAAGAGCACCTCGCCCATGTGGCGGTTCTTCTCCACCTCGATGATGATGTGCGCGCTCGCCGTCGAGTCGTCGAAAATTTGGTCGAGCTTGCTGAAATGCTCCTCGACGTGCCTCCGCAAAGCCGGTGTGACTTCCACGTGTCGCCCCGTGTACTCGAATTTCATGAAACCTGTTCCTCCCTAGATAAAGTGACGAGTGACAAGTGACAAGTGACAAGAGAAGGCGCGTCAATCGTTGAATCGTCAATCGTGAATAGAGAAAACCTGCTTTCGTCTATTTACGATTGACGATTCACGATTTACTTTCTTCCCTTGTCACTTATCACTCGTCACTTGTCACTATTTTAAACCGGTGCTTTGCGCTCGCGCGAGCCGGGAATCTGCATCTGGTCGCGGTACTTCGCCACCGTGCGGCGCGACAACTTGATGCCGTCCTTCGACAGAATCTTCACCACCTGATCGTCCGTGATCGGGTTGTGCGAGTCCTCTTCCTCGATCAGCTTCTTGATCTTCAACTTGATGATGCGCGTCGAAACTTCCTCGCCGTCCTCGTTCGTCATGCCCTCGGTGAAGAAACGGCGCAACTCGATGACGCCCTGCGGCGTGTGCGCCCACTTGCGGTTGACGACGCGCGAGATGGTCGAAAGGTGCATCCCCGTCTGCTCGGCCACGTCCTTGAGCATCATCGGCTTGATGAACTGCACGCCCTTATCCAGAAACTCGCGCTGGCGGTGGACGATACACTCGACGACGCGATAGATCGTCTGCCGCCGATGCTCGATGTTCCGCAGGAGGTCAACCGCAGAGCGCATCTTGTCCTTGATGAAGTCGCGCGTCTCCTTCGAGGTGTCGGGCTGGCCGAGCATCTGTTGATAGCTGTTAGAAAGGCGCAGGCGCGGCGAGCCGTCGTCGGCGAAATAAATCTCGTACTCGTCGTCAACCTTCTCGATGAAGACTTCCGGCACGATCAAGACCGGCTCTTCCGACGAATACTGGCGACCCGGATGCGGGTTGAGCGCGCGGATGAAGGCGAGTTCTTCCAGGAGCGTCTCGACCGACACGCCGATCTGTTTGGAGAGATTATGCAGTTTGTGCTGCTGGAGGTCTGCGAGCGGGTGTTCGCGGATGAGTTGCGCGGCCAGTCTCTCGCCCGCGCCCATGGCTTCGAGTTGGACGAGCAGGCACTCGCGCACGTCGCGCGCGCCGCAGCCGATGGGGTCGAGCAAGAGGACGATCCGCCGCGCCTCTTCCACCGCTTCATCCGTCCAGCCGCCGAACTCTGCGAGTTCGACGTTGGTTGCGTTGAGCCGCCCGTCGGGGTCGAGGTTGCCGATGATGGCCTCGGCGATGGGCAGCACGTGTTCGTCCACGTGGCTCATGCTGAGTTGCCACATCAGATGCTCGGAGAGCGATTCGGGGCGCGTCAGAAATTGCTCGAAGGTCGGGCCGTCTTCCTTGTACTCGTACTCCTGCGTCTTGTAGCCGGGGTCGAGATACTCTTGAAACTCGCGCCCGAAATCAATCTCCTCGAAGGCGTCCGTTTCGCGCTCCGGCGCGTCGCCCTCGAACTCTTCTCCGGTCGCGGCCGCTTCGGGCGTGGCGGCGTCCGGCGCGCCGAGCATGGATTCGACGGCGGCGAGGTCGCCCGCGCCGTTCTGGTTGCCGTTCAGATCGTCCCCGGCGGGTTCGCGCGCGGCCATGTCCTCGCGGGCGGCCGTGTCGTTGGCGAGATCGGTGTTGCCGCCGGCCAACTGGTCAATGATGTGCTCTTCGATCTCGCGCTTCTCTTCCTGCGCGACCACCTCTTCGAGCACCGGGTTTTCGAGCAACTGCTGTTGGATCAGTTCGCCGAGTTCGATGGTCGTCATCTGCAACATCTCGATCCGCTGGCGCAATTGCGGCGTCAGCACGAGTCGCTGCGAAAGGCTGGTTGTGAGCTTAACGGACATACCTATACTTATTGATTACTGACCTCAAACTTCGTCGGGTTGTTGAACTTGAAACGCCGTTCAAGGCGCGACGGGGAGATTATAACCTAAACGCCGCCGCCGTGCAGCGACTTCACAGGCGGAATTTTTCGCCGAGGTAGAGCCGCCGCACTTCCGCGTCTTCCGTCAGCGCGAGCGGCGCGCCGGAGCGGAAGATGCGCCCCTCGGCCATAATGTAGGCGCGGTCTGTGACGCCGAGCGTCTCGCGCACGTTATGATCCGTAATCAAAATCCCGATGCCGCGCCCGCGCAGGTACAGGATCATTTTCTGAATCTCGTCCACCGCCTTCGGATCGATCCCTGCGAACGGCTCGTCCAACAGGATAAACTGCGGCTCGGTCGCCAGCGCGCGCGCGATCTCGGTGCGCCTGCGCTCGCCGCCCGACAGAGCCTCGCCGCGCGTGTTACGCACGTGCGCCACGCCGAACTCTTCCAGCAACTCTTCCAGCCGTTTGAAACGCTCGCGCCGCCTGAGTCCCATCGTCTCCAAGATGGCGAGGACGTTTTCGGCCACCGTCATCTTGCGGAAGACCGAAGGCTCTTGCGGCAGGTAGCCGACGCCGAGGCGCGCGCGCAAATACATCGGGAGCTTCGTGATGTCGCGGTCGCCGAGACGGATGCGCCCGCTGTCGGCGCGTTCGAGGCCGATCATCATGTAGAAGGTGGTCGTCTTGCCCGCGCCGTTCGCGCCGAGCAAGCCCACCACCTCGCCCGGCTCGACGTGCAAGGCCACGCCGTCCACCACGCGCCGCTTGCCGTAAGACTTCACGAGGCCGCTCGCCGCCAACGCCTGCCCCGAAGGCGACGCCGCGCGCGCGCTCGACTCCGCACGCGCCTCCCGCTCTCCTACCTCGACAATCTCTTCCGTCTGCATAACGTGCTGAATGGTAAATGGCGAATCGTCAATCGTGAATAGAATAAAACCTTTTCTTCCTATTTTACGATTCACGATTCACGATTCACTGCTTCTCTTGTCACCTGTCACTTGTCACTTGTCACTGCTTCTTAATCTTGTGCGTGGAGCGAACGCGACCCGTAGAGTTCGCGCCGCCGGGGTTGTCGGAGACGACGCGGTTCTCGCGCAGGTAGACGGTCAGGCGGCGGCTCTCGCTGTTGCCCTGCTCTGCGTCCTCGACGCGCGCCGGTTCGCCCGTCAGCACCACCGTCTCGTCGGCCGCGCTGTACTGCGCCCAGTTGCCCGTGCCGCGCTTGCCCGGCTGCGTCACAACCACGTTGCGCTGCGCCACCATGCGCTCCACCTCGCTCGCGCCTTCGCCTTTCGACAAATACACGTCGGCCACTTCCGACGTGATGCGCTCCGTGCCCTGTTTGATGTCAACCGAACCTTCGTAGCGCAGCATCCGATCCGTGTCCGAGTAGAACATGCGCTCGGACGTGGCGAAGACGGGCACGACCGTGCGCACGCCTGATACCTCTTTGCGCCGCGCCTGATAGAGCGCGCTCTGCACGCGGCCGTCGGCCTCCATGCGGCGGTTGTCGCGGCGCAGAGTGATCTTGTCCGCGCTCACGAAATTATCGTCCTGCCACGCGCGCGCCGCGCCCGTGTAGACGCCGATGCCTTCATCATGTCGAAACTCGACCGCGTTCGACGTGATGAAGACCGGGCTTTTAACTTTCGAGAAAGGCGTCGCGCCGTTCGTCTGCTCCTGACTGTAATAGGTCGTCTGCGCCTTGCCGCGCGCGTAGGAAATTTTCTTGCGCGTGTCCGAGTCAATCTCCGTCGCCTTGAGGCGCGCGCGCGAGTCCCACACGACGGGCGCGCCGCCGCGCAAACGCAACCACTCGTCGGCGGCCGTGTAGGCGACCGTCCCGGCCTGCCCGTTGCGGTCGCCGTCGTTGAACTGCGCGTCGCCCTCCGCGTCGAGCCTCTCCACGTCCTGCGTGTCGCGCGCGAACGAGGCCACCATCTTCTGCGACGTGACGGTGCGAACCGAGCGCGGCGTGCCCTGTTGCACGGGCATCAGCACGGCCTTCGCGCCGCCCGTGGCGTCGAACTGGCGCGCGAGGTTTCCGGCCTCGAAGAAGGTGCAGTCGAAGCGCGCGGCGTTCAGAGTTTTGCGGTCGGCGAGCGCGGTCTGTTGCACGGGTTCGACGATGAGTTCGGCGTCGCCGACGGCCTCTGCGCGTTCGAGGTCTTTGCCTGTCGCCCGCCAGAACAGTTTGACGGCGTTGGCGGTCAACTTCTTGTTCGCCGCCTGCGGATCATTCGCGCGCGACTTCGGCGCGGCGAGCGTGATGACGGAGCGACCGGCCGTGTGCATCTCTTTGAGCAAACTCTGTTCGCCCGTCGCCGCGAAGAAAACTTGGAGGGCAGACGGGGCGTCGAGTTGCAGTTCGGCGTCGGCGTCGAGCGTGCGCGCGTGCACGTCCTGCGTCGCCAGAGCCTCTCGCAACTGCTGGTTGGCGTCGAACTCGAAGTTCATGTTGACGGCGCGGACTTCCGCCGCGCGCCCGGTGTCCATCGTGCGCAGGTAGGAATTGCCGCGCGCCTCGATGCGCTGGAGGCGACGCTGCTCGGTGAGGAAACCCGCCAGCGTCTCGCCGCTCATCACGTCCTGTTCCTGCTCGGCGGTCGCGCCGCCGCTGAAGGTGAGGTGCATCTTCGCCTGATCGAAGTCGCCGCGCGGCGCGCTGATCTTGACGGGGCGATTGCGCTTGGCGTCCCCCGGCGTCTGCGCGCCCTGTTGACCGCTGCCGGGCTTGACGTTGATCTCGACGTTGCCGCGCAACTGCAAATTCTTGTTCTTCGCGTCAACCGAGGCGGCGTCGGCGCGACCCTCGATGTTGTCGCGCACGAAGGTGACGGCGACGGGCACTTCGGCGCGCTCGTTCTTGACGTCGTATGTAATCGTCTCGGACTTGGCGATCAGCCGGTCGCGCGTCTCGATCTGCACGTTGCCGTTAAAGGCCGCGCTCTCCGTCTCGACGAAATAGATCGCCTGCCGCGCGTCAATCTTGTCGGGCAGCGTGTGACCGGCCGCGAAATATTCGATGTGCGCGTTTTCGAGTTCGTGATGCCCGTCGGTGTAAGAGGTGGCGACGGTGGCGCGCACCAGCATCGTCAGGCGGTTGCCCTCCGTCACGCGCCGCTCGTAATTCTCGATGCGCCGCTCGACCGTCGTCGAAAGCTCGGCCTTGCCCGGTATCAAACGAAACGGTCGGTTGTTGCGCCCGCGGTAATACGCGACGCCCACATAAATCAGACTGCCGACGAGCGCGAGCGACGCCAGCACGCGCAAAATCAAAGGCGCGCGCGCGCGCAACCCGATCCACGTCGGCGCTCTTCTTCGTCTAACTTCTTGCATCTTTACAACAGTGACAAGTGACAGGTGACAAGTGACAAGATGAAGACAAGCCTTTTGCTTTAACTTGTCACTTGTCACCTGTCACTTGTCACTGCCTTCTCATCTCCTCGACGATCAACTGCAAACGTTTTTCGCCGCGCCAGTGGTTGGTTTCGACGGCGTAGGCCAGTTCGATGCGGTCGCCTGCGCGCGGCGTTGCAGCCGCCTCTTCCGCGCCGCCCCACCACAGCACTTCGACCGGGCGCGCATCCTCGCCAGCGGCTACTTCAAACTTGAGATGTCGTTCCTTGAGCACGCGCGCCTCTCTCAACACGCGCACCTCGCGCGACAGGAAGACGGGGCGCGGCCACTGCGCGCCGAAGGGTTCGAGTTGTTCGAGTTCGCAGGCCAACGCGGGCGTCAGCGCGGCGGCGTCCAACTCGGCGTCAACTTTGACGACGTGCGCGCGCTCCTCTGCATCAACTAAAAAACGGCTCGCGTGTTCGTGCAGGCGGCGGCGCAGTTCGGTGATGTTCTCGCGCCGGATGGTGAGACCGGCGGCCTGCGCGTGACCGCCGAAGGTCTCTAAGAGATCGGCGCAAGACGTCAGCCCGTCGAGCAAGTGATAGCCTTCGACGCTGCGCGCAGAGCCGTGGCCGAGGTCGCCTTCGAGCGAGATGACGACGCAGGGGCGCGCGAGTTTCTCCGCGATGCGCGAGGCGGCGAGGCCGATCACGCCGCGATGCCAACCGTCGCCCGCGATGACCGCGACCGCGCTACGGTCGCCGCTCCGTTCGTACTCGGCCACGGCGCGTCCTGTGATCGCGCGCTGCATCACCTGTCGCTCGCGGTTGCGCGCGTCCAAGTGTTCGGCCAGACGCCGCGCCTCTTGGGGGTCGTTCGTCTCGAACAGTTCGACGACGGCGCGCGCGGCGTCCATGCGCCCCGCCGCGTTGATGCGCGGCCCCAGACGAAAGCCGAGATCGCTGCAACGCATGTCGCGCCCGTCGCCGCAGCCCGCCACTTCCATCAGCGCGCGCAAGCCCGGGTTCGTCGCGTTCACGATGTCGGCCAGACCGAGCGCGACGATGGCGCGGTTCTCGCCGACGAGCGGCGCGACATCAGCGACCGTGCCGATGGCGACGACTTTGAGAAACCCTTTGACCAGACTCTCGCGCCCGCGTTCGCGCAAGATCGCGTGCGCGAGTTTGAAGGCGACGCCCACGCCCGCGAGATGCTTGTCGGGGTAAGCGCAGCCGCGCTGGTTGGGATTGAGGACGGCGAAGGCGGGCGGCGCGCCCTCGTCTGCGTCGGGCAGGTGATGATCCGTGACGATCACGTCGAGTCCGTTCGCGCGCGCCCACTCCAGAGGGGCGTGCGCGCGGATGCCGCAGTCAACGCTGATGACGAGCGCGCAGCCTTCGGCCTTGGCGCGTTCGAGCACGTCCTGCCGGATGCCGTAGCCTTCTGTGAAGCGGTGCGGGACGTGGAAGCGCGTCTCCGCTCCTAAGAGTTGCAGCGCGCGCCGCAGCACGACCGTGCCCGTCGTCCCGTCAACGTCGTAGTCGCCGTAGATCAAAATCTGCTCGCCCGCGTCCACGGCGCGAAGCACGCGCGCGGCGGCGTCCGACATGCCGAGCATCAGCGAAGGATCGTGCAGTTGATCGAATGACGGATGGAGCACTTTGCGCGCGGCCTCTTCGGTCGAGACGCCGCGCGCCGCGAGCAGCCCCGCGACGATGGGCGAGACGCCGAGCCGCGCGGCGAGAGCTTCGGCGCGCGCCGCGTCGTAGCCGCGCACGTCCCACAGTTTGGGGCTGGCAACTTGCATCTCTACTCGGCGAACCAACCGTTCGGGTCGAGGAGTTTGACGCCGATGCGCTGGCGGCCGTCCTCTTCGTCCGTCCAGACGCCGTTGACTTCGGCGTCGAGCGGGTGGCCGAACGGCGGCGTGAGGCGCAGCACCGCGCCCAACTCGACGGCGGCTTCGGCGATCAAGGTCGCGCCGCCGCGCGAGACGCGCACGGCCTCGCCGCTCTCCTTGAAGGGCGCGCCCGCGGGCGTGCGGCCTTCGAGTTCGACGGGAAAGTTGACGGGGACGCGCGGGCTGCGCGGGCGTTGCGAAGGCGAGTTTTCAATCTCAGTTTTAGTTTCGTCGTTCATCGAATGTGTCTAACCCCCTTTCTGAATCGGATCAGAAAACAGCACGGCAACTGTGCGGAACAGGGGCACGAAGAGTGTAACCGAAACGCGTGATAACGGCGAATGCTACGACCGGAATGTGCTTCGGATTCCCGGTTAAAAGTTTTCCTTGACCGCCCGTTGTGAAGGGCGTATATGTCGTGG
The DNA here is from genome assembly GCA_030841105.1 of Pyrinomonadaceae bacterium. Lineage (GTDB taxonomy): Bacteria > Acidobacteriota > Blastocatellia > Pyrinomonadales > Pyrinomonadaceae > JAIVJZ01. The sequence goes on from JAVEDE010000095.1 coordinate 30,459, forward strand.
CGTCGCTATCGCCTTTGTTGACGAAAATCCTCTAAATTTCGTCAACCTCACGTTTCTAAAAGAATGACGGAGACTGTGTCATGGCTATAACCGTCATTCCTACCTCCAAGCAATCTACGACGGCAACATTCTTGGCAGCGGCGACGCTACTGGGTGCAGTGTGCGCTTTTATCTTCACTTCACGAGAGTTGGTGGCTGCCGTCAGAACTCAGCAGCCGGTTAAGGTAGAAGTGCAACCTCAAGCAGACGTGCCCCTCGCCATCACTTCAATCTACGTTACCTCTTCAGACCTTAAGCAGCCGGACTTCACCTACGAAGTGGTGAACACTAACAATAAACCCATTAGCGCATACGCGATCCGCCATGAGGTGACGATTGGTGCGACACAAACGAGCGGCGTAACTTTCACCTCTATGTGGTCGCACTCATCTCTTTTACAGCCACAATCAAAAATTGTGGAGCAGTCTGTGGGAACGACCTATGGGGCGACCGTCAGCGGAGTAATGCTATCGGTTGATTTCGTAGAGTTTGCGGATGGTAGCACATGGGGGGCGGACACTTTTAAGATGTCGGAAAAGTTGGCAGGGAGGCGCACCGGGGGGCGAACCGCTCTCAAAGAATTTCGTGAAAAATCAAATTTGCATGGGCCGGGCGCGGTATCGAGTATGTTGGAAGAAGAAATCAGCCTTGCCCCACAGGTTGATAAATCGCCTATATGGAAAGAAGGGTTTGAGGAAGGAATTAAAATAGTTCGCCTCAGACTTCAACATGCCAAGCGTAAAGGCGGACTCTCCGCCTTAGAGTCAGAACTCCTTAAACCTTTTGACATTTCGGAAGAGAGAGAGCAATGAAACGCCGCCTGCTGTTTTCACTAGCCGCGATCATTCTCGCGGCGTCGGCAGCCATGAAGTTAACTTTGGTTATAGGTCAACAGCGGGTTCAGGTGGGGACGCCTGTGTGTAAGCCTTATACCGATTATGGCGGCACTAGATGTGTCAAGACCGAATGCACCTCTTCGGATTTATTCACATCCTACATGGATTGCACGCCCGACCCTTACGCTCAAAATAAATTCTTGTGTGAGAGCAAACTATCAGACTGTAGGATTATTAGTGAAGCGAAATGTCTGGACTCTAAAACAATTGGTTATGGTTATGCTTGTCCCGATAGTTCAAGAGATAAATCATTTATAGAAGCGATTATTTGCCCTGTCACCTGCACAAAGCGAGAGCGTTGCACATACCCTGAGAACTTCTATCTATATCCTCAAACCGGATGCCCATCTAATTACACCAATGAGCGAGGGTGCTGCAAACAACAAATAGCAAGTGGTGGCTGCACGACGGCGGGGTGGGACGGGAGTTGCCCGCCGGGCACGTACCCTAATGATGGGATGTGCTGTTAGGACGGGCGGTGCGACGGTTTCACCTCATTGCCCGCAGACCACACAGCCTCCATCATCCCTGGCTCCGGCAGCGAGCGAGGATTTCTCTTGACAGCCGGAGATAAGAGGCATAATAGAGTATCTTATCTCGTATCGTACTTCAGTTGACGAATCACTCACTGATTCCATCAACCTCACGTCAAGCTGTACAAAGGAACTCAACCGATGCACTCTCGTATTAAAAAACTAATCTTCCTCCCAATCTCATGCGCCGCGCTTTTTGCTGCTGGGTCTATAGTCGGCATTGTAATTAACGGGCACAGCGCGAGTATGGCTCGACAGGAAGCCAAACGTGCTCTCACATTACCGAAGATCGTCTCTAAAGTCGGAAAATTGGAAGTGGTTAGCGCAATGATCGTGCGCGCGGGCACGCCCGATGCCGCCGTCGCTGTTGAAATAAGAAACAATTCCGACTTGGCAGTGATGGCCGTTGATCTATCAACGAGAGATGAGGTCAATAGCGGGGGGATCACAAGGGAAGGGTTAGACGATCCTGACAAACCGGGTATCGTTATTGAACCGCATGGCAGTATCACGATGGAAATAGGTCTGAGTGAGATGATTCCGGATGTTCCGCTGGTGATTAGTGGAGTGACCTTTGCTGACGGCACAGAAGACGGGGAGGAATGGGCTTTAGAATTGATGCGTAAGAATCGTGCCCGGGCAAAGGCTAAACGCGAAAATGCTAAGAAGAAGGGGAACGCTCCCCAATGAAACTGCTAGTCATTGCACTCATGTTGGCATCTTTCAGCCTCGGCTTACTCTCCGGCAGCACTTTCACGAAAGTTTTAGCTGCTTGTGGAGACACACAAAACTCCCGCGGGCCAGACACTTTTACTTTCAACTGCCGCAACTTAACGTTGACTAAAACCTCCTATTGGACTGTCTACTGGTTAGATGGCTATAGTCGTCCCGTTGACGTTACAGAAGCCGGAGAAGCTATTACATGCGGCAGTGGCATTGATTGTTATCCGCGGTTCGACACGCCGTACTTTACTGAGTCTGGGGGTGCTACTTACTGGAATCAACCCACCTACCGCGGTAAATTGGCCTCCTCTAATAGTTGTACCACTGCCCCAGGCGTCAATGATTACCATCGGTAAGGGCACACCTGCCAAACTGCTGGCGGCTGCACGACGGCGGGGTGGGACGGGAGTTGCCCGCCGGGCACGTACCCTAATGATGGGATGTGCTGTTCGGACGGGCGGTGCGACGGTTTCACCTCAGCACCCGCTGACGCCTCGGCCTCCATCGCTCCCGGCGACCCGGCGACGACATTCGGGCAGCGCGGAGACGGTGTCGAGGTAGAGTTTTCTTGACAGCCCGGTATGATGGGCGTATAGCTCATGTTGTCCCGTGTCGCGCTTCCGTTGACGAACTGCTCACCAATCTCGTCAGCCTCACGCTCTCCGCTGAGTTTCACGAAAAGTGCCTCTCACCGCTGAGTACATTCTTTTCTTCCGCCAAGCACGGAGAAAGCAAGATGCGCCAAACAATAACTGCATACCCAAAAACCTTCTTGACCGTTGTGCTCGTATTTGTTTCTTGCCTCATTCTACTTGTCTCAAACTATTCCATCACCAAGGGGAGCGGTGTGCAAGAAAACAGACCTCAAGTAATCAATCGGACATCAGGATTTCAACCTTCAAGTCTGACTGAGAAAGACGGCGACTACATCATGTTGCTGAAAAATAATTACAACAAAAATATCAACGGATACATTATTGGAATTGGCGCGGGGGGAAAAGTCTCCGTAGACCTTACCGTTGGGAGTCGTGTCATCATTCCGGGGCATGTTGCGGAAGAACGCATCCCAATCTCCAACCTGCGAGCGTCTTCTGAAGGAGGCACACTGCACAATAGTATTACGATATTGGCTGTACTGTTTGAAGATGGAACGAGCGAAGGCATAGCAACGGCGATTGCGGAAATTAAAGAAAGGCGGGCAGGGGCAAAAATACAACTAAAACGGATACTCTCTCTTATTCAAGATTCATTGGCTTCGCCCAGTGCGACGAAGATGATCACTCTCACTCAGCTTAAGGGACAGATTGCTTCTCTTTCAGAAGAAGCAGAAGATACTACGTCAACACACAGCAAAAAGGGTTTCCGCACCGCGAAAGAAGATGCCCTGATAAACCTAGAAAATCTCGAACAAACTGACATCGGATTACAGGAAGGGCTAATTCGACTCAAGAGCAACATCGAAAAGAGAATAACCCGTCTTTAGATTCTCCGGCACACAATAGTTATCACCCGAATTATTGGTTACCCGAAACACCGTCCGCCAAAAGGTATCGATACCTCACTCGACCTCAAACACATTTGGGAGGACATATGAAAAGAATCATATTCATAGTAATAGTAACCGCTGCCTGCTTAACCGTTACAGTTAAAATCATTGATGCTCAGTCATGCGTAACATATGAGCAAAATGGCGGTGAGTATTACAATTTGAACTGTGGAGTTTTCACCTGCACCATTACAAAAAAACTGTGGTGGAACATTTACTGGCACACTCCATCTGGAGTGGTCACTACTGCAAGTATTAGGTACGAGACAAGTGGGACAGGTTATAAAAATATTAAAACATGCGACCCATTATTCCATACTCCAGTTATAACGGTAGTTAACGGGGCTGGCACATGGGAGCAGAGGGTTATAAGCCAGACTGAAAATCAAGAAGGTGGCAATGCTTTTTGCGTATGGACGGAAGACCGATATTTTTCACAAGCAGCTAATTGCTTCTGCGGCACTTCTGAGGAGCGAAATCGGTGTTCTGACCAAGGTGGTCGTTGGGATGACCATGAATGTGGTTGTGTTATTGAGTCTGACAGCGGCGGCTGCACGACGGCGGGGTGGGACGGGAGTTGCCCGCCGGGCACGTACCCTAATGATGGGATGTGCTGTTCGGACGGGCGGTGCGACGGTTTCGCTGCAAAGCCCCCCGACGCCTCGGCCCCCATCGCTCCCGGCCCCGGCGACGGCTGCGGCGGCTGCGACGAGTTTGCGCGCCTGTCCTGCTTGTCCTTCAACGCCGCGTGGGATGAATTTAGCTGCTCCTGTAGCTCGCCCGTCGTCTTGGATGTCGCGGGCGACGGCTTCGCTTTGACGAGCGCGGTCGGGGGCGTTGCATTCGACTTGAACTCCGACGGGGCGACGGAGAAATTATCGTGGACGGCGGCCAACTCCGACGATGCGTGGCTCGTGCTCGACCGCAACGCGAACGGCGCGGTGGACAACGGGCGGGAACTCTTCGGCAACTTCACGCCGCAGCCCGCGCCGCCCGCCGGCGCGGAGAAGAACGGCTTCCTCGCTCTCGCCGTCTACGACCGTGCGGGCAACGGCGGCAACTCGGACGGCGTGATCGATGCGCGTGACGCGATATTCCCTTCTCTACGCCTGTGGCAGGACGCCAATCATAACGGAGTGTCCGAGGCAGATGAGTTGCACGCCCTGCCGTCGCGCGGCGTCGCGGCTGTGAATCTCAGTTACAAAGAGTCGAAACGCACGGACGAACACGGCAACAGTTTTCGCTACCGTGCGAAGGTGAACGATGCCAAAGGCATGAAGGTTAACCGCTGGGCGTGGGACGTGTTCCTCGTCACAGCCCCTTAAATCAAATTCAACCCGCACGGAAAAGCGCGCCGCCCGAAAATAACTATCTTCGGGCGGCGCGCTTTGTTCAGGGAAAGTTGCCTCGCCGGATTAAGACGAGCGGCGCGAAGTAGACGCTGGGAGGAAGATCAAGCGGGCTGGATGAAGCCGCCCGCCAGCAGCAGGAGGATAATCGCGCCGACGACGAGGCGGTAGCCAATGAAGATGCCGGTGGAGTGCGTGCGCAGGAAGCGCAGCAGAAACCAGATCGAGGCGTAGCCGACGAGGGCTGACACAACGGTCGCCACGACGAGCGGCAGCGCGCTCCCTTCGGGAAGTTTGGTGACGGCCTCGCGGAGTTCGAGCAAACCGCTCGCGGCGATGGCGGGGATCGAAAGCAGGAACGAGAAGCGCGCGGCCGTCTCGCGCGTCTCGCCCGCGAACAGCCCGCCCATGATGGTCGAACCCGAACGGCTCGCGCCCGGTATCAACGCGAGCACCTGCGCGCCGCCCACCGCCAGCGCGTCGCCCACGCCCAACTCTTTCATCTCGCGCCGACGCTTGCCCACGCGCTCCGCCAACGCCAGGAGCAGCGCGACCGCGATCATCATCGTCGAGATGACCCACAAATTTTTCGTAAAACTCCCCTCGATCTGTTTCTTGAACAGCAGGCCGACGACGGCGACCGGCAGCGAGCCGATGATGACCAGCCAGCCGAGCCGCGCGTCGTCCGACAGGCGCGAACGGCGTTGCCGGATGCTGCCGTCCGCCGCGCGCGTCTCATGCGGGCGCGCGCCGCCGCGTAAGAGGTTGAAATGATCGCGCACGAAGGCGACGGTGATCGCCCAGATGTCGGGCGCGAAATAGACGAGCACGGCGAGGAGCGTGCCGAGTTGGATGACGGCGATGGTGGCCGTCGTCTGTTCGGCGCGCAGGGTCGGCTCGACGCCCGCGTAGAGTCCGAGCGCGCGTGAGGCGAAGATCAAGTGAGCCGTCGAACTGATCGGAATAAATTCCGTCAACCCCTGCACGATGCCGATGATGATGGCTTGGAGAATATTCATGGTTCGTTAGTCGCGTGATTCATTATTCGCGGAGCGTGGCGCCCGCGAGCATGCGGTCGTAGAGCGCGGCGGGCAGCCAGCGGCCGACGCGCGCGATGGTCGCGAGTTGCCAAGGGAAGGCGTAAGTGCGCCGCCGACTTTCGATAGCGCCGAGCATCAACTGTGCCGCGCGTTCGGCGTCCAGCAGAAACGGCATCTTCCGGTTGCGCCCGCGCGTCATCGGCGTGTCAATGAAGCCGGGGTGAATCGTCGTCACGTAGATGTGGCGCGGCCTGAGTTCGATGCGCAAGGATTCAAAGAAGGTGGAGAGCGCGGCCTTGCTCGCGCAGTACGCGCCCGAACCGGGGAAGCCGCGATAGGCGGCGAGACTGGAGATGCCGACGATCTGCCCCGCGCCGCGCGCGAGCATCTCCGGCAACACGGCCGCCACCGAGTTCATCGCGCCGAGCAGATTCACCGAGAGCACCTCGGTCACGACCTCGATGTCGAACTCGCGCGCCAGAGTGATCTCGCCCTTCCCGGCGTTCGCCACGAGCACGTCCACGCGCCCGAAGCGTGCGGAGACTTTCCCGACGGCCGCCTTCACTTCCCCCGCGTCGCGCACATCAACTGCGACGGCCAGCGCGCGCCCGCCCGCTGCTTCTACTTTCCCCGCGACCTCGCGCAACACTTCTTCGCGCCGCGCCAGCAACCCGACCGATGCCCCGCGCCGCCCGAACTCGACGGCCAGAGCCTCGCCGATGCCGCTCGACGCGCCCGTGATCAAGACTGTCCGTTCCGCCCAGTTCACTTGTTCGTCCGCCTTCAACAAAGTTCCGCGACGTGCTCGCCGAGCACTTTGAGGGCGCGGGCGAGATCGTCTTGTTTGATGAGCAGGTGATCGCGCGAGAAGGCCGTGAGCGCGCCGAGGGGGATGCCGGCGTCGGCGAGTATCCCGGTCACGCGCGCGAGGAAGCCCGTCACGTCCCAGCCGAGTTCGATGTCGAGCGTGACGAGTCGCCAGCCGGTCTCGACGCGCGCCTCGCGCAGGGCGTGACGCATCACGAGCCAGTCCTCTTCTTCGAGCAGCAGCGTCACTTCGTTCGTGTCGCGCAGCAGCATGAAGGGCACGGTCGCGCGCGGGCTGAGTTCGGGTTGTTCCAAGAGGCGCGACCAATCCTCGTGGCGCATCCCGACGAGGACGAACGTCGCGGGCGCGACTTCCACCTTCGTCCGGCCGAGCAACTCCGCCGCCGTCTCCTTTTGTCGTGCGTCAGTCATCAACTATGTGGGGTCGGCCGGATCGCTCTCGTCTTCCTTCGCGACTTTGCGCCTTTGCGTGAGTTTGATTTCTCGCAAAGGCGCAAAGGTACAAAGGTGCAAAGAGTCGAGCGGTCGCAGCAATCTCGAACTGTGGCGTGAACCGGCTCACGCACGCTCTCAGTGGTCAATCCTAAACTTGCACAACGACCGGAACGATGACGGGACGCCCGCCCGTCTGCTTCTGGATGTAGCGTTTGAGTTCGACGCGCACGCGTTCCTTAAGAAGCGTCAGATCGCGTCGCTCCGCGGCCGGAGCTTTCTCGACCGCCTCCGTCGCGATGCGCTGCAAGTTCTTCATGAAACCGTTCGAGCCGTTCGCGCCGACGACGCCGCGCGCCATGAACTCCGGCGGCGATTCGAGCGCGCCCGTCTCTTCGTTCAAGGTCAGGATCGGCGTGAGCACGCCGTCGTAGGCCATCTGCTTGCGCTCGCGCACGGTCTCGCGCCCGATCTCCTCGAAGCCCGAATCGTCTATGAAGGTGCGCCCCACGTCGCGCTTTTCGATGACGGTGGCGCGGTCGGCCGAGAGTTCGAGCACGTCGCCGTTCTCGATCATGATGACGTTCTCGTCCGCGTAGCCGAGGTGGTTTTTGACGAACTCCTTGTGGCGGTAAAGCATCCGGTATTCGCCGTGAATCGGCACGACGAACTTCGGCCTGACGGCCTCGGTCATGATGCGGATGTCTTCCTGCGAGGCGTGGCCGCTAACGTGAATGAGCCGTCGCTTCTCGTCAATGATGTTGCCGCCGCGCTTGTAGATGTCGCCAATGAGGCGTGAGATGGCGCGCTCGTTGCCGGGGATGATGCGCGCCGAGAGCACTACCGTGTCGCCCTCTTCGATGCTCAAACCCTTGTACGACTGCGACGCCAGTTGCGCCAGCACCGCGCGCGGCTCGCCCTGCGAACCCGTGATGAGATAGACGATCTCGTCGTCGGGCATCTTGCGCGCTTCGTTGAGCGAGACCATCTCGTTCTCGTGCACGTCGAGGTAGCCGAGCCGTTCGGCGATCTCCACGTTCTTCAACATCGAGCGGCCGAGCACGCAGACCTTGCGGTCGAACTGCTGCGCCACGTCGAAGACGATCTGCAAGCGGTGGATGCTCGAAGCGAAGGCGGCGACGATGATGCGCCCCTCGGCCTCGTCGAAAATCTCCTCGAAGGCGGGGATCACGGCGCGCTCCGAAGGCGTGCGCCCCGGCACGGTCGCGTTCGTTGAATCCGACAGCAACGCGAGCACGCCCTCCTGCCCGTAGCGGCGCAGCGTGCGCAAGTCAATCGGCTCGCCGATGACGGGCGTCTCGTCAACCTTGTAGTCGCCCGTGTGGATGATCGTCCCGACGGGGGTCGTGATGGCGAGCGAGAAGCAGTCAATCAACGAGTGCGAGGCGCGTATGAACTCGACTTTAAAGACGCCGATGTTGACCACATCGCGCGGCTCGACGCGGTGGATCAGCACGTCGTTCAACAAATCGTGCTCCGTCAGTTTGCTCTCCGCCAGCCCCACCGTGTAGTGGGAGGCGTAGACGGGGACATTGAATTTTTTGAGGATGTAGGGCAGCGCGCCGAGGTGATCCTCGTGCCCGTGCGTGAGGACGATGGCCGTGATGTGCTCGCGGTACTCGTCCAGAAAATCGAAGTCGGGCACGCACACGTCAACGCCGTAGGCGCTCTCTTCGGGGAAGCCCATCCCCGCGTCAACGATGATCATCTCGTCGCCGTAGCGCACCGCCATGCAATTCATCCCGAACTCGCCGACGCCGCCGAGCGGGATTAGTTCTATCACCTTGTTCACTATTGTTTCTTACTCTCCAGACTACGGCGACGATTCCATCGCCGGATATAAATTTTGAGGAAATGTTAACTTGGCAGTATAACACAGCGGCTCGCATTCCCTTGAACGGCGCGCGGCTCATACCGGCGGCGCGTCCCTCCGTCTGCCCCGGTTGACGACCTGTTGACAAACTTCGGCCTGCTTTTGCTACTATACCCGAAGGCTCGCCGGATTCACTTCTCGCATGCCGAACTTCAAACTTACGACCCGAAGTTTCCTCAACCGATCAACACTTCCAGAGTTCGATACTTGATCACGAACCGCGCCCGCGCCGGGCAAACTTTTATGGCAATGACTAACGAAAAATTCGACGAGATGGTCAAGCGTCTCGAAATTTTGGCGAAGGCCGCGCCCGATAAATACAGGTTTCGCGTCGCGCTCCTTGCGCTGCTCGGCTACGCCTACATCGGGCTGGTGCTGGCCTTACTGCTCGGCCTCCTCGTCGTCATGTTCGGGCTGGCGTTCAGTAGCGGCAAACTCAACTACATCGTCGTCAAGGTCGGCTGGATTCTGCTCGTGCTGGCGTGGGTCGTGTTCCGCTCGCTGTGGGTCAAGCAATCGCCGCCCGGAGGCTTGGAGTTGACGCGTGCCGAAGCCCCGCGCCTCTTCGACCTGATCGAAGAGGTGACGCGTGCGCTCGACGCGCCGCGCATCCACCACGTCCTCGTCCTCGACTTCTTCAACGCGGCGGTCGTGCAAGTGCCGCGCTTCGGCTTCCTCGGCGGTTACAAAAACTATCTCCTGCTCGGACTGCCCGACATGCAGGCGGCCACGCCCGAACAGTTTCGCGCCACGCTCGCGCACGAACTCGGCCACCTGTCGGGCAAGCACGGTCGTTTCGCCGGTTGGATTTACCGCCTGCGCCAGACGTGGGTGCAACTGCTGACGCGGCTCGAACGGGAGCAACGCTGGGGGTCGTTTTTCTTCACCGCGTTCTTCAACTGGTACGCGCCCTATTTTCAAGCCTACTCTTTCGTGCTGGCGCGCACGCACGAGTACGAGGCCGACGAGGCGGCGGCGCGTCTGACCGGCGCGCAAAACGTCGCCGAGATGCTCATTGACGTGCGGCTCAAAGGGAGTTACCTCGAAGAAAATTACTGGCCGGAAGTTTACCGCCGCGCCGAGACCGAGCCGCGCCCGGTCGCGGGCGTCTACGCCAACCTCCCGCAGGCGCTCAGCCGAACGTTGCCGCAAGATTCGGTCGCGCGCCAACTCAATCTCGCGCTCGCCCAACAGACGAACTCCGACGACACGCATCCCGCGCTCGCAGACCGCCTGCGCGCCCTCGGCTACCCGGCGACCAACAACGGCGACCATAACGGCGACTGGGCGAAACACTACCAGCCCGCGACCGTCGAACAAAACGCGGCGGATTTCTACCTCGGCCAACGCGCGCAGACGCTCGTCGCGGAGTTTGATCGTGCGTGGCAGGAGGGCGTCGCGGAGCAGTGGGGCGAACGGCACAACTACGTCCTGCGTTCGCAGAAGACGCTCGCCGGGCTTGACGAGAAAGCACGCAGCGGCGGCGCACTTCTCTTCGACGAGGCATGGACGCGCGCCATGCTCGCGTTGGAACTCAGGACGACCGAAGAGGCGACCGCCTTGCTGCGCGAAGTGCTCGCCATGCGCGCCGACCACGCGGAGGCCAACTTCCGGCTCGGCCAAGTGCTCCTCAAGCAGAACGATCCGGCGGGCGTCGCGCATCTCGAACGGGCGGCGTCGCTCGATCCGCAAATGCTCATCCCCGCCTGTCAGGTCTTGTTCGTGTACTTCACCGAACAGGGGCAGCCGGAGGAGGCCGAACGCTACCGCGAGCGCGCGAATAAATATTTCGGGAAACTTGAGGAAGCGCAGCCGGAACGCGCGACCATCAACTCGCCGAACGAGTTGATCCCGCACACAGCCACGCCCGCGGAGGTCGAACGCCTGCGCGAACAGTTACAACAGTTCCCGCAAATCAAGGCGGCCTACCTCGCGCAAAAGAAGTTGGAGAAGATGCCCGAACAGCCGCTCTACGTGCTCGGCATCGTGCCCAGAGTGCCCTGGTATCAACTCAACCACGACAAGGCAAACCAGAAGTTGATTAACGAAATTGTCGCGCAAGTTGCCTTCCCGGCGGAGAGTTTGATCCTCGTGCTGGCCGGAGACAACAAGAAGTATCTCAACAAAGGTTTTCGCCAACTCGCAAACTCGCAAATTCTCGGCTGACGGCTTCACAGGGTCAGCCCGGCGCGGCTTCGAGCGCGAGCGCGAGCGCGACCCACTCGGCGAGCGTCAACGTCTCCGCGCGCCTGTTCGGTTCGACGCCCGCCGTCTCAAGCAGCGCGGGCGCGCCGCCCGCCGCTTCCACACGCGGCAAGAGCGCGGGCGGCGCGTGGCGCAGGTTATTGAAGATCGTCTTGCGCCGCTGCGCGAAGCCCGCGCCGACGGTGCGCCAGAGCAACGCCTCGTCCGACACCTTGGCCGCCACGCTCTCGCGCACCGTGAGGCGCACGACCGTGCTCCACACCTTCGGCGCGGGGCGAAACGCCTGCGGCCCCACGTCGAACAGCGGGCGCGCCTCGCAGTAGGCTTCCGTCAGCACCGACAGGTAACCACGCTCGCCCGTGCCCGGTGCGGCCGTGATGCGCTCGACCACCTCGCGCTGGAGCATCAGGATCATCTCCGTCAGACAACGCCGCTGCTCGAACAGGCGTTGCAGGATGGCCGTCGCGATGTTATACGGCAGGTTGGCGACGACGCGCGCCGTGTCCGCGGGCATGACGGCGGCGCAGTAATCAATCGCCAGCGCGTCGCCTTCGACGAGCGTGAAGTTTTCGCGGCCGCCGAACTTCTCACGCAACAGCGGGACGAGATCGCGGTCGAACTCGACGGCGACCAGCCGCCCCGCCAGCCCGACGAGTCGCCCCGTCAAAGCGCCCCGCCCCGCCCCGATCTCGATCAGCGTCTCGTCCCCGCGCGGCGCGACCTCGCGCACGATGCGCGCCGCCACGCCCTCGTCCACGAGAAAATTCTGTCCCAGACTTTTTTTTGCGCCCACGGGTTTAGAAGCAGTGATAAGTGACGAGTGACAAGTTAAGACCAGCGACGATTGATAAGTGACGAGTGACAAGCGACGAGTAACGAGCGATAAGTTATAAGCGACGACTGACAGGTAACGAGTGATAGGCGGCGAGTGATAAGCGATGAGTAACGACTGACAGGAAGACTCTTGTCCTAACTCGTCACTTGTCACCCGTCACTTGTCACTGTCTCAGTGTATCCGGTGATTTCGACATCGCTGCCGTGTTGCGTGATCTCGACATCGCGGAGGCGCGTAGCGTCGGCGATGAGGTTTGCGCCCGTGCCTGCGACGGCGGGCATCGCGTCGCGCCCGCCGATGATGAGCGGCGCGATGAAGAAACTGACTTTATCCACGAGTCCGGCCTCGATGAATCTTCCCGCGACGGTCGCGCCGCCTTCGACCAGCACGCTTTGCAGCGTGCGCCGGTGCAACTCTTCGAGCGCAGCGCTGAGGTCGCGCGCGCCGCGCGGCTGGCGCACGATCTCGACGCCGCGCGCACGTAGCGCGTCGGCCGCGCCTTCGTCCGCACCTTCGGACGTGAAGACGACGAGCGGCGTCTCAGCCGCCGTCTGCGCGAGTTGCGAATCGGGCGAGAGGATCAGGCGGTCGTCGAGCACGACGCGCGTGAGCGGGCGGTGACGCGGCATGCGGCTGCGATCCGTGAGTGCCGGATTATCGGCGACGGCCGTGCCCGCGCCGACGAGGATCGCGTCGTATTCGTGTCGCAGTTCGTGGACGCGCGCGCGCGATTGTTCGTTCGTGATCCAACGCGCGTCGCCGGTGCGCGTGGCGATGCGGCCGTCGAGCGACGTGGCGAGTTTGAGATGGACGAAGGGGCGCGCGTGGCGCATCGCGTGGACGTACTTCTCGTTGAGCCGCGCGGCTTCCGGCGCGAGCAGGCCGACCTCGACTTCCAGCCCCGCCTCGCGCAGGTGCGCGAAGCCGCGCCCGGAGACGAGCGGGTTCGGATCTTCGACGGGCGCGACGACGCGGCGGACGCCCGCGCGGATGAGCGCGACGGTGCAGGGCGGCGTGCGCCCCTGATGCGCGTGCGGTTCGAGCGAGACGTAGGCAGTCGCGCCGCGCGCGCGCTCCCCGGCCTGTTCGAGCGCGAGCGTCTCGGCGTGCTTGACGCCCTCGTAGAGATAAAACCCTTCCCCCACGATCTCGCCGCCGTCGAGCGCGACGACGCACCCGACGAGCGGGCTGGGGCTGACCTGTCCCGCGCCCCGCGCCGCGAGTTCCAGCGCGCGCCGCATCAGGCGCTCGTCAGTCACGCTCCGCGCATCCGTAGTTGAGTTTATTATTTCCGGTTGCAAAGTTTAGTTTCAGGTTTCAAGTTTCAAGTTTCAGGTCTGAAGTTTTTTAACTTGAAACCTGAAACCTGAAACTCGAAACTTATCTGGACTCGAAGAGTCCGTCAACGTAGTGTTCGGCGTTGAAGACGACGAGGTCGTCAACTTTTTCGCCGATGCCGGCGTAGCGGATCGGGAGGCCGAGTTCTTTCGAGATGGCGACGGCGATGCCGCCCTTGGCCGTGCCGTCGAGCTTCGTCAAGACGATGCCGGTGACGCCCGCGACCTTCAAAAACTGGCGCGCTTGTTCCAGCCCGTTCTGTCCGGTCACGGCGTCAATCACGAGCAGCGTCTCGTGCGGCGCGCCTTCCACCTCGCGCCCCGCCACGCGCTTCATCTTTTCGAGTTCGGCCATCAAGTTCGACTTGTTGTGCAGACGCCCCGCCGTGTCCACAATGAGCACGTCTGAGTTGCGCGCCTTCGCGGCCTTGAGCGAATCGAAGAGGACGGCCGCCGGGTCTGTTCCCTGCTTCTGCTGGATAAGCGGGACGCCGGTGCGTTCAGCCCAGATGGCGAGTTGATCGGAGGCGGCGGCGCGGAAGGTGTCGGCCGCGCAGATGAGCACGTCGTTGCCCTCGGCCTTGATGCGCTGCGCGAGCTTGCCGATGGTTGTCGTCTTGCCCACGCCGTTGACGCCGACGATCATCATCACGTAGGGCGAGATGTTTTCCGGCACGAGCGTCTCGGCGGCGACGCCCTTCGCTTCGGACGAGCGCAGGATGGCGAGCAACTGATTTTTGATCGCGGCCTTGAGCGCCTCGATGTCGTTGATCTCTTTGCGCGTGATGCCGCGCCTGACGGTGTCGAGGATGTCGAGCGTCGTAGGCACGCCGATGTCGGCCGCGATGAGAGCCTCTTCGAGTTCGTCGAGCAGTTCGGCGTCAATCTGCTTGCGCCCCTGAAAGACCGTGTCAATCTTTTCGGAGAGCGATTCGCGCGTGGCGGAGATGGCGTTTTTGAAACGCTTCTCAAACGTGCGTTCGAGCGCGGCCTCTTCGGCCTGCAACTCTTCGATGGAACGGTCGAGGCCGAGGATGGAGGTCGAGAAACTCGAACGCGTCGGGACAGGACGTTGCTGCGCGACGCCGGGCTGCGACGGGTCGGGCGTGCCCGCCGCGCGGGACGCGCCGCCCGGCTTGGTGTTCGCCGAGACGGTGGCAGCGGGCGTAGAAGTGGCGGCAGCGGGCGTGGTCTCCGTCGCGCCGATCCCTGTGGCGTTGCCCGTCCGCTCTTGCGGGAGCGGTGTTGGCGCGCCGCCCATCACGGTCGGCTCAAGCGCGGGCGGCGCGGGCGTGGCTGCTGCGCTCGCGGTCGCGTCCGTCGCGGCGAGGTTGGCGGGCGGTTCGGGTCGCGCCGCCGGTTCGCCAACTGCCGTCGCCGGTTCGCGTTCGGCGGGCTTGGGCGGTTCGTTGAGTCCGAGCGTGATGTAGCGGTCTTCTTTTTTGCGTCGCCAGAATGCCATGTGGTGAATGAATGCCTCTGCTTAAAATTTCGTCGAATTGAAAGTCGTTGATTATAACTGCAACCGGCACGCGGCGACAAAACGCGCGGCCAACGTGCGGCCAACGTGCGGCCAACGTGCGGCCAACGTGCGACGCATTAGGCGTGTCCTTATTAGTACGCCTCCGGCGCGTTTAATTGTTTGTCGCCGCTGCGCGCTTATGATATTTTCAGCCCGTTTCCCCTGAACGAAGTTGCCCGGCAATCGAGTCCGCCCTCGCTTCACATCTTCCTTCCAAGGAGGCTTACACATGCGCCAACGTCCCTTGCTCTTAACCGCGGCAGCGACCGCGCTCGGCCTCTTGTTAATCCTCGCGCCCGTCCCCGGCGGCCGCGCGCAACAACAGTGTACGGGGTCGTCCACCATCACCGACTCAAACACCACGACACCGTTTACGCAGACGGGGCGTTTGACGCCGAACGGCGTCGCCTCCACCTGCGCGGCGCAAAAAACTTTTCCCGGCGTGACCGACTCGAACCAGCGACGCTTCAAAATCTACCAGTTCGTCAACAACAACACTTCGACGGCCTGCATCACCGTCACGCTCAACGTCGGTTCATGCGTCGGCGCGAGCAGCTTGTTCAGCGCGGCCTACACCGGCTTCAACCCCGGCAACATCAGCATGAACTATCTTGGCGACATCGGCGCGAGTCCCAACCCGTCGCGCTCTTATTCCTTCAACGTCCCGGCGGGCGCGGATTTTCAGGTCGTCGTCAGTCAGGCCAACACGAACCAGAGTTGCGCGGCTTACACGCTCACCGTGTCCGGCTTCGGCTGCTTGCCGCAGAGCGAGTTGATCATCAGCGAGTTTCGCTTCGGCGTTGAAGACCCGTCCGTCGAGACTTCCGCACTGGACGAGTACATCGAACTCTACAACAACACCGACGCGCCGCTGAACGTGACGACCGCGGACAACTCTGCGGGCTGGGCGCTCGTCGCCGCCGACGGCGCGGTGCGCGGCATCGTCCCCATTGGCACAACCATTCCGGCGCGCGGCCACTACCTGTTCGCCAACTCGCAGGGCTACAGCCTCGCCGACTACCCGGCCGGGAGCAACTCGTTCGCGACCCCCGACGCCACCTACACGCAGGACATCCCGCTCATCTCCGGCGTCGCGCTGTTTCGCACCGCGAACCCCGCCAACTTCACGCTCGCCAACCGTCTGGATGCCGTCGGGGCATCCTCCGTCCCGTCGCTCTACCGCGAGAACGGTTTGATGACGTTCCCCGTCAGCAGCCAGAGCACGAACTACTTCCACGTCCGCAAGATGACTTCCGGCTTCCCGCAGGACACGGGCGACAACGCCGCAGACTTCGCGCTCGTCACGCTCGGCTCGGACTCAGGCGCGACGCTCGGCGCGCCCGGCCCGGAAAATCGCAGCAGCCCCATTCAACGCAACAGCACGGTGAAGGCGTCGCTGCTCGACCCGTCCGTCACCTCCGGCTTTCCGCCGAACCGCGCGCGCAGCGGGACGCCCGTCGAAAACGGTGCGTTCGGCACACTCACGCTCCGCCGCTCGTTCCGCAACATGACGGGCGCGCCCGTCACGCGTCTGCGCTTCCGCGTCGTGGACATCACCACGCGCGGCAACACGCAGGCCGGGCAGGCCGACCTGCGCGTCGTCAATTCGTCGCCCGAAGCGGTCGTGGTCGGCGGCGGCGCGAGCGTCACGGTGCAGGGCGTGAGGCTCGAAGAACCGCCTGAACAGTTCAGCGGCGGCGGACTCAACTCAAGCCTCGACTGCTGCGTCACGCCCGAAGTTGAAGCGCCGCCGGGGACGCGCACCGTCTCGCTCGACGAACCGCTCGCCGACGGCGACAGCATCAACATCCAGTTCCGCCTCGGCGTGCAACAGGAAGGCAGTTTCCGCTTCTTCGTCAACGTCGAAGCCGAAACCAGCGAGCCGATCTTCACCGCGCCGCAGCATCGTCAACTCAAAACGCCGCGCACCAAAGGTCGCCGCGTGAGTCAGCCCTGAGTTGACGACTGACAGCCCCGTCGTCGCGTGAAAACGCGGGGCGATGGACGCTCAATAATAAACGCGTAACGCGGAACTGAAAGACAGTCGCTTTCAGTTCCGCGTTACGCGTTTCTACTTCATCCCTGATTTGAAATTCTCAAATTTAAAATCCTCAACGCTCCCAGAAGAACTTGCCGCGCGGGCGCGCCTGCGGGTAGACCTCGTCCATGTTGCGCGTGTCGTAGAGCACGCCGTTCATCATCACGAAACTGATCGTCTCGGAGTTTCGGATGTTGTCGAGCGGGTTCTTGTCTGTGATCATCAGGTCGGCGAGTTTGCCGACCTCGATTGACCCGACTTCCCTGTCCAGTCCGAGATACTCCGCGCCGGAGAGCGTGGCCGCGCGCAGGGTTTCCAACGTCGTGAGGCCGCCCTGTTCGAGCATCCACAGTTCCCAGTGCGCGCCGAGTCCCTGCAACTGGCCGTGCGCGCCGAGTTGCACCTTGCCCCCGGCACGCACCACGTCCCTCACTGACTTCGCCAACTCGAAGTGATAGAAGTCGTCGTCGGGCGTCATCACGCGGCGACGCGAGCGCGCGTCAATGGTCGAGCGCGGCGTGAAGCGGAGGAGCTTTTCGTTCTCCCAGACGTTCGATTTTTGATACCAGTAGTTCTCGCCCCAGATGCCGCCATAGCCGACGATGAGCGTGGGCGTATAGCCGCTGCGGCTTTTCGCAAAGAGCGTCACGGCGTCTTTGTAGAGCGGCGCGACGGGGATGGCGTGCTCGACGCCGGTGTGGCCGTCGAGGATGTGCGTCATGTTGTAGAAGTAGGTCGAGCCGCCTTCGGGGACGACCATCATCTTGAGTTCGCGCGCGGCCTGTATGATCTGCTGGCGTTGATTGCGACGCGGCTGGTTGTAGCTCTTGACGGAGAACGCGCCGACCGCCTTGAGCCGCGCCAGATGCCCGCGCGCGTCTTCCAGATTGTTGATCGGTGCTTTCTCCGGCGACTCCGCGCCGTACACCGGATAACCCGTCGAGAAGATGCGCGGCCCGACCATCGAGCCGGCCTTGACCATCTCGGACTGCGCGAAGACCGACTGCGTGGCGGCCGAAGGATCGTGCGTCGTCGTCACACCGTAGGCGAGGTTCGCCCAGTAAGGCCACTGTTTTTCGGGGATGATGTCGAGCGTGTTGTAGCCCATGTGCGCGTGGACATCTATGAGTCCGGGCGTGATGGTCTTGCCCGTCATGTCAATTTTGCGCGCGGCGGCCGGTATTTGAACGCGCGCGCCGACCGCCTTGATGCGGTTGTCTTCGACGAGTATCGTGCCGCGCTCGATCACTTCGTTGCCCTTCATCGTGACGATGCGCGCATTAGTCAACGCCACCAGCCCGCGCGGCCGCGCCGACTCGAACTCGAACCCGATCCGCGTCCGCGTAGGTTCGGCGGGTTTCTCGTCCTTCGCCAGTTGACGGTTGATCTGTTCGAGCGTCTGCTCGTAGAAATTTTCGCCGAGCGTCCACTGGACTGACTTGCTGTCGGGCGACCACGTGAGCCAGTCGCCGGAATTTTTCGAGATGGACTTGACGGGCAGGATGGTCTCCGTCGAGTTCATCTTGAGCGTCTTGCCCGTGCGCGGAAACGGCGCGAGGTAGAGCTTGTGCAGTTCCTTGAAGAAGACCCAGTTGTGATCGGGCGACGGTATGATCTCGGTGGCGAAGCGCGCCTCGACGTGGCGTTTGTAATCGTCGCCGGAGATTTTCACGCTGCTCAAAGCGGAGAAGATGGTGGCGGGCTGGCCGGGCGGCGTTGAGGGCGCGGGCGGCGATTCGAGGAAGAAGATGCGCTCACCCGCCGGGTCGAAACTCAGAATCGGCATCCGCGCGTTCGTGCCGCGGCTCTGCAAGTCCATCACGTAGCGGCTCTGCGCGCCGTCCCAGTAATGAATCTCGAAGGCCGACTCGCTCACGAGTTCCTCTTCGTGATTGACGTTGCCGCGCCCCTTGAGATACGCGATCTTCCGCCCGTCGGGCGAGAAGGCGGGGTTGGCATATTGATCCGGCTTGTCCGTGATCTTGCGCGCTTCGCGGCCGTCGGCAGATGCGATCCAGACCGCGCCCTTCTCCGCGTCCGACCAAGTGACGTAGGTTAACTGTCGCCCGTCGGGACTGAAGTTCGGCGAGTATTCGAGGTAGTTCGAGTTCAACAGGCGGCGCGGTTCACCGTCGCCCTCTTTGACGTAGATCTTGCCGAGCGCGCTGTAGACGATGCGGTTGCCTGAACGTTTCGCCCAGCGGTGCAGTTGCGTGCGCTCGCGCTCGTTGAAGACTTTCTGCGGGAAGCGCACGGCGTCCGCGACGCGTTGCGAGACGTGCGCGTTGAACGGGACGGGCGTCGCCTGCTTTGTCCCCACGTCCACGCGCACGAACTTGCCGCCCGCCGTGATGACGATTGATTTGCCGTCGGGCGTCCAACTATAGCCGGGGTATGTGCCGTAGACCGCCCACGTCTCCTGCTGGTCGTGCGTCAGCTTGTCGTAGATCGGCCACTCGCGCCCGCTCTCGATCTCGCGCAGGTAGAGCACCGTGTTGAGGCGGTCGCGGCGGATGAAGGCGAGCAGCTTTCCGTCGGGCGAGACTTGCGGCCTGACCGAGCCGCCCGCGCCGCGCACAAAGACGCCGCGACGCCCTCGCTCCGTGTCGTAACGCTCGATCCAGTAAATGCTGTCGTAGACGTTTTTGTTGTAGTCGAAGTCGCCGCTGTTGACGAAGTAGATGAAACGCTTCTGCGGATCAATGACCGGCTCGCCGACGTTCGCAGTCCAACTCGTCTTCTCCGTCAACTGCACGCCCGTCCCGCCGCCCGCCGCGTGATACATCCAAATCTCGCCCGCGCCGAGCGAGCGTTGATCCACGAAATGCTTGCGCACGAGGACGTATTGACTGTCGGGCGTCCACGCAGGACTGTTGACGAGGCGGAGCGTCTCTTTCGTCAACTGGCGACGGTTCTTGCCGTCGGCGTCCATGAGCCAGATGTTGTCGCCGCCGTCGCGGTCGGAGGTGAAGGCGATGGTTTTGCCGTCGGGGCTGTAACGCGGCTGCGACTCCCACGAAACGCCGCCCGACAGCAACTCGGCGCGGCCGCCCGCGACGGGCATGTGATAGATGTCGCCGAGGAGATCGAAGACGATGCGTGCGCCGTCGGGCGACACGTCGCAACTCATCCAAGTGCCTTCGTCCGTGTCGAACTCGACCTTCGTCGTCGGGCCGTGGTCGCCTTCCACGTCCCACTTGTCGGCGCGCTTGTCGGCCTCGGCCTTCTTCTGCGCCTCCTCCAACTGCTCCGAACGCTTGTCGGCGGGAGCAGGCGAAGGCGTTGGCGTCGGCTGTTGGCCGTGCGCGGGCAGGACGAGCGAGAGCAAGAGGGACAGGGCGAACAATCTACGCAGCATGTTTATACCTCGACGTGGAATCATGTAGCGGGAGCGAATTTTTCGTGCGTAGATAATCTAACCGTAAAAGGCGCAAAGAAAAACCGCAAAGGACGCGCAGACCGGAAGGCTCTCCTTCCGCGCGGCTCTGTGCGGTTCGTCTGTGCGCCTTTCGCGGCTAGACGGACTCAGGCAATTTGCGTTTGCTCGACCGGCGGTTCAGAGACGGGCGGCGGGACGCTGCCGGCCGTGTGCTCCACTGTTGGTTCAACCGCGCGGCGCGGGCGCAGACGGCCGCCCACGGCATTGATCCGCCCCGACTCGCACGCCTCGACGAGCGCGTCAACGACGCGTTCGTCGTAGCGCGTGCCGACGAAGGTCTTGATGAGCGCGAGCGCGTCGTCGAGTTCCATCGCCTTCTGGTAGGGGCGGTCGGTCGTCATGGCGTCGAAGGTGTCTGCGACGGAGACGATGCGCGCCTGCATCGGAATCTCGTCGCCGCGCAAGCCCTGCGGGTAGCCTTCGCCGTTGATCATCTCGTGGTGCATGTACATGCCGGGGAGAAACTCGCGCATCGCCGGAATGTGCGACATGATCTTGAACCCTTTTTGCGGGTGCGTCTTCATGATCTCGAACTCTTCGTTCGTCAGCTTCGCGGGCTTCTTCAGAACCTTGTCGTCAATCCCGATCTTGCCGACGTCGTGCAGGAGCGCGCTGATGCGCAACGCCTCGATCTCGGCGTCGGGCAGACCCATGTGTTCGGCGATGGCGATGGAGAAACGCGCGACGCGTTCGGAGTGGCCGCGCGTGTAGCGGTCTTTGCCGTCAATCGCCGCGGCGAGGGCTTTGACCGTGCCGACGAACAACTGTCGGTTCTCTTCCGCCGCCCGCCGCAAGTCTTCGACGTACTGTTCGAGATGATCGGTCATCGTGTTGAACGACGTGCCGAGTTCGCCGAGTTCGGTGCGGCTGCGCACCTGTATGCGCTGCGCGAGGTTGCCGGAGGCGATGCGCCCGGCGGCGTCGGCCAGATCGCGCACGGGCTGCGTCAGTTGTTTGGCGAAGAGGAAACCGGCGAGCAGCGCGAAGGTGGCGGCGAGCAGGCTGATGAGAAATGTCTGCTTGCGCATGTCCGTGACGGAGCGCAGCGCGGCGCGCTCGTCCTGAATCGCGATCACGCCGAGAAGCGCGCCCGTGTCGAGTTCGGCCGTGGCATACGCGCCGAGCATCGCCATCTGTTGCCCGTCGCGTTCCGCCGTGAAAGGTTCGAGCAGCGATTGCACCTGCGTGCCCGTCTCCACCCAGTTCTGCACGATCTTGAGATCGAGCATCGAACGCTCGGCGTAGGCGACGCGCGGGTCGGGGTGCGCCACGGCGCGCCCGGCGGCGTCCACGACGAAGATGACGGGCAAGCCCTGTTCGAGCAGTTCGCGCTCGCTCTTGGAAGTGGGCTGTTGCACGGCCGCGAAGACTTCGTTGAAAGAGATGACGGCGGCGACGGCGGCCACCACCTCTTCGCCGTCCGCGCCGCCCATGACGGGCGCGGCGACCGTCAAACTCATCTCCTGACTCGAACGGATCAACTGCGGGCGCGTGACGACGAGGCCGCGCTTGCTCATCCGCGCGAGCACTTCGCCGACGCGCTCGTTGAGTTCTTCGCGCCCGATCACGTCGGGCTTGTAGGCGACGTGCGGGACGCTGCCGACGGGCAGGATGGCGAGCGCGAGCAAATTCGGGTCGTCCATCACGGACTTTTGCAGGCGGGCGTCGCTGCCCTCCTCGCCGATGACGCGGACGCCGCCCGCAAGTTCGAAGGCGCGCGCGAGTCCCGTCACCACGTCACGATAGCGTTGGCCGTAGAGTTCGATCTGGCGCGCCTTGTCCTGCACGAGCTGCGCCTGATAGCGGCCTTCGACCGAGCGCAATTCTTCGGCGCTGCGGTTCGAGAGCATCCAGCCCGCGAGGCCGAGCGGGACGAGGCCGACGACGAGCAGGGTGCAGAGCACGATGTAGAGCAGGCGCACGCGCCGGAAACGTTCAAACATGAAGATGGCGTTAGAAGAGACAGAAATCGGGCGATGCTAGACTACTGGAGGAAGAAATTTAGAGCGGGACAAGCAAGCGACACTCGGAGCAGCCTGCGCCGATATATGCGAAGGCCAATTTCATAGTACGAAGTTGGGGAGAGCAGTGTCAACGCTTTTGCAAACAATCTGCTAACTTTACCTATACGCTATATTCTTTAGCGCAATATTTTAGGCCAACGGCAAGCGCGTCGCGTCTAAAGAGTTGGGTGCGCCGGTTTCGGGCGCTCAAGCGTGCGGCGCGGCGGGCGCAAAGGAAGCCGGAAGAGACGAGAATGGAGACGGCCGGAACGAGCGACGAACAGATCGTGGAGCGCGCGCTCTGCGGCGACGCGGACGCATTCGGCGAGATCGTGCGTCGCTGGGAGCGGCGCATCTTCGCGCTCGCCTACGGCATGCTCGGCCGCGAAGAGGAGGCGCGCGACGCGACGCAGGAGACGTTCATCGCAGCCTTCCGCAACCTCGGCAACTTTCGCGGCGAGGCGAAAGTCTCTTCGTGGCTGCACCGCATCGCCGTCAACCAGTGCATCACGCGCCAGCGACGCGCGCGCACCCGCGCCGAGAATTCGCTCGAAGCGGAGACCGAAGCGGGCGGTGATAAGTTTGCCGCGCCCGCGCATGGCTCGCCCGCGCGTCAGGCCGAGGGGCGCGAACGCACCGCAGCCGTCCGGCGCGCCGTGGCGGCGCTACCGCCGGAACTGCGCGAAGTGATCGTGTTAAAGGAGTTTGAGGAACTGACGTTTCAAGAGATCGCCGACGCGCTCGACGTGCCCTTGAGCACGGTCAAGAGTCGCCTCTACACCGCGCTCAAACAACTGCGCCTGCGGCTCGAAAAATACGGCGCGGAAGCGGCGCGCGCGTGAAGGTTGGAGTAAGGAAGACAAGTTATGAACGAGACCACGAAGACTAACCACTGCGAACGCGCCATCGAACTCGTCGCCTACTTTTACGGCGAAGCGACGCGGGACGAGCGCGCGAGTTTCGACGCGCACCTCGCCCGTTGCGGCGCGTGCCGCGAAGAACTCACGGCCTTCGCCGGAGTGCGCGAAGCCGTCGGCCACTGGCGCGCGGAGGTTCTCGACTATGCGCCCGCGCCGCTGTCGTTTGCTGACACGCTCGCGCCGGAAGCGAGTCGCGAAACCGTGGCGGCCGTCGCCGCTGTCGCTCCTGCCGTCACGCGACGCGACGCGCGCAATACAGTCATGCCGTCACTATCCGCGCGTGATACTGTCGTCGTGCCGAAGCGATCCGCGCGCGCTGCCCTCCGCGAATTCTTCACGCTCTCGCCGTTGTGGCTGCGCGCTAGTGTGGCCGCCGCCGCGCTCGTCGTCTGCGCGCTCGCCGCGCTCGCCGTGGTCAACGCGGAAGTTAGTTGGAACGACGGCGGGCTGGCTTTCGGCACGCGCCTCGGTCGCAGTGAGACACCGGCCGCGACGCCCGCGCAGGTTGCTGCGCCCACGGGAAACGTTTACACGCAGGCTGAGTTGGACAAACTCGTCGCCGAGCGCGACGCGGCCTTGCGCGAACTCGAAGACACGCGCGCCCAGTTGGACGACAGTCGCGGCGCTAATCTCATCGCGGCGGTCGAGACGCTCGAACCGGCGTCGGCCTCAAAGCCGATTCAGACGCCCAACACTTCCCGGCGCGCCGTTCGCGCCGCGCAACCCAAGCGGCTGCGAAACAACAGGGACGAAGACGACGTGCCACGCCTCTACGATCTCTTGATCGAGGCGAACTAGCACGCGTCGCCGTGAGACGCGGCCGGACGAGTTGTTGAGAACGAACGAATGAGAGTGCTCATCAAGAAACTAAGCCTGCGCCAGTTTGCCATCGCCGCGCCCGCCGTGCTCGCACTGTGTTTGTCTGCGGGCGCAGACGTGGCGCGCGCGCAAGTCGGGAACGCGCCCGCCGAGAGTTCGGGCGCACAAGGCGAATTGGACGCGGCGCGGCGCGTCCCGAACGCGGCCGGGTTGCTCCGCGTGCTGAACTTGACGCCCGAACAGCGCGCGCAGATCGGCGCGATCCGGCGCGAGACCGAACCGCAAGGCCGCCTGCTCGGCGCGCGCCTGCGCCAAGCACGCCGCGCGCTCGACGAAGCTATCTACGCCCCTACCCCCGACGAGAACGTCATCGAAGAACGCGTGCGCGAACTCGGCGCGGCGCAGTCGGCCGTCGTGCGTCTGCGCTCACTGACGGAACTACGCATCCGGCGCGTCCTCTCGCCCGAACAACTCGACGCCTTCCGCCGCCTCCAACGACAGACACGCACGCGCCGCCAGCAACGCCTGAACCAACGCCAGCCGCAAGACGATTTGCCCGGCGACGCGCCCGCTCGCTTCCGGGACAGGATGCAGCGTCGTCGTCTGGAACAACAGCAGCAGCAACGCCTGTCGAACGAACCGAACCCGCCGCCCGTCTCGCGCGAGCGACGCCCTGCCCCGCCCGCTCCCGCGCGCGACCGCAGACCGTAAGCGACCGGGAGAAATCGGCACGGGTAAAGGAGAAGGGGTAAAGGGCGAAGGGCGAATGTGAAGCCGCGAAGCATTTCTAAAGCCGCCAAGCATTTGAGTCTTCCTCCCAACTTCCACCCTTCGCTATTCCCTCTTCGCCTTTCCCCCTTCCCCTGCTCCCTTCCGCCTTCCGCTTTTCTCCTTGTCCCTCGCTTGACGCCTTGCCCAGTTATTGCGCATCATTGGCTTGCTCGATCACGCTCGTCTCGCCGGGTTTGTCTGCGCGCACTCGATCAACCGTCAGGCACGGATCAATCGGCCGTCGCGGTTCGCGGATAGTTCTCGCAAGGCGCGCTGCTGTCGCTCCCGACGAACGGGCGCACTCGCGAGTCTCTAAAGTTCACACATGAACATTGCCATACGTTCCCTGCTGGAAGTTCAGGAGACGAGTCTGCTGGTGTGGCGCGCCGCACGCAGGCTCTTTCGCCGTCCCACCTATCTCAACGAGATGATCGCGCAGATGGACGTGATCGGCGTCGGCTCGCTCACGATCATCGTGCTTACGGGCTTCTTCACCGGCGGCGTGCTCACCCTGCAAACTTTCCCGACGCTCAAATACTACGGCGCACAGGATCAGACCGGCTTCCTCGTCGCCCTCTCGCTCGTGCGCGAACTCGGCCCCGTCCTAACCGCCCTGATGGTGACGGGGCGCGTCGGTTCGGCCATCTCCGCCGAACTCGGCTCGATGGTCGTCTCGCAACAGATTGACGCCATGCGCGCGCTCGGCACAGACCCCGTGCGCAAACTCGTCGCCCCGCGTCTTGTCGCCCTCTTTATCACGCTGCCGCTGTTGACCGTTGCCGCCGACGTGGTCGGCATCATCGGTGGCGGCGCGGTGGCGACGACGCTCTACGGGCAATCGGCCAGCACGTTCCTCAGTTCGGTGCGCTACGGCATCACCTTCGACGACATGATCGGCGGCGTTATCAAGCCGCTCGTGTTCGCGCTGATCCTCGGCAGCATCTCCTGTTACAAAGGCTTGAGCACGGACGGCGGCACGGTCGGCGTCGGCCGCTCGACCACTTCGGCCGTCGTCACCTCGTCCATCGTCGTCATCGTCGCCGACTTCTTTCTCGCCAAGGCATTACAGGTTATTCTGGACATGCCGGGCACTTGAGTTTTACGCTCTGAAACGTATGGCCTCCACCGACATCGAAGTTTCGCCAGTCCCCGACGCGCCGACGGAAGATAACCGTGTCAGCGCGGCGGCGGCCGAGTCCACCTTCGCGGCGGAGGACGACAGCGAGCGCATCACGCCCGCAATCGAATTTCGCGACGTGCACCTCGCCTTCGATGATCGCAAGGTGCTCGACGGCCTCAGTTTCACGGTGGCGAGGGGCGAGACCAAGATCATCCTCGGCGGTTCGGGCTGCGGCAAATCCACGACCATCAAACTCGTGCTCGGTTTGCTCAAACCCGACGCCGGGCAGATTCTCGTCAACGGCGAAGACATCACACACTACACCGAGGCCGAGATGATGCGCGTGCGCAAAAATTTCGGCATGGTCTTTCAAGAAGGCGCGCTCTTCGATTCGCTCTCCGTCTACGAGAATGTCGCCTACCGCCTGCACGAACAGGGCATCCCCGAAGACGACGTGGAGCAGGAAGTGCGCCGCATGCTGCGGTTCGTCAATCTGGAAGACGCGATTGACAAGATGCCCGCGGAACTGTCGGGCGGCATGCGTCGCCGCGTCGGCATCGCGCGCGCGCTCGTCGGCGGCCCGACCATCGTCATGTTCGACGAGCCGACCGCCGGACTCGACCCGCCGACCGCACGCACCATCTGCGAACTCGCCATCAAACTGCGCGACCTCGAAGATGTCTCCTCGATCTTCGTCACGCACGAGATGAACAACGTCGAGTATCTTTCGCGCGAGTTTGCGGCGGTCAACGACGCGGGCGAAGTCATCTTCGAGCAGGAGGGCGAGCGCCTCTGCCTCATCAACACCAAGTTGTTGATGATGAAGGAAGGCAACATCATCTTCAGCGGCACGGACGAGATGCTCAAGCGCACCGAAGACCCGTACATCAAGAAATTCTTGCGCGGACACTGAAAGGAAATGGATGAGGGACGAGGGATGAGGGATGAAATAAAGATCACACTCTAACTTGAGTTGTTTTCTGATTCATCCCTCATCCCTTATCCCTCATCCCTCATAGCTTATGCCTCCAACCAAAAAGTCCATCGGTTTTCGCGAGTTGCGCGTCGGCCTCTTCGTCATCATCGCCATTGCGGTCTTGATCTTCTTGATCCTGCAAGCGTCGGGCGACATCTCGTTCGCGCGCAAGATCCGTTTGAAGGCGCAGTTTTTGACGGCGGAGGGTCTGCGCCCCGGCGGCGAGGTGCGTCTTGCGGGCGTGCGCATCGGCAAGGTTGACGATGTGCGCCTTCTGTCGCCGAGCGACAACCCGAACGCGCCGAAGGTCGAGGCCGTGCTCGCGCTCGACAGTAAGATTGACGGCAAGCCCATCACCGAACTCGTCCGCACCGACTCGACCGCGCAACTCGCCACCCCCAGCCTGCTCGGCAGCGACCGCATGATCAACATCACGCCCGGCACGTCGCTCGGCAACCCCGTGCAGGAAGGTCAGGAACTACGCACCACGACCGAGGGCGGCATGGCGCAACTCACCGCTTCCGGCAACGAACTCGTCGGCCAGCTCAACCAACTCTCGCAGCAGGTCACGGACATCACCCGCAAGATCAACGAAGGCCAGGGCACGCTCGGCCGCTTCGTCAACGACGAGGCGTTCTATGACAACCTCAACGTGACCATCCGCGAAACCCAGGGGATCATGCGCCAACTGCGCAGCGGCGAAGGCACGGCCGGCAAACTCATCAACGACCCCACGCTCTACAACAACTTCAACCGCGTCACCGCCCAACTCCAGGCCATCTCCGAAGACCTCCGCGCCGGACGCGGCACGGCCGGTAAACTCTTAACTGACGAAGCCCTCTACAACGACGCCCGCTCGACCATCGCGCGCCTCAACACCTCCGTCGAAGAGATCACCAAGATCACCACCGACATCCGTCAAGGCCGCGGCACGGCCGGCAAACTCTTGACCGACGAAGCCCTCTACAACGACGCCCGCGCCGCCATCGCCCGCTTCAACACCTCCGCCGAACGCATTGACAACATCATCACCGGCATCCAACGCGGCGAAGGCACGGCCGGCAAACTCCTCACCGACGAAGCCCTCTACAACAACGTCAACCAACTCTCCTCCGAATCCGTCAAACTCCTCTACGACTTCCGCCAGAATCCCAAAAAATACCTAACCATTAAATTCTCGATCTTCTAACTTCGGCCACGTGTTGACGGAAAATAATGTTCTTTGCTGTAAGAATAATGTTCTTTACTGAAGAAATGATGTTCTTTGCTAAGCCCTGTCGAAGTGATGGGAGTCGGGTAAGGGTTCGCAAACAATAAAGCCCTTCCCGAATAGGGAAGGACTGTCTAAAACCGGAGTTGGTTCCGAAACGGGATGCTGAGTACGCCGTGGCTGTTAAGGCCACAGCTTCGCACCTCATGGAATCTCATGGTCGCCCGGTACAGGTGACGAAGACCGCTATAGGGAGAGCCATTGGCGCTATCACTCTATTGCAGCAAAAACTTCATAAGCTGCCGCTGACAGCTCAAGTCTTAGCGAGTGTGATCGAGACACGAGAGCAGTACGCTGTGCGGCGCGTCTGGTGGGCTGCCGATCTTTACTATCAAGAAGGTGTATTCCCA
This sequence comes from Pyrinomonadaceae bacterium, assembly GCA_030841105.1. Taxonomy (GTDB): domain Bacteria; phylum Acidobacteriota; class Blastocatellia; order Pyrinomonadales; family Pyrinomonadaceae; genus JAIVJZ01. The sequence continues at coordinate 59,344 of JAVEDE010000095.1, forward strand.
AGAGAATGGCAGTTCATGATAAGAGCAAATGTGTATAGCCTCAGAGACAATTCAGCAGTAAAATGTGCGGTTGATGAGGCTACGAAGATGCTGGGGACAGAACTGCCGCGGAGCCACGCGGGAAGAGCGGCATCTTAGTGGAGTTCAACCAACATAAGGCCGATTCTCAGACACACTATTCTGGATTATGATTTGTGGCCTCCAGCATTAAACCCACCTGTAAATCCACCGTTTAGAATAGCTAAATTTTTAGGGACGGTCGCACACGTAATCGGAAAATAAGTAAGTCACACTATTATCACCTCAGCCTATCTCTTTATTCGGCACATCCCAACAGATCCTCTATATCCGATATATCCCTATCAAGATGGTGATACCCAATTCGCGCAACTGTTTCTTTAGCCTTCTCCCAACTCTTCCGCGCTCTTTCATTCTTATTCTGTATGAGACAGAGTCGGGCATTTAACAAATGGTAATCCGCATCACGCAGATGGTAGCCCGATCTCCCAATCATCTTTCTTGCTATCTTTAAGTTCTGGTCCGCTTTTCCCTGCTCACCCAATATCATATAAAGCCGGGCATACAGTAGATGACAATCCGCTTGATACAGCGTCATACTGCCGCGCGTAGCAATGTCCAGCGCTTCGTCCAGATTAGCCTCCGCTTGGGTAAACTCCTTTGCTAATAGGTGCAGTTCTACCAACGCCAACCATCCGCGAGGAAGGTGAACATCTCGTCCCGTGCGCCGCAACTCGACCATCGCTTTGTTCAGGTAAAGTTGAGCTTGGTTAAAGTGTTTTGCATCGTGGACGCCCTGAAATAGATGTGCCCGACCTAGTGATAAATGGAGTAAAGCTTCATCAATAAGATTGAAATTTTCCGATTCCGGAGATTCTAGAATTTGCTCGACCCTGTTCTGGACTTTATCGTACTCGCCCTGACTGAGTAGCAGATCGTGATATCGATTACTTAAAGGATGATAGAACGAGTAAGGGTGTTTGCCTTTAATTTTAATCCCTTCCTTGATTCCTTCTGCTTGCTGAAATGATTTTTCGGAATCTGAGAGGGAACCTATATGGTGCAGCACATCGCCTCGCGTATTCAGCGCGCTCACAGTCTGGACCTCATCCTCGCTACGGAGTGCAAATTGAACGCCTTGTTGGCTGTAGGCCAAAGCTTGAGATAGATCGCCGAGGGGGAGGTAGATAGCACCTAGCGTGCCCGCATCAAGTGATGCATACTTCCAGGCATTCCGCGCCAGATCGGCTTCTAAAGCCGCATTCATGGGAATCAGGGCTTCTTTCAATCTACCAAGCATCCACAGCCTGTAACCGGCCTGCCCAAGCAGCAAAGCTCTCCAGCGTCCAGTGAGCTTGTTGGTGGACAGTTTCCAGTCTGGGGTAAAGAAACAGGACAGCGCAGTCAGGTCAGCACTGACAGTGCCGAGTTTGTTTGGACTGAAAAAACTCTGTCCTCTCTGAATCTTATTATAGTAGACCCTGATAAATGCTTCTTTGTGGCGACCAGCATGGCAACCGTGTGTTACCGCCGCGTAGAGCGGAGACACATCCTCTACAGTATTGGGTAACTCTTTAGCCGTGCTTGTGAGGTAATCGAACAGCCGGCTATTGCCTTCTCGCCAAGCAGCAGGGTGATTTTGCTTGAGTTGATGTCCAAAGTGTTCACGCACCAATGGGTGAGTGTCGAGAGTTTCAGGTTGACTGCAACTTGGTGCTGATAAGAGATTGGAGCGGCGCAATCTGATCAACACTTGTTGCCATGCATTCTCGCTTAAACCTTGCAAGGCATCGGTAAGTTCAGGAATGGCGGGCGCGCGGCGAAGGGCTGCAATCGCGATTTCGTCGGCAGGTCGGTTAAATAGCCCGAGCATCCGAAGCACGGCTGTTTCGGGTCCTTGACCAAACCAACTTTCATAAGAAGCCAACATTCTTTGCGCGTGGCCTCCGTAGCGCTCGTCGCCTTCAAGATCGCTGATTTCCGTGCGTCGGCGCACGTCTCCCTCGTATACCTCGCCGAGATAACTGCCGAGCAGCATAAGGGCAAGGGAGTGGCCTTCAAAATCTTTGGCAGCCTGTTCCAGTTCAGCCTCTGTGCCTTTGACCCCCTGCGCTGCCAGCAACTGCGCTCCGGCGGTAGGCGAGAGATGTTCGAGGTAGATACGCTGAGCGGTTTTGCCTTCGAAGTGGTTGAGTTCGGCGATAGCCACGCGCGTGGAAATGACGCACAGGCCTTTATTGGAGGTAGCAAGTTGGTTCAACAGCGACTGGAGTGCCGGGTCCTTAATCCTGCCATCGTATACTCCAGGAGGATGTTGTAACGGCTCTAATCCGTCAAGCACGAGCAATGTGCGTTGTCTGTTAATGAGTCGCGCCAGCCTTTCGCCTTTATCCCACGCCGTTCCCTTATTGGAGTCGGCGTCACCGAAGAATTTAAGCGCGGCTTCTATGAACTGGTCGGCAGAGGCAGCACGATCAGTCGTACCTTGACTGTAAAACGACCATGCATAGACACGCCGAGCCCCGCGATAATTATCCAACGCCATGCGCTCCAGCCAACGGTTTACTAAGGCCGATTTACCAACCCCGCCCCAAGCCACCAAGCTGAAGACATTAATGTCATGACTAGCCCATGCATCGTCTAATGATTTTAATTCTCGTTCGCGACCGAATAAAGCAGGATCAGTGACCGGCAAGCGGGTAGTTGATACATGGCTGGGGGATAAGTGGCGAGGGGCGGTATCCCAATCTGCCCTCGGAAATACTTTTACGACTACATATCCTTCTCGTTCTGTCACCTCTGGGATGGGGGCACCAACTTCCTTACAATCGTCTACTGAGGCTGGAATCCCCTGTCCCCGACCTTCAAATAATTTAATGTTAAAGATCGCCTGCGCTAATGTTGGATTGCGTAGTTTAGATTCACTGATAAGATCTTTCAGAAGATATTCAGACTTATTGCTAAGATGTTTGCCATACCATGTTCCGGGGCTCCCTACCTCAATGCGATCCTTAAACAATCGCACCTGAACCGCCTGGCTTTCAATAGTGTAATCTCTATGGCATAAGGCATTAGCTATTGTCTCTCGCACACACTCCATTGGGTACTGATAGGTAGTCTGTAAATCCGGACGTTCGGGGACCCGATCTTCCCTGCTGTCAATATTCGTTAAGATGAAATTATATGCATCTGCGATTTGCTGTTGGATAGGCCCTTCAAAATCTGTGTTCTTTTTTGCGTTTTTCCCAGAGATTTCCGAGCCATCGTAGCTTGAGCACTTTGTTATCGCCATCGGAGAGTATCTGCTTGGCTGCTCGGTAAATAGAAGTACCCCGGTCAATGTTAATCTACCCCCGACTAGAAGGTGCATTCTTTCTAGGAAGGAATCGTGCGAAAAAAATTTAGAGTATTTCTGACGAACCTCCTCACGTAAACGCTCCCTATAGGCGGCAACCGCCTGCTTACTGTATTGGGTTTCAGGAGTTAATTTGTCGAGGTAACAGGCTGGTTTTAAAACCTCTTCAGGAGTTGACTGTGGGGTGCTATCTTCAAGAGGGTAGTGCTTTCGGAGTGATTCGATAAGTTGCTCAATACCTCTACGTAAGTTTGTCCCACTACAGTCGACCAACTTAATATCACCAATAACTATGTTATCTACCGCAGCCTCTGCTTGTAGCTTGACAGGAAAAATTTGAGCACCTGATGCTTGAGCGGCTATCACTACACGTCTTGCCCAGTTAGTTCCGACCGCCTTAATCGTGCCACAAACTACAACGGGAAAATGCTGATCAATATACTTCTCGAACTCTTGAGTATAAGATTCGCCGACTAATACCGTGCCACGATGTACTACCTCATAGCCTGCACTCCCGAGTGCTTCCCCTAGTATTTTGGCTATATCTTCTTCATCTTCGGCATGGGCGAGGATGAGCTTCTTCATGGTCATTTACCTATCGAATAGCTTTTAAAAGACTTGCCAATCCTTCAGACCAATCTTTAACCAAATCCGCATACTTTATATCAGCCAATATAGCTGGCAGTTCGCCCCCTGTTAGCCGCACGGGTAAGAGTTTTACTGATTGGTCATTTAACTGACGAGCTAAAGTGGACATACATTCCCGATTAATCCAGGCACTATCTATACCTTCACGTGATAGACATAGCACGACATATTTCGCATCTTTTAATCCTTCATGAATCTGCCCAACCAGGCTATCTCCCACTTCAATCTTCCAAGCATCCAGCCATACAACATGTCCTACATCTCGAATCGCTTCTGCCAAGCGGGTAGCTTCTTGCGTATCAACTCCACGATGACTAATGAACACGTTAGCCATGATGTCCTCCTCAAATAGAGATATTGCAGAAGTTCATATTGCAACAGACCAGAATTGATGTTCTGCGGTAATGTTGCCACGCATTGTCGACACGTAGGATTTCATGCTCTAGCCACAGATTGTGCGTTTTTTGTTCGCGTGCCGAAACCACTTTCATCTCAGGTATTGTACAGAGGATGTGAGATATAATGCCGATTATCGGCCTCGGCCCGATTGTAGCATTGACTTTTCGCCTTACCCAGAAATATCTTCACTAAGTATCACCGTCCTAAGGTCTGGCCGACAGCGATAGATTCTGCATCCGAGCTGTATTCCGACATCTCACATTAACAGGAAGATACAGTATGAAGACTATAATAAAATATTTCGATCTTGCTTCCGATCTGCGCTCTAAGAGACGGGAAGTTAAAGGAGCGATAACTAAAACTTTCCACTGGCTACCGCAATATGTAGCTCTTGTGGCGGGTGTGTTAATTCAACCCTTCTTCAATGCATATCAGCAGACAGGTCAATGGAATTTCACAGGTTTTACCGGAAGGGTTTTATTTGCTGTGATTGTTGGGCTCGCCATATTCCCTGCCGTCTACAAAAGGGCTTTTGATCTGGAGAAGCCATTGTTCGTTCAGCTTTGCGCGATATTCGCTGCTGGCATGGGTTGGGAATCACTACTAAGAACTGCGCTCAAAGCAGCCAATGTCTAACCAGAGTGCGGGTTACACAGTAAATCCATAATCATATGGATTCCATTTGACGACTACCTAAAGAAACCCTTTCAAAACGTCAGTCACGTAGGTTCGATCTGAACCGGAGAACACTGGAGACATCATGAGCGTGAGGAGAGCCTTATTAATAGGAGTACCTGAAAATAAGAGAGACCCCAATCTTGATCTCCCAGTCGTATATAACGACCTGTCGTTACTCCAAGACTCACTTGTGGGGTGCGGTTATACTGTGAGGACATATGGCATAGCCGACCCATCAGAGGTTTCCTCAAACCTGATCGGATATGCCATCACTGATGCTTGCGTTGAGGCACCTGAAGACAGCACCTTATTGATCTACTTTTCAGGCCATGGAATTCACTATAACGGGAAAGATTTACTTATTCCTTGGGATGGTGATTATAAAGATCCAAGTCAAATTGAAAGAAATCTAATCAGCACAGATATTTCAACTTTTGTTGATCGCTCTCGTGCGAGGCTCGTGGTTTTCTTTATCGATGCTTGTCGGGCAGGGCTACGGTGGGAGTTCAAATCGCATAGTTTAAAGGAGTGGGGTCATGGAGAGATTAATCATGCAGACCGGCGCTGCCTTATACATGTATACAGTTGTGGGCCGGGTGAATTTAGTCAGTATACGAGCGGAGAACCTGGCTTCAGCCTTTTTTCTAAAGCACTTGCTACTGTTTTAGCTCCTACATACCCCGCAGAATCAGTAGGTGAGGTTGTGCGTGCGGCACAAAAAGAGCTGGACAAGTTGATTATAGATTATGGAAAGAGTAAGCAAAACATACGTCTCGCTGGTGAACAAGAACTTGGCTCGGAATTTTTATCACTCAAAATATCTGATAAAAAACGTGTAGAAGTCGATCGCGGCAGCATTAAAGCTCAATGGCAGGAATCTGCGACCGAGTCACGTCTCTGGCACTTCACGAATACACTAGAACATCCCTCCAGGCAGTCACTCGTCGAGAATAGCAGGCAAATTGTTATTGCTTGCGAACGAGAATGGACAACAGCCGCCTCGGCAATTAACCGGGACCCGTGGCGCGACTATAACTACCCATTACGGGTTATCTCGTGTTTAGAGATGCTAACAAGCTCTTTGCCAGAGCTCAATTTATCACTGGCCGAAGTTAGCATATTAGTAACCGCCCCCTTTATTCGTGAGGCAATATATTCCTGCTCTGTCATAGATATGTCGAAGGCGCGCCCCCTAGATTTATCAACGCAAAGTAGTAGTCTCGCAGTAAGTTCTCGCCATAGGCTGGAGCTGACACATGCAGCCTTTCCTCAACTTATCAGAAAGGCCAATCGAGTTAAGGGCGAAACAACCGGTGACGCTATTGCTTTATGGCTGATGCATCGAAGTATCACGCGCGACCCAGATACATGGCAGGTAAGGCCGGACGGGCACATATCAACGCTATTGTTTGACGCTTTGAATGCGCTTCAGGATGGGACCGAAGGTCTTACCATTTCACAACGGCAATTAATTGAATTCGCTCAGTGTATTAACTGTGACCCGTCACGTATTGAAAGGCCAGATAGAACGTACTTCTTACGAGAGCGGCTCCTTGTTGGGGAGGGCAAACGTGAACAGCATATAAGGGAGCAACTTCTCGGGTATCTACTTTGCATAGCTGGTTGGATGGCTTTAGACATACGTGCTATGTCAGATTTACTTCCCGACCATTTAGGTATCGCAGATCCTGTCAAACCAGCAAACTTACTTTATGCACTTGAATCCGCAACTTGGAGGGCGATAGGCAATAGCCGATCCGTGCATGTTCAATGCCAACATCCAGCCATCGACTATTCTATCCGTGAATTAGTCACGCGAGCCAATGACGTACTCATTGCCATACACCGACGGGCCGCAGAGAACGGAATGTACCTAGAAAGCCTTAGCGGCTTGCCTAGCCGCCTCGGCACTGAGCTTATAAGTCCTACGACGTTAAACGGAAAAGCTGCCTATGAGACACCCCATTTGAACTTTCAATTGGCACATGACGAGGTACGAGAACTGTTAATGGGGGAGCAACTCTACGACGAACCCGAATTAGCAATTCGCGAGTTGTACCAGAATGCGCTTGATGCTTGCCGTTATCGTGATGCTCGCCTTCAGTACTTGGCTCGCACCGGCAAACTCGATCAGAATCACCACTGGCAAGGGAGCATCGAATTTGAGCAAGGCAAGGACAGACGTAGGGGTCGTCGTTATATTGAATGCAGGGATAACGGCATCGGTATGAGCCGACGGGAGATCGAAAGTTGTTTTGCCAAAGCGGGGAAACGCTTCTGTGATTTACCGGAATTTATCGAAGAGCAAAGCGAATGGCTAAGATGCGATCCCCCTATCCGTATATTCCCGAACAGCCAATTCGGTGTAGGCGTGTTCAGTTACTTCATGCTAGCGGATGAACTTGAAATCGAGACCTGTAGAATGGACCGCAAAGGGCGCTCCGGCACTCGGCTGCTTATCACCATTCCCGGCAGCGGTAGTTTATTCCGCATACAAGAACTTGGCCCTGGCAATGATACAGGTACAAGAGTCAGGCTTTACTTGCGAGAGTCGGAGAAGACAAAGGATGTCTCGTGCGTCGAGGTGTTGACTTCATTACTTTGGGTTGCTGAATTTCGCACACATGCTAAACACGGACGGCACAGGGCGACATGGACGCCCGGTGTTTTAAGGCGCTCTTCTGACCCTTATGACACATTTGCCAAGGACCCCGAATTACCAATTTGGTGGAGTGGTGGAGGTGGAGAACTTCTCGCTGATGGTATAAGGCTTTTCGTTAACGCACAAAGTGGCGATGCCACAGGAGATCTTGCCAAACTGCTGTCCATCGGGCTTGTTGTGAATTTGACCGGCGAGTATAAGCCCAGCTTAACCGTTGATCGCCGTAAAGCCCGCTCTTGGAATTCCGCTTGGGTTTTAGAGAGCGCACGACAGAGCATCAGATGCATATATGACTGGGAAGACCTCAGTTATATGTGGCTATGGTCTTTGCTTAGCGTTTTCCCTGAGTATGAGGAATCAATTAACCGGGAACTTACCTTGAGGGATCGAGTCATCCCTGTGCAAGGTATTGGTCAACGCGGAACAAATCCACTACATTTCGCCAGATATAGTTATGACGATAAAAGAGAGAATGAATTCTGCGGCCAAAAGTGCCCTGGCCTGAAGATTTTTCTTAGCGATGCCAAGGCGCTGGATTTTAAAGAAATTGGTCTATCTAATGTTCGAGTTTCCGATGTGAAGGTTCTCTTGCAAGACGCACGGTTATGGCGACTCGTATGGGAAGCGTGGAATTGGGATTTAATAGAAAAGAAGGATGACAATTTCACTTTCAACTATAGAGATCATGAGATGTTGGAATTTTCATACCCTGATCCGCACCTTTCAGAAGATAAAGCGCTTGTAAGAAAACTTGAGTTCATACTGAGATTTTCAAAATGGAATAAGAAACTAAATAACTTGGGAGCAATTCGCCTTGAAGTATGGCAGCGCGCAGGGCTATTGCTCCCTGACTGGCTGGCCACTGTAATACAAGAATTTAAGGCAAATGGATTAAAGGAACATTATGCTGTAGGTTTCATACCAAAGAGCGGTCTGTCGTGGAAACGTTTAAGAAGGAAAGTCGCAATTCGGTTGCTTAGACTTAAGAAAAATTCAGGAGAAGAACTACTTAAGAGTCTAGGCGCCATCGTTCTATTAGCTATTCTCTACCTTGTGATAATCGGTGCCATTGCATTAACTAAATATGTACTTAGATAAATCTATGAGTTCAGATCGACCCCTAATGATATCCATGTAAATTTTATTCTAACCGCAAAGCTAGCAGTATCTGATGTTCAAGAGCAGCATAAGCGTCTCACTCTAACTAGGAGCTATCTCATAAATACCTAGTGACGTTTTCGAGTGGCAGATTTACCGTGGAATTTTCAACCCAATGCACCATCTCGGGTATTTATGAGATTGCTTCTATTAAAGGATCTGCTTATGTAGTTTGGTTACACCGCTGTAATTGAAGATCAAGGGGAGATCTTTATTGTTTGCCGAGTTCTCTTTCTCATCAGCGGATTTAACTTTAGGGAAGAACTTTATTTCCACATCAGTGACTTTGGACAGTCAAAAATAAAGGACTTACAACCAATTCAGGGAAGGACTTTATTGTTTGCGAACACCACGTTGTCCCTAGAAAATTAAGTTGTACACTGGCGAAATTAAGTTCTTCCCTGACGAAATTAAGTTCTTCCGCAGGCTTCTGAAAATGCTGGCTCTAGTAGCGATCATGTGCAAGCCTCTTTTCGCACAAATCGGCAAGTTCACAGAAGCTGATCCACCCCTTAGAGGGTTTGATGGGTTGGAGTAGATTTCTCAATTCGGGAATAAAGTTGTAAACCGGTAGGGGCTTGAGTAATGGTACTCAGGCCCCTACCGGTTTAGCGAATGTTATACTGCCTGCGCGCACATGCTGGAACGCTTGGAATACTATTTGTAGGTTGATTTACCTTCAAAGGGACCCTCATGAATGCCCTCGCTTAAAAAGAATACTATCGCTCAAACATTCAAGTTCAACTGTGACCGCTTTTTACGCTTTAGTCTCGCGTCGAAAGAGGAACGTGAAAGGTTGGGGCTTACTGGTGATATTGTAGATTATAGACCCGGCATCGCCTTAGTCATGCGCGCCGGTGCTCTTTGGGAGATCGAAAAATACCAAGACCTCATCGCGGTATCACCATCTGACAGCATCGCCTTCCTTCGGGAAGACGAGGAAGACGAAAAGCTTGGCAAGCGTCGGTTTATAAAGGTCGAGGACTTATTTGACCGGCTACGCCAAACGGTGCCACCGAACGCTATCATTGAGGGCGAATTTATCGCCCCGGTATCAATAAGTCGTGGACTTAAAGAGGCTCACGAGAAGTACGGCTTAGAGCCAGCAGCAGCCCGCCCCGATATCCTCTGGATACGCAAATACCCTACCGGCGCGCCACTAATCGGCGGACGTAAGGATTCACTCGAATATGAGATACACGTGATCGACGTAAAAATGGCTGCTGAACCGAGCCTGCGCCATTTTATTGAAGTAACCTACTATGCTCTAGCCTTGCATGAAGCCATAAAGAAGCAAGGATTATCCCATCGCTATGCTGTTAGTTCACGTGGACTGGTTTGGCCTGGGAGCCATGACGTGCATGAGTTTCGCAATTTGCACCGGAAGCATGTTGCGGAGGGTACGCCTGATCCTGTCACGGCAACGCTTTTGGAAACCTTGATTTCCGTACCTTACGAAGTTTATCAGGTTCATGTTAAGCAATTTTTTGAAGACCGATTGCTGCGGGTACTCGATCAAGCGCCGGAAGATGCAGCGTGGCATGTGGGCCCGAAATCTCAACTCTGCGACTTTGTCGCCTACTGTCAAAAACAAGCAGAGGAGACCGATCATCTTTCACGTATCGCATGGATGACACACGGGCAAGCGAAACTGCTAAGGGAACACGGTATTAAAACAACGCGAGAATTAGCTCAAGCTATTGAACATAACGCGCCAGGGTGGCGCTTGGCATTAAACACGAGCCATCAATTAAGAGCCGAGTCGGCAGTTCTATATGCACGTGCTGAAGCTTTGCAAGTATCTCGCCCGGTATTAGCCAAAGATCGCGTGAGTGCGTTGATGCCCGCGTGGTCTGATATGAACATTTACCTTACGGTACACTTTGATATGGGTACTGGTATTAGCTTCGCCTTCGGCGCGAAGCGTGTTTACTTTCAATCCGGCAGATCAGTTGGCGACCCGCCGAAGGTAGATGATGCGACATTTGTTGTTGATCGAGTTGATGAACTTAACACCGATTCTGAGAAGAAGCGTTTTCTGGAGTTCATCGAGGTGGTTTCCCGCTGGCTCGACGAAGCGTCCATACATAACTCCAGAGCCTCTAAGTCAGACAAGGTTTCCGCTCACATCTTCTTTTGGGATGAACTGGAGATTAGACAACTGGGACGCATGTTGCGCCGGCACATAAGCGATCCGGAATTTGCTGAACATGTAGCTCTTCTACTTAGATTCTTCCCACCCGATAATATGTTACCCGATCCAAGTATTTTCAAATCGCAGCCTATGACCGTTGTTAAGGAAGTTTTCAGAACGCTGATCGGGCTTCCCATCGCCATCGACTATACACTGTTTGAAGTTGCTAATTCGTTTTACGCGAGTTTGAAAGCGGATGGTACGCCATATAAATATAGTGTGCCTTACGGTTTCGAATATGATATGACCGATCAGATACCTTCGGAGCGGGCGTACGAATTATGGCAGGATCGAGTGTTGCTAAAACGTAACCAAACTCAGTTTTACACTCGCGGCGAAATATATAAGGGGATAGAGGATGCAGTTTTAAAGCGGTTAGACGCACTGAATAATGTCGTTCAGAAGTTGCGTGAACACCATAAGGACCGATTGACCTTAGTGAAGGCGCCTTTCACCGCAGCAGAGCCGGTGCAGACCAAAATACCGGAGAAAGCCCGCCAACTTGTTGCTTTTACCCAACTAAACGCTGTCGTTGATGAAATTAAGAACCGACATGATAGATCGCTTCCTATAGAAGAACGAGAAGCGCGTTTTATCTCGGTGCGTGGAATCACGCTCGTAGATGGTGACCATTATGCTGATGTCATCACAGAAATTCGTACCCATCAGCAGCGGTATGCGACCCGCCGACTAATGCCCATGACCTTCTCGCCCGATTCGCGGGATTGCCGTTTTAAGGAGGGCGATTTTTTGCTTGCCTTATCAAACGAAACTCCGGCATTGGATTTAGATGTAACTTGGTATCACCACCTCGACATTAGCTTTGAGGACGCACAGGAACACTTAGCTAACAGCGGACTAGGAGAACGAACTGAGCAAAGGTTACTAAGAGCTAAAACGTCCGCGTTGTTACAAGTGGAACTGGTCAAATTCGAGTCGTTTGCAACTCCGCCATTTATGGTCTTGACTCCAGCTGATGCGGCTGTTTTCGATTTCGCACAGCATATGGGGCTTATCAATGTCGCTCGCCCGATGGTGCTCGATCCGATTTATAAGGACTTCAAAAGTGACAGAATCAAACAGGCGCTTGTTCTTATCGGTGGTGACGTGCCCAAAATGAAGAAGAGGAGAAAGAGCTAAGATGGTCGCTCGCGATAAGAAACCGGCGCGACGGATTGAACCGGCACATTCCCTTCTATACGAACCAGATAAACTTCCAGCGGTGGCATCAGTTCTGGATACCGAAGCTCTGCTGGACACAATCGCGCCTGCAAAGGAATATCCGTTTAATGAGCGCCAACGGGCGGCGTTCAGTGCCGCTTTTACTAAACGACTTTCTCTAGTATGGGGGCCGCCAGGGACTGGCAAAACCACAGTGTTAGCAGGCATTGTGCTTGGCTATCTTGTGCGTGCCAGTGTCACGGGTAAGACTGTCCGCATCGGCGTTGGTGCATCGAACTATAATGCGCTTGATAAAGTTCTCGTTGAGGCGGTAAAGCTCTATGAGCGGTGTGTTTCGAGTACGGCAGGACTAAAAATCCCGGCGACTTTCATACGGGTAAGAAGTAGTCACGCACAGCCGCTAGGGGATAACAGAATTGCTGATTTACCGCGAGATGCGCCGGAGGCTTCGCATCTCGCGCAGAACCTTGAATCGTCGGCGATGTCATTAGTTGTTGGCGGCACATGGATGCAGCTCGGCAAATTGTGCCAAACGCACACTGAGCGAAAACAGCCGGTTGCAGAATGGTTCGATCTGTTGATTATCGACGAAGCGTCGCAAATGGATACGGGCGCGGCGGCGGCTTATTTTCTGCTATTGGCACAGGATGGGCATGTTGTGTTGGCAGGCGATCATAAGCAACTCGGGCCGATTTACGGGTTCGATATGCAAGAAACGAAAGACGGTCTTCTGGACTGTATTTTTAGCTACATGCAAGAGACACATGAGGTGCAGCCCATTACCCTTACCGACAATCATCGTAATAACGAGGAGATCGCTTCTTACCCGAGAACACGATTTTATCCTGAGGGCTTACTCGCCAAAAATCCAGCACGACGATTGGATTTAACGCTTCCGGTCTTTACAGGTACTCCGTCGGGTTGGTCTCCAGACCTGCCGTGGACGGAAGAATATCTGCGGATACTTGATCCTAACAGTCCCATTGTCGTTATCACGTATGGTGCCGGGAGCTATACGTTATCTAATAGTTTTGAAGCACAGACAGTGGCAGCGGTGGCAGCACTATATCGACGCTTGCGGGCGGAGCAACATTCTCCGTTGGATGAAAATGATTTTTGGGATGAACGGTTGGGCATCATGACGCCACACCGGGCACAGATGGCGGGCATTCGCAACAATATGCTCGAAAGGGCAGGCTTTTCCATGAAGCCTCCGCCGGTAGTAGATACTGTGGATCGTTTTCAAGGTCAGGAACGCGATCTGATTATTGCTAGCTATACGGTTGCCGATCCTGATTTTGTTGGTAGTGAGGATGAATTTATCTTGAGTCCCCGTCGCTTTAACGTCACGCTGACGCGGGCGCGCAGTAAGTTCATCATGATGATAAGCGATGCTGTTACCCAGTACCTTCCGGCCGATAAGGATATCGCCGAAGATGCGGCTCACATTCAATTATTCGTTGAAGAATACTGTTCTAATATCAGGGAAGTAACCCTACCGTTTATAGATGCCGACGGGGTTCTCAAGCACGTTCCCTGTTCTCTTCGGACGTCCCCATCCTAAATCCGAAAAACTTATAGGGAGGTAAGTTCTACATAGATACGGCTTCAGCGATTTTCAACCCTATTTAGAATGGCGAGCACCATGAACGGATACGGAGATTAGCCCTTTGGGGCACTAGTTTCAATTTCCCTGCCAAGCACAATCAGCCTCAACTACCACCCGCAGAAACTATGCAAAGATGGACTTTAGTATAGACCTGAACTCTCTTATTGTCTTAGGACTTAAATCAACACCGATGGCAGAGTGACCCAAGCTTGCAGCCATTTTCAGCGTCGTACCTGTTCCCATAAAGGGGTCAAGCGCAACGCCTGGCATAAATCCTTTGCGACACTTACAGCGCGACCAACCGACCGATTCCCAAAGTGGGAATGTGAATTCGCGAAAGTAACCCCCGAGTATTTCCTTGGCTTCCCTAGCCAGCCTCTGGACTTGAGCCGAACTTTTTCCTGAGCCGTTCTGGAAATGAAGGGCTTTACCAGCGTCCCCGATACCAGTCGCGCGGATGGCTGCAAAGTGTGCACGCGTTAATCCCCACTCCCGGGCGATCTCCATCGCGCGCCGCGCCTGAGGCCGATTGGGATTTAGCTTATTTGTTCGCTTTACTTTCCGCCGCCGAGGTGCGCCGCACGCAACGCATACCTCCTTGGGGCACGCGAGGGTCAAAATCCGTTCAGCGATCTCGTCGGGGAAGGGTGCCAAGTGGTTGCTATGCTTCCTAATCGGATTTACTACCCACACGTCACCCGGATTGGCACCGTTACCGAACTTTTCAGAAAAGCCAAAAAGGTCATAATAATAGCGGCGGCCCACCGTCAAATGAATGATGTACTCATGCCTAGGTGCCAAACGATTTTTCGCAGGTTCGGGCACGCCGTTATCTTTAGCCCATACAATCTTGTTACGTATGATCCAACCGTCGTCGCGCGCGGCGACCACTAACCGTCCGGGAATGTCGACGAGACTGCGGTTCGAGAATGTGTCACCTACATTCAGAAATATTGAGCCCGTAGATTTTAGAACTCGCCGCCACTCTCTCATAGCAGAAATTATCACATTCACGTACTGATCTGGAGTACGCTCGCGCCCGATCTGACCATGTATTTTATAGTCTCGCTTACGCCAGTAAGGCGGTGACGTGATGATTGTATCGACAGAACTCGCCTCTAAGCGGAGTTGGCGGGCGTCCTCGCAGAACGCGGAGATGAATTGAAGGTCCGTCACCTCCGCGGCCTGTATCTGGGAAACTCGTTTTACTCGGCTGGTCTTCTTAGTAATGCTTTTTAACGGGTGACTTAACCCGTTTCGACCTCCAGATTTTTTATGGGCGGCAGCGCTCAACAGGCCTCCGTAATAGCCGTAATAATTTAACTCGGGCGTAACTATACAAAAATCGTGTATCTCTCGTCGAGGGCGGAGCGGGACTGATGGTGTGCTGATGATTTGGGGTAAAAGACGCAAGTCTAGTTATCTCATCCCAGACGATGCTCTTCTCACTCACATATCTTATCGGAAGGCTGGTGGTGGCGAGCGTATACCTTCAGGTTACACTAGCCCTTCCCGGAGATGTTCAGCGATAGTCACCGTTTCTACATTACTCATAAGGAATTAGGGCAGATTATAAAGTCCTAGTGATGGGACTTTTGAAACATACAATGCATCGTAATATTAATAAGTAAACAGGAGTTTTTACGGAGGTAATCCATCCACAAACCTATTCAACAATGTACACTCATAGATAGTTCCCACAAAGACCCTAACTTTGCCTTGAAGATTTTAGTAGGCACAGCTGACCGTCGCGAAGGCAGTGAGGGAGCAGAATCAACCATCATTTCTCAAGAGTTTTACGATCAAGTTGATACAAGAGAACTTCATTTCCATGATTACAGAACGTGGGCTAGATAGTGAGATTTGCTTGCCAACGCTTATCAAGCGTCGCATTTATATTGAGCTTTCAGATCCTAATCTTTTTGAGCGCGGATACATGGGAAGATATTTACCGGTGGCGCTGCCTGAAGCGCATATCCTGCTCTCCTCACGAGAGACGAAGACAAAGGCTTCCCTCGACTTCCAATATTGATTTGGGCCTACTGTTTAAGGCGCTGCGTACAGCGTTATATTTCCGTCTGCGTCTACTTTGAAATAGTTCACCTTCGCTTTTTCTTCTTCGGATTCGGTCGGATCGCGACCGATTATCTTCGTAGCTTGCAGACTGTATTTCTTCTCTTGGTATCCGTCTTCATACTTGTGGTCATACTTGAGGCAGATACATTGGATGGGATTCAGCCAGATATGGGATCTGCGGTGTCCAGGTGAAATAGTAAATGACTCCCATGAACCCTGCAGGAGAATCTTATAAGGGATAGGGCCGTTAGTGTCATTACGCACGATGGCAACAAACCGAACCTCTACGCGAATCGTAACTGTGGCCGGTTCAGCCAAACCCTTGAAGCGGAATCTATGAATACGATCCCCGTTACTAGAACCGTATATTGTCGGCGAGTCAGTGAATACACCATAGCCTCCGCGATCTTGAATTTCGACGAGGACTTTAGCATCATTCATCCAACCATAACGATGTTTGAATGTCGGGTTCGCTGCGTCTGGGTTGGTGATGAACCACTTGCTACATCTGTTTGGCAGCACCTCTACTTCATATTCTCCCAGTTCCAGCTGTTCTTCGGACGTTTCATTACAGTCTAGGATCGGACCTTCGCTTTCGGTGTGATATGACTCGTATCGATCACTTGCGCGCATGCTTGTGTCCGTGGCTCTTGCTGTCGATGAGTTTGCGAGCCATGAAGAGATTCTCTTACCAGCATTCGATGTGCGGCGCCTTACCCGACGCCTTGCGGGTTGCGGACGTGACGCCAATCTCGGTGTCGGCGTGGGATGCGGACGTGACGCTAGCCTTGGTGTCGGCGTGGGATTAGGTTTGATAACTCCCCCTTTCTCCTGGGCGAATATAACCGAAACCAGACGCGCCCGCGGTAATAAGGTAGAGATTGAAAGCAATACCACAGCGATTGCTGGCACAGTAATAGTCAAGCAAAGTCTACATCTGTGGCTGCGTCTTTTCATCTTTCACCTCATTCTCAGTTCTGCCGGACGAGTTGTTCATGTCTTTGGCGCAGCGAAATCCGGTTTTGTCGTAACTTACGCCTCTTGCGGGATAGCCCCGCCGATAAGTTGTCGTTGCCTCATTTTTATCCTCTATATATGATCCGCCGCGAATGACCCGTAAATCGCCCGGCGGCTTATTTGGCAATGGCTGCCCTTTCTTATAAGCAGTCAGCTTGCTGGCCGTCCATTCCCAAGCATTGCCGACCATGTCGGACATGCTGAACGGTGAAGTGCCTTTATAGCTTCCGACTTCCATTAAACCTTTGGAAGCTGAATTAGCATTAGCTAATCCATCCTTCCACTCATTGCCCCACGGATAGCGAAACCCTTTCTTGCCGCCGCGCGCTGCGAACTCCCATTCCTCTTCCGTCGGCAGGCGCTTGCCAGCCCAACTCGCGTAAGCGTTGGCGTCATCCCACGTCACACCTGTGACAGGCAATTTAGCCGTTCCGCCAGGGAATTTATTACTCCCCCAAACCGAAGGAGGTTGACATTCCTCTTCGTCAACGCACTTTTGGTAATCTTCGCGCGTCACTTCATAGAGATCAATGAAAAAGGAATTGACTGTGACCTTGTGCGCGGGGCTTTCGTATCTGGTCGGATCACCATCGCGTCCCATTGTGAACTCAGCACCCGACACGTAAGCCATGCCGGTTGGTGGCACCACCGATTGCGCAGGAGGCGGCGCGGTTGCGCCGCTTAAATTGCCTGCAGACGTGTCAGCCCCCTGCTCCGTCAGCGACGAACTATTACCTGCCGATGAGGTACTACTTGATGACTGTTTGTTATTACTCTCACCATAGTGCACTAACGTAAATATAACAACAACGGCCAATATGACCAGAGCAATCATACCTATCAGCGTGGACCGCTTATACCTACCGATGGGCACAACGATGGGTGGTACGGATTCACCATCAGTCAACACGACTATTTCAGGAGGCGGCTCTTCGACAGGTTTGACGGCTGGCAAGTCAGAAGGCATTGCCTCCGGTATTCTTCGAGTTGATGTAATAGCCTGCTGAGTTTCGACAGTGTGATCTTCTTCAAGCTCCGCCTCACGTTGTCGCGCCGATTCCTCTGCCTCACGCGCCAATCGCTCTTGCTCCGCGCGGCGACGCTCTTCGTCGGCCCGACGAAGTTCGGCTTTTGCTGCCGCAAGCCGTTGCGCTTCCGCTTCTGGGTTTGTTTTACTATTAATTGTATCCTTTGAATTAGGAGGTGCGGAATCAACTGAGGAATTTAGATATACAGGATTTAGGTTGAGTGCCTTTTCAATAGCCTCAGTCAATCTAACAAGTACTTTTTCCTGATTAGCCTTCGTCATAGAACCTAGCGGTTTTGACGGAGGGTTGTCTCTTAGTGTTTGGAATCGGGATAAACTTGGGGTTCGCGCAAAACGGGAATGCCCGATAATTACCGGTATGATTACAGCCCCATCTCTGTCTGCGGCAGTTAAGAGCGGGGGCAATTCATTCGTTGCAATGAAATCTGAGGCAAGGAAATCTGCGCTGATAAACAAAACAGCTACCTTCGTTACCTTGATAGCTTTTTTAATCTCCTCCCGCCACTGGGAGCCGGGCTTGAGCATGGTGTCGTCCCATCTTTCAACGATCCCCTCACGTTCTAAAGGCTTGAGATGAATATGAAAACGCTCTACCCATCTAATATCCTTATGGCTGTAGCTAATGAAGACTTTTGCCCGTGGATGCGGATGTGAGGTCATCAAATAATTCCTCTTAAATCAAATACTGGGCAGTGTTAGTATTAACACTTTAGATTAGGATGGGTACTTTGGTTGAGACTAAAGAGGGTCAGGCTACTCGTTAGCAAGAGAGCAATAAATCGGGTGTACGATATTCCTCTTATTAAAGACATGTCAATAATTAAACTCAAGCATATGTGGGCCGCGGGAGGACAACACTACCGAGCCCGGCAGTGTTCCTCCGATCATGAAACTGGATAGTAAAGATACCATCGCGCATTACCGGCTCATGGAGCCGCTCGGCGCGGGCGGCATGGGCGCGGTCTATAAGGCGTATGATGAAAAGCTGCATCGCGTGGTCGCGCTCAAATTCTTGCCGCCGGAATACATCTCGCAAGAAGATCGCCGCCGCCGCTTTCTACAGGAAGCCCGCGCCGCTTCGGCCTTGAACCATCCGCACATACTCACCGTCTACGAATTCGGGGAGGACGACGGCAAGCCCTACATGGCGATGGAGTATGTGGAGGGCGAAACGTTGCGCCGGAAGATCGCGGCGCGCGCCCTACAGGTCAGGGAAACTTTAGACATCGCGATACAAATTGCCGGAGGTCTCGCTAAAGCCCACGAAGCGGGCATCATTCACCGCGACCTCAAACCGGAAAATTTGATGATCAGCCGCGACGGTTACGCGAAGATTCTGGACTTCGGGATCGCGAAACTCCTGCCCCGCCGCCAGCGTGCGCTCGCAGTTGATAGCGCGCAGAAGACTCTCACCCGGGTCGAGACGCAGTCGGGGACGATCATGGGGACGATCAATTACATGTCGCCGGAGCAGTTGCTCGGCAAACCGGTTGATCTCCGCTGCGACATCTTCTCTCTGGGGGTCGTGCTCTGCGAGATGCTGACGGGCACGCGTCCTTTCGCGGGCGAACACCAGATTGACACGATGCACGCCATCCTGCACCAAGAGCCGAGACTGCCGGACGCGATCAAATCTCAAGTGCCGCTTGAGCTTCAGCGAATCATCTGCAAGGCTCTGGACAAGACGCCGAAGCAACGCTATCAAACGGTCGCGGACTTCGCGGCGGAACTCAAGGCTTTCAAGCGCGACCTCGAACTCGGTCAGGCCGCGCCCACCCAGACGAAGACGAAGCTGGTCTTGAAACGCGTCACGCTTGCGCCGCGCTCTCGCGGGATAGACTACGAGAAAGAACTGAACGAAACGCAGTTCAAAGCGGTGACGACGACCGAAGGGCCGCTGCTGATCGTCGCCGGGGCAGGCACGGGCAAGACGCGGACACTGGTGTATCGCGTGGCGCGTCTCGTGGAGACAGGCGTGCGGCCTGAGTCCGTCCTGCTGTTGACGTTCACGCGGCGAGCGGCGACGAGCATGCTCACACGCGCGGCCAGTCTGGCCGACTCGCGTTGCCAGCGAGTTTCGGGCGGCACGTTTCATTCGCTCGGTCATTCCGTCCTGCGAAAGTTTCCGGAGGCGGCGGGCGTCGGGCGCAACTTCACCGTGCTCGACGGCAGCGACACCGAAGACCTGATTGACCTCTTGCGGCGGCAGATGCGACTGACCAGAGAGCGGAGTTTCCCGCGCAAGCGCACCATCTGCGCGATCTTCAGCATGATGGTCAACAAGGTCAGCCCGATTGAAGAGGTGCTCAATCAATCCTACTCGCATTTTGTTGACGAGCGCGAAGCCCTCACGCAACTGCACAACTCCTTCGAGGAGTTCAAGCGCGCACGGCACATGCTCACTTACGACGACTTGCTCGTGCGTCTGCGCGAAGCCCTCGAAGCGAGCGCGGAGTTATGCCAGCGGCTCTCCGATCAATATCGCTACATCATGGTGGACGAGTATCAGGACACCAACAAGCTGCAAGCGCAGATCATACGGCGGCTGACGGCGACGCACGACAACGTGGCGGTCGTCGGGGATGAATGCCAGTCAATTTATTCGTTTCGCGGGGCGAGCCACAGGAACATGCTGGAGTTCCCCGAACTCTTTCCCGGCGCGCAGGTCATCAAACTCGAAGAGAACTACCGCAGCACCCAGCCGATCCTCGACGTCGCCAACGCGATTCTCTCCGAGGTGAAAGACGGCTACGCGAAGCGTCTGTTCTCGCGCGTCGAGGGAGGGCAACCGCCAGTGGCCGTCAGCGCGCGCGACGAGAATGAGCAGTCGCGTTTCGTCGCCGAGCGGATCGAAGAGTTGCGCGACGAAGGCGTGCCGCCCGGCGAGATCGCCGTGTTGTTTCGCGCCAGTTCCCACTCGTTCGACCTTGAGATCGAACTCGGCAAACACGGCATCCCGTTCCGTAAATTCGGCGGCATCAAGTTTGCCGAATCGGCTCACATTAAAGACGCGCTGGCCTTCCTGCGCGTGGTCGTCAACCCGTCGGACACGCTCTCGTGGTTTCGCGCGCTGAAACTGATTGACCACATCGGCGACGCGACCGTCAATCAGATACTCGATTATCTCGGCGTCGAGCGGAAAGAGTTCAGGGCGACGCGGACGAAAGAGAGCCTCTTCAAGAAGCTGCATCGCTTTCCGGCGCGTGCCGCTTACAAGGAACAGTTGATCCGGCTGGCGCGCATGTGGTGCGCGCTCGTCGAGAACAGATCGCCGAGCGCGCAACTCTCGACCGTGCTCCGTTTTTACCGTCCCATCTTGAAGGCCAGATACGATGACCACCCGCGGCGCGGGCGCGACCTCGAACACTTGCAAACTATCGCGAAACGATATAAAAGCTCCGCCGAGTTGCTCTCGGACATCGCGCTCGACCCGTCGGACGCAGCCCATTCAAACCGCGAGCAGCGCGGCGGCGGCCACATTACGCTCTCGACGGTGCATTCGGCGAAGGGGTTGGAGTGGGACGCCCTGTTTGTCATCTGGATGACCGACGGCTGGTTTCCCTCCTCGCGCTCCTCCGACGAGTTTGACGATTTGGAGGAGGAGCGGCGGCTGCTTTATGTCGCCGCGACGCGGGCGAAACGACACCTTTATTTCGTCTACCCGCTGAACCCTTATCGCGGCGCGGATGGTGATTCATTTCCCGTCGTCTCGCGATTTCTTGACTCCATCCCTGCCACGATTCTCCCGCACGCCTCGCTTTCGGGAGACCAGTGAATCGCCATCCGCTTTCAGCGTCGTAGATGCCGGCGGCACACAAGCCGAGAGACTCGCGCGAATGTTTGCGACGAATAGAGTTCCTGCCTGAACAATCAAGCCCTTCACTGAGGGCATCAACTACCTCGAAGCCAAGCAGACTACAAAAGAGGAGGCTGTGAAATGAGCAAAAGACAACGCTTGTGCGCGCTATCTTTGGTGTTGATGGTTACTTTTAGTGTGCCCGCATATGGGTGGGGTAACGTCGGGCACATGGCCGTCGCGTTTGTTGCCTACCAGAAACTCACGCCCGCGGCTCGCAACCGCGTGGACACACTGGTGAGATTGAATCCTAAGTTCAACGCATGGCAGGCGATGATTCCCGCCGGGACTTCGGCAGCCAGAAGGCGCATGATGCTTTTCATGATCGCGGCCACGTGGGCTGACCAGATCAAGGGAGATGGGGAGCACACTGCCGACGGGACGCACAACGGAAACCGTCTCCCCACAGACGGCACGGCCGATAGGAACACCGGCTACACGGACACGGCGATGCACAAGTACTGGCATTTCGTAGACCGCCCGTTCTCAAGAGACGGGACGCCCTTACAAGAACCGCCCGTGCCCAACGCGGAGACTCAGATTGACGCTCTCCGCCAAGTCTTAGCCTCCACCGAAACCGCCGCGTTGAAGTCGTATGATCTGGTGTGGCTGATGCACCTTGTCGGCGACGTGCATCAACCGCTGCATGCCACCGCACGCTTTACCAGCACGCAGCCGGAAGGCGACGACGGCGGCAACGGGGTTAAGCTATGCAGCCTTCCGTGCAAAAACAACCTGCACTCTTTCTGGGACGGATTGCCCGGTTCGGCGGATGACGTTAAGGCTTCGATAGCACCTGCCATCGCATACGGACAAAGCCTCGCGGCAGCCCCCGCCGCCAGTGTGAATAAGCTGAACACATCAATATGGATCACGGAAAGTTTCGACGCTACCAAAAGTAGCGTCTACAAAACTCCCATCGGGGCGGGGCCGGGGCCGTTCACGATCACTACGACATATCGCAACGCGGCGCGCAATCTGGCACGGCAACGCGTCGCCCTTGCGGGCGCTCGTCTGGCAAGAATCCTCAACAACGAATTGACGCTCCCGTAGAGAGTTCGCACATCGGCGTCAGACTTGCCATTCGACTTCGTAGATGGAGACGGGTTGGATGCGATTCTTGACGCTGATGGCGGGCAGTTGGCGGAGGGTGAGGCCGTTGTCGGGTGCGGCCTGAACGACGGCGTGGCTGGTGAGAATTTGCCCGCCCTCCGCTCTTGATTCGAGGCGCGAGGCCAGATTCACTGTGTCGCCGATGGCCGTGTACTCGGAGCGTCGCTCGGAGCCGATGTAGCCGACCGTGGCTTCGCCCGTATGCAGTCCGATGCCGACGCTGATCTCGTGCAAGTCGGCGGCGCGCAAGTCGTAGTTGAGCGCTGCGACCTGACGCTGCATCGCGACGGCCGCGGAGAGCGCGTTCGACGCGTCCTGCGGCGTGGCGGCGGGCGCGCCGAACAAGGCCATGAGGCCGTCGCCAATGTATTTGTCGAGCGTGCCGCCGTGCGCGAAGATGATGTCGGTCATGGCGGAGAAGTAGCGGTTGAGAATTTGCACGACGCGTTCGGGGGGCGCGTGCTCGGAGATGCGCGTGAAGCCGCGCACGTCTGCGAAGAGCACGGTCACGCACTGGTTCACGCCGCCGAGTTTGAACGACTCCGGATGTTCGAGCATCTGGCGCACGACGTATTCGGGCATGAACCGGCTGTAGTTGGCGCGCGCCACCTCTTCGCGCGCCAGCCGCTCGTGCGCGCGTGCGCTCTCGACGGCGACGGCGGTCTGCGACGCGATGGCCGTCAGCAGTTCCAGATCATCGCGCGTGAAGACGGCCGCCGGGTCGAGGCGGTCGGCGTAGATCGCCCCGTGGACGCCCGACTCCGTGAGCAGCGGGGCGCAGATGGTCGAGCGCACGCCCTGCGCGATAACCGAGTTGGCCTGCGCGAACTCTTTGTCGGCGGCCGCGTCCTGCGAGAGCAGGGCGACCCGCTCGTCGAGCGCTTTGGCGAGGATTGTCCGGCTCACCGCGATGGGCTTCGTGCCGGGGTGATACGCCTCGCGCCGCGCTTTGATGCCGACCGGGTGGAGACTCTCGAAGCCGTTCGTGATCGGCGACTCGTTGCCGAGCAGCGCGACGACGCGATCGGCGGGCGTCACGCGAAGAATGATGTCAGTCGCCTTGTCGAAGATGGCCGTCAGGTTGAAGACCGAGTTGAAGGTCTTGTTCAACTCGTAGAGCATGGCGAGAATCTCCGCCTTGCGGCGCAACACCTGTAACTCCGAAGGCGTGTCCAGCCCTTTCGCAGACGTGTGCGCGGTCTCGTGCGGAAGACCGTAGGCGGGCAGCGCGATCTGCGTCTTGCCCAGTGCGACGTTTTCGTATTTGAGCGGCGCGGGTCGCTCCAATACCGGCTCGTCGTTGAGAAAGCGGATGACGCTCCCGCCCACTTTGATGCGGTCGCCGTGTGCGAGTTGGCACTCGTCGTGCTGCTGGCCGTTGACGAGAATCCCGTTCGCGCTGCGCTTGACGATTGACCCGTTGACGACGCCATTGACCACGACGTATGTGCCGCCGCGCTGGACGATGTGCGCGTGCTGGCGCGACGCGCGCGGGTCGTTGAGCGGCACGCTGTTCTCAGGCGCGCGCCCGATGGTGCATTGTCCCCGGCCGGTGAGCGCGTATTGCCACTTCCGGCCGCTGGCGTCTTCGATGTGGAGCACTGCCATCAGAGAATCCCATCAACGGTCGAGCATTCGATTTTGTTACGACGGGCTGTACAGCCGGATGACGAGGCGACACGCGCGCGTGCGGGCGCGAAACACTAACATATAACGTGGCCGTCCGGCCGCAATTTTTTTCAGATGCTCGACCGTTGGTATTTAGTTGTCAGCGCATAGGCGGCGCACGGCGCGGCGGCGGACGGTGCTCTCCGCCCGGAGGCGGGAAGCCGCCTTCGTGCGGCGGGGGCGGCGGCGGGCGAAAGCCCTCCTGCTCGCGTTGCCGCTGCTGTTGCAGTTCCGCTTCCTGCTGTTGCCTTCTTCTACGTAACTCCTCCGCGCGTTGCGCGTCATACTCAGCCGCCGCGTTGTTCTGACCAACAGGCGATGAGTTTGAAGCGGGCGACTGGATGACGAGTCCAGACCTGCTGGCCGGAGTCTCGACCGTCGGCGACAAGTTCTTCGACCCGTCGGCGTTGGCGGCGGAGTTCCCCGCCCCCTCCGCTTCAACGGACGAAGTTTGACCGGCCGGAGCTTGCGACTCGACGGCGGTGCGCGTGTCAAGCGAAGGCGACCGCCCCGACTCGGAAGCGGAAGTTGAATTTGAAGTCTGGCGCGTGGCGTCGGCCTGCGTCGCGTCCGGCGCGATGCCCTGTGCCTCGACGGTCGCGCCGGGCTGCGTCAAAGTCTGCGCCCCGGAGTCGGACGAAGACGCGGCCGGGCTGCGCAGACGCGGTATGGCGACGAAGGCGCAGGCGACGAGCACGGCGAGGACGACGCCGATCATCAACGCGGGCGACTTCTTGCGCTCGCTCTCCGCGGGCGGCTCTTGGAAAGAGGCGTGCGAGTACGACTTGATTGAGGGGCGCGTCAGGTCGAGCGAGGAATCAACCAGCGTCGCTTCGTCTTGCGTTAGCGACACCGGGGGGCGCACCCGCGTCTGCGAGATCATTGAAGGGGTCGCCTGCTGCCCGTCGAACATTTGCGTCCCGCCGTCGAGCATCGTGGCCTCGTAGCGCGCGGGCTGGCCGTGCGTGTGAGCGGCCAACGCTTGCGGCGTGGTGCGCGAGATAGCGTTCGTGGCCTGCCGCAGCGCGGCGCGCATCTCGGCCGCCGTTGCCGGACGGAGCGCGGCTTTCAAGGCCATCGCGCGGTGGAGGATTTTACTGATTGACTCCGGCACTTGCGCGTGCGCGAGGTGCGCGGGGCGCAGAGGGTCTGGCTGCTGATTGATGACCGCGCCGGCACGCGTCAGCCCGTCAACGGGCGCGACGCCGGTCAGCAAGTGATAGAGAGTCGCGCCGAGCGAGTAGAGGTCGCTGCGCGTGTCCGTGCCCGTCCCCTGAATCTGTTCGAGCGGGGCGTAGCTGCGCGAGTAGCCGAAGACGCTGGCCGTCTGGCTGGCACGCGTCTCGGTCGCCGCACCCTTCGCCAGCCCGAAGTCGAGCAGCACGATCCGGCCGCGCGGCGTCAGCTTCATGTTCTGCGGCTTGATGTCGCGGTGGACGATGGGCGGCTCGTGCGTGTGCAGGTAGTCGAGCGCGTCGAGCAGTTCGTCAGCCCAACGCAAAACTTCGGTGAGCGGGAACGCGCCGCGCCGTTGCAGCGACTCGGCCAGTTCAGTGCCCTCGATGAACTCCATCACGAGGAACTGCCCGTCGCCCTCGACGAAGTGATCGCTGACGCGCGGCAGCGCAACGTGGCGCAGGTGGTTCAGCAGATGCGCCTCGCGCTCGAACGCCTTGCGCAGCGTGGGGTCGTCGAAGAAGGTCTGCTTGATGGCGACCGTGCTGTGAAAGCGTTCGTCGGTGGCGACGTAGACAGCACCCATGCCGCCCTGCCCGATCTGTTTTACGACGCGGTAACGGTTTTGGAGCAATGCACCGGGTTCGATCATCATGTGTTTGGTTGAGACTCCTTCGTACAAGGCGGGCGGGCTGACTATGACTGACTATGACTAACTCTGACGCGCTTCGGATGCTCTCGGCGGGCGGGCGAAAAAACTTTGAGGATCGCCCTCGTCATCCAGCATAGCCGATCACTCTCGATTAAATCAATATCAATGTTGCTGCGACACGGGCGGGTCTCGCGCCGGGAAGCCTTCGCGGCAAACGCGCTTCCTCAGTCTCTAACTTCCCTTTTCTTTTGCACCAGCACTTGAAAACTCCCGCTCATGCCGCCGGGGAGAATCATCTCGCGCGCGCCAAGCCGCAGCCGCATGCGTTCGGCCTCGCCTGACAGGCGCGACGTGAGCCGCTCAAGTTCGTGGAGCGCACCGGCGCGCAACAGAAACTCGTCCTGCCTTTCCAGCGAAAGCGTTTCGAGACCCGCCGCTTCCCCCGCCTGCCTGATCTGCGTCCAGTTGATCGTCGTCGTCAGATCGTGCTCGCCGGGAGCGGCCAGCACGTCTGCGACGAACTCGTGCGCGCGAAAACCGCGCAGCGTCCCTTCGCGGCGTTGCGTTGATTGATAAAGCTCCGCGGCCTCCGCCCCGTAGTCAACCGTCACGACGTAGCCGCGCCGCAAGACCGACGCCGCGCGCTCGATCCACTCGTCGGCCGCCAGATTAACTTCCGCGACGTGCCCCTCCGCGAGTGCGACGCCGAGGCGCGCGAAATGTTCTGCGAGGCGCGGTGTGGTCGGGTCTTGCTCGCTCCAACAGAACTTGCCAGACGCGTCCACGTCAACGCATAACTCGCGCAGGCGGCCGCCGCGCATCCGCACGCGATGCACTGGAAACGCGTCGAGCAACTCGTTGCTGAAAATCACGCCGACCGGAAACGAAAGGCCGCCGCGGTCGCCTTGCCGGTCGTCTTCACAAAACTCGACGCGGTTGGCGAACGCCTTGAGATTATCGCGTGCGCGGAGGCGCGCGTCGTCGCTCGTCTCGTCAATGTAGTAACGAGTTGCATTGAAGACGCTCGGGTGATCGCGTTCTAAAGTTTCGAGTGCGACGCGCGCGAAGTCGCCCGCGCCCGCGCCCGCTTCGAGGATCGCCCAACGGGGCGGCGCCCCGAGTTCGTGGTGGAGCGCGGCGAAATGGCGCGCGAAGGTGGCGGCGAAGAGGGGGCTGCGTTCCGGGCTGGTGCGGTAGTCGCCTCCGTCGCTGCGCCCCCAACGCGTGCGCCCGGCGCGGCGATAGTAGCCCTCGCGCTCATCGTAGAGAGCGGCGGCCATCCAGTCGCGGAAAGAGATCGCGCCCTCGCGCCCGATCCGCGCGCGCAGTCGCTCGGCGAGCGGCGTCTGATCCGGCGAACTCATTGCTCCGCGGAGTCGGTTTGTTTGTCGAGGAGTCGCGTGGTGTGATCCGTGACGCTCGGCGGGTGCATGATCTCGGCCGTGTGCACCTGCGGCTGTCGGTAATCGTTGACGGAGGCGGCGTGCTGCGCGGGCGGCAGAGACTCCTGCGCGTGCAGGCGCGACGCGATGGGCGGCGTGTAGGGTTGCGGCGGCGCGTTGAAGTGCGGGACGCGCGGCGCGGACTCTTCAAAAAACGCGGCGTAGATGATCCGTATGAATGCGACCAGCACCCCGATTGCGCCGAGAGACATAAACTCAAGCGGAAGCCCGATCGCTTCGTGCATGATCGCGAAAAAAGGAAAGAGGAGAGCACTCATGAGCAGCAACGCGAAGCCGTGCTTGACGCCCCGGCGGCGCGGCGACACGGGGCGCACGACGCCTCCTTCGTAGACGGGCGAGTGTGCGGGAAGCGCGCCGCCCGTTGCCAGCACATCTCCCACGACGACGAGCGGGAACCCGCAGCGCGAACAGAAGCGCACGTCCGCGCTCACTTGCGACTGGCCGCATTTCGGGCAATACATTGGGAGACCCTTTCTGTCAGTTGAATGAATACGCGACGCCTAATCGCGCACGCGTTTAGACTACGTTCGGCGAGCCGCCGAAGTTCGGCGCGGCCACTTTCAAAGCGGCGGGAGGCGTTCGTCCGAGAACAGACGGAACGTGGCGAACGCGCGCCCCTGTTGGTGCGCGGCGCGCGCGAGCGTCGCGGACAGAAGCGCGAAGAGCGTCTGCATCTCGCCCGAAGGGACGGCGATCTCTTTCGACAGATCGGCGTCCGTCGAGATGAGCGCGAAGCCGCCACGGCGCGTTGCCTCGACCTCCGCCAGATACTCCGCGACGAGCGCGGGCGTCGAGAGCGTCTCCGGCAGCGTCCACTCGAAAGGGTCGTCCCACAAGTTCGCGGTGACGCCGCCGAACGTCTGCTCGACCGACGCCGCGCTGCGCAGGATGTGTTCGCCGCACGAATAGACGGGCGGCGCGCCCGCCGTCGCCGCGCGCGGC
The DNA here is from genome assembly GCA_030841105.1 of Pyrinomonadaceae bacterium. Classification (GTDB taxonomy): domain Bacteria; phylum Acidobacteriota; class Blastocatellia; order Pyrinomonadales; family Pyrinomonadaceae; genus JAIVJZ01. Next base: position 88,258 of record JAVEDE010000095.1, read on the forward strand.
AGCCAGTAGAGTTTCTCCGCGGGCACGACGCGCACGAGCGCCGACGAGCGTTCGTGCAGCGCGGCGAACTCTGCGTCGAGCGTGGAGAGCAAGCGGTTCATTGATCCGTTCATTCATTGACGCAGCGGATCAATGAACCGTGGAAGAGTCGGCTACTTGGTGCGCCGGTCAGACTCTTCGATCACGGTGCCGAAGTTGCGCCCGCCGAAACTGAAACCCTGCAAGACGCGCCCCTTCACGCCAACGCGCGCCCCTTTGCGCGGCGAGCCGCCGTTGCGCCGCGAGACGACCCAGATTTCGCCCGTCCCGTCGTCAACCTTGTAAGCCCTGCCGACGAGCGGCACGCCGTAACCGTCCTCCACCGTCCCCGTGATCCCGACCTCTTTGTCGCGGTAGCGATCCGGGTTGTCGAGAATCTTCCCGATGTTCGTCTTGCTCGGACACGCGGTGAACAGTGAAACGCAGAGGAGCGTTAAAGCGAGTATGGAAACTTTCCGACGTGAGCGCATGGCTTCTCCTTCTTCTGGTTGAAATACGGGAGAGGCGTTGAAAGCAGTGACAAGTGACAGGTGACGAGTGACGAGTTAAAGACAAGTTTCTTTGTATTAACTTGTCACTCGTCATTTGTCACTCGGCACTCCCTTAGTTGCCGTACCAGCCGATGGGTTTGCCTGAGAGATCAACCCAGACGCTCTTGACGTGCGTGTAGAGTTCGAGGGCGTGCTTGCCCATCTCGCGCCCGTAGCCGGATTGCTTGTAGCCGCCGAAGGGCGACGCGGCGTTCATCATGTTGAAGGTGTTGATCCAGACCGTGCCTGCCTTGATCTCTTTGGCGAAGCGGTGCGCGCGGGTGATGTCCTTCGTCCAGATGCCTGCGGAGAGACCGTAGATCGTGTCGTTGGCCTGCTTGATCAAATCCTTCTCGTCCTTGAACGTGATGACGGAAGCGACGGGGCCAAAAATCTCTTCCTGCGCGACGCGCATCGAGTTTTGCACTTCGCTGAAGACGGTCGGCTGGAAGAAGTAGCCGTTCTTGAAGTTGCCTTCGAGTTCGGGCGAACCGCCGCCCGTAAAGACGGTTGCGCCCTCGCCGCGCGCGATGTCCACGTAGCCGCGCACGCGCGTGAGTTGTTCCTCGGACACCTGCGGCCCCATCTGCGTCGTCATGTCCGTCGGGTCGCCGACCTTGACACGCTCGGCACGCTCCTTGAAGCGTGCGAGGAACTCGTCCTTCACGCGCTCGTCGAGGAAGAGGCGCGAACCGGCGCAGCAGACCTGACCCTGATTGAAGAAGATGCCCATCATCGCGCCGCTCACGGCCTGTTCGATGTCGGCGTCGGCGAAGACGATGTTCGGGGCTTTGCCGCCGAGTTCGAGCGAGACTTTGGTGAGGTTGTCGGCCGCCGTGCGCGCGATGATCTTGCCGACCTCGGTCGAGCCGGTAAAAGCGATCTTGTCTATGCCGGGGTGCGACGCCAAGGCCGCGCCCGCCGTCTCGCCGTAGCCGGGCACGATGTTGACCACGCCGTCGGGGAAGCCCGCCTCTTGAAACAGCTTGCCGAGTTCCATCGCCGTGACGGGCGTCTGTTCGGCGGGCTTGAGGACGATAGTGTTCCCTGCCGCGAGCGCGGGCGCGAGTTTCCAGGCGGCCATCAGCAGCGGGAAATTCCAAGGGATGATCTGGCCGCAGACGCCGAGCGGTTCGCGCAAGGTGTAGTTGAACATCTGGCCGGGGACGGGGATCGTCTCGCCTTCGATCTTCGTCGCCCACCCGGCGAAGTACTCGAAATTTTCCACCACGCCCGGCAGGTCAATGTAGGTGGACTCTTTGATCGGCTTGCCGTTGTCGGCCGTTTCCAGCGCGGCGAGTTCCGACGACTTCGACTCGATCAGTTGCGAGAGTTTGTAGAGCAGGCGACCGCGGTCGCGCGCGCTCATCCGCCCCCACTTGCCATCGAAGGCGCGGCGCGCGGCGGCGACGGCCTTGTCCACGTCGGCCTTGTCGGCCTCGGCCACTTCGGCGAGCGTCTCGCCCGTCGAGGGGTTCGGCGTCGAGAAAGTTTTGCCGGATTCGGCGTCAACCCACTTGCCGTCAATGAACAGTTGATATTGACGAGGCGATTCGGATGCAGTTTGAGAGGACGACATGGGAAACTCCTTAGCTCAGGTGTTTAAAAATATGTTGGAGAGACTTGTTTGAACTTCACGCACGACGATTACTTTATCACCTAGACAGGGCGAAGTCTAAACGCGCCGATCCGCCCGCGATTCGTATGTGCAGGCAGCGGCCGTCTCGCCCGCGTTCATGTTTTCGAGGAGACTGCCGCTTCGTCGTTGGCGGCATAGCGCAAATCCTTGTCGCCCGTCACTTCGTCCCAGTCGTAGCCGAGGTGGTTGGCAAAGCCGTGCAATTTCACCTCCCAACGCTCGCGCCGCGCGCGGTAAATTTCCCAACCTTCGTTCACGTCACGGCGCGTCTTGACGCCCGCCGCCGCCAGTTGTCTGAGCGTCTGCCGGTAGCGTCTTTGCAGGCGGCGCGTCGCATCCGCCTCGTCTTCGGGCGGGCGTTCGCAGGTAAGAGAGAGCGCGACGACGAGTTGGTCGAGCACGTGGAGTCCGCTCGCTTCGAGCGTGCGCACTTCGGGGTGGCTGCACGTCTCCGGGTATTCCTCTTCGTCGAGACAACTGTTGATGACGGCGCAGGTTTCGAGGATGAGAAAGAAGATGCGCGGCGTGCTTTTGTGCACGGCGACGGGATGAAAATAGTGTATGACGGGGTGCTCGGCGTGCGACTCCTGTAGCTCGTTGATGTCGCGCGCGGCCGTGCGCAGGATGTTCTCGAAGCCGTGAAAGCGTCCGTCGAAGAAGTGGTGCGTGATAAAGCCGGCCACGTCCGCGCCCTCTTCCGCCTGATGATAGAAAGAGAGCGCGATGACGCGTTTGCGTTCGAGCGCGGTGTAGACCGTGATCAGGTACGTCACGGCGAGCGAGATCAAAGCGAAGCCGCTCGCGCCTTCGACGAGCGCGAAGAAACGCGCGAAGAGAGTGCGCGGCGTAATGTCGCCGTAGCCGAGCGTGGTTAGTGTGACGCCGCTGAAGTACAGCGACTCGACCAACGGGGAGTTAGTCTCAGCCGGTGTGATGGTGAAGTGCGACGGCATGCGCGGCAGGTAGATGAGCGCGAAGCCGTTGATGAGCAGCAGCAGGTAGAGGACGATGAGCGCGGGCATCAACATCGGCCCGATGATGTTGAGCAAACGATGGCGGCGCGGTCGCGGGAAGCGGAAGGCCAGCGAGCGCGCCACCGTCCAGACGAGGCGGTTCACCCAACCGCTGAGCGGGCCGGAGCGGCCGCTCGCGTCGAGGATCGTGGCGTACACGTCGTAGGCCACGAAGAGCAGGACGAGCAGCCCCGCGGCGGTGAACAAAAACAGCGTCACTCTTGCGTGATGAGTTGCCGCAGCACGAAAGGCAGAATGCCGCCGTGGCGGTAGTAGTCAATCTCGATGGGCGTGTCAATGCGCAGCGTGACGGGCACTTCTTCGGTCTCACCCGACCGGCGGCGGATGACGAGCGTCACGTCCTGTCGCGGTTTGATCTCGTCGGATTCGAGCCCGGTGATGTCGAAGACTTCCGTGCCGTCGAGATTGAGCGTCTGCGCGTTCGTGCCTTCTTTGAACTGGCAGGGCAGCACGCCCATGCCGACGAGGTTGCTGCGGTGGATGCGCTCGAAACTCTGCGCGATGACGGCGCGCACGCCGAGGAGGCGCGTACCCTTCGCCGCCCAGTCGCGCGAACTGCCCGTGCCATACTCCTGTCCCGCGATGACGACGAGCGGAATGCCCGCCGCCTGATACTGGACGGACGCGTCGTAGATGCTCAACTGCTGGTTGACGGGTTGCAGGCAGGTGACGCCGCCCTCCGTGCCGGGAACCATCAGATTTTTGATCCGCACGTTGGCGAACGTGCCGCGCACCATCACCTGATGATTGCCGCGCCGCGAGCCGTAAGAGTTGAAGTCGTCAACGTGGACGCCGCGCAGTTGCAGGTAGACGCCGCCGGGAGACAGAGGCTTGATCGCGCCCGCGGGGCTGATGTGATCGGTCGTCACCGAGTCGCCGAAGATGGCGAGCGGGCGCGCGTTCCTGATGTCGCAGAACTTGCCCACGTCCATGCCGAACTTCTCGAAGTAGGGCGGCTCTTGAATGTAGGTCGAGTGCTCGTCCCAGTCGTACACGTCGCCGCCGACGGAAAGGATTTCGTTCCACAGCGGGTTCTGCTCGGCGAAGTCGCTGTAGAGGCTGCGGTAGACTGCCGGGTCGGTCGCGGCGCGCAAGCCCTCGCCGATCTCTTCGAGCGTCGGCCAGATGTCGCGCAGGAAAACGTCCTCGCCGCGCTTCCCTTTTCCGAGCGGCTCGGTCGTCAGGTCAATGTCAATGCGACCGGCGAGCGCGAAGGCGACGACGAGCGGCGGACTCATCAAAAAGTTCGCCTTGACGCTCTGGTGAACGCGCGCCTCGAAGTTGCGGTTGCCCGACAGGACGCTCGCCGCCACCAGATCGTGTTCGTTGATGACCGATTCGATGCGCGGGTCGAGCGGGCCGGAGTTGCCGATGCAGGTCGTGCAGCCGTAACCGACGAGGTTGAAGCCGAGTTGATCGAGATAAGGCTGCAAGCCGGTCTTTTTGTAATACTCGGTGACGACGCGCGAGCCGGGCGCAAGCGACGCCTTGACGGCGGGCTGCGTTCTGAGACCGCGCTCCACGGCCTTCTTCGCCAGAATGCCTGCCGCGAGCATCACGCTGGGGTTCGAGGTGTTGGTGCAGGAAGTGATCGCGGCGATCACCACGTCGCCGTGGCCGAGCATGGCGTTGCGTTTGAGTTCGGGTTGCTTGCTCGCGTCCGTGTCGTCGTCCTCCACGCGGTCGGGCGTGGGGCGGTTGTTCATCATCTCGATCTCTGTCAGCGCGCTCGTGTTCTTGTGGCTATCGTTGCCCGCGCCCTCCGGCACTGACTCAGGCTCCTGGTGACCGCCGCCCGCCAGCACCGGCAGCGAGCGGCCGTGATCACCCGCCGCGGCCGCCGCTTCCGTCGCGCTCAGATTAACGGGGAAACGCGCGTCTAATTCTTCCTGCCGTTTGTTGTAGCCGTTTTCGCCGACGGGTTTGCGCAGCAGATCGTTGAAGCGTGTCTTGAGTTCTGAGAGTTCGATGCGATCCTGCGGCCGCTTGGGGCCGGAGACGCTCGGCTCGATCTCCGCGAGGTTCAACTCGATCAACTGGCTGTACTCGCAATCGCCCGCGCGCGGAATGCCGAACATGCCCTGCGCCTCGTAGTAGCTGCGGATGGCGTTGACGCGCTCCTCGGTGCGGCCGGTGGAGCGGAAATATTCGAGCGTCTTTTCGTCCACGGGGAAGAAGCCGACGGTCGCGCCGTATTCGGGAGCCATGTTGGCGATGGTCGCGCGGTCGTAAGCCGGGATGCTCGCCGCGCCCTCGCCGTGAAACTCGACGAACTTCCCGACCACTTTCGCCGCGCGCAGTATCTCCGTCACGCGCAGGACGAGATCGGTCGCCGTCACGCCGTCGCGCAGAGAGCCGGTCAGGTTCACGCCCACCACGTCAGGCGTCAGAAAGTAGACGGGCTGGCCGAGCATCCCGGCCTCCGCTTCGATGCCGCCGACGCCGTAGGCCACGATGCCGAGGCCGTTGATCATCGTCGTGTGCGAGTCTGTGCCGACGAGCGTGTCGGGCAAGTAAACGCCGTCGCGTTCGATGACGCCCTGCGCCAGATATTCGAGGTTGACCTGATGGACGATGCCGATCCCCGGCGGCACGACCTGAAAACTCTCGAACGCCTGCGTGCCCCACTTCAAGAACTGGTAACGCGAGTTGTTGCGCTTGAACTCCATCTCCATGTTCTTCTGCAAGGCGTCGGGCGTGCTCCACGCATCCACCTGCACGGAGTGGTCAATGACGAGATCGACGGGCACGAGCGGCTCGATGATCTTCGGGTTGCGCCCCATGCGCGCCACCGCCGAACGCATCGCGGCGAGATCAACTAAGAGCGGCACGCCCGTGAAATCCTGCAACAACACGCGCGCCACGATGAAAGGAATCTCCTCGGTGCGCTCGGCGTTGGGCTGCCAGTTGGCGAGCGCGCGGATGTCTTCCTCTTCGACCTTCTTGCCGTCGAAGTTGCGGAGCAGCGATTCGAGCACGATGCGGATGCTGACGGGCAGTTTGGAGACGGGGCCGACGCCCTCTTTTTCCAGTTGCGGCAGCGAGTAGAACTGCCCTGCGTCGAAGCGTTGTAGCGAGTTGAAAAGGTTATGAGTCATCGGAGTTTTCAAAAGTCCTTCGCGGTCGAAGCGTCTACGGGCGGTCAACGAGGGCGATCCGTGCCGGGCGGCGCGCGGCGCGTCGCCGCAGGTTGCGGACGCTCAAAATTTATGGCGAATATCTGATGCGTTCAAGTTTAAGTTTCCCTCCCGCGAACGTCAAGCGCGTCGCTTTTTCGCGCGTCCGACCGGCACGGCCGCGCCGCCTGTTTGTTCGTCGAGTTGGCATTTGCTATATTGCACGCCAGTTCAAAGAACAAACAACAAGCGCGAGCAAGGCAAAGGTGGCGGACGCGAAAGTTCGCGTCGCGCGTGCGCCCGATTCATCGCAGGGGGAGATGGGAAGATGCCGAAGAAGAGACCCGAAGACTTCGAGTACCTGAGCAACGATCCGAACTTTGTGCCCGACCCGGAGATCGAACAGTTCATGGAGGAGGAGATCGCGCGCGCGCCGAAAGACCCCGACCAACTCGCCGGGCGTCTGCGTAACAACAACGCGGCCTCTCCCGCCGACGCGGGCGGCGACCTCGACGCCACTTGGGAGGATGTCAACGACAGCGGCGAGGAGTCGGTCTCCGGCGACAACCCAACGCCCGATCAATCGGACGTCGAAGAGAACGCACACGCCGTCGGCGTCAACTTCGAGGACAACGAGGAACTCGAATTCATAGACAAGATTGACCGCCGCGACCGCGACCGCTTCGAACTCGACCCGCGCTCGAAGACCGAAGACGACTCGATCTGAGCGGAGCGGGCAAGGGGTAAAGGGAAAAGGGGAAAGGTTAAGAGAGACGACGCGCGACGCGCGCTTCTCTGCTTGCCCTTCCCCCTTTTCCCTTTACCCCTTGCCCCTACTTAAAGTTGGCGCGCGGGGCGAGGGTGATGCTTTTGACGAGAATCTTGTCGGCCGGGCGATCCTGCGTGCCTTCGGCAAGGGGCGCGGTGCTGATGATGTCGGCGTTGTTGATGCCTTCGACGACGCGGCCGAAGACGGTGTAGCGTTTGTCGAAGGCGGGCTGGCGTTTGAGCGTGATGTAGAACTGGCAGTTGGCGGAATCCTCCGACTGCGCGCGCGCTGCGCCGACCGTGCCGCGCACGTACTCGATGTCGCTGAACTCGGCCGGGACGTTAGGTTCGGCCGAACTGCCCATGCCGTCGTTGGCCGGGTTGGCGTCTTTCGAGTTCGGGTCGCCGCCCTGAATGATCCCCAACTCCGGGTCAATGCGATGGATCGCCGTCCCGTTGTAGAAGCCTTCGCCCGCGAGTTTCTTGAAGCGCGCCACCATCTGCGGCGCGACGTTCGAGTAAAGTTCGATCACGATCCGCCCGTAGTCAGTTTCGATGACTGCCGCCTCCGCGTCCGCCTCCGGCTTGACCCCCGTCTTGACGTTCGCGCTGTCGGCCTCGCCGCCTGCTTCGCTGTTGGAGTTCGACGCCTGCCCGCACGCCAGCATAGAGAGCGCGAGCGCAAGACAGACCGACGCGAACGTCAAACGTCTAAAGTAACAATTCATCTTCTTATCCTTCCCGGTTGTTGATGGCTAAAACGAATATATAAACACAAAGACACGGAGGCACGAAGCGACCATAGCAGGCACGCGGCAGCCGTCGCTTGATTTTCGTCGTGACTTCGCGCCCCGGCGGTAAAGTTCTTCCGCTCAAAACTGCTTCCGGCTGTCGAGCAGGATCGTGACCGGGCCGTCGTTCGTGAGTTCAACTTCCATCATCCGGCGAAAACTTCCGGTCTCGACGCGCCCCTGCAAAGTCTTGCGCGCCTCGCCCACGAAAAACTCGTAGAGTGGCGCGGCCACTTCCGGCGCGGCGGCCTCGAACCAAGACGGTCTGCGCCCGCGCCGCGCGTCGCCGTACAGCGTGAACTGCGAGACGACGAGCAACGCCCCGCCCGTCTCCGCGACCGACAAGTTCATGCGCCCTTCCGCGTCTTCAAAGATGCGCAAGGCCGCGATCTTCTCCACGAGGTAGAGCGCGTCCACGCGCGTGTCGTCGCGCGCGATGCCGAGCAGGACGAGCACCCCGGCTTTAATCTCGCCGACCACTTCGCCCTCGACGCGTACCGAGGCGCGCGTCACGCGCTGTAACACGGCTCGCACAGTCGTCACGACCTCCGACGTTCAACGGGAAAATTGTAAGACGAAGTTATAAGTAACGAAGCCGGTGACCTTGACGGGGACGCCGCTCAGTAGCGTGGGCGTGAAGCGGGCGCGCTTCGCCGCCGCCAACGACGCGTTCGCCAACGCGCCGTGCGGGGCGTTGTCGAAGACCTTCGCCTCGATCACTCTGCCCGTCTCGTCAACTAAGATTTTCACTCGCACGGTTCCCTGCGCGCGCGCGCTCTTGGCGCTCTGCGGGTATTCCGGCTGCGGCTTGTAGACGGCCTTCCCGTTGATGATGCCGCCCTGCACTTCCGTCCCCGTGCCGGGCGGCGCGGCCGACGCGATGGCGACGAACAGTTTCGTGATGCGCTCCGTCAATTTGCTGTCGCTGCCGCCCTCTTCGGCGTAGAGCAGTCCCAGATAATTTGCCAGCGAGAGCGTGATCTCTTTCGGCACAGTAGCGGGCGCGTACTGCTCCACGATGTCAACGATGCGCGCGTACAGTGTGCGCGCCCGTTTTTTGTCGAGCCGCAGGCGGGACACCTCTGCGGGGTGGACGAGAGCGCGCGCCATTTCGAGTTGCTGCGGTTTGTAGTTCTTCTCGGCGATGGTGAGGATTCTTTGCGCCGACGCCTCCGCGCGGTCTAAGTCTCTTTTCATGGCGGACACGTAGACCAGACGCTCCAACACGGTCATGACGGCCTTGCCCTCCGTGTCGCCCGACGCCTCGTAGACCGCGAGCGAGCGCCGGTAAAAAGTTTCGGCCTTGTCGAAATCGTTCATGATGAGCCGCAGCGCGGCGACGTTGGCGAGCGCGTCGGCGATGCGCCGGTCGTTCGCGGCGAGCGCGCCTTCCCTGAGCGCGAGCGCGCGCTCGGCCAGCGGCAGAGCCTCGTCAAAGTTGCCCGCCTGATACAACTGCACCGCCCGGACGCTCAGGTCGAGAGCTTCTTTGAGCGCGGCCTCCTGCGCCGGGGTCACCGCAGTCGTCGTCGCAGTCTGCGGCGCGCTTGTCTGAGCAGGCGCGGACTGACCCCGCGCCAAACCCGGCGTGTGTTGGCCGAACGGCGCGAGCAGGAAGACTGACAGCAGCAGTAGCGGCGGCAACTTCTTCATGTCTGTGTGCTCCTCTGGCAGACGATCTAGAAGGGCAGTTTGAAAAACAGGAAATACCCGTTGAGCATCAAGATTGTGGCGACGATGCCGACGGCGACGGAAACTTTCATGATGAGCCGCGACGTGGCGAGGATCGAGACGGAGGCCAGCACAATCGCGATCTGAAACAGGGCTTCGGAGAAGTCGAAGTTCGGGTCTTGCAACTGCGCGCGGTCGCGCTGCGTGGCGAAGTCGGCGGCGCGCGCCGCAAGTTCACGCTTCCCCTCGCCCCGGAGCGGGTCGTCAGGTGCTTGCGGGTCGGGTTCGCTCTCGTAGCGCGCGGCAGTCGCCTTGAATTGATCGATCTTGCTTTGCAGCGTCTTGCGCGCCTCCGGCGTGAGCGTCGCGTCGTGCAGTTGGAGTTCGCCTTCGAGCATGTCGGCGGCGATGCGGTAGGAAGTCTGCCGGATGTTCTTCGCCTGATAAAAAGCCCACGTGTCGCTCGCATGAATGTTGTGATTCATGATGTCTTCGGCGGCATTCCCGCCGCCGAGACTCGTGATCGCCAGAAGCATCGCCATGAACGCGATCATCAACGCCACGCGCGAACGAAATCGCTCGTCCTCTTCACGACCCCCTTTGCCGTCCTTCAACTCCATGATCTGATCGGCCACGTCGCCCGCTTCCATCGCTGATCCTTTCACGTCCCGGCAAACTCGCGCGTCGCGCCCGCGCGTTATTGAATGACAAAGTTATACGTCGCGACGGCTTTATACTTGACCGCTTTTCCGTTGACCAGAAGCGGCTTGAAACTCGCCGAGCGCATGGCTTCGGCGGCGGCTTCGGCCAGCAACTTTTGCCCGCTCCAGCACGGCACAGGCTCGACGCTCACGACCTTTCCCGTCTCGTCCGTTTCGGCCAGCACCAGCACGCTTCCCTGTATGCGCGCGCTCAAAGCCTCGCGCGGATAGCGCGGCTGCGGCTTCTTGAAGTTGTTGCCGCGGCTCAACTCGGACAAGTTATCCGGCACAGGGAGTCCGGCGGCGAGCACCGCGTCCTGCAAGAAAATGGCGTTGATGCGCTCGTCGAATTTCATCCCCTCCTCGCGCTTGGTGATGCCGCGCGCGCGGATCAGGCAGCCGTAACTGATGAGCAGGCGCATCGTCGTCGGCGACGTGGCGGCCTTCGACTTCTCCCTCCGCGCGAGAATGCGTTCGAGGATCGGCCGGGCGCGGTCGAACTCTTTCAACCCGATGTGGAGCAACGCCAGATTGTTGAGTGCGCTGCCGACGAGCGGGTCTTCCTCGCCGCGCACTTTTTCCAGCAGGGCTAACACACGCTGCGCCTGCGGCAACGCTTCCTTGTAGTTGCCCGCCGCGTAAAGTTGCCGCACCGACGTGCTGAGTCTCTCCGCCTCTTGCAATTCCGCCGCCTGCGGCGACGTTGATTTATCCTGAACGGTAACGGCCGAAGACGTTGCGGCCGTCTGCGCGTGGAGCGCGTAGGGAAGTAAGCCGATGAACAGCGCGAGGATTATTCGTTTCATTCTCACGCGCCCTCACTTGGCTTTCGGCGGCATGCTCGGCCTGATCTCCACGCGGCTCGGCAAACTCCGCTCGTCGTGTCGGAGCAGGTCGAGCACGACGCGCGCCACATCCGCCGGTTGCAGTTGCCAATTCTGCTCCGCGCTCGGCACGTCGCCGCCGAAATAGGTGTTGACCGAACCGGGCATGATGTAGCTGACCTTGATGCGGTCGTGCCGCACCTCCTGCATCAACGCCTCGCTGAAACCGTTCAAGGCAAACTTCGACGCATTGTAGGCGGCCATGCGCGGGTGCGGGTTCGCGCCCGCGAGCGAAGAGATGCTGACGATGTAGCCGCCGCCCCGCGCGCGCATCAACGGGATCGCTTCGTGGCAACAGTAGAAGACGCTGTTGAGGTTCGTCTCCAACACGGAGCGAAAGTCCTCCGGCGACATCTCCTCGACCGTCTGGAACAGACCGATGCCCGCGTTGTTGACCAGCACGTCCACGCCGCCGAACTCCGCGACCGTGTGCTCGAACAGCGCGCGCACCTCTTCGTAGTCGCGCACGTCGCACACCGCGCCCGTCACGCGTCCTGCGCCCGCGTCGCTCAACTCGCTAACCGCGCGCTCAACCTCGTCCTCACTCCGCGCGCTCAGGCACACGTTCATGCCCTCGCCCACGAGCGACTCCGCAATCGCCCGCCCGATGCCCTTCGTGCTGCCCGTCACGATGGCGCTTTTGCCTCTGAGTTCCATCACACCCCCAAGAACAGTGACGAGTGACAAGTGATAAGTGACGAGTTAAAAAGATAAGTTTTTGTTTTAACTTGTCACCTGTCACTCGTCACTTGTCACTGTTCTTATCACTTGTCACTCGTCACTCGTCACTGTCCAAGCTTCTCTTTCAACACCTCGTTGACGAGTTTCGGATTCGCCTTGCCCTGCGAGGCTTTCATCACCTGGCCGACGAAGAAGCCGAAGAGCGTCTCTTTGCCCGCGCGATATTGTTCGAGTTGCCGGGGGCTTGCGGCGATCACTTCGTCAACGATGCGCTCGATCTCGCCCGCGTCGCTGACCTGCGCGAGTCCCCGCTCTTCGACGATGACCGCAGCCGACTTGCCCGACGCGAACATCTCGACGAGAACTTCCTTGCCCTGCTTGCCGCTGATCTTGCCCTCGTCAATCAGGCGCACGAGCGCGCCCAACTCTTCGGCCGCGACGGGCGACTCTTCGGCCGTGCGCCCCGCCGCTTCGAGTTCGCGCAGCAGTTCCGACCTGATCCAGTTGGCCGCCGCGCGCGGGTTGTTCGACGCTCGCGCCGCGCGTTCGTAGTAGTCCGCGAGACTGCGCTCGGAGGTGAACTGCGAGGCGTCGTCGAACGACAACTCGTACTCTTCCATGAAACGGCGGCGGCGTGCTTCGGGCAACTCCGGCATCTGCGCCGTCACTTGCTCGATAAACTCCGTCGTAACGACGAGCGGCGGCAAGTCCGGTTCGGGGAAGTAGCGATAGTCGTGCGCCTCCTCTTTCGAGCGCATGAGGCGCGATTCGTTCGCGCGGTCGTCCCACAGTCGCGTCTCTTGCGCGACGCTCCCGCCCGATTCGATCAACGCGATGTGTCGCTCGATCTCGTACTCGATGGCCTTCTGCATGAAGCGCACCGAGTTCAGATTCTTGAGTTCGACCTTCGTGCCGAACTTCTCTTCACCCACGCGCCTGACCGAGACGTTCGCCTCGCAACGCAAATTGCCCTTCTCCATGTCGGCCTCGGACGCGCCCACCCATTGCAGCGCGCGGCGGACGTGGTTGACGTAATCGTAGGCTTCCCAAGAGGTGCGGAAATCCGGCTCGGTCACGATCTCGGCGAGCGGCGTGCCCGCGCGGTTGAGGTCAACGTAGGAATAACGATCCGTATCGGGCAGCCCCTCGTGGATGTTCTTGCCCGCGTCTTCTTCGAGGTGCATGCGCGTGATGCGGATGGTCATCGGTCGCCACTCGCGCGCGTGCCCGCTCTCGTCGCGCGTGGCCGTCACTATTTCCAGTTCGCCGTGCTCGGAGAACGGGCGGTCGAATTGCGAGATTTGATAGCCCTTCGGCAAGTCGGGGTAGAAATAGTTTTTGCGCGCGAAGATAGACTGCTCGTTGATGCGCAAGCCCAAAGCGAGCGCGGCGCGCGCGCCGAGTTCGACGGCACGGCGGTTCAAGACCGGCAGCGCGCCCGGCAGCCCCAGACACACGGGGCATGTGTTCGCGTTCGGCTCGTCGCCGAAACGCGTCGAGCAGCCGCAAAAAATCTTCGACTCGGTGTTGAGTTGCGCGTGAATTTCGAGACCGATGACGGCCTCCCAGCCTTCTTTCATCATAATTGTCCGTGGTCAGTTGTCAGTTGTTTCTCTCTTGCCTGAGTTTGGCTTTCCGTGTTCAGCCAGTCGCCGACGAAACAAACGAAGGACAACTGACGACGGACAAGTGACAGTTTTAAATTTTCGGTTCGAGCGGAAGCCCGCAATCGCGCCACGCGTTGATGCCGCCGACGAGAATGTAGAGTTCCGCGAAATCGTACTCTTCAAGGATCAGCGCCGCACGGGTGCTGGAGTTTTCGTAGTGTCAGGCGCAGTAGGTGACGACGGGACGGCCGCGCGGCACTTCCCCGATGCGCGCCTCCAACTCCCCGCGCCAGATGTAGAGCGACCCCGGAATTTGCACGTCGCTCTGCGCGTAGTGGCGCGCGTTGCGCGTGTCGAGAAAGACGGGCGCGCGCCCCTCTTCGATCAACCGCCAAGCCTCTTCCGGGCTGACCCGCACCGGCTCGCTCGCCTCTCCCAAAGTCTTTTACCTCTCCCAAACCTCGCGCGCGTCGCCTGAGTGCGGGCGCGCGTCCGGCGCAAGATTTTCCCGCCCGTCGCGCCGTCGTCGCGGCGCGCGACGCCCGACCGGCCGACCCTGTTGGGTGAATGCGCCGAGTATATCATTCACCCGAAGGCGCGGCGAAACGGTCGAATATTTCCGGTCGCGGCGGAAGAAAAACATAGCCTCGCGCCGGCGAATTTAGTATACAATCCGCGCAACTCAGGCTGCTTTCGATTTGAGGCTGCGACCGCGCCGCGGTGAACAAGAGCGGCGGCGGTTGTCTTTACAAGGTGTCCACCTTTATCTCCCAAAGGAGGGGATGAAAAAATTTATGGCTAAAAGAATTGCGACGATTCTCGGCATCGTGTTCCTGTTGGTCGGCGTCCTCGGCTTTGTCGCCCCCAACCTGCTCGGCGCGCACCTGAACACACCGCACAATCTCGTCCACATCATCTCCGGCGCGGCCGCGCTCTACTTCGGGCTGGCCGGTTCGCTCTCCGGCGCGCGCATGTTCTGCATCGTCTTTGGGGCGGTCTATCTGCTGCTCGGCATCGTCGGCTTCCTGCTCGGCACGGGGCCGGATCGCATGTTCGACGTGGCGGGCATCCTGCACCTCGGAACGATGGATCATCTCATCCACATCGCGCTCGGCATCATCTTCCTGATCGGCGGACTGCTGACCAAGGCCGGGTACGAAGCGGCGAGAGATCACGACTAGACGCACGCCGCGCGTCGTCGAATCACAGAGAGGTCGTCGGGAGGGACAACCACAGCGCGCGACCGGGCGGAGACGCCCGCGCCGCCGTCTGGCCGTCTCTCTCCCGCGGCCTCTCTTTCATTTTGCCGCCCCGTTTGCCGCCTTCCCTCCCGTCGGTTAAGATGCCCCACATCACATGACAAAGATGAAAGCAGCGGTTTCGACGCACGGGCACGCGTCCGTTCATCTTTCAAACATCATCCGAGGAGTATCTCTTTAAAATGATCAAAACGGTCGAATGGACTGCCGAAGGCGTACGCATGATCGATCAACGCCTGCTGCCGACTGAAGAAAAATATCTCATCCTGCGTTCGTGCGAGGAGGTGGCCGAGAGTATCAAGGACATGGCGGTGCGGGGCGCGCCCGCCATCGGCGTGGCCGCCGCGATGGGACTCGCCATCGGACTCAAACAGGCGGTTGCCACCTCGACCCCCGATCTCCAGTACGACTTCGACTACATGTGCGACCTGATGAGCCGCACGCGCCCGACGGCCGTCAATCTGTTCTGGGCTATCGAACGCATGCGCGCGGCTTTCCGTCGCGCCGCGGCCGAGACCGAGGACGCAGAAGTGATCAAAGTTCGCATGATTGACGAAGCCAAAGCTATTTATGACGAGGACATCGCGGCGAACCGCGCGCTCGGACGCTTCGGCGGCGAGTTGCTCGCGGACGGCGCGACGGTGCTGACGCACTGCAACGCGGGCGCGCTCGCCACCGCCGGCGACTACGGCACGGCGCTCGGCGTGATTCGCGGCGCGCGCGACGCGGGCAAGCGCATCGCCGTCATCGCCGACGAGACGCGCCCCTTCCTGCAAGGCTCGCGCCTCACCGCCTGGGAACTCGACAGGGACGACATCCCCGTCACGCTCATCACCGACAACATGGCCGGGCATGTGATGAAGCAGGGCAAGGTTGACGCCGTGGTCGTCGGCGCGGATCGCATCGCTGCGAACGGCGACACAGCCAACAAGATCGGAACATACATGGTCGCCGTCCTCGCGCGCCAGCACAACATCCCCTTCTACGTCGCCGCGCCCATCTCGACCGTTGACCTCGAACTCTCTTCGGGCGAGCAGATTCCCATCGAAGAACGCAACACGCGCGAAGTGACGCACATGCACGAACACCGCCTCGCCCCCGAAGGCATCAACGTGCAGAACTTCGCCTTCGACGTGACGCCCAACGAATTCATCGCGGCCATCATCACCGACAAAGGCGTCGCCCGTCCTCCCTACACGGAAACTTTACGGAAGCTGTTTTCAAGTTGAGGCGAATCGTCAGAGACAGCCTGTAGTTTTCAGCACGCCGTTAAATTCCTGCCTCTTTTAATTTCTGCCCCTTTAACTTCAAAGCCCGCGTCTCACATGCGAGACGCGGGCTTTTGAATTTAACCGGACGGGTCGGCTTCGTTCACTTGGGGGCGAAGCGGCTCTGCTTCCACCAGTCAATCGTGTGGCGCAAGCCTTCTTCCAACCCGACCTGCGGCTCGTAGCCGAGGAACTCGCGCGCGCGCGTGATGTCTGCGAGGCTGTGCTTCACGTCGCCGACGCGCGCGTCGCGGTATTCGGCCTCGACGTTCGTGTGTCCGGTGATCTGTTTCAGGCGGTCGAGCAGTTCGTTGAGCGTCACGCGCACGCCGTTGGCGACGTTGATTACCTGACCGACGCCGCGCGTGGTTTCCGCCGCGCGCAGGTTGGCATCAACGACGTTGGCGACGTAGGTGAAATCGCGTGACTGTTCGCCGTCGCCATAGATGACGGGCGTCTGCCCGGTCGAGAGCGCGTCAATGAAGCGCGAGATGACGCCGGAGTAAGTCGAACTGGGGTCTTGGCGCGGCCCGAAGACGTTGAAGTAACGCAGGCAGACGGTCTCAAGTTTGTACGTGCGCGTGAAGACCTGACAGTAATACTCGCCGATGAGTTTGGCGGCGGCGTAGGGCGAGAGCGGGTCGGGCGGCATCGTCTCGACTTTGGGCAGCGTGGGCTGGTCGCCGTAGGCCGAACTCGACGCCGCGTAGACGACGCGGCGCACGCCGCTGTCGCGCGCCGCCAGAAGCAGCGAGAAGGTCGCTTCGGCGCAGGCGCGGTGCGTCTCGCGCGGGTTGTCCACCGAGCGCGGCACAGAGGGGATCGCGGCCTCGTGATAGACGAGTTCGACGCCTTCGAGCGCGCGCCTGAGCGTCGCTTCGTCGTTCAAACTGCCGCGCACGAAATCAATGTCGCCGCCGATCTCTTCCAGGTTCTCGGCGTGGCCGGTCGAGAGGTCGTCAATCACGCGCACGCGCGCGCCCCGCGCGGCGAAGGTGGCCGCGATGTGAGAGCCGACGAAGCCCGCTCCGCCGGTCACGAGTACGATTCCAGAGAGACTCATATTAGTTGTTATGGACGATGCGCGGACGAGGCGAGCCGCCGCTGCTGCTTCGACTCGTCACTTGTCGTTCGGGACGGGTTGTTGCGGTTGACGCCCGACTCCGACGTACTCGAAGCCGAGTTCGATCATGGCATCCGGGTCGTAGATGTTGCGCAGGTCGGCGATCTTCGGCGCACGCATCAGTTCGCGCACGCGCTCCATGTTGAGCGCGCGGAATTGATTCCACTCGGTCATGAAGACGAGTGCGTCCGCGCCGCTGACCGCCGCGTATTCGTCCTCCGCGTATTCGATGCCGGGTAAGGCTTCGCGCGCGGCGTCCATCGCGATGGGGTCGTAGGCGCGCACCGTCGCGCCGCGCTCCGTCAGGCGGCGGATGATGTCAACCGACGGCGCTTCGCGCATGTCGTCCGTCCCCGGTTTGAAGGCGAGGCCGAGCACGGCGATAGTCTTCCCCCGCAGTTCGCCCACCAACTTTTCGATCTTCGGAACCATCAACTCGCGCTGACGCTCGTTGACTTTGACCACGGCGTCAACGATGAGCGCGTCGTAGTCGAACTGGCGCGCGATGGAGAGCAGCGCGTGCGTGTCCTTCGGAAAACACGAGCCGCCGAAGCCGGGGCCGGGGTGCAGAAATTTTTTCCCGATGCGGTTGTCCATGCCGAGGGCGCGCGCCACGTCGTGAACGTCGCAGCCGATACGGTCGCAGAGGTTCGCGATCTCGTTGATGAAGGAAATTTTCGTGGCGAGGAAGGCGTTCGCGGCGTACTTCGTGAGTTCCGCTCCTTCCAGCGAAGTGATGACGAAGGGCGTCTCGATCAGGTAGAGCGGGCGGTAGAGGTCTTTGATGATGGCGATGGCTTCCGGGTCGCGGCTGCCGATGACCACGCGGTCGGGGCGCATGAAGTCGCCGATGGCCGCGCCCTCGCGCAAAAATTCGGGGTTCGAGACCATGCCGAACTTGGCGTTCTTCTTCTGCTCGCCGATGATGCGCCGGAGGTGTTCGCCCGTGCCGACGGGCACGGTGGACTTCGTAACGATCACCTTGTAATCGTTCATGTGCTCGGCGACGGAGCGCGCCGCCGCTTCGACGTGGCTGAGGTCGGCCGAACCGTCTTCCCGCGGCGGCGTGCCGACGGCCAAGAGGATCACGAGCGAGTGCTCGACCGCCGTCTTCAAGTCGGTCGTAAATTTCAAACGCCCGGCCTGCGCGTTCTTCGCGACCAACTGGTCGAGGCCGGGTTCGTAGATCGGCATCTCCCCGCGGTTGAGGCGTTCGATCTTGTGCGCGTCAATGTCAACGCACACCACGTCCACGCCGAACTCGGCGAAACACGCGCCCGTCACGAGGCCGACGTACCCCGTCCCGATCACTGCAATCTGCATTACTAAAAGGGAACCTTTCGCGGAAGCGCTACTTTCAGGCAAAAGTTTGCGGGTCACGCGGGGTGAACCCGCGCGTGACCCGCAAGTGAATGTTCTCGTCTACCGTGCGCGAGAAGGTCGCACAGCCGTTAAAGCCTAACAACTTTCGACTGCCGGCGAACTACACTCTGCTCGGGCTGAAGACCGGGGCTGTGCCGCCGACGCCGAGGTCGTTGCTGTCGTCGGTCGCCGCGATGATGGCCGCGGCAATCGCGCCACCAGCCGCCAACAGAAGCGCCGCGAGCGCGCCGCCGCTGAGCGAACCGAAGTTGGTTTCACGGGTCAGGCGCGTGCAGCGCGAACCCGGCTGAGCCGTCCCGGCGCTGTCCTGATTACCGGCGGCGATCTGTTTGACGCTGCTGCCGGCGCGCAACTCGACGCGACCCGACTGCGTGGCGACTTCCGTGTTGCCGCATTCGACATTCACGGTGAACACGGCCGGCTGGCTGTTGTCGGCCACGGCCGAGGCGTCTTTGGTGACGACGCTAGCCGCCGTACCCGACGAAGTCGAGAGACGGACGCGCCCGGCATCAAGCGTGCCGACCACGCTGTTGTCGGTAAAGCTGAGTTTGACGCTTGACTCCGGCAAGATTTCGACGCGGCCGAGTTTGCCCAAGCTGACAACGGCGCTAGAACCTTTGGCGGTGGTGACGGTGCTGTCCGAAAAAACTGTCGCACCCGAAATGGCGTTCGTGCCGTTCACGGAAACTTCGCCGACAACCGACAGTTCGCCGGAGGGCGACTGCGTCGGAGCTGCGAGGGCGACCATTGAGAACGTGCTCAAGATGGCAACCGTGAGGCAGACCGAAATAGCCATGCGGCTCCAATTTCTGCTAATCATTATTCTCCTCCCAAGTAGACTGAACCAGTGTTTTGTAGAGAGCGCACCGCGAGTCTCATAGAGACTGCCGCAAGAGACGGATTTTAATATTTCCTCGCTAAACCCGCCTCAACTTTAACTGCGCCCCTGTAGCATTTCCTTAAGAAAGCAGGTCAGCGAGCCTCTGTGGGCTGCTTTGACCTAGCCTTTTTACCCTAATACCCGTTTGGTGTCAACAAAGATTTACTTAAAATCTCAGCTTATTCTTGGCTTTTTTGTGCGCTTCGCCCCGCCGCCGCCCGCCACCGCCGCAACCGGCCAAACTCACGCCCGCCGCTCGAACAGGTATGCGCTCTCCAGCAGACGCCCTTCCCGCCCGTCGTGCGCCGCGAACTGCCGCCGCCGCAATTCCCCGCGACTACTGAGCGAGCCGTTCCAGATGGCCGCTCCAGCAAACTCGCCGCGCTTGTTCAGGGCATAGAAATTCACGTCAATATCCTTCAATTTTTCGCGGTCGTTGCCGTAGCGCGCCGCGATCAACTTCAGTGCGTCGAGGCAGGCCTGTTCGGGCGACGCGCCCCGCCGCATGTATTCGACCACGGTGCGCGCGCCGTTGATGTAAATTACTTCCTCGCCGCGACCCGTCGAACCGGCCGCGCCCGTGTCGTTGTCCACGTAAAGGCCGCAGCCGATGAGCGGCGAATCGCCGACGCGCCCCGGAATTTTCCACGCCAGCCCGCTCGTCGTCGTCACGCCGCTGATGTCGCTTGCGGCGTCGAGCGCGAGACAGTTGATCGTGCCCGTCGGCGGCTTGCGCGCAACTTCGTCAGCCCATGCCAGCAACTCTTCGAGCCGCCGCGCGTCGCCGTTCGAGTACGCCTCCGCCAGCCTGTAACTCGCGCTCGCGCGCCCGGCTTCCGAGAGTTTTTTCTGCCCCGCGGGCGAAGCGGGCGCGGGCGGATACGGACTCGGCCCCCACTTGTCCACCGGCGACAGAGTCTCTTTCCAGCGGAGCCACGCGATGCGCGACTCTTCGGTCAAGAGATTGATGTCCTCGAAGCCGTGCGCGGTGGCGAAGTCGCGCGCGCCCTGCCCGACGATGAGAATGTGGTCGGTGCGTTCGAGCACGACGCGCGCCACTTTCGACGGCTCGCGCACGCCGCGGATGGAGGCGACCGCCCCGGCGCGTCGCGTCGGGCCGTGCATCACGCTCGCGTCGAGTTCCACGTCGCCGCGCTCGTTCGGCAGACCGCCGTAGCCGACCGAGTTGTCTTTCGGATCGAGTTCGACGATGTTGACGCCCGCGATCACGGCGTCGAGCGTATCGCCGCCGCCGCGCATCACCTCGACCGCCTTGTTGACGGCGGCCAGACCGTTGCCGCTCGACACGGAGATCGGCGGCGTGCCGCGTCTCGCAGTGGCAGCGGGCTGCCCTTGCACACGACTCTCGACGCGCGCGGCCTCAATCACCGTGGGAGACGTGGCGAGCGCGGCGACGCTTACGCCTGCCGTGGCGGCCTCGCTCAAAAACTTGCGGCGACTCTTGTTGGTTTTCATTCGCTGAAACGTGCCCCTGCGCGAAGACGCCCGCGCGTGAAAGTTGTTGTCGTGAAATTTCGTTTGAAGGGTGCGGGCATCCTAGCAAATAAATTTGAAACGGGAAACAGAAATTAAAAGGCGGATGAGTTTTTGACGTTCCATGCTTTTTTAAGACTAACCTTCTACCTAAAAGGCGAGTGATAAAAAGCGTGTGGAGGCGTGCGTCGGTTGGCGTTAACCGCCGGACGCGTCTTTTGTGTCGCGCGTGGCATCCCTGTCGGCGGCGTTCGTGTCTCGATAAAACTGCTTCGCGCGCTCGGCGACTTCGGCCGGGACGGTGACGCGGAACGGGTGCTTGGCGACGTAGGGCGGCACGCGGCGCACGCGCCCGCCGAGCATCTGTATGGCCGCCGCCGCGTCTTCATCGCTCAACTCGGCGACGCCCAAAGCGTCGGCCGCACGACGCAGCGCGCCGCGCAGTCGGTCGAGCGGCAGTTCGCGTTCGGCCAGAGCCTTGCCGCGCAGTTGAAAGTCGGCGAGGGCGTAGAGCACGATGCGATCAGGATGGCTCGCATCGGTCGTCTCGTGCTCCTTGAAAAGTTCCGTCTGCTTCATCGTGAATCAAGGCGCGACGCGTGTCCATCGCGCTCAATCTAAAGGACGCGCGTGTCCGTGGCACTCATTTAAGGAATGTGGACGCGGCGCGGGCGCGTGGTCGTCGGCCGGTTGCCGCGCGGGGAGTTGTCCGTCGCAGGCGAGGCGTCCGGGGCGGAGGCGGCCGTCGTGTTGGCGACGGGTTGCTGCGCCTCATGCTTCTTGATCAGTTCGGCCTGTTCGTACACGTCGAGTCGCTCGAACATGTAGAACGACTCGGCGGAGCGCACCGACCCCAGATAGCGAAACGTGTTGTTGACCACTTCGCCGACGCGGAAGTCTGCGGGCGGCGGCGGGTCGAACAACGTGCCGAGTTCGTCGCGCGTGACGGCGTAGAGTTCGGGGAGGTAATCGTTATGCGTCTCGCGCGCGATGCGCAGAGCCAACTGACGGAGCGCGCGGATGCGGTTCGAGTTGCGCCGGTAGTAGGCCGTGCTGACCTCGTGTCGGCTCGCGCGGTCGTCCACCACCTCTTGCTCGGAGCGCAAGTAACCGAGATACGTGCGGACGACCGGCCCGAACTCCGCATCATCGGCCGCCGACGCCTTGCGCTGCGCCTGCGCCGACCCGGCCGACGCCACACACACGAACGCCGCCAGCGCCAAACTTCGCAACCAATGCTCTCCCCTTCGGCTCATATTTCCACACGCACCCCGACGCCACAAAAAACTTCCCGCCTATTAACTTGAAGTCGGTTTCAAGCCCCGCGCCAGTTTACCACTTCCGGCGGGTCGAAGGTTAGAGGTCGCAAGTTGCAGGCGACGGTTCGCCGTCAAAGTTTCTATGTTCATCCGGCGAAGTTCCGAAGTCGCAGTTTGCGCCCGCAGCAGTCGCGGTGCTACATTTTTGCCGCGCCTTTCAATAACTTATGACACCCGATCCGACAGACACCACGGCCACACCCGCGCGCGCGAAGCGACGCGTCGCGCTCGGCGTCTCCGGCGGCATCGCCGCCTACAAGGCCGCGGAGATACTGCGCGGGCTGCAACGCGCCGGTTGCGAAGTGCGCGTCGCGATGACCGAGCACGCCACGCGAATGATCGCGCCGCTCACCTTCCGCGCGCTCTCCGGCGCGCACGTCATCGTTGACGACTACGCGCCCGACAACCCGGACCCTATCGCGCACATCACCTTCTCACAGACCGTCGAACTCTTTCTCGTCGCCCCCGCCACCGCCAACATCATCGCCAAGTTTGCCAATGGCGTCGCCGACGATTTTCTGACTTCGACTTATCTCGCCTCAAGCGCGCCCGTCGTCGTCGCGCCTGCGATGAACACGACGATGTGGCAGCACCCGGCCACCGCGCGTAACCTCCAACGCTTGCGCGACGACGGCGTCTACATCATCGAACCCGACGCGGGCGAGATGGCCTGCGGGACGTTCGGCCCCGGCCGCCTGAGCGAACCCGAACGCATCGTCGCGGCCGTGTTGCAGATACTCGACAAACACGACGGTCGGGCGCACGATCTGGCGGGCGAGCGATTTCTGATCACGGCGGGCGCGACGCGCGAGGAGATAGACCCGGTGCGTTTTCTCTCGAACCGTTCGTCGGGGCGGATGGGTTTCGCGCTGGCGGAAGCGGCGCGCTCGCGCGGGGCGGAGGTCGCGCTCGTGGCCGGGGCGACGAGTGCGGACGCGCCCGCAGGGGTTCGCGTCATACGTGCGCTCAGCGCGGACGAGATGCAGGCGGCGGTGCGTGCGAAAGTATCGGAAGCGACCGTTTTCATCGGCGCGGCGGCCGTGTCGGATTACCGTCCCGCCGCGCGCGCCGCGCAGAAGTTGAAGAAGTCGGGCGCGGCTCTGACGCTCGTGCTCGAACCGACGCCGGACATTCTCGCGTCCGTCGCCGCCGCGAGACACGACGGCCTGCTCGTCGTCGGTTTCGCCGCCGAGAGCGAGAACGTCGTCGCACATGCGCGCGAAAAACTCGTGCGAAAAAAACTCGACGCCATCGTCGCCAACGACATCACGCGCGAGGGCGCGGGCTTCGACGCAGAGACAAACATCGTCACGCTCATCGCGCGCGACCGCGACGCGCCATTGGAGTTGCCGCTCATGTCGAAACTCGAAGCGGCGCACCGGATTCTGGATGAAGTCGTGCGCCTCCGGCGCGGCGCGCGGGCGGCGTCGGAGGCAGCGGGGTAGACGCGGCCACGCGCGGGCGGGTTGAGTTTGAGAAGACTGCTATGGGAGATGAAGCGAGTCGTAGCGAGTTGGCGTCGCTGGCCGGAGAGGTCGGCGCGAGTTTGTCGTACCTGCGCGAACTCGGTGTAGAATTTTTGGAGTCGGCGGGTACAATCGAGGCGGAGACGGAGGCGGCTCAGTTTGGCGGCAAGGGCGCGAAGGCGTCCGCGCAGACGACGGCGGACACGCCGCGTTCCGCCGCGCTCCGACGCAACGCCGAGGCCGAAGCGCGAGTTGAAAGAAAGCCCCCGACCGACGCTCCGCGCGCGACGCCGACGTTAAAGGAAACTCCGCACGCGCCGCCAACGGAAACTCCGCGCGTGACATCACCGTCAGCGGACGCTCCGCGCGCCGACGTTGAGAAGACGCCCCCGAACGTTCTCTATCAGACAGCCTACACACCTTCGACGGAGAAAGCCGAGATGCCGACGAAACGAAAACCCGTGCGCACGCCCGACCCCGTGCCGCCACCGCCGCAAGAGACGCTCTTCGGCGAGATCAAGCCGAAGGACGAACTGAGCCTACCGCGCGAGGGCGAGACCTTTGAAGACATTCGCACAGACATCGGCGAGTGCCTGCGCTGCCCGCTGCACCAGAGTCGCCACACCATCGTCCACAGCGAGGGCGATCGCAAGGCGCGCCTGATGTTCGTCGGCGAAGCGCCGGGCGCGGACGAGGACGCGAGCGGCCGTCCCTTCGTCGGACGCGCCGGTCAACTCCTGAACAAGATCATCGAAGCCATCGGCCTGAAGCGCGAGGACGTGTTCATCGGCAACGTCAACCGCTGCCGCCCACCGCAGAACCGCACGCCGACGCACGAAGAGGCCGCCACCTGCAAGCCGTTCCTGCTGCGCGAAATTGCGCTGCTCCGCCCGGACGTGATCGTCGTCCTCGGCAACACGGCGATGAAGAATCTGCTCGACACGAAAGAAGGCATCACGAAACTGCGCGGGAGCTTCATGGACTACAAGGGCATCAAGGTGATGCCCACGTTCCACCCCGCCTATCTTTTGCGCGACCCTTCCAAGAAACGCGAGACGTGGGAAGACATGAAGAAGGTGCGCGAGTATTTGACCAAAACGAAGTCGGGGAAGTAGCGCGAAGCGCACAGTCACGCGGCCGAGTCGAGTGGAGACGAGGGCGGAAAGTTGATCTCCCGGATAAAACCGTTCCGGGCGGTGGTCGCGCTCACGTCCTTTGCGGCCAACATCGAGGAGTTTTTTTACAGCCTCGCGTCCGGCTCAAGTTTCAATGGCTGGCTGTCGCTGGCGGTCATCATCATCTCCACCTGCGCGCTGTCCAGACGCTACTAGAGGACGTAACTTTCGCCATGCCGGAGCCGACACTTTTCGACGACGCGCCGCCCGCCTCAGACGAGACGCCCGAAGCGATCAACGCCGAACTTCTCCGGCGCGCCACGCAACTCCCGCCATACAAGGAGCGCATCTTCATCTTCGGCGAAGGGCGTGTGGGCGCGCGCGTCGCGGTCGTCGGCGAGTCGCCCGGCGCGCCCGACATCGCGAGCGGCCGCCCGTTCATGGGGCCTGCGGGCGACATGCTCAACCGCATCCTCGCCTCGATCAACCTCCGCCGCGAGGATTGCTACCTGACGAACACGGTCAAGATGATCTCGACCGGCGACGAGATCACGCCCGACGTGCTCTCCTTTTTCTCGCCCTACCTGCACCGCGAACTCGCCGCCGTGCGCCCCGAAGTTGTTATCAGTTTCGGCAACACGCCGACGCGCGCACTGCTCCGCACCAAGAAACCGATCTCGCAACTGCGCGGCGAATTCCACGCCTATCAGGGCGGCCAACTCATGCCCACCTTCAACCCCGCTTACCTGCTGCGCGACCCGACGAAGAAACGCGAAGTCTGGGAAGACATGAAAAAGGTGCGCGCCCTGCTCGCCTCCACCTCTTGAAGTTGTGCCGGGCAGTTGAAACTTGTCGGCACGCGTTAAGGCACAAGTCGTGATGCGGGCAGGCGACGGCGAGGTCTCTAGCCAGCACTGATGGCGAGGCGTCTAGCTCGCCTTGACGGCGAAGTGGATGTGATTCCGGTGGTCGTTGAGCGTCGTGCCGTTGTAGTTGTGCTTCTGCCCCTGATCGTAGTTCCACTCGTTGCGGTCGTCCTGCCCCGCTACCGTCGCGTCGAAGATGAGTTCGTCAATGTGCAGGTCGCGAACCTGTGCGTCGGTGGCGATCCCCGGCAGCAACGCCGCGGCGATCTCTTCGTTCCCCACGTCGAAGGCGCGCCCACGGCCGTGGTGGCCTTCGCTGCGGACGATGGAACTGATGCGGATGCGACTCCGGCGGGAGACTTCCAGCACCAACTCCTGCAACAGCCCAGTCACTTTTGTCCCCGCGTTCTCGCCGAGCAATTCCCTCCTCAACTTCGCCGACCTGGCGGCGGGCGGATCGAAGGTGATCCTCCCGGCGCTGATTTGTGATCTCAGATCGTCTACGACACTCATGATGCGCTCCTTTCTCGCGCCGCCCGTCGCCTCGCGCGCCGTCGGCTGCTGCTGCTGTCAAGATTCGGAAACTCAATTCGTCAGGCTTACGTCTACCAATCCCTGTGCGGGCAGGAAAAATGTCAGAGGGATCAAACTGCGGCCAAGTTTTTCGCGGTGACCTCTTTCACACAGAGATCGCGTCCTTATACACAAGTATGTCGTGACCCTGCCAAACGTTTCACCCCGCGAAAAGTTTTGACGGCCGGGAACGGAAATATTTCGCCGCCCGACATTAGTTGTTGAGAGCTAAAGATGAGGACGGAGACGGCAGCGCGTCGCTTCAAACTCGCGACGCGCTCGAAGACCATTGCGCGGCGGCATGGGTAGTTGATTGACATGTGCGGGCGGCGCGAGTAACCTTCGCCGGTCTCGCGCCCGCAGCCCTTCTGTTACCGTAACGCCGTACCCATGCATGTCCCTTCTCTGAGTGATTGAAGAATATCCGCGGCTCGAACTTCGCCGGACGGAAACGCCTCGCAACCGGAGTCCGTCTTGCCGTCAAGCCGCGCCGTCCTGGTTCTCCATCTTCACACGGCAAAACTTGTCAGGTGAGTGCGCCCGCGCGGTCGGCCGGGTCGCGGCGTTGTCGGGTCTGTGCGATGAGAGAAAATTTTCGACTTGATGAAGGAGTGTCCCCCAATGCCTGAGGAAAAAGAATGGACGGTGATGGTCATTTTGGCCGGAGACAATAACTTGAGCGAGGAGATGTTGTTCGCTCTGAAAGAGATGAAATTGGCGGGCGCGAACCCGGAGGTGAACGTGCTCGCGCTGTTCGATTCAAACGAGCCGGGCGTGCCGACGCAGGCTTACGTCCTGAACTCTTCGGCCGGAAGTCCGCCGAAGACCGGCCTGCTGTTGAATGAGGTGGACTCAGGCAAGGAAGCGTTCCCGGCATTGTCGGGCGAGTTGAACGCGGGCGACCCGAAAGAGATTGCCAGTTTCATCCGTCAGGGCTTCGAACATTTTCCTGCGCGCCACTACATGGTCGTCTTCTCCGGCCACAACACCGCCGAGGACGCAGGCTTTCTCCTGACCGACGAACACCCGGTGAGCGAACTCACCCTCGCCGAGTTGAAGACCGTCTTTGAAATCGCCAAAGACGGTCTCGTCGCGGGTCAACCGGGCGTCAAGCAAAAAATAGACATCCTCGGCATGGACAGTTGTCTGGTTAGTTCCGCCGAGTTGTGCTACCAACTCCGCGAGCATGTGGATTTCGTCGTCGGCCCGCAAGGGTTCGAGCCGAACCTCGGATGGCCTTACCGGCAGGCGCTCGGCGTGCTGCTCGACAACCCGCTCATCACGGCGCGGGATCTGGCGACGCGCATCGTTGACGAGTACGTCCGTTACTATTACGACTACACACTGGCGGGACGCTCCGTTGATCTCGCCGCCTGTAACCTACAACACGCGGACGCCCTCGCCACGGCCGTTAATGAATTGGTCACAGAGCTTTTGAAAGCGTTGCCCGCTAAGCCGTCCGAGGTGGTGCAACACCCGGACGTGAACAACCCCATCCTGAACGCGATCATCCTCGCCCACTGGGACGCGCAGGGGTTCAAGTTCGACCAGTTCACCGATCTCTACGACTTCTGTGACCGTCTGGAGCAGCGTTGCCACATGGCGGACGGCTTTTCCGAGCAGATACGCGACGCATGCGAGGAGGTGAAGCGCGTCCTGACCGGGGGCGATGCGGACACGCGCTTCATCGTCAAATCCTGCACGAGCGGCCCCGCCTTCCAGCATTCGCACGGCCTTTCGATCTATCTCCCGTGGGCGTTAGAGCCTCCGCTCGCCTACAGCCGTTTGGACTTCTCACGGGATGCCGAGTGGCAATTCTTTATCAAGAGGTACGTGGTTAATTCGCGCCGCTCGCCGCTGCCGGGCGTGAGTAAGCCGCCTTTCTCGTTTGACTCGCCGACGAAGAGTAAGGGGCCGGACAAGCCCGGCACGATGAAGAACTCGCCGTTGAGTTGGGAGTTGAGCCAGTGCCTCCACGATCTGACCCGCCCCGCCGCCGTCGAATCGAGCGGCGAGAAGACCGGCGAAGGCGGAGAGACGAAATAACTGCCGGGGTCGCTCGCAGCGCGAGGCCGACCGTGCGCCGGTGGGTTACGATTAACGCGGGGCGCGGCGGGGGAATGTTAGTCCTTCCCCCGCCGCGCGCCTTCTCTCGCGAGTTGATGATCCACGGCGGCGGCGTTGTTTGCTATTGAGTTCCGCGTTTGATTCGTGTTAGATACTCCTCATTGAACGAGGGGTCTGCCAGTTCGCTCTAGCCGTGCGAAGGTTTTGACCAGCTTACCGAGAGTTCATCATTGGCCGATAAATCTTTATCCTCGTGCGAGTCTCTAACTAATTCCAGACAGATTCGGAGGTGCCTTCCATGATTTCCCTAATGGAAGGGCGCTGGAGAAATACCCGACGGAAGAGGTCGTCAGTTCAGGCGCGCGCGGCATTGTTAGTGTTTGCCTTGCTGCTGCTGGAGGGCGTCATTTTTCCGTGGCCTGATGCTCCGATCAGTCGCGGGCGCGCGTTTGTGTGGAATGAAGGTGTGCCCGCGGGCGAGCGTCGTGTCGAGTGGCTCGCGCCCGGTCACACGATTGAGCAGGAGTTGCCGGGAGGCGGCGCTTACGAGTGCGCCATCGCGGCCGAGCCGGGCAAGTTCATCCGCCTGAGCGTGAAGCAAACGGGAGGAGATGCGGGCGTCACGCTGCGCGCGCCGGGAGGCGAGGAGATCGCCGCCTTCAACTGCCGACGTGAAGAAGCGACCCCGCTCTCCTTTGTCGCCCGAACTTCCGGCCAGTACCGCGTGCAGCTACGCGCGAGCGAGAAGAACCCCGGCGGCGCGCGCGTCCGTGTCGAGTTCGCCGAGTTGCGCGACGCGACGGCGGCGGACGAGAAACGGAGCGCGGCCGAACGCGTCTCCGCCGAGGCCGAGTCGCTCCGCCTCGTCTGGAAGGGAGAGGCGCGGCGCGAGGCCATTCAAAAATACGAGACCGCCCTCGCACTCTGGCGAGAGATCGCCGAGCGCGACGAAGAGGCCGCCGCGCTGAACCGCGTCGGCGAACTTTATTACGCCTTGGGCGAGTCGCAGAAGGCTCTCACCTACTACGACGAGTCGCTGCGCCTCAGCCGCGCGCTCGGCAACCGCCGCCGCGAAGTCGCGGCGCTCAATAACCTCAGTTACGCACACCTCTACCTCGGCGACCCGCGCAAGGCCGCGTCCGACTGCTCCGCCGCGTTGAAGTTGAGCCGACGCGAGCAGGACCGGCGCGGCGAGGCCATCGCGCTCAACAATCTCGGCGAGATCAACTACTTCACCGGCAATCTGAAAGCGGCGCTCACTTACTACGGGCAGTCGCTTCTGCTGTCGCGCGAGGCGGGCGACAGGCGCGGTCAGGCGCAGTCGCTCTACCACCTCGGCACAGCCTACGCCGACCTGAGCGAGACACAACAGGCCGCCGACGCTTATCAAGAGTCGCTCGCGCTGTGGCGCGACCGCGAAGACAGACGGGGGCAGGCTCTGACGCTGACGGCCATCGGAAATTTGTATTCGGCGCAGGGCGAGAAGCAGAAGGCGCTCGACCATTACTACGAGGCGAGAAAGTTTTTCGAGCCGATGTGTGATCCCGTCGAAGAGGCGCGGCTGCTGAACGGGATCGGCTTTGTCTACGACGAGTTGGGCGAGAAGTGGCGCGCGTTAGAGTTTTACGAGCAGGCGCTCGGACTGTTTCGCGCGAGCAGCTACCGGCGGGGCGAAGCGACCAACCTCTTGAACCTCGGCGAGATCTATCACGCGCTCGAAGACAACTCGAAGGCGCTCGACTACTGCCAGCAGGCGCTCGCCATCTTCCGCGCGCTCGGCGACCGCCGCATCGAATCCTTCGCGCTCAAAGACCTCGGCCTGATCCACGCCGGACTCGGCGAGGAGGCGCAGGCGCTCGACTATTTCCGGCGCGCGCTCAAACTCAACCGCGCCGGGGCGGACAAGCGCGAAGAGGCTTACGTCCTCGGCCACATCGCGCGCGCGCTCGAAGCGTTGGGCGCACGCGATGAATCGCTCACGCATTACAACCGCGCCCTGTCGCTCAACCGCTCGGTCAAGGATCGGTTCGGCGAATCTTCGACGCTCTACAACATCGCCCGCGTGGAACAGGCGCGCGGACAACTCGACGCGGCGCGCGCTCATTTCGAGTCGGCGCTCGACCTCATCGAGTCGCTGCGCACTAAGGTCGCCAATCAAGAGTTGCGTACTTCCTACGTGGCCTCGATCTACCAGCACTACGAGGCGTACATTGATCTCCTGATGCAACTCCACCGGCGGCGTCCGGGCGAAGGCTTCGAGGCGTTGGCCTTGGAAGCCAGCGAGCGCGCCCGTGCACGCACCTTCCTCGAAACTCTCTCCGAGACGAAGGCCGACATCCGGCAGGGCGTTGACCCCGCGCTCCTCGCGCGCGAACGCGACCTGCAACAAACGCTCAACCTCAAGGCCGAGCAACAGGTGCAACTTCTCAGCGGCAAGCACACGCAGAAAGAAGCGACGGCGATTGACGAAGAGATCAACCGCGTCGTCGCCGAGTGCAACGAGGTGCGGGCGGAGATCAGGAACGTCAGCCCGCGCTACGCCGCGCTCACGCAAGCACGCACTTTAAGTTTGCCGGAGATTCAACAACAGGTGTTGGACGACGACACCATCCTGCTCGAGTTCTCACTCGGCGCGGAGCGGAGCTACCTGTGGGCGGTCACGAAGCGCGGCATCACCAGTTATGAACTGCCCGACCGCGCCACCATCGAGACCGCCGCCCACAGCCTCTACGAATCACTGACCGCGCCCCAACCGCTGCCGAATGAAACAGTCGAAAACTTGCGTGCACGTCTCAAAGACAGCGAGTCGCAACTCCCGACGCATGCTGCCGCATTGAGTCGCATGCTGCTCGGCGGAGTCGCCCCGCAACTCGGCTCGAAGCGTCTGCTCATCGTGCCGAGCGGCGCGCTGCAATACATCCCCTTCCAAGTGTTGCCGACGCCCGACGCCGCCGACGTGAGGGACGGCGCGGGAGAGACGGGCGCGACGAACGGGTCGGGCGTGCCGGGCGCGCTCGTGTACGATCACGAAATCGTCTACGTCTCGTCGGCCTCGGTGCTGTCGCTCTTGCAGCGTGCGGAGGGGCAGCGTCGGACTCCGCGCTATGACGTGGCAGTGCTGGCCGACCCGGTTTTCGAGAACGAGGATCAACGTGTGGCGCGCGGGGACGGCGAGGCGACAGCGGTTGTGGAACGCGCGCAAGCGCACTTCCCGCGCCAACTGTCGAGAGACGCGGGCGACCCTGAGATCGGGATGACGCTGCATCGCCTGCCCGCCTCGAAGAACGAAGCCGAGGCGATCATGTCTCTCACACAGAGCGGAGCGGGGCTGTTGGCTCTAGGGTTTCAGGCCAGCCGCGAGACGGCGATGAGTCCCGCGCTCAGCGATTACCGGATCGTGCATTTTGCGTCGCACAGCATCTTCAACAGCAAACATCAGGAGTTGTCCG
The DNA here is from genome assembly GCA_030841105.1 of Pyrinomonadaceae bacterium. GTDB lineage: Bacteria > Acidobacteriota > Blastocatellia > Pyrinomonadales > Pyrinomonadaceae > JAIVJZ01. Next base: position 119,981 of record JAVEDE010000095.1, read on the forward strand.
GCATCGTCCTCTCGCTGGTTGACCCGCAGGGGAAACCGCAGGACGGCTTCCTGCGTCTGCACGACATTTACAACCTGAACCTGCCCGCCGAACTGGTCGTTCTGAGCGCGTGCAACACCGGCCTCGGCACGGACGTTAAGGGAGAGGGGTTCGTCGGCCTGACGCGCGGCTTCATGTACGCGGGGGCGGGCGGCGTGATGGCGAGTTTGTGGAAAGTGGACGACGAGGCCACCGCCGAGTTGATGAAGCACTTCTATGCGGGCGTCTTAACGGAAGGGCTGTCGCCCGCGACCGCGTTGAAGAAGGCGCAGCTTGCGCTCAGGTCGCAAAAGCGTTGGCGCGCTCCATACTTCTGGGCTGGCTTCGTCCTGCAAGGCGAGTACCGGAGTCACGCGGAAGCACGCCGCGCGGTCGGCAACAGCTCGGGCGCGACCCGCTGGGCGGCGGCGTGCGCTATCATCACCGTGCTCGGTTCTGTCGGCGGTCTGTACGCGGCGCGGCGTTCGCGCCGGGCGGGGAGGTTACGATAATTAACAAGGCGCGAGAGCATGACTGTGAGGGTAGCTGTGGCAAACAGGAGCCTGACCGATGAGCGACACCTGGACTCTCACAGAGGACACCCTCAACCAACTTCTCGATTGGCTCGATCCTAACCGGGAAAGTGCGGGACGGAGGTACGAAGAGATACGCCGACGCCTGACGCAGTTCTTCGTCTGTCGCGGCTGTTTCGAGGCCGACCAGTTGACCGATCACGCCATTGATCGCGTCGCGAAAAAAGTCCCGCAGGTCGCCGACACCTACGTCGGCGACCCTGCTCTCTACTTCTTCGGCGTGGCGCGCAAGGTGCACCTCGAATACTTGCGGAAGCAGCGCACCACGCCGCAGTTAACGTCGCCCCCTCCTCTGCCCGACCTGAACTCCGAAGAGGCCGAGGATGATTACAACTGCTTCGAGCACTGTTTGGAGAGACTGACACCCGACAATCGCCGTCTCGTCTTGAAGTACTATCAAGAGGATAAGCAGGTGAAAATTGACCACCGCCGGGAACTCGCCGTGCGGCTCGGAATCGGCATGAACGCGCTCAGACTCAGGGTCTTCAGAATCCGCGCCGAACTCCAGCAATGCGTCATGGATTGCATGGAAAATGGATTAGGGCGAAATGGATTGCTCGATAATGTAATACCTTAATAGAAGTTGGCAGGAAGGGCACACTCACAGGTCGTCGGCAAGAAGGGTAACTCACAGGCATGGCCGGAGATCAGATATTACTAAGACAGTACCTCTTGGGGGAGTTGGAAGAGGAGACTCAGCACTCGGTCGAAGAGCGCCTGTTCACCCGCCCAGAGTATCTGGACGAGATGCTGATCGCCGAAGACGAGTTGATTGACAGTTATCTCAGCGGGTCGCTGTCCGGGCGCGAGGCGGAGGATTTCACACGCCATTTTCTCTTAACGCCCGAACGCCGCCTCAAGTTAAGGTTCGCTCGTTCTCTCAGGAAATACATCTCCACCGCAGAAGATGAGAGATCGCCCGAACCCGTTGCAGCGGCGGCGACCGAGATCGCCAAGCGTCGTTCATGGACGCCCGCTTTCCTCCAACACTTACGCCCCGCCGGATACGCGCCGCTGCTGCTGGCCGCCGCGCTGGTCTTGCTCGTCGCCTACGGCTCCTGGTCTCTGATCCTTTTCCAACAACAGCGGCAGCAACGGGCGGAACTCGAAGCGCAGTTGATCGCACTGAACCCGCAACCCGTACAGGGCGCGGAGACAACTCCCGCAACAACCCAGCCTAACGTCGCCGCTTTGGTCTTGACGCAAGGACAGGTGAGAAGCGGTGGTGATTTGCGGAAAGTTGTTCTGGACGAAAACGTGCGGGGCGTGCAACTGCGTTTCGATCTTCCGTCAGATGACTTTCGTAGTTATCAAGCCGTGCTCCAACTCGACGGGGACGAACGCCTGATCAAGATCGGTGGCCTCCGGCCGAGGTCTGAGGGCGACGCTCGCGTGATCGTGCTGAACTTACCCGCCACACTTCTAGCCGAAGGTGATTACCGGTTGCTTCTGAAAGGCGCGGGGGAAGCAGGCGGCGCTACGGAAGACGTAGCCACCTATCGCTTCCGCGTCAACAGAAAGCCCTCGCCCTGAAAGCACGCCGCCGCTCCCGTTAACTCACGGCCGCGACATGTGCGCGCGGGAAGAACGAAATAAGTCGAGGGTGCGCGACATATAGAGATGAAAACATCTTGACGGGAAGGCTTCCCCAAGTTGACCGGAGAATGTGACGCCAGTCCCCTGTTCGGGAATGACGAGAGGAAAACTTTATGGCCGTGGACGAGCCTGACGAGAAAACCGACGCCTACGACGCCTCAGAGTCGCTGGCGTTGCCGGATAACATACCGGAGAAGCAGTGGGAATTGCCCATCGGTTTCGAGACGCGCGGGGAGAGGCTCGTGACGCTGCGCGAGTTGCTCAAAGAGCGACCGGAAATTTTGCCCGGCACGAAACTGACGGACGAGCAACGCTACTCGCTGGTCGCCCAGCGCATTCAGGCTCAGCGCAAGTTCGAGCTTTCGATGTACGGCGTGGACGGCATCATTGACAAGGAGCGCGCGATCCACGAGCTGAAGAGTGGCTCGCGCGCCGGAAAAATCATCGCGAAGGTCGAGATGATGATGATCGAAGATATGATTAACCTGGCGCGGGGCGAGAAGCTCGCCGAGTAATTCTTGAAAGGAGGCGAGACTCGCCCGGCCGGGGCGGCTCGCAAAAACATCATGGTCGTCCTGGCTCTTGACTCAAACTCCGATCCCCTCACGCGTCGAGCCGCAGCGTATCGCGAGACGAACGTCTATCCTCATTTTACAAACTTCGGTCATACCGTCACGCGCTTTACGGCCACACCGCCCCCGTCCCTGCGTAAACTCGTGAAGGCTGAGGCGACGAAAGCCGGACTGAATTACATGACAGGCGTCGGGCACGGCGTCGAGAATACGGCGTTCACCGGCAACTCCAACGACGAGATCTATGGCATCGGGAACTACGATCCGAAAGAGGTGCAGGGTAAGATCGTTCACTTCCTGTCGTGCGGGCTGGGCAACACGCTAGGGCCGGATTTGGTTGACAACGGGTGCGCCGCCTTCTTCGGCTACGGGGAGAACTTCACCTTCCCTGACGACATGGCCGACATCTTCTTTGAGTGCGACTCTGAAATTGATCGCGCCTTCGCCGAGGGCGAGACGGCGCAGGTGGTCTCCGACCGCGTGCTCAACGTCTTCAACCGGCACATCAACGCGCTTCGCGATGCGAATAAAAACTATGCGGCCAACTTGCTGCGCCTCAACCGCGACAGCCTCTGCGTGCTGGGCAACCTCAATGCGAAGTTGCCCTGAGAGCTGACCCGTCGCGACGTGCTTGCAAGTCAATTGACCCCGGACGCGGCCGCCGCGCACAACGGCGACCGCGTCAACGCAAACTCACCGTCGAGTGCCCGCCCCCGACAAACGCAACATTATCCCTGCTGACAATGATGCACGGGCGGTTCGCCATTCGCTCCGAGGCCGCCCCGCACTTCTCACGACAGCCCGCACCGCGAGACTTATCCTTTCACCGCTTCACCTTTTGCACGCTTCACGTTAATTTAACTCGCCGTGCAAAGTTCGACCGCCATCCCCCGCCCGCCCGACACCGACGCCAAGCCCGCGGGCGTCGCTAAGGCAGTTTCTTCGTCGCCGCCGCAATACGCGGAGGTCGCCGTGCCGCTGCGCCTGTCGCAGACGTTCACCTACCGGCTGCCGCTGGCGTTGCGCGAGGAAGCGCAGGTCGGCGCGCGTCTGCTCGTGCCGTTCGGGCGCAAGTTGCTGACGGCTTACGTCGTCGCACTGCATCAAGAGCTTGACGCGGGCGTCGAGTTGGAAGAGTCGGACATCAAGGAGGCGGAGGCGTTGCTTGACGCCGAACCGCTCATCTCGACGGACGTGTTGGAACTGACGCGCTGGCTTGCAGACTACTACGCCGCGCCGTGGGGCGAAGTGCTCAAGGCCGCACTGCCCGCCGGTCTCAACTCGACCGTCGAACAAATCCTCACCGCCACCGCCGAAGGCCGCGACGAACTCGCGCGCCTCCCCGCGCGCCGTGCCGCCACGAACAAGGCGCGCGCCCTCCAACTGATCGCCGACGAGGCCGAAACCACTCTCCGCAATCTCGCCACGCACTTCGGCCAGACACGCGCCGCGACGCTCGCACGCCAACTCGAACAGCACGGCTGGATCAAGATCGCGCACCGCGCGCGCACCGCGCAGGCGCGCGCCAAACGTCGCAAGGCCGTGCGCCTCCTGCCGCTCGAAGCCCACGCGGGCGACGGCGCGCGCGCACTCAACGCCGCGCAGCAGCGGATCGTGAGCGCGCTCATCGAATCCGGCGGCGAGATGCTGTTCGCAGAGTTGCTCGACGCCGCGAACGCGTCGGTCTCGTCCATTCAAACGCTTGAGCGGCACAAGGTCGTCGAGGTGTTCGTCCGCGAAGTACGCCGCGACCCTTTGGCGCACGCGCGCCTGCCGGAGAACACACACTTCACGTTGACGGACGAACAGGCGGCGGCCTTCTCGGAGATCGAAACCGCGCTGCACGCCGAACGCGCCTATGCGGCCTTCCTTTTGCACGGCGTGACGGGCAGCGGCAAGACCGAAATCTACATCCGCGCCATGCGCACCGCGCTCAAACTCGGCCGCTCGGCCATGATGCTCGTCCCCGAAATCGCGCTCACGCCCGTCTTCTCGCGCCGCCTGCGCGCGCACTTCGGCGAGGCGGTCGCCATCTTCCACTCGTCGCTCACGACCGGCGAGCGTTACGACGAATGGAGTCGGATCAAACGCGGCGAGGCGCGCGTCGTCATCGGCACGCGCTCGGCGGTCTTCGCGCCCGTCCGAGACCTCGGCATCATCATCGTGGACGAGGAGCACGAAGCCTCTTACCGCCAGCAGGAGTCGCCCTATTACAATGGGCGCGACACGGCGGTGATGCGCGCGTCGAAGGAACGCGCCGTCGTCGTTCTGGGATCGGCCACGCCCTCGCTCGAATCTTTTCACAACGCGCGCGGCGGCAAGTATCGCTATTTGCGTCTGCCCAACCGTATCGCCAACCGCGCGATGGCCGCCGCCGAGATCGTGGACATGCGCGAAGTCTTCCAGAGCGCGGGCAAGCAACAGGCGCTCTCGCCGCAACTCTTCGACGCCATCGAAGAGACGCACGCGCGAGGCGAACAATCAATCGTGCTGTTGAACCGTCGCGGCTATTCGAGTTTCGTCCTGTGTCGTTCGTGCGGCGAGCGCATGCAGTGCCCGCAGTGCGACGTGACGCTCACTTACCACCAGCGCGAACGCAGTCTCATCTGTCACTACTGCGACCACCGGCGCAGGCCGCCGACCGAGTGCCCCGCGTGCAAGGGCAAGTACATTTACTTCGTCGGCGAAGGCACGGAGCAGATCGAAGAAATTATTAAACAACGCTTCCCCACCCTGCGCATCGCGCGCCTCGACCGCGACACCACCGCGCGCCGCCACACCTACGAGCAAGCCATTCTCAGCTTCGGCGCGGGCGAATTAGACATGCTCGTCGGCACGCAGATGATTGCCAAAGGCCACGACTTCCCGAACGTCACGCTCGTCGGCGTCGTCTCGGTTGACGCCGGTCTCGCGATGCCCGACTTCCGCGCCAGCGAACGCACGTTCCAGTTGATCACCCAGGTCGCTGGCCGCGCCGGGCGCGGCACACTCGCCGGGCGCGTGCTCATCCAGACGTTCCACCCCGAACACTACGCGCTGCGCCACGCCTGCGCGCAGGACTACGACACGTTTTACGAAGAGGAAATCCGCTACCGCGAAACTTTGAGCTACCCGCCCTTCGTCTCGCTCGCGTCGCTGCTCGTCCACGGCGAAGACCTGACGCGCGTGCAGGCGACGGCGGCGGAGATCCGTCAAGCGCTCGACCGCGCCAACACGGAGCGCGCCTGTCGCATCCTCGGCCCCGCGCCCGCCCCGCTCGCGCGACTGCGCGGCGAGCACCGCTTCCAAATTTTGCTCAAGGCGCGCAACCGCACGCGCATGCGTTCTCTGCTCGACCTCGCGCTCGCCGAGGCGGGCGCATCGCCGAGTTGCGACCTGAACAGCGTCAACGTCGAGATCGATCCGGTGAATCTAATGTAGGAGACGCGTGCGCTCAAGAGACCCGCCCGACGGCGCATCAGACACCCGCCCGACGATGCATCTTGCGCGCACGCCCATTTGCTGATGAGACTTTCAGAACTGGCACGCCTGACCAACGCGATTGTCGAAGGCGCGTTCGAAGAGATCGAGATCAACGGCGCGGCCGGACTCGACGAGGCCGAGGCGGGACACGTCGCCTTTCTCGCCAACCCGCGTTACACGCCGCGCGTGCAGACGACGCGCGCCTCCGCCGTCTATCTCGCCGCGGGCGTCGAAGCGGGCAGAACGGACATCGCTGTCCTCCGCACGCGCGACCCGTACCTCGCCTACACGCGCGCCCTGCGCCTCTTTCATCCCGAACCGGAGTTCACGCCGTTCGTCCACCCGTCGGCGGTCATTGATCCTTCGGCGCGTGTTGACGAGCGCGTCCACGTCGGCGCGTGCGTCGTCATCGGCCGCGACGTGGAGATCGCCGCGGGCGTCCGCATCTATCCGAACGTGACGATCTACGACGGCGTGCGCGTCGGCGAAGATTCCACGCTCCACTCCGGCGTCGCGCTGCGCGAGGGCACACAGGTCGGCGCGCGTGTCGTCATCCACAACAACGTCGTCGTCGGCTCGGACGGCTTCGGCTACGCGAAGGACGAAGAACGCCGCTGGTTGAAAATTCCGCAGACCGGCCGCGTCCTCATCGCAGACGACGTGGAGATCGGCGCGGGCACGACGATTGACTGCGCCTCGGTCGGCGAGACGCGCATCGCGCGCGGGGCGAAGATTGACAACCTCGTGCAGATCGGCCACTCATGCACGGTCGGCGAAGACACGCTCCTTTGCGCGCAGGTCGGCCTCGCAGGGAGTTCGCACATCGGCAACCGCGTCATCCTCGCCGGTCAGGCGGGCGTCGCCGGTCATCTCACCATCGGCGACGACTGCGTGCTCACGGCCAAGAGCGCGACCAGCCACGACGTGCCGCCCGGCAAAATGCTCTCCGGCATCCCCGCCTTCGACAACCGCGACTGGCTGCGCTCGACCGCCGCCTTCCGCCGCCTCGGCGACATGCAACGCACCATCCGCCAACTCGAAGCCCGCCTCGCCGCGCTCGAAAAACCCTCCGGCGCAGACTGAGCCGAAAGTCTTTTCGGCTAAAAAATTTGTCCGACGAGAATTAAATTTAGCCGACAATAAATTTTGTCTTGACAGACGGGCGGGGCGGCCGCAATAATAGGTATTGAAATTGGATTTCAATTTCGCCACACGGCGAAAGAAGTCCAAACCAAAGCTATTATCGAATCTTCTCAGGAGCTAAGGCAGTGAAATCCTCGAACCGCGCCGCGGCGCACGTTCTCCCGTCAGGCCGCGAAGACCAGCAAGTCGAAGTCATTCTCGAAGACGGCACGGGCCGCGTCGCGTTGCGCCTGTCAACGTGGACGGAGGGTCTCGGCTGGTGTACGCAGAAGACCATCCGGCTCGACGGCGAACAACTCGACGACCTGCATCACGCCATCAGCGTCGCACGCCATCGCCTGAACCGGCGGCGCGTCGAAGACGGGCAGTTCCGACCGGCCGCGCAGGTCATCCAACTCCCGACCGTCGCCTGACAACCGGCGACCGCAAACACATAGCAAAAGGCAGCGGGCAGACTCATCATCTGCCCGCTGCCTTTTTAATTCCCGCCGCTTCGCTCGACCGGATTCCCTGCCCCGTTCTTCTCAGCCGATCTGTTTGAGCGTGATGCGTTCTTTCGTCACGTTGGCTTTGCGCTCGGAGGTCAGTTTTTCGAGTTCTTCGACGTGCAGTTTCTCCTGATAGATGCGCTCTTCGAGTTGGAAGCGCGTCGGGAGTTCCGTGTCGCCGCAGGCTTCCCACGCCGTCATGTAGGCGGCGAGCGCCTCGCGCTCCATCTCCAAATCCTGCCGCAGCATCTCGATCAATTCGGTTGACTGGCGGATCATGGCCGGTTCGACCGTCGGCACGCCGCCGAGCGCGACGATCTTGTCGCCGAGCGTGATGGCGTGCTCCTGCGACTCTTCGCCCTGCGAGCGAAAGTATTTGCAATAGACTTCGCGCTCGATGCCCGTCACGAGAAAACTGTGCTGCATGTACTGAATGACCGCGCCGAGTTCGAGACTGAGCGCGCGGTTCAGGGCATCAATTAAATTAGTTTCCGCCATCCGTTTAAGCCTCCCGCGAAAAACCTGCCGAGTGTTCAAGTGCGGGCGGATGTTACTGCGGGCGAGCCGCGCCTGTCAAGATAACTATTGAAATAATTAAACTTAACAATGAAATTCGTTTTCAGTTGCAGAATAGACGGCGAACCTCGAAGAGAGTTGGCGGGCACGCGTTGTCAGTTTGAGATGGATTTCGCTGAAAGGCCAGCACAGGACTGTTGACGACGTGCGACGCCGTGTGTAGAGACTTACGTCACCGAGCCGCCATCAATGATGACGATCTCGCCGTTCATAAAACTGTTGCGGTCGCTGACCATGAAGGCGGCGAACTCGGCTAGTTCTTCAGGGCGTCCCAGTTCCCCGCGCGGCGACCAGCCCTTGTGCATCTCCAGGAGGTGCGGCGGCAGGGTGTGCGCGAGTTCGGTGTCGAAGATTCCGGCGGCGATGGCGTTGACGGAGACGTTGAAGTTGGCGGCCTCGCGCGAGAGGCATTTGGTGAAGCCGATCATCGCGGCCTTCGAGGTGGCGTAGTGGACGGAGGTCGGGAGCGAGCGGATCGCGCCGATGGAGGTGATGTTGAGAATCGCGCCCTTGCGCTGGCGGATCATCTGCTTGTAGACGGGCTTCGTCACGGCGAAGAGACTGCCGACGTTCGTGCCGATCACCTCGTCCCAAGCGCGGTCGGTCGTGGTGGCGAAATTGTCGCCGCGGTTGATCGCCGCGTTGTTGACGAGGATGTCCACGCCGCCCCACTCCTCGACGAGTTGGCGCGTCAGGCGTTTCATGCCCAGCCTGTCCGTGACCGAGACTTTGAAGCCGTGCGCGCGTCGGCCGTGCGCCCTGATCTTTTGCGACATCGTTTCGGCGAGGTCTTCGCGCGAATGATAGTTGAACGCCACGTCCGCGCCTTCGCGCGCGAAGATGTCGCACATCGCCGCGCCGATGCCGCGCGTGCCCCCCGAAATAAACGCCCGTTTCCCTTCCAGCAAAAGACTCAACTTGGCCGCTCTCCAAAAAAGCCCGCTTCCTTTTTACTCGGAGCGGGCGAGATGTAATGAATGTTGGATTAAAGCGCGAACACCATGCGGGCGTCAACTTGGCTCAGGATTTCAGCCGACCGGCGCGCGCCTGTTTTCGTCGCCGTGCGTCAAGCGATGCGCGCGTCCGCAACCGCCACGCGTTCCTCTTCCGCGAGCACGGGCGCGGGGATGAGCGCGGTGATCTCTTCCACGATCCGGCGCGTCGAGTGCGGGATGGCGAGGGTGGCCGTGGCGGCGCGCATCGTCGCGTAATAGCGCGCGTCTTCGACCATGCGGCGCACGGCGGGCACGATGTCGCCCGCGCGTTCGAGCAGCACGCCCGCGCCGCGTTTTGACAGAAGCGTCCCCGCCCCGGCCTCTTGCGGCATCGGCGTGGTCGTCGCGTCGGCGATGATCGGCACGCGGCAGGCCATCGCCTCAAACGTCGTCAGGCCGCCGAGTTTCGAGATCATCACGTTGGCCGCTTGCATCAACTGCTCGACGTGTTCGGAATAGCCGATCACCTTCACAGGGAAATTCGCGCCCGCCGCAATCGTCTCGGCCTCCGCGCGTAACTCCTGATTATTCCCGGCGAGGAAGATCGCCTGCACGTCCAAGTCGCCGCGCACGAGTTCGCGGAAGATTTCGGGGATGTTGCCGCCGCCGACCCAGCCCGCGTTGACGAAGACGGTGAACTTCTGCGGGTCGAGTCCGAGCGCGTGACGCGCGGCCTGCGCGGCGCGTTCGTCCGGCTGATTGAACTTCGGGTGGACGGGCATCCCCGAAATCTTGATCCGCTCCGGCGCGACGCCGTAATCAATCAACTGCTGGCGCGCCTCTTCGCCCGCCACGAGGTAGAGCCGCACGTCGTCGCACGCCCAACCCTTCCAGAAGCCGTAGCACGGATCTGTGACGACCGTCACGAGCGGAATCTTGTCGGCGAGTTTCAACTCACGTAGCACGCGCCCGATGGCATGCTGCGTCAAAGGGTGGACGCTCACGACGACGTGCGGACACCAACGCTCGAACAACTCGCCCACGTAGCCGACGCTGCGCCGGTAGAAAAAGTCCCGCGTCTCCGGGCGAAAACGGTTGACCGCCCAGTAGAGATATTTCATCCAGTGCTGCCGGTGGCGCAGCACCCAATTGTAGAGGTTGACGAGCTTCGCCGAGATCGAATGCGACTCCTCGATGGCGCGCACGACGCGCACGGCATAAGAGTTCCCCGCGAAAAACTTCTGCAAGCCCGCAGCGATCGCCACGGCCGCCGAGCGATGCCCGCCGCCCGTGTCGGACGAGATGATCAGAATTTTAGGGACTCTGGCTCGAAACATGCTGTTAGGCTTTGACCGTCAGACCTTCCGCTTTGGCTTCGTCGCGTTCGAGTTGTTTGCGCGACTTCTTCATCTCGCGTTCCAGACGCTTGATTTGGATCAGGTGCTTCGGGTTGAACGGAAGCGACGGGTAGTAGCTGTTCGACTCGTGCGTGCAGAAACAGCCGGACTTCGCTTTCTGGCGACGCTCCTGCATGGCGGGCGAGAGCCAGAGTTTCTGGAAGTTCCAATCGTAGTCGCGCAGGTTGCCCACGGCATCGAGGTTCTCGCAGGAGGAGACCGTGCCCTCGTCGTAGATGACGCCGCCCGCAGTGCCCGCGTAACAGGTCATCTGCGCCTGCTGCTCTTCCTGCGCCTTGGCGATCAGGCCGTGCATGTAGATGTCAATGGCGGCCTTGAAGAACCCTGCGTCGCCGCCGTAGTTGTTCTTGATGGCGGAGTGGCGCGAATCGGAATCAATCATGTGCGCGAGTTCGGCGTAGCGCCCGTGATCAATGTCGAGTTCCTTCGGGTCGGCTGAGGGCGGACGGATGTAGTTGAAGTTGACCTTGTCGGGCTTGAGGTCGTACTTGAGAAAATCGTACCACTCGAAGATCGTGTCCTGATTCGTGTTCATGAAGCAGGTGCAGGTCTGGATGTCGAGACGCGGGTATTCGCGCTTGACGGCCTGCAACTGGCGCGCGGTGTCAATGGCCGTGTCCCAAGAGCCGGGTTTCTGCCGAATCTTCTCGTGCTGATCCTTGAGGCCGTCAATGCCGAGGGCGACCGCCACGTTCAAGTTCGGGCACTCTTCCAGTATCCGCGTCACGTCCGGGATGATGCGCTTCTGAATCTGCCCGTTCGACATGAGATAGACCGATTCGAGTTTGTTGTTCTCGTAGAACGCGCGGACGATTTCGGGCAGGTCTTTGCGCGTGAACGGCTCGCCGCCCGCCAGAATCAAGACGCCGAGGTTGCCGCCGAGCGTCTCTGAGACGCGCTGAATTTCGTGCGTCTTCATCTGGAGTTTCTTGCGCGGGCGGTCGTCGAGTTCTTCCGTGAAGAAGCAATGCGTGCAGCGCATGTCGCAGACGGACGTGACGAGAATATTCAGCAGGACGGGCGCGAACGGCTGTCCGAGCGCGAGTTTCGCGTAACGTTTGAGAAGTTCTTTGGTCGTGTAATCCATCGAAAAACCTTTATCAGTGCCACGCGACCTGAGGCCGCAATAAAAACCGCGCCCGGTCGTAGCGCGGATCGGTGTCGCCTTGCTCGTCAGGCGACAGAAAAATGAATGTAACCGTCAGCGCGTTAAAAGGCAAACTTTCGCCCCACGGCCGCGAGTAACTTTGATGCTAATTTCCGTTCTCGCGCTCGCCGCGAACTTTAATGCCGAGCGCGCGCATGCGTCGGTAGAGGTGGCTGCGATCCATGCCCATCAGTTCGGCGGCGCGCGTGACGTTGCTGTCGGCCTCGGCGAGTTTGCGCCGGATGAACTCGCGCTGGTGCGCCTCGCTCGCCTCACGGAAGGAGTTGAAGCGATAGACGGCGACGGGCGGCGCGTCGCCGCCGAGCGGCGGCAGATCGCTCGCGTTGATGCGCGCCTTCTGGTTCATGATCACCACGCGCTCCACCGTGTTCCGCAGTTCGCGGACGTTCCCCGGCCAGGTGTAACTCTGCATGGCGTCCATCGCTTCGAGTTCAAAACGCTTCGGCGGATTGCCGTAGGCGGCTGAGAACTTCTGGTTGAAATGTTCGACGAGCAGCGGCACGTCTTCCGAGCGGTCGCGCAAAGGCGGCACTTCAAACGGGATGACGTTGAGGCGATAGAACAGGTCGGCGCGAAACGTGCCGCGCTCGATCTCGTCTTCGAGTCGCTTGTTGGTCGCCGCCAGCACGCGCACGTCCACGCGAATCTGCGCGCCGCTGCCGACGGGCGCGAAGCGTTGCTCTTCGAGCACGCGCAAGACTTTCGCCTGCGTGCGCGCGCTCATGTCGCCCACTTCGTCTAGAAAGAGCGTCGCGCCGTCGGCCAACTCGAACTTGCCGCGCTTGGCCGAGGTCGCTCCCGTAAACGCGCCCTTGACGTGGCCGAGCAACTCCGACTCGATCAACTCTTCGGGGATGGCCGCGCAGTTCAACTCGACTAACGCCGCGCCCGCTCTGCGCGACTGCGCGTGGATGGCGCGTGCGACGAGTTCTTTGCCCGTGCCCGACTCGCCGTAGATCAAGACGCGGCCGTCGGTCGGCGCGACGGCCGCGATCTGCTTGCGGAGAGCGCGCATCGCCACCGACTCGCCGACCATCGCGTTATCCTCGTTGATCTCGGCGGCGAGCGTGGCGTTGAGGCGTTCGAGCGCGCGCTGGCGCAGGGCGTTGCGCACGGTGAGCACGGTGCGCTCGATGGAGAGTGGCTTTTCGATGAAGTCGAACGCGCCGAGCTTTGTCGCGCGCACGGCCGTCTCGATGTTGCCGTGACCGGAGATCATCACGACGGCGCAGTCCGCGCCGGAGGCTGAGAGGCGCGCGAGCGTGTCCAACCCGTCCATGCCGGGCAGCCACACGTCGAGCAGCACGCAGCCGTAAGCTCGCCGCTCGACGGCTTGCAAACACTCTTCACCCGACGCCACCGCGTCCACCGTGAAGCCCTCGTCTTCGAGCACGCCGCGCAGCGTCTCGCGGATGCCCCGCTCGTCGTCAACAATGAGAATCGAGTCAGCCATTAACTCAGCGTTGAAGGATGAACGCGGAACGATGAACTGACCGCCGACTCATCGTTCGTCGTCCCGCGTTCATCATTAGCTCTCTGCGGTTCGTCCGTGACGGGGATTTCGACGAGGAACTTCGCGCCGCGCGGGCGGTTGGGTTCGGCGCGGATGCGCCCGCCGTGTTCGTTGACGATGCGCTGGACGATGGCGAGGCCGAGACCCGTGCCGCGCCCGCGCGTGGAAAAGTAGGGTTGGAAGAGACGCGAGAAGTCGGAGCGTTCGATGCCGTGGCCGGTGTCGCCGATCTCGACGAGGAGCATGCCGCGCGAGGGGTCGTGGCCGGTGGCGACGGTGATGCGCCGCTCGCCCGCAGGGGCGTCGGCCATCGCTTCGAGCGCGTTGTCAATCAGGTTGACGATGGCGCGGCGCATCTGCTCCGAGTCGAGCATGCCGGGCGGGAGCGTGCGCGCGAGGTGAACGTCGAGACGCACGTCTTCGAGTCGATCTTCGTAGAGCGCGACCGCCTGCCTCACCACCTCGTTCAAGTCGGCCGCTTCGAGCCGCGCGTGCGGCAGCCGCGCGAAGCGCGAGAACTCGTCAACCATCGCTTTCAAGCCCGCCACCTCGCGCGTGATCGTCGTCGTACATTCCTCGACCACCTGCGCCACGCGCGACACCTCGCCGCGCTCCGGTTCGACTCCGAGTTCGTTGACCTCGCCGCCGTTCGGACTAAACGCGCCGCCGCTTGCGTTCGCCGTCTCGCCGCCGGCGTTCGCCACGCCGCCGTTCGACGGACTCTCGATGTTGTTGTCGCCCGCGCCGAACACGCGTCGGAAGTTGCGCGCGATGCGTTCGGCCGAAAGCTGGATGGGCGTCAGAGGATTTTTGATCTCGTGCGCCATGCGGCGCGCGACCTCGCTCCACGCGGCGGCGCGTTGGGCGGCGAGCAATTCCGTCAAGTCTTCGATGACGAGCACGATACCGCGCGAGGAGCGTCCGCCCGCGCCGCCCTCGGTGAAATTGCCGAGCGCGGTGGCCGTGAGCGCGACGGGCAACACGCCGCCGTCGGCCGACGCACCGCGCGCCAGTTCCATCTGCCACGCCGCGCGCCCCGTCCGCCGCGCGCGCGCGAGCACGCCTTCGAGCACGAGATGATCTTCCACGCCGAGCATCCCCTTGAGCGGCGCGCCCGGCGCGGGCACTTCGCCGAGCCGGAGCATGAGCACGGCGGCGGCGTTGATGGTCGTCACGCGGTTCTCTTCATCGAGCGAGACGACGCCGGTCGAGAGCGATTCGAGCACGGTCTCGATGTAGTTGCGCCGCTCATCGAGCGCGAGGTTCTTGTCGCGGAGTTCGCCCGCGCCCGCTTCGATCCGTCGGCGGTTCTCTTCCAGTTGCGCGGTCATCTGGTTGAAAGAGGCGGCGAGGATGGCGAGTTCGTCGTCGGCGATGGTCGTCACGCGATGTGCGAGATTGCCGCGCGCCACCTCATCGGCCGCTTCGGCGAGCGCGCGGATGGGCGCGCCGATGCCGCGCGCGAGGTGGATCGCGCTCCACGTCGCCGCGAAGAGTAGCATCAGCGTCAGCAGGCCGAGCGTCGAGAGACCGAGCAGGCGAACTTTACGTTGACGCAGTTTGAAGTTCTCGAACGTCTGGCTGCTCATGACGAGTTCGGCGAGTTGCGGGTCGGCGCGACGTTCGCGCGCGGCGACGAGCGTGTGCAGACCGCCGACGGGCAGTTCCGTCACGTCGAACACACGGCCGCCGATGTTGATCTCGCCCTGCGTGTCGCCGCGCTCGCGCACAGCTCGGACGCCGCTCAGGATCGCGTCCGCGTCGCCCGGTCGCAGGCCGCGCGTCGCCGTCTGGAAATCCGCGAGGCCGCCGACGGAGAGCAGAGACAAATTGCCGCGTTCGGCCAGTTCGTCGAGTTTGGGTTTGAGGTCATCGGCGGGCTGCGGTTCAGGCAACAGGCTGTGCGTGACGGCGACCGTCGCACGGAAACTCTCCGACTCGCGCCGCGCCTCGTTCTTCTCTACCTCGCGCGCCTGCTGCATGACGCTTTCGGGCAAACTGCTGAACCACTTTTCGAGCGAGCGGTTGAAGAAGATGTAGGAGAAAACCGCCATCGCCGTGATCGGCAGCAGGCTCACGGTGATGAAGTAGACGACGAGCCGCGTCTTGATCTTCGAGCCGAGTTCGTGCGCGCGCCGCTCGCGTCGGAGTTTGACGAGGTTGCGCACGAAGATGAAGGTGAAGACGATGAAGGCGACGAAGTTGAGCGACGAGAGCGCGTAGAGCAGCAGCGTGTCGGCGGCCGTGTCGGGCGTGAAGACTTCCCACAGCCCGAAGACCTGCAAGGCGATGAGCACGAACAGCAGCGAGAGCACGAGGCCGCCGAGCAACCACGGCGCGCTGCGTCGTTTGGCCTTCAACTCGCCCGCCGCTTCCGGCGTCTGTTCGTTGGGTTCGTCAGTCATCACGTTCGCGGGGACAGAGTTTAGCACGCCCGGCGCGCGCCGGGGCACTGCGCCTCTCACCACACGCGCGCGGTTTCGGTTACAATCGGCGGCGACTTGCCCGATCCACCGCACGCGAACGCCGTCAACACATGAACCCACTCGACATTTTTCTCAACCGCCAACGCCGACTACGCAGCGGTTGGCGACTCATAATCTTCTGCGCCGTCTACTACACCGCGCTCGCCGCGTTCTTCTCAACCGTCAGGACGTTCATTTTCCTGTCCGGCAAAAACCCCGACCAGTTGCTCTCCGGGACGCCCGGCTACATCGTGCAAGCCTTCGTACTCTTCACGACCGCGCTCGTCGTCGGCTGGGGCTGCGGCCGCCTGTTTGAAGACTTGCCGCTGCGCGCTCTCGGCTGGACGCTTCACCGCGGCTGGCTGCGCGATCTACTGATCGGCACACTGCTCGGCGTGGTGTCGCTCATGCTCGCCGCGCTTGTGGCGACTGTGCTCGGCGGCTACAATTTCGGCGTCGCATCGTCAATCTCGAACGTCGCATTCTTAAAAACTTTCTTCGGCTCGGCGTTCATCTTCGTGATCGCGGCCGCCGCCGAAGAGATGCTGTTTCGCGGCTACCCCTTGCAGACGATGATGCGCGCGCTGCCCTTTCTCGCGGCGGTAGTGCCCTCGTCCGTCCTGTTCGCCTGCGTGCATCTCGACAACCCGAACGTCGCGTGGGGCTTCACCTTCATCAACACGACGCTCGCCGGGTTCTGGCTCGCGGTCGCCTACCTGCGCACGCGCAGCCTGTGGTTTCCGCTCGGCCTCCACTGGGCTTGGAACTGGGCGATGGGCGCGCTGCTCGGCCTGCCCGTCAGTGGCATCACGAGCCTGACGCGCGCGCCGCTCCTGCACGCCACCGACACAGGCCCCGCGTGGCTCACCGGCGGCGCATACGGCATCGAAGGCGGCGTGGCCTGCACCGTCGCACTCATCATCTCAACGATCTTTATCTGGAAGACGACTCTGCTGAAGGCGGATGTAGAGTTGAAGCAATTTACCGACGGTGAGATGCCGGAGAGAGTGACGATAAGACAGTCACAAGTGACGGGTGACAAGTAACAAGTGACGGGTGACAAGTTAAAGCTAATCAGCTTTAACTTGTCACCCGTCACTTGTCACTCGTCACTGCCTTACAGTCTTTCGCTAATCGGCACGTACTCCAGATCGCGCGGGCCGATGTATTCGGCGCGGGGGCGGATGAGTTTGTTGTTGGCGTATTGTTCGAGCACGTGCGCCGTCCAGCCCGAAATGCGCGAGACGGCGAAGATGGGCGTGTAGAGTTCGAGCGGGATGCCCATCATGTAATAGGTCGAGGCCGAGTAGAAATCCACGTTCGGGTACATGCCCTTCTCGCGGTGGATGTAATCCTCGATCTTGCGCGAAATCTCGTACCACTTCGTCTCGCCCTTCGACGCGCCGACCTCCTGCGAAAACTTCCGCAGGTGCGTGGCGCGCGGGTCTTCCGTCTTGTAGACGGCGTGGCCGATGCCCATGATCTTCTTCTTCTGCGCGAGCGCGTTTTTGACGAACTCCTCGGCTTTGTCAACTTCGCCGATCTCCAAGAGCATCTTCATCACGTTCGTGTTCGCGCCGCCGTGCAACGGGCCGGAGAGCGCGGCGATGGCCGCCGTCACCGCGCCGTACACGTCCGCGAGCGTGCCCGCGACGACGCGCGCCGTAAAGGTCGAGGCGTTCAGTTCGTGGTCGGCGTGCAGGATGAGACAGATGTCGAAGATGCGCGCCTCGCGCTCGGAAGGCATCTCGCCCTTGAGCATGTAGAGGAAGTTGGTGGCGATGTCGAGTTCGGGTTTCGGCGGAATCGGGTCTTGGCCGTTGCGGATGCGTTCGATGGCGGCGACGAGGACGGGAAACTGCGCGGTTAAACGCGTCGCCGTGCGCAGCGCGCCCTCGCGTGAGATGTCGCAGCACTCCTTGTCGTAGAAGTCGAGCGCGGAGACGGCCGTGCGCAGCATGTCCATCGGCTCGGCGTCGCGCGGGAAGGCGCGGATCAGTTCGACGATCTGCTGCGGCAACTCGTAGTGCGCGCCGATGTCCTGTTTGAACGCGTCGAGTTCCGGCTGTTTCGGCAGACGCCCGTGCCAGAGCAGGTAGACGGTCTCTTCAAAAGTCGAATGCGCGGCCAGATCGTGAATGTCGTAGCCCTGATAAATGAGTATGCCCTGCTCGCCGTTCACGTCGCCGATTGACGAACTCGCGGCCACGACGCCGCGCAAGCCCGCGCCGCCCGCCGCCGTTGCGGTGGTTGCAGCGGCGGCGGCAGCAGGCGCGCTCGCTTCCTTCGGTGTGTCCGTCGCAGGCGCGGTTGCAGCTTCCTTCGCGTTTTCCATGATGGGTATCCTTGAAGTTGTTTAAGTTGAGTCGAAGATAACAAATGGGGTGACAAGTGACAAGCGACGGGTGACGGGAGGAAAGCGGTAAATCGTAAATCGTAAATCGTGAATAGAAACTAAGCCGCGACTCCTTTGCCGACGCCGAACGGCTCGCCGGTTTTCTTAAGATTCGAGGCTCGTGAGACGCACGGGTTGGCCGCGCTCGGCGCACAGTAGTTGAGCAGCGGACGCACGGTTCGCGGCGATCTCAAGAAAGCCCGCGCTGCCCCAGATGGCAAACAATTCACACGCCGCATCCGCCCCGCCGCCCGCCGCGTCCGTCACGCCGTCGCCCGCCGCGTCTGCGTAAAAACGTCGAAACGAACTGATCTCCCGCCCGCCGATCTCCAACTTCGCGCCCCGCGCGAACTCTGCACCCGCCAACTCCCGGCGCGTGATGTTCGTGACGAGGTTGCCGAAGCGATCTACATGAATGATCGTGGCTGACCACGCCGTTGCGCCGTCGTCGCCGCCGTCGCGCACCGGCGCAAGCGGCGCGAGTCGCACGTAGTCGTCAACCAACTCGCCGAACGCTTCGGGCACGACGCCTTTCGACAGCGCGCCCGCGATTGGCGCGAAGATGTCGCGCCCGTGAAAGGTCGCGCTCACGTGCGCGCGAAAATATTTTTCGTTCGTCAATTGATAGACGCGCACGTCGCGCTCGCGTTCGCAGACGTAGCTGAAGAGACCGTTGTCGGGGCCGACGAAGAAGTAGCTATCGGTGGCGATGAGGAGCGGGCGACGCGTCGAGCCGACGCCGGGGTCAACCACCGCGACGTGGATCGTCCCCGGCGGAAAACTATCGTAGGCGGCGAGCAGCGTGAACGCGCCCGCCTGCACGTCGTGCGCGACAATCTCGTGCGTGATGTCAACGATCTGTGCGTGTGAGTTGACCGATAGGATCGCGCCCTTCAACGCCCCGACGAAATAATCGGCCGCGCCAAAGTCGGTCAATAGTGTGACGAGTGGCATGGGAGAGGAAGCGGAGGGGAAAGGTAAAAGGGCAAGGGGTAAAGGAAAAGAAAAACCAGAGGGCGCGTAGTGCCGCTCTGTGCGGTTTCCCTTACCCTTTACCCCTTGCCCCTTCCCCTTTATTGAATCCGCGTTTCGGTCGAGGTGCGGATCATGAGTTCCTGACCGCGTTCGAGGCGGATGTCTTTGCCGCGCGAGGTGATCGCGCCGCCCGCGCCGATGCTGCCGCCGATGACCGCGCCGATGGCCGCGCCTTTGCCGCCGCCCGCAATCGCGCCGATGATCGCGCCGATGCCTGCGCCCGCGCCGACTTTCGCCGCGTCGTCCTTCGTCGTGCTCTGGCCGCGCACGCCGCCCTCTTCGTCAACGTCGGCGACGTTGCCGGTCGAGCGGCCGACCACTTCGATGACCTGCGCGTTGAAGTTCGTGTAGCGGCCGTCGGGCAGACTGATCTGCTCGAAGTCGAGTTGCAACTCGGCCGTGCCGCGCACCTTGCCCGCGCGCTTCACGTTCTTGACGCGCCCCGTCACCTGCGCGCCCGCATACTCGGCCGGTTCGATGACGCGCGCCTCGAAACGGTCGCCGCGCTGCGTCGCGTCGGTCGAGAGGTTGGTTAAGAGTTCGACGCGCATGGTCGTATCCAGAGGAAGGTCGAGCGTGCCGATCTGGCGTTGCGGCGCGTTGCCGCTGCGATTGTCGGAATCGCTCGCGCGAGAGTCGCCGGTCGAGTCGGACGTGCCGCGCGTGTCGCTCACGGGTTGCGTGCTCGCCTGCGCCGAAGACGCGCCGCGCCGCGAGAGACCCGCCGGGACGATTGAGTCGAAGCCGCGCCGTTCAAACCCGGCCTCGTAGCCGACCTCGAAACCCTGCTGGTAGCCGTCGCGATAAACTTCGAGCGCGCCGTAAGCGGGGATGTAGGCGCGGTCGGCGCGGGCGTACTCTTCCTTATTGCGATAGTCGCGCGCGGCGCGTTCGATGGAGTCGCGATAGCCCGCCTGATAGCCGTCGGAATAGCCCGTGCGATAACCGCGTTCGAGCGCGCCCGCCTGTTGCGTCGCCGTGGCGGCGTTCGCGTCATCGAGACTCGCGGCGCGTGAGACGTGTGTCGCGGGGAGGACGACGACGGCCAGCGCGAGGGACATGGCGGCGGGCAAAAATCGTGTGCGGGTCTGCATATTTTCTCTCCTTAAAAAGTTCCGGCAAAAGGATTGCGGCTCGTCGAAAGTGCGCGCGTCGCGTGTGCATCAGGAGCGTCCGGGGTTCTCACGACGGCCTATGCTAACACTTCGCCCCGCCGTCGTGAATCGGCTTTTGAGGCCGCTTGACCGCGCCCCCCTGCGCCGCTAGACTCCGTTACGTGCCGCGACACAACATGCGCCGGACGACTGCGGGAGAGAGTGTGTCGCCGCCGACGCGGAAAGCTGTCAGTTGCTTGTGATGTAAGACGGCCGACCGTCAGTTGTCCGTCGTCAGTAGTCGGTTGTCGGTTGTTTCGTTTGCTTACGTGAGTTGCCGGAAGTTTGGTTGCACTACTGACAACGGACAAAGAACCTTTTATGCGGAGAGTTTATTTAGACAACAGTGCGACGACGCCGGTTGACCCGCGTGTGGTCGAGGCGATGCTGCCTTATTTGACGGAGAAGTTCGGCAACGCTTCGAGCGTCCACTTCTACGGGCAGGAGGCGCGTGTCGCGCTCGACCGCGCGCGTCGCGAAGTGGCCGCGCTCATCAACGCGCGCCCGAACGAGTTGGTCTTCCTCTCCGGCGGCACGGAGGCCAACAACCTAGCCATCCGCGGCATCGCCGAGTCCAACGCCGAACACGGCCGCCACATCATCACTTCGCAGATTGAACACTCGGCCGTGCGCGGTGTGTGCGATGCGTTGGAGAAACGCGGGTGGGAAGTGACGCGCCTGCCCGTCTATACGGACGGCATCGTGCGCGCGGCGGACGTGCGCGCCGCGCTCCGGCCGGACACCGTGCTGATCACAGTCATGCTCGCCAACAACGAGATCGGCACGATTCAACCCGTCGTAGAGATCGGCGCGCTCGTGCGCGAGGAACGAGAGGCGCGCGGGCGCAAGTACCTCTGGCTGCACACGGACGCCGTGCAAGCGGCCGGGCGCATGACGGTTGACGTGGACGCGCTCGGCTGCGACCTGCTCTCGCTCTCCGCGCACAAACTGAACGCTCCGAAAGGCGCGGGCGCGCTCTACGTGCGGCGCAGCGTGCGGCTCACGCCGCAGTCAATCGGCGGCCATCAGGAACGCGAACGCCGCGCGGGCACAGAGTCCGTCCCCTTGCTCGTCGCCTTTGGCTGTGCCGCCGCGCTCGCCCGCGAAGAACTGCCCCAACGCATCGAGCACCTCAGACGCTTGCGCGACGAGTTCGAGCGTGGCGTCGAAGCCCGCGTCTCAGACATCGTGTACAACGGCGACCGTGAGCGGCGTCTGCCGCACCTGTCGAACATCTCTTTCCGCTTCATCGAAGGCGAGGGCTTGCTCATCAATCTGGACATGCAGGGCGTCGCCGTCTCCACCGGGTCGGCCTGCTCCTCCGGCTCGCTCGAACCCTCGCCCGTCATACGCGCCCTCGGCCGCGACGACGAACTCGCGCGCGGCTCGATCCGTTTCAGCCTCGGCAAAGACACGACGGCCGAGGACATCGCCTACGTCCTCGAAGTGCTGCCCCGCGCCGTCGAAAATTTGCGCCGCCTCTCGCCTCTCTACCAGAAATCGCTCGCCGGACGCGCCTGCGAAACCACGCCCGCATGACACATGAGTTTCAAGTTTCAGGTTTCAGGTTTCAGGACTGACAAGCTCTCTGTTCTTTAACTTGAAACTTGAAACCTGAAACTTGAAACCCCGATGAGTTACTCCGAGACCGTCAAAGATCATCTCGCGCACCCGCGCAACGCGGGCGAACTCGCCGACGCCGACGCCGTGGCCGAGTTGACCAACCCCGCCTGCGGCGACCGCCTCCGTCTCATGCTGCGCATCCGCGACGGCCGCATCGCCGCCGCGCGCTTCCTCGCCTACGGCTGCCCGCCCACGCTTGCCTGCGGCTCTGCGCTCACCTCGATGCTCGTAGGCATCACCCCCGCCGAAGCTGCGCTCATCACCCGCCAACAACTGATCCATACGCTCGACGGCCTGCCCGCGCGCAAAAACCACGCCGCCGCCCTCGCCATCGAGACGCTCCACGCAGCCTTGCTCTCGCACACTGCCGGAGTTAACGGCGCGCAGACGTAAGTTCTCGCCCGCCACTTCACTTGAAGTGTTATGATGAGGCCGAACAGCCCTGAGCGGCCAGAGGTGCAACATGTCTCGTCAGGCCAAAACAACTCACATCACGTCCGAAGAATACTTGGCGCTGGAACGCGCCGCCGAATACAAGAGCGAATATCTCGACGGCGAAATCTTCGCCATGGTCGGCGCGAGCAGAAAGCATAACCTCATTGCCGGAAATGTTTTCGCCTCGTTCAAGCAACTCTTGCGAGACAGGCCGTGCGAAACTTACATCAGCGACATGCGGGTGAAGATTCCCGCCGCTAATCTCTATACCTATCCCGATGTCGCGGTGGTCTGCGGCGAGTCGCAATTTGAAGATGAGGCGGTTGACACCTTGCTCAACCCGACGCTCGTCGTCGAAGTGCTGTCGAAATCAACTGCGTCTTATGATCGCACGGCGAAGTTCGGTTACTACCGCACGCTTGCATCGGTGACCGAATATCTGCTCGTCGCACAGAACGACTATCACGTCGAGCATTACGCCCGGCAGGCGGATAGCCGCTGGCTGCTGGCGGACGTTCGCGGACTTGAGAGCCGCGTCGAATTGGCGTCCGTCGAGTGCACGCTCGCCCTGAGCGAAGTTTATGATCGGGTCGGCCTCGACTAATCTTCACGCGTCGGCTTCCGCGTATTCGTCAACGCACTCAAGAAGCAACAACTCCCATCGTCCACCACTCATTGAAACGGGCGACGCGAAATAATCGCGTCGCCCGTTTCGTGTGGAGTAGAAGTTTGTCTACTTGCGTCGTGGGATTGTTTCTACTTCTGCTCCGGTTGACGCATGCGCCGCATGGTGCGCGGGAAGGACTGCGGGCCTTCCTTGACGGTGTAGTCGGAGGGCACTTCAAAGAGCGTGCGCGCCGGTTCGCTGCGGTTGATGTTGGTCAGGCGGTAGGTCGTTTCGCCGAAGCGCGGGTCGCTGTGCTTGCTCATCACGACCGTTTGCAGTTCGGGCGAATACCAGCGCTCGGAGACGATGTTGAGCGGGCGTTCGTTGCCCATCATCCCGGCGGGGAACGTGATCGTCGTGCGCGTGCCTTCGGCCTCGACGCCCTCGACCAACTGCTTGCCGAGCGACTCCTTGACCGGCTTCACGCGCTCGCCTTCCGGGGCGTTCCCCGGCGCGGGCGTCCGCATGAAGGTCACGCCGCCGGACTCCGCTTCGTCCTTCGGCAGCGCGAAGACGAAGGAGATCGTGCCGGAGACTTTCACGGCGTTGCCCGACAGTTTCGTCGGGCTGAACTGCCACTCCTTGGCGGCGTCAACGGCCGCCTGCTGCAAGAGCGGATGACCGGCCGTCGCCTTCGCCGATTCGACCGCGCCCGACTCGCCCACGACGATCTGCACCGTCACAGGCCCTTCCGCCCGCGCGGCCTTCGCAATCGGCGGGTAGGTCGGCTGCATTTTCTTGATGGCCTTGCCCGACAGCCAGCCCCCGTTGATGGTCTTCGACGCGTCCTGCGACACCACCACCGCGCCGCCGCCAGTGCCTATGCTCCCGCCCTCGCTGCGCACGAAGACCTGCGTGCGGGGTTCTGCGCCGGACACCTGCGCGCCCTCACCTAACATGCGTTTGAACGTCATGACGTTCGACATCTTCTGCGCCGTGCGCGTGCGCGGGTTCAAGACGTAACGCGACCCGGCGACCGGATCGTTGATCAGGATGGATTGCGCGGGTTCTTCGGAGGTCGCCCACGGGCCGATGTGGTTGAGCGTCTCGTCGCGGCGCGTGCGCCCCTCGCCGTCGCGGTAGAGGCTGGCCTTCGAGGTGCGCGTGATGCGGTTGCCGTCGGCGAGCACCTGCACGGACTCGTTGACGGACTCGGCCGAGTAGGGCGCGCCCTTCACAACATTGCTATCGAAATGCATGTCCGACGATACGATGCTGAAACTGAAAGCGTCGCCCGGTGTGCCCGGCGCGATCTGCATCTCGAACACGCCCTCGTGTCCCGGCATCATGTGAACGCGCGGCATCTCCTCGCCGTGCCGCTCGATCAAAACATCGTGTGCGGGCGGGGGCGGCGGCGCGGCCTGCTGCGTCTTCTGCTGTTGGGTCTGCGCGACGAGCGCGCCCGTGCCGTTCGCCAGCAGGGCGAGCGCGCACAACGTGGCGGTGAGCAAACGTCTCTTCATATTTTTATCCTCATCCTTTCTACGTACATAACCAGACTTTAACTTCGACAGGACTCGCGCACATCAAACTACTGACCGCGCGCCTCTCCAATGCGAATCGAAACTGTCGGCTGAAACTCTCCACGCTTGCCCGTCAGCGCACGAAGCGGATGGCGCGCGCCAGCCCGTCGTTGCCGAGCAGCACGTCGGCCTTCACCGGCTCGTTGCCGCGCTCGGCGTTCAAGGGCAGCCCGAGTGAGGCGAGCGCGGCGCGCGGCAACTGCACGCGCACCAACTGCCCGCTCTCAAGCGGCGTCGCGGCGGGCGCACCGGCGACGAGCGAAATAAACTCCGTCACGCTCTCCGTCTCGCTGGGCTTCGACGCGCCGCCCGCGTGGTTCGACGCTGACTCGCCATCGCCCGCCGCGAAGATCGCGCTGCCGCCGTCAATCACCTGCTGCGACTCGATCATTCTGGGCACAAACGGGCGCGCGGGTTTCACGCGCGCCCGTGCGGAAGCGGCGTGCTCGATCAGTTGCGGCCGTTCGGGTTTTACCTGTCCGGTCGAACCGGCGGAATTCGGAGACGGCGACAAGGCGGCAACAACGGGCGCGACGGGCGTTGACTCTCTGCCGCCGCCCTCTTGCGACGCGACGCCCGTCGTCTGTGACGACGGCACAGTTCGCGTGAACTGCTTGTAGAGCGTGACGAGCGCGACGAGCGCGAGCGAGGCCGCGATGGCCGTTGCAACTGCTGCCGTGCGCCACGTTCGACGCCGCGACGACGCACGACGGGCGGCCACTTCATCCTTCGCCGACAACTCGACGGGCGCGACTGTCGCCCCGTGCGCGTGCGTCGCATCGTGCGCGTGCGTGGCGTCTGTCGCCGTCGCCGCTTGCGCGTTCGCGCGCGTCTCCCGGAAGGCTGCGAGGAGTTTGGCTTCGACGCGTGCGGGCGCGCTCAGGTCTGCCATGTCGGTGGCGATGGCGCGAAGGGCGTCCGTCAAATTCTGCTCACGCGCGAGACGCGCCGCGCACGACGCGCAAGTTTCGGCGTGGCGCAGCGCGCCGTCGCGCGACGCGGCGTCCAACATCCGCCCGCGCGCCGCTTCAACGATGAGAGATGTGAATTGCCGACAGTTCATGCGAAACACCTTAAGGGATCAAAGTCCGTCGCCGCGCCGCGTTCGTCGCCGTGCGGGCGCACCTCGCGCAAACGCTCGACGAGCAGGGCGCGCGCGCGGTGCAGGCGTGAGC
Organism: Pyrinomonadaceae bacterium; assembly: GCA_030841105.1. Classification (GTDB taxonomy): domain Bacteria; phylum Acidobacteriota; class Blastocatellia; order Pyrinomonadales; family Pyrinomonadaceae; genus JAIVJZ01. The sequence goes on from JAVEDE010000095.1 coordinate 145,935, forward strand.
GCACCGTGCCGACGGCGCACCCGAGCACCGTCGCCGCCTCCGCGTAACTCAACTCGTGCAACTCGCACAACACGACGACCTCTCGGTAATGCGCGGGCAGAGCCAAGACCGCGCCCCTCACCGTTTCGATCAACTCGCTGCGCGCGAGTTCGGCGAGCGGGTCGTCGGCCGCGTCGGCCATGTGCGCGGAGACGTTAGACGCGCGCGCGCGCCCGTCTTCCGTCGTCTCCTCGTCGGCCAACGCCACGAAATGCCTCTCTTTTTCCAGACGCCGCAACACCTGATTGCGCGCCACGCCGTAGAGGTACGAGGCGAGCGCGCCGCGCGTGGGGTCGAACAACTGCGACTCGCGGACGAGCGTCATAAAAACTTCCTGCGTCACGTCTTCCGCGATGCCTTCCGAGCCGCACATCTGAAGCGCGAAGCGATAGATGCCCGCCTGTCTCCGGCGGTAGAGCGCGGCGAACGCGTCGGCGTCACCGGCGACCGTCAGCCGCAACAGTTCTTCATCGCTGTGCTCAGGAGAGGCTCTCATCTTCGCGTGCGGTCAATGCCCGACACCCTAATTCGCCCCGCCCGCCCGGAAAGTTCCACAAAGTGACGGGGCGGGTTAAAGATTATCGTCGCGGCTAACATTCGACGCGGTTCGCGGTTGATCGAAAGGGCGACCTGAACTCACCGCCGCAGGCGCGAAGCAGAGACGCGAAGAGACGCGGAGTGAAGCGTTGAAGCCGGGACGCGCAACGATGAACTAAAGGCGACTTGCTTTCAGTTCATCGTTGCGCGTCCCGGCTTCAACGTTTCTTTTCTGCGCCCGCGCCGCGCGCACGCAGGTTTGTGGGGGAGAGCAACTGCCGCCCGTCTTGCCGCGCGTGGTCGGCGAGTTTGATCGTGATGTTGAGTTTCCGGTTCGAGGGGTCTGCGCTAGGTGTAAAGCCGAGCGTGTAGCGGGGCGTCTGTAGCCGTGCGTTGAGTGCTTGGGCGGCGGCGGCGAACTCCGAGGTCTTTTTCGGGAAGACCGCGTAGCCGCCCGTCTCCCGCGCGAGCGTGTCGAGCAACTCGCGCGACTTGCGACGGCCGCCCTTCACCTGACTGAAGGCGTCGTCGCCGAGCGCGTCGGTCAGCCCGAAGACGTAGATCGGCACGTTGTGCCGACGCGAATAGTCTAACACTTCGTCGAGCTTCGCGCTTGCGTCGCGCTCCCCGCCGTCCGTGATGACGACGAGTGCGCGGCGGCGTTCGTCGCCCGGCGCGCGCGTCACGACCGCTTCGGCCGCGACGTACAACGCTTCGAGCAAGGCCGTCTCTCCGCCCTCGACGTACATCTCTTCGAGCGCGGCGACGAGCGCGTTGCGGTTGCGCGTGAAGTCCTGCATCAACTCGATCCGGTCGCGGCTGACGAAACGCACCACAGACATTTCATCCCGCTCGCCGCGCGCCGCAACGATGGCCTCCCCCACCCTGAGCATCGGATCGAGCAACGTGCGGAGCGAACCCGTGTTGTCAACCAGCAGGCTGTAACTGAGCGGCAATGACTCATGCGCGAAGAACGTGATCGCCTGCGGCACGCCGTCCAGTTCCACGCGGAAATCTTCGGCGCTGAGGTTTTCCACGGGTTTACCGTCGCGCTCCAACACCGCGGCCTCTACCTTAAACAACTTCGCCGCCCCGCCGCCCGCCTGCGTCGCAGGGACTTGCCCCTGCGCGCTCGTGGTCTGAGCCGCGGCGCACGGGCTGAGCGCGAGCAGCAACGCCAGCGACGCGCCGTTCAGTAGTTGACGAAATAGTTTCATAGCGTTCTTCCCTCGACATCCGGCGGACGTTCGCCGTTTAAGACTGGCTCGCGTCCGACTGCGACGGAGACTGCGCGGGCGTCGTCGCCACCACGGGCGATGTTTGAGTTTGCGTGTTTGACGTTTGCGCGCGCGCGTCGGCGCAAGCAGCGAGCGCGAGGACAAGGAGGATGAGCGCGCCTTGACGGTGACGGCGGGGCGGCGAAGGTTTCATCTGATCTCCCGCAAAGGTTCAGGGCGAGACGAGGCGTGGGCGCGTGCCCGAAGGCATGATCGTCTGGCCGTTGTGATATTCGGGGCCGCAGTAGCGGCGCGGCTCCTGCCCGATGGGGAACGTCTTCGAGCGAATGACGGGACACGTCGGCGCGGCGAGCAGACCTGTGGACGGGTCTATGTCGAGCGTGATCGTGCCCATCAGGCGCGACGTGCCGTCTCCTTGCGTCATGCCGCGCCCTTCGAGCCGCGGGGTGGCGGTACGCGGGCGTTGCTGCGTGTCGGCGGGGGGCGGCGGGTCGCTGCCGTCGAAAGGCACGACGGGCGCGGGCGCGTAGTCGAACTCGCCGCCATCTTCGCCCGTGCCGTCGAGCAACTCCGGCAACACCTCGTCGAGCGGGGCGGTGCTCTCTTGCGTGGGCGCAGTTCCGCTGATGAAGAGTTCGACGCGTTTGGTCGGGCTGTCAGCGGCGGCGAGCAGACCTGTGCGCGGGTCAATCGAAGCCTGTTCGATCCCTGAAGGCATCTGCCAATCGCCCGTCCATTCCGGGTGCGCGGCGAGCGCGGCCGACATGAAATCAGCCCAGATGGGCAGGGCGGAATCCGCGCCCGTCAAATTCAAAGGCGAGCCGTCGTCGAAGCCGACGTAGACGACGCAGACGAGGTTCGGCGTGTAACCTGCGAACCAGCCGTCGCGCGACGTGCCGGTCTTGCCCGCGACGTTGTACTTGAAGCCGCGCGCACGCACGCGCGCCGCCGTGCCGCGGTTGACGACATCTTTCATCATCGAGGTCATCAGGTAAGCGACTTCGGGGCGCAGCACTTCGCTCTTTTGCGTGACGGGCGCGGCGATGGTCGCGCCGCGCCCGGTGGTGACGCGGTTGATCCCGATCGGCGTAGAGCGCGTGCCGTGATTGGCGAAGATGGTGTAGGCGGAGGCGACTTGCAGCGGCGTCGCCTCGTTCGTGCCGAGCGCCATCGCGGGGTAGGCGCGTTGAGGTTTGGGAAGTCCGGCGCGCGTGGCGAGACTCATCACGCGGCCGATGGTGACTTCCATCGCCACGTCAACCGTGATGACGTTCTTGCTGTGGACGAGCGCGTCGCGCAGGGTGACGGGGGCGTTGGCGTAAGAGTCGCCGAAGTTGCCGGGCGAGTATTCCTGATTGTCGAAGGTGAAGGTCTTCGGCTCGTCCATGTAGGTGGTCGCCGCCGTGATGACACGCGGGATCGGGTCGAAGGCCGTGTTGAGCGCGGTGGCGTAGACGAACGGTTTGAAGACCGAGCCGGGCTGGCGCATGGCGTCGGTCGCACGGTTGAGTTGGCTGCGTTCGTAGTCGCGCCCGCCGACCATCGCCACCACCTCGCCCGTCTCCGCGTTCATCGCGACGAGCGACGCCTGCAACGTCCCCGGCTCGACCGAATTTTTCCCGCGCTTGGCGTAAATCTTATCGAGCGCGGCGAGTTGCTTCGTCACGGCCGCGTAGGCCGCGCGCTGCAACTCCATGTCAATCGTCGTGTAGATGCGCAGGTGTTCGGCCGTGCGCGAGTCGGCGAGGATGTCGGCCAACTGCGTCTGCACGTAGTCAACGAAGTAAGGCGCGTCGGAATTGTCGAGCCGACCGCGCGCGGGCGCGACTTTCAACTCGGTGGCCTTGGCGCGCGCCGCCTCGTCGGCCGTGATCGCCCCGGCGTCGGCCATCGAGTCGAGCACCTGATTGCGTCGCGCCGTGGCCGTCGCGTGATTGCGATAGGGGTTGTAGCGGTTGGGGCTGCGGATGATGGCGGCGAGGAAGGCCGCTTCGGGCAGCGTCACGCCGGTCACGTCTTTGCCGAAATAGACCTGCGCCGCCTGTCCGAAACCGTTGATCGAGAAGCCGCCGTGCTGGCCGAGATAAGCCTCGTTGCAGTAGAGCGCGAAAATCTCCTGCTTCGACAGACGCGTCTCAAGGATGACCGACATGTAGGCTTCTGAGAGCTTGCGCTTGAGACTGTATTCGGGCGAGAGCAACAGATTTTTGACGAGTTGCTGCGTGATGCTCGAACCGCCCTGTCTGGCGATGGGCGAGTTGGGGTCTGCGTCGTAGCGGCGGGCGAGGGCGCGCGCGATGCCGCGAATGTTGATGCCGTAGTGCTCGAAGAAGGTGCGATCCTCCGTCACCGTGATGGCTTTAACGAGGTGCGGCGGGATGTCTTGAAAGCTGATGATGCGCCGCTTCTGCCGGTCGCTGCCCGTGACGAAACTGATCTGTTCGGGTTCGATGAGCGCGTGTTCGAGTTTCGTTTTGCTGTCGAGGTCGTTGAGCGCGGCGATGCCCTTGCCCGTCCGCGCGAACGTGACGCGCACGCGCGGGAAGAGGCGTTGGCCGTCAACGATGGCGTTCTGCCCCGGCTCGACATCCACACTCGCACCGTTCAAGGCGTAACGGCCGCGCGCGTCGTCGGCCTGCGCGGCGCGCTCGACGTAGCCCGCGCGTTGCAGACGCTTCACCAGATCGTCGGCCGACAGAGGCACGCCCACGCGCAAATCCTTCGGCGCAGTGTAGACGCCCGCCGAGCGCGTGAAGATTTCGCCGCCGATGAGCCGGTCTACGCGCTCGGAGAAGATGTAGTAGTAATAGCCGAGGACGCCGACGGTGAAAGTGGTCAGAAGCACCAGCGCGATGACGACGGGCGGGCGGAAGATGCGCCGTCGCCAACGCCGGAAGAAGCCCTCCGCCGGTTCGTCGTAACGCACGACGCGCGCCGCGCGCCGTCCGGCCGCGGGTGGCGGCACGCGATTGTTCGGTGGATGACGGACGGGCATAGAAGCAGTGACGAGTGACGGTTGACAAGTGACAGGTTAGATCAAATCCGAAGCCCCTTCGGCTGCTGTCATAAAACTCTAATCTCTATACGTGCAACTGTCTACTATAGTTTGACACCGCGCGGGCGTTTTCGCTAACGTGACGGCGGCGCGCGCCGGACGACAGCGGCGGCGACGGCGGCAGTCGCGCCCGTTGGATGCGCCGGTTGAGATATGAGTTCGACGCCAACTTTCCTCCACCTGACGAAAGCCGCACGCCGCCGCATGATTTATGCGCTCGTCGCGCTCGTCGGTTTGATCGCGCTCGGCACAATCGGCTTTCGGTTGCTCGAACCGCTGTCGCTGCTCGACAGCCTGTACCTGACCGTGATGACCGTGGCGACCGTCGGCTACGGCGACGTGCATCCGTCGTCGCGCGCCGGGCGCGGCTTCGCGACAGTCTTCATGCTCGTCAGCGTCGCCGTCGTCGGCTTCCTGCTCTCCACCGCCATTCAAGCCCTCGTCCAATCAGAGATCGTCGCGGCCTACGGCCAGCGGCGACGCTACCGGGAGATAAGCAAACTGCGAAACCATTTCATCATCTGCGGCGCGGGTCGCGTCGGCTCGCGCATCATCCGCGAACTGCAACGCCGCGAAGAACCCTTCATCGTCATCGAACGCGACGAACGACAGGTTGCCAGTTTGATTGACGAGGACGTGCTCGTGCTCGTGCGCGATGCGACGCTCGAAGAGACTTTGCGCGACGCGGGCGTCGAACACGCGCGCGCCCTCGCCGCCTGTCTACCCGACGACGCCGACAACGTCTACGTCGTCCTGACGGCGCGCGGCTTGAACGATAGTCTACACATCGTCGCGCGCGCCATCGAGGCGCAGGCCGAGCCGAAGCTGATCCGCGCCGGGGCGAATCGCGTCATTGCGCCGATCATTATCGGCGGCCAGCGCATGGTGCAGGCTCTCACCAAGCCCGCCGTGGCCGACTTCATTGATTCCATCGCGGCCGAAGACCTCGACCTGGATTTCGAGGAAGTCGTCGTCGCCCCACGTTCTTCCTACGTCGGGCACAAGTTGAAGTTCACCAACATCCGCTCCGAACTCGATGTCGTGATCGTCGCCGTGCGCCGGCGCAGCAACAGCGAGATGGTCTTCAATCCTTCGGGCGACTCGCAGATCGAAGCGGGCGACATGCTGATCGCCATCGGCCGCGCCGACTCCCTCGCGCGCCTGAAAGCCATCGCACAACGAAATGTCTAGTTACAAAAAGTTAGTTTCAGGTTTCAGGTTTTAGGTCTGAGACTGCCTTGCGCTTCGACTTGAAACGGATATCAGTAGTTTTCCCTTTTAACTTGAAACCTGAAACTTGAAACCTGAAACTTATGAAAGTTCTCGTCACGGGCGGCAGCGGTTATCTCGGCATCCACGTGCGGCGTTTCTTCGACGCCGACGACTTTTCGCGCCGCGCGGGCTTCGACATTCTCGACCCCTACGACGCCTCACGCGTCGCCGACTACGACACAGTGATCCACCTCGCCGCGCACCTCGACAAGAGTCACGCGGCGGCGGCCGAGTGTTTCCGCACGAACGCCGAAGGCACTGCCAACCTGCTCGCGCACATGCGCGTGGGCGCGACCTTCATCTACGCTTCGACCAAGGACGTGTACGGCGCGCACGCCGACGCTTACACGGAAGTCCCCGAAAGTTGCGCGACGGATTATTGCGGGCAGTCGCCGCTCGAATGGTCGAAGTTGATGGGCGAACGCTATGTCGAATATTACGCGGCGGCGCGGGGCGTGCGCGCCTGCGTGTTTCGTTTGTCGGCCGTCTACGCGCGGCCGTCCGAGGGCAACGAGTCGAACTTCGTCACGCACTACGTCGAGGCGGTCAAGCGCGGCTGGCCGCTCAGTCTCCCTGCGGGCGGACGCCCCTTGCGCGACATCCTGCACGTCGAAGATTTCTCGCGCGCCTGCCACGCCTTCATTGACTCCGGCCTCGCGCGCGGCACGTACAACCTCGGCGGCGGGCGCGAGCAGGCGACGACTCTGCGCGGCATCGCCGAGACGGTCGGGCGTCTGATTCAACTCGAACCCGTGTTCGAAGAAACCACACGCACACCCGCGCCCGTGCCCTTCAACTACGTCTCCGATCTCTCGCGCGTCCGCGCCGAACTCGGCTGGCAGCCGCTCATCGGCGTCGAAGACGGGCTGAAAAGTTTGTTGTAGAAATCCCGAAGCGCCAACCACACGCGAAGGCGCGAAGGCGCGAAGGAAAACGCGCAAACGTTTCCGCGCTCTCTTCCTTTGCGTCTTTGCGCCTTTGCGTGAGACATTTAGTATATTGAACGAAACGTTCAGTATGCTGAACAGCCAATGACACGAACACTTCAACCGGAACAGATCAAGCGCGTGGTGGTGCGCGGCGCGAATTGGGTGGGCGACGCCGTGATGACCGTCGCCGCGCTGCGCGAACTGCGCCGCGTGCTGCCCGCCGCGCACATCACGCTCGCTACGCGCCCGTGGGCGAAAGGCATCTTCGCGGGCACGGACATCGTTGACGAACTGTTGCTGATTGACGACACGCGGCGCGGCCTGCGCGCGTCGCTCCGCCGGATCGCCGAGTGGCGCGCGCGCCGTTTCGATCTCGCGCTCCTCTTCCCGAACGCCTTCGAGCCTGCCTTCATCGCCGCCGCCGCGCGCGTCCCCTTGCGCGTGGGTTACGCGACGGACGGGCGCGCCTTCCTGCTCACGCACCCGCTCGCCGTGCCCCCTTGGCGCGGCGAACAGCACGAAGTTTTTTACTACCTCAACCTCGTCTTTGAACTCGAACGCGCGTTGACGGGCACGGCGCGGTTTGAAGACCGCGAGCCGCAATACCAACTACACGTCTCGGCCGAACGACAGGCGGCGGCGCGCAAACTGCTCAGCCGTCACGGCGCGCTCAACGACCGCCCGCTCGTCGTGCTCTGCCCCGGCTCGACCAACAGCCGCGCCAAGCGTTGGCCGCCCGAACGGTTCGCCGCGCTCGCCGATCACTTGATGGGCAAGGCCAAGGTCAACGTCGCCCTCATCGGCGCGCGCGAAGAGTTGGACGTGACCGGGGAGGTGCTGGCGAAGATGCGACGCCGCCCCGTCGTGCTGACGGGCGAGACCGATCTGGCCGGGACGGTCGCGGTCTTGAGTGTCGCGGACTTGCTCGTCACCAACGACACCGGCCCGGCGCACATCTCCGCCGCGCTCGAACGCCCCACGCTCGTCGTCTTCGGCCCGACGAACCCCGTCACGACGCGCCCCTTCTCCCCGACCGCAGACATCATCCGCCACCCGCCCGACTGCGCGCCCTGCATGCTGCGCGATTGCCCGATTGACCATCGCTGCATGACACACATCACGCCCGAAGAAGTTTTCCTACGCGCCGTCGAGATGCTCGCGCACGGCCACTGTGAAACACATGCCCACGACGGCGCGGCGACGCACGGAGACGAGTCAGAGCGCGCGGCGATCGGCGCGGAGGTGGCTTGATGGGCGGGGTGTCGAAGCGTCGCGCTGTCTTCATAGACCGCGACGGCACGATCTCCGAAGAGGTCGGCTACGTCAACCATCCCTCGCGCTATCGTGTGTTCCCCTACGCGGCCGAGGCGATCAAAGTGCTCAACGAGGCCGGGTGGCTCGCCGTCCTCGTCACGAATCAGGCGGGCGTTGCGCGCGGCTACTTCACCGAAGACGTGATCGGCGCGGTGCACACCCTGCTCGCGCAGGAACTCGAACGCGGCGGCGCGCGGCTCGACGCGATCTATTACTGCCCGCACCACCCGTCGGTCGGCGAGCCGCCCTACCGTTTCGACTGCGACTGCCGCAAGCCGCGCCCCGGATTGATCCGCCGCGCCGCCGCCGATCTCGACATTGACCTCGCCGCAAGTTGGATGGTCGGCGACCGCTACGGCGACACCGAACTCGCGCGCAACGCGGGCACGCGCGCCGCGCTCGTCCTCAGCGGCTACGGGCGCGGCGAGTGGGAATACCAGCGCGCCGCGTGGCGACATCAGCCCGACCTCGTGGCCGAGAATTTGTTGGAAGCCGTGCACGCGATAATAAAGGAGTGACAAGTGACAGGTGACAAGTGACAAGTTAAAAAATTAGAACTTGTCTTGAACTTGTCACTTGTCACTCGTCACTCGTCACTTTTCGAGATGCGAGAGCGTTTGACGAATCTGGTTCGTGAGTTTGCGAAGCGGCGCGTGCTGGTCGTGGGCGATCTTGTGGCCGATCAGTTTTTGTACGGCGAGATCAGTCGCGTGTCGCGCGAGGCTCCCGTGCTGATTCTGCGCCACGAGCGGACGGAGACCGTGCCGGGCGGCGCGGCCAACTGCGCCGTCAATCTCGCCTCGCTCGGCGCGCGGGCGACGATTGTCGGCGTCGTCGGCGCGGACGCGGCGGGCGACGCGTTGCTCGAACGACTGCGCGCGGCGGGCGTTGATTGCGAAGGGGTCGTGCGCTCGCCCGAAGCGCGCACGGCGACGAAGGTGCGCATCCTCGCCGGTCAGGCGCACTCGATGCGGCAGCAAGTGATCCGCGTGGACTACGAGAGCGAGCCGTTGTCGAACGCACTGCTCAAAAACGAACTGAGAGCGCGCGTCGGCGAAGCGGCGGCGCAGGCTGACGCGTGCATCATCTCGGATTACAACTACGGCGTGGCGGGCGCGGAGACCGTCGCCACCTTGCGCGAGGCGGCCGCGCGGCGCGACGTGCCGGTGCTCGTGGATTCGCGTTTCCGCCTGTTGGAGTTTGAAGGGTTCACTTCGGCCACGCCGAACGAGGACGAGGTGGAGCAGGTGCTCGGACGCAGGCTCGCGGACGCGGCGACGCTGGAAGCAGCGGCCGCTGAGTTGCGCGCGCGCCTCAAACACCGTGCGTTGCTCATCACGCGCGGCAGTCAGGGCATGCTGCTGCTCGAAGAGGACGCACCGCCGCAACATCTTCCGGCGGTCGGCTCGCGCGAAGCCGTGGACGTGACGGGCGCGGGCGACACGGTGATCGCCGCCTACACGCTCGCGCTCGCCTCCGGCGCGACCTTCGCCGACGCCGCACACCTCGCCAACCACGCCGGCGGTCTGGTCGTCATGAAGCGCGGCACGGCCTCGGTCGAAGTGCAAGAGTTGCTTGCATCGCTCGGCGAGAATTTGTAGCGACTCGCTACTCGCGTTGAGCGTTGACATCGGATCGGAAAACTGTTTGAAGTAAGTTTCTTATGTACCCGTCGGAGGAACAACAGAAGGCCGGGGCGGTGGCGCGCATCCTTGAGCGTCACCGTCTGGTGGCGCGCGTGGCGATCGCGCGGAAGAACGGGGCGCGCATCGTGTTCGCCAACGGGTGCTTCGACATCCTGCACGTCGGCCACGTTCGCTACCTCGAAGCGGCGAAGGCGCTCGGCGATCTGCTCGTCGTCGGCATCAACACGGACGCGCAGGTGCGCGCGCTGAAAGGCGCGGGTCGCCCGTTCGTCGCGGAGCGCGAGCGCGCGGAGATCATCGCCTCGCTGCGCGCCGTTGATCTCGTCACGATCTTCCCCGAACCGACGGTCGAAGCGCTCCTGCTCGCCATCCGCCCCGACATCCACGCCAAAGGGACAGACTACACGGCCGACACCGTGCCCGAACGCGACGTGGTGCGCTCCTACGGCGGCCGCGTCGCCATCGTCGGCGACCCCAAAGACCACTCCTCTTCCAACATGCTCCTGCGGCTCAACCGGCCGAATACAGTGACGAGTGACGAATGACAGGTGACAAGAGAAGAAAGTGAATCGTCGGTCGTGAATAGAGGAAAGCAGATTCTTTCTATTCACGTTCGACGATTCACGATTTACCGCTTTTCACGATTCGCGATTTACCGCTTTCCTCTATTCACGATTTACGATTTACGATTCACTGCTTTATCTTGTCACTTGTCACTCGTCACTTGTCACTGTTTTATGAAGATTCTCATCGTCAAATTAGGCAGCATCGGCGACATCGTGCACACGTTGCCGTCGCTGGCAGCCATCCGGCGCGAGTTGCCGGGGGCGGAAGTGGCGTGGGCGGTCGAGCGGCGGGCGGCCGAAATCTTGAGGGACAACCCTCTCGTGGATCGCCTCATCGAACTCGACACGAAGGCCTTGAGGCGCTGGAGGCCGCTGTCTGGGGAGACGCTGTTGGCAACGCGCCAGCAGTTACAACGACTCCGCGCCTCGGCCTTCGATGTCGCGCTCGATTTTCAAGGGCTACTCAAATCCGCCGCCATCGCACGCCTCGCGCGCGCCCCGCGTCGCTACGGTTTCGCGCGCCCGCACCTGCGCGAACCGGCCAGCCGCTTTTTGCTGACCCACACAGTTAACATTCCGCCCGGCATAAACGTCATACGTAAAAATCTCGCGCTCGCCGCCGCCGCGCTCGACATCCGCGTGCCGGAGAGTGGCGACGACTTCGAGTTTCCCGTCCACGTCTCGCCGGAGCAGGAGCGCGAGGCGCGAGACGCGGCCGGACTCGTCGGCGGGAAGTTTGCGATTTTGAACGCGGGCGGCGGGTGGCCGACCAAGTTGTGGGGCGCGGAGCGTTTCGGCGCGCTCGCTGACGCGTTGCTGGCGCGGCACGCACTGCGCTCGCTCGTCACCTACGGGCCGGGCGAACGCGAGTTGGCGGAGCGCGTCGTGCGCGCGAGCCGGACGGGCGCGGCGCAGCCGGTCAGTCTGTCGCTCAAAGGTTTTTACGCGCTGGCGCGGCGCGCTTCCCTGTACGTCGGCGGCGATACGGGGCCGACGCATCTAGCCGTCGCGGCGCGCGCGCCCGTCGTCGGGTTGTTCGGCCCGACCGAGTGGTGGCGCAACGGCAGCCCGCGCGCGTCTGACGTGTGCGTCGAACGCACGGACATCAGTTGTCGCACCGACTGTCACCGACGCGCGTGCGCCGTGTGGGTGTGCATGGACATCGAGGTGGCGCGCGTCGTGGCGGCGGTGGACGAGAGGCTCAGGCGTGCGGACGAGTTGAAGCGTGTGGAGGCGTTAACGATTGCGTAGAGGCGGGACATGGGTGCAGCGTTGGCGCGTGCCGCTCGGCTTTCTGGTGGCGGCGATCTTCATCGTGCTGGCGCGCCCGCGCCCGTTGACGCTCGCCGCAGGCGGGGCGGTGGCCGTCTGCGGCCTGCTCATACGCGCGTGGGCTTCGGGTCACATACGCAAAAACGACGCGCTCGCCGTCTCCGGCCCCTACGCCTACACGCGCAACCCGCTCTACCTCGGCACGTTCATTCTAGGGATCGGCTTCACGATTGCGGCGGCGGGCGGCTGGGTGCTGTTCTGCGTGCTCGGCGGTCTCTTCGCGGCGTTGTTTTTGGGCATCTATTTGCCGGTGATGCGCGTCGAAGCCTTGACCCTCGCACAGCTTTTCGGCGAGGACTACGCACGCTACGCGGCGGCCGTGCCGCTTCTCTTCCCGCGCCTCACGCCTTACGGCGACGAAGGCGGGCGCGGTTTGAAGTTTGACATGAACTTGTACCTGCGCTACCGCGAGTATCGCGCCGCGCTCGGATTGCTCGTCGGGTTGAGCGTGCTCGCGCTCAAGGCTCTCCTGGTGAAGTAGGAATTAAGATGGCGTCTCGAACTTTCATACTCTCAATCGCCCTCGTCGCGCTCACGTCGTGCGCCGCCGCGTTCGCGCACACGCCCGCGACGGCAAACACGGCGACGATGACGAAAGACACGGATCGCGCGGCGACGCCCAAACCGCTCCCCTTCGAGCCGGACGAACAACTCACCTACGAAGGCGAGTTCTCCAAGTTGCTGCTGCGCGGCATCAACATCGCCGAGTTCAAATTCACGGTCGAGCGCGCGAAGACGACGGCCGCCGTCGCCAGTCCACCCGCGGCTGCGAGTTCAAGCACGGCCACGAGTCCAAGCGCGGCTGTGAATTCAAGTGCGAACACGCCCCCCGCGAACCTCATCTTCAAAGGCGACGTGCTCGCGCGCGGCTGGTTTCGCAAACTCTTCGGCATAGACTTTCACTACAACACCGAATCCGTCGTCGAGCCGACCTCTCTCCTCATCCTGAGCAACAGCGTGCGCGACGAGCAGGGCAAACGCCTGCGCACGAGCGAGGCCGTCTTCGACCGCACCCACAATTTGCTGACGTGGACGCTACGCAACCCGAACGACCCGCAGGCCGCGCCGCGCGTCGTCACCGCGCCGCTCCAAAACGCCTCGCACGATCTCATCTCCGCCATCTACTTCCTGCGCACCCAGACGCTCGAACCCGGCCGCCAACTCGAACTCAACATCAGCGACTCCGGCGCGGTCTACCGCATCCCCGTCAAGGTCGGCGCGCGCAAGCGCATGAAGACCGTCGTCGGCCGCGTGCAGACCGTCCGCGTTGACATCGAAATCTTCGGCGCGGAACGACTCGTTGACCGCAAGGGAGAGATGACCCTCTGGATCACCGACGACGCCCGCCGTCTCCCCGTCCGCGCCCGCATCGAAATAGACATGGGCACGCTCGACATCAACCTCAAAAAAGTCTCCGGCGGCCACACCCCCTCCACGCGCCCTTAAGCCCGCGCCCGACGATGATTGCCGAGCGATAAGAACCGCGAAGGCCACGATAATTCATTGAACGCCCGGAAAGGCTCTGGTACATTTCCGGCGACGATTCTCTAGTCAATTAGGGGTAAAGGTTATGAGCGAGACTGAAATTCAATATGTGTCGGACGAGAGCGGCAACCCTGTCGGAGTAATCGTGCCGATTGAACTGTGGCGCGAGATCGAGTCAGAACGAGAGACGGCTTACCTGCTAAAAAGTGAGAACATGAAGCGTCGTCTCGCGGAGGCCAAAGACCGACAGGAAGGAATCCCTTTCGATGAAGCCCGCGAGAAGCTTGGAATTTGATCCTGCCGCGTTTGAAGATTTGGCGTGGTGGATCGAGCAAGATCGAAGTAAGGCGTTACGCATAATCAGCCTCATCAAAGACGTGCAGCGCGATCCATTCAAAGGGATCGGGAAGCCCGAACCGCTCAAGCGCGACTTGGCCGGTTGCTGGTAGCGTCGCATTGATCAGGAACATCGGCTCGTCTATCAGGTTACCGCAGACAAGGTCAGAATCCTCGCGTGTCGTTATCACTACTGACAATTTCCTCGCGCGTTGCGTAAGTCACAACGGCAAACAGATGGATTACAGCATTGACGACATGAACGCCGGTGATTGGGAGCAGGTGCGCTCGATCTATCTTGAGGGCATCGCGACGGGCGTGGCGACTTTTGAGACGGACGCCCCGGCGTGGGAGAAGTGGGACGCGGGACACTTGCGGAAGGCGCGTTTGGTGGCGCGCGATGTCGGCGGCGCGAGGGGCGTGATTCTGGGGTGGGCGGCTTTGAGTCGGGTGTCCGACCGCTGCGTCTACGGCGGGGTCGCGGAGGTGAGCGTCTATGTCGGGGAACGCGGGCGCGGCCGGGGCGTGGGGCGTGCGTTGCTCGACGCGCTCGTCGAAGCGTCCGAGCGAAACGGCATCTGGACGCTACAGGCGGGCGTGTTCCCGGAGAACGCGGCGAGCGTCAAGTTGCACCTGCGCTGCGGCTTCCGCGAAGTGGGCAGGCGCGAGCGCATCGGGAAGTTGAACGGCGTGTGGCGCGACACCCTGTTGCTTGAACGTCGCAGCCGGAACGTCGGGACGAGTTGAAGCGCGCGCCCGCCGCTCACATCTACGCCGCGCCCGCCGGAGTCTCCCGCACCAAACACCTTTCAGTATCGCGCGTGCGGCCTTCGAGCCACGCGTCGTTTAAAGGAACGCAGAGCTATGACGATCCAGTTCAGCCGCCGACTCGCCATCGCGTTCGGCATTCTCGCGCCGCTCGGCGAAACCATCCGTCGTTGGAGCACCTGGCGCGAGTGGCCGCCGAACTTCTTCGACGATTACATCATGGGCGCGTTTCTGCTCTACGGCGCGTGGCGGGTGGGGCGCGACGTGCGCGGCGGGCAGCGTTTCCTCGCGGCGGCGTGGGCTTTCACGTGCGGCATCGGCTACTACAGTTTCTTCGGGCAGTTGAAAAGTTTGAGCCTGCACGAAGTTGACCCCGCGCCGATCCCTTCCGAGTGGATGGCGTTGATCAAAGGCGTCGGGCTGGCTCTGTCGCTGCTGGCTCTGGTCGTCAGTCTCAGGCGGCAGGCCGAGAGTCAGTATTGACGAAGTGGCCGCGCGGCCTTCCGCCGCGTCGCGCACTTTCGTTGACACCGCGCGGGCAATCACTTACAACTAACTCGCTCTGCCCCCACAACGGAAACGCGCCTTCGCACACAGCCCAACCGCCGCACGAGACGAGATGAATCTAAGCGACGACGACACGCCCGAAGAAACTAACGCGACCGCCGCCACTAACGCCGCGTCAGCCGCGCCGACCACGGACGCGCTCGCCAACTTGATGCCCGTCGTCCTCAAACGCGACTTCATCCAACTGCTCCTGCAATCGCCGACCCGCCTCTACCTCTACTGGACGTTCGCACACGACCCGCACGCCACCCTGCGCGAGGCGTTCGGCGAGTTGGCCGCGCACTACAGGCTAATGGCGCGTCTCGTCAACGTCGAGAGCAGCGAGGAGTTTTTAATGGACGCGCCGCGCGAGCGAGCGCAGTGGTTCGAGGTCTACCCGCGCCACGTCTACCGCGCCGAGGTCGGCTTCCACGCGGCGAATCGCCCGTTCGTCCGCCTGCTCTCTTCAAACGCGGTGACGACGCCGCCCGACCGCGCCTCGCACCTGTCAGCCGAAGAAGTGGAGTTTCAACTTGAGGCCGATGCGTTCACACGACTCCTCGGCGGCGCGGGCTACGAACGCTACGCGCGCGCGCCCACCGCAGACGCAGAGGGCGGCGGACATATAAACGCACAGGGCAGCGTGCTGGTGTCGGCTGCGCGTCCCGGCGCGGGCGCAGACCCGTCACACGCAGTCGCGGACGAATACCCGCACCGCTGATTCCCTCTCGTGCCGCACGGATTTTTCACGCTCATCCTCCACGCGCACCTGCCCTTCGTGCGCCACCCCGAACACCCCGAATTTCTGGAAGAAGACTGGCTCTACGAAGCCATCACCGAAGTCTACCTGCCGCTGCTTCACACGCTCTCCACGCTCGACGCGGCGGGCGCGCGCCCGCGACTCGCGCTGAACCTCTCGCCCACGCTCTGCGAGATGCTCGCCGATCCGCTCCTGCAAATGCGCTACACACGCCACCTCGAAAACCTCTCCGCGCTCGCCGAAAAAGAGATCGCACGCACGAGGGCGACCGCGCGCGAGTTTCTCCCCGCCGCGCGCATGTACCGCCGCGCCCTGCGCAACACCCTGCGACTCTGGCACGAAGTCTACCGGCGCGATCTCATCCGCGGCTTCCGCGAACTGCAAGACGCGGGCGTCTGCGAGATCATGACCTGCGGCGCGACCCACGGCTTCCTCCCCTTCATCTCGACGACCGAAGCGCGCCGCGCGCAAGTCGAGATCGCCGTCGCCAATTATCAAAAGCATTTCGGGCGTCGCCCGCGCGGCATCTGGCTGCCTGAATGCGCTTACGCCGAAGGCGTCGAAACGCTCCTTGCCGACGCCCGCCTCGAATACTTCATCGCCGACACGCACGCCATCCTCTACGGCGAACCGCGCCCGCGCCACGGCGTCTACGCGCCCGTCAAACTGCCGAACGGCGTCGCCGCGTTCGCGCGCGATCTCGAAACGAGCCAGCAAGTGTGGAGTTCGCTCATCGGCTATCCGGGCGACGAAAACTATCGCGAGTTCTACCGCGACATCGGTTGGGACGCCCCGCTCGAACACCTCCTCCCGCACCTCCACGCCGACGGCGCGCGCCGACACCTCGGCCTCAAGTATCACCGCGTCACAGGGCGCGACGTGTCGCTCGGCGACAAGCAGCCTTACCGTCCGCGCCGCGCGATGCGCCGTGCCGCCCTCCACGCCGCGCACTTCGTTGACGAGCGCATCAAACAATGCGCGCGCCAACGCGACGCGCTCGGCGGCCACGCGCCACTCATCACCTCGCCCTACGACGCCGAACTCTTCGGCCACTGGTGGTTCGAGGGAGTCCACTTTCTCGAACACGTCTTCCGCGAACTCGCCCGCCGCCGCGACGAGATCGAGACGCTCTCCCCCGCCGACTATCTGAACGCCCCCGGCGTGCGCCTCCAAACGCAACGCCTCTCCCCTTCCTCTTGGGGCGCGGAGGGCTACTATAAAGTCTGGCTGAACGACACGAACGCGTGGCTCTACCCGCAACAACATCACGCCGAAGCGCGCATGACCGCTCTCGCCAATCAACACCCCGACGCGCCGCACGACTCGCCCACCGCCCGCGCGCTCGCGCAGGCCGCGCGCGAACTGCTCCTCGCCGAGTCGAGCGACTGGGCGTTTCAGATCGCCCACGCCACCACGGTCGAATACGCCACGCGCCGTTTCAACTCGCACATCGCGCGCTTCGACGCGCTCGCCTCCGACCTCGAACACGGCCAAATCAACCACGCGCGCCTCGCCGAAATCGAAGCCCGCGACAACCTCTTCGCCGAACTCGACTACCGCGCCTACCGCTCAAGATGAACCCCCGCACGGCAACCGGCAAGACCCGCGCGGCGACTACGAACCGCGACTCGCATATGGCGAATAAAGCAGACGCGACTCGCGAGACGACTACGACCGGCGAGACGAGCGCGACCGGCGAGACGAGTGCGACCGTCGAAGGGGCGGCGATGTCAAACTCGAACCTCCCCCTCATCATCGGCCACCGCGGCGCGTCGGCCGTCGCCCCCGAAAACACGCTCGCCGCCTTCGAACGCGCCCTCCGCGACGGCGCGGACGGCATCGAGTTCGACGTGCGACTCGCGCGCGACGGCGTGCCCGTCGTCATCCACGACGCCACGCTCCGCCGCACCGCGGGCATTGACGTTCCCATAGCGTCGCTCTCATCCTCCGACCTCGCCTCCATTGACGTCGGCTCATGGTTCAACCGGCGACACCCCGCCCGCGCCGCCGACGCCTACGCGCGCGAAACCGTCCCCACCCTCGCACGCGTCTTTGAGAGCATCGCCCCGCGCTGCCGCGTGCTCTACGTCGAATTAAAATGTGATGCGGGAGAAATAAACAGGCTCGTCGAGCGTGTCGTCGCGGAGATTCGCGCACACAAGTTGGAGCGTCGCGTCGTGATCGAGAGTTTCACGCTCGCCATCTTGGAGGCGAAACGCATCGCGCCCGACGTGCGCACGTCCGCCGCCCTGCAACGCCGACCCACGCGCCCCCTGCTACTCGCGCGCACCCTCTTCAAACACGCACGCGACTACCGCGCCGACGAACTCGCGCTCTCGCGTTCGCTCGTCTCGCGCCGCACGGTCGAAGCCGCGCGCGCCCGCGGGTTGCAAACAGTCGTCTGGACGGTTGATCATCCGTCGTGGTATGGCCGCGCACACGCGCTCGGCCTGCACGCCATTATGACCAACGACCCGGCACGGATGTGCGCCGCGCGCGACGCCTTCCGGCAACCGTGACGCCACTCCACGCGGCAAGGTTCAATCACGGCGACGATGTTTGCTAATGGCGACGATTAAGAAGACAAGGCACACGGCGATTGAGTTGACGAGGACGACTCCGCTTCCGGCATGACGAACTCCGCCTCCGCGAAAGACAAAATTTTCGTCCACGAGCACTACGCGATCCACTACCGCCCGGCGGGGCGCGCGCAGTGGGCGGGCGAAGCGCGCCCGGCCTACGCCGCCCTCTTCGTGCTCGGCGGCCGCGTGCGCTGGCAAGCGGACGACGGGCGCGGCGGCGAGTTGCGCGAGTCGGGCTTGCTCGTCGCCGCGCCGGGCGAGAGCGCGAGCGCACGCGGCGCGCGAGTCGAGACGCTCACGCTCTCCGTCGCGCCCGCCTTCGTGCTCGACTGCGCCGTGCGCGCCCGCCTCACGCGCGACGACGCGCGCATCACCTTTCCCGCGCAGGCCATCGAACACGACCTGCGTCTCGCGCGCCTCGCACGCGACCTCGCCGACGAACTGCGCTCCGCAGAGACCGGCCACGAACTGATCGTCGCCGCCCTCATCGAACAAATTTTGATCCAACTGCTGCGCCGTTACGCCAGCATCCGCCACGCCGACGAACTCGAACTCTCGCGCGCCGGACTGATCGATCGTCGCATCCGCCGCGCCGTCGAACTGATGCATTCGCACCTCGCCGAAGAGTTGCCCCTCGAAGAGTTGGCCGCCGCCGCTTACCTCTCGCCCTTCCACTTCGCGCGCCTCTTCAAGAAACTGACCGGCCTCCCGCCACACGCTTATCTCGCCGCCCTCCGCATCGAACGCGCGCGCACGCTCCTCGCCACCACCGACGACTCCATCACAGAGATCGCCGCGCGCGTCGGCTACGCCAACTCCAGCCACTTCGGCAAAGCCTTCCGCCAGTTCAACGGCATCACGCCCCGCGCCTTCCGCGCCGCGTTGGTCAAAGCAGTAGTTTAACTACAGAGGTTAGAAGTTAAAGGTCGGTAGTTAAGCAATTCTGCGACGACAATGAGCAAGTTTTGACGAGACGCGCACGCGGGCGTTCGCGTATCCTCAAGGCGTAATAATTTCAAAGCGAAGGGTAGCGACAAAGTTATGACAATCGAAAAAGGGACGGAGATCGCTCCGGCGAAGGGCAAGCTCGGCGTGTTGCTCGTGGGCTTGGGCGCGGTGAGCACAACGTTCATCGCGGGCGTGGAGGCGATCAAGGCGGGACTGGCCGAACCTATCGGCAGTTTGACGCAGATGGGAACGATCCGGCTCGGCAAGCGCACGGAGAATCGTTCGCCCGCGATCAAGGATTTCGTGCCGCTCGCGGGGTTGAACGATCTCGTCTTCGGCGCGTGGGACATCTTCCCAGAGTCGGCCTACGACGCGGCGATGCACGCGGGCGTGCTCGAAAAAGACCTGCTCGCCAAACTCAAAACGCCCCTCCAAAAGATCAAGCCGATGAAGGCCGTCTTCGATCAAAACTACGTGAAGCGTCTGAACGGCGAGAACGTCAAAAAGGGCAAGAACAAGTTCGACCTCGCCGAGCAGTTGATCGCCGAGATCGAAGAGTTCAAGCGCAAGAACAAGTGCGCGCGGCTCGTCATGGTCTGGGCGGCCTCGACGGAAATCTTCCTCAAGCAGCACGCCGTCTACAAGACTCTCAAATCCTTCGAGCAGGCCATGCGCGACGATCACAAGGCCATCGCGCCCTCGATGCTCTACGCCTACGCCGCGCTCAAACTCGG
This sequence comes from Pyrinomonadaceae bacterium, assembly GCA_030841105.1. Lineage (GTDB taxonomy): Bacteria > Acidobacteriota > Blastocatellia > Pyrinomonadales > Pyrinomonadaceae > JAIVJZ01. The sequence goes on from JAVEDE010000095.1 coordinate 166,022, forward strand.
CATCCCCTTCGCCAATGGCGCGCCCAACCTGACGGTTGACGTGCCCGCCCTGATGGAACTCGCCGATCTAAACAACGTGCCCCTCTGCGGCAAGGATTTCAAGACCGGCCAGACCTTGATGAAGACCATCCTCGCGCCCGGCCTGAAATCGCGCATGCTCGGCCTGCACGGCTGGTACTCTACAAACATTCTCGGCAACCGCGACGGCGAAGTGCTGGACGATCCAGAGTCGTTCAAGACCAAAGAGGAGTCGAAGCTCTCCGTGCTCGAACACATTCTTCAGCCGGACGTCTACCCGCAACTCTACAAGGACTTCTCCCACGTCGTCCGCATCAACTACTATCCGCCGCGCGGCGACAACAAAGAGGGCTGGGACAACATAGACATCTTCGGCTGGCTCGGCTACAAGATGCAGATCAAAGTTGACTTCCTCTGCCGCGATTCCATCCTCGCCGCCCCCCTCGTGCTCGACCTCGCACTCTTCCTTGATCTCGCGCAGCGCGTCGGGATGAAGGGCGTGCAGGAATGGCTCTCCTTCTACTTCAAATCGCCGATGACCGCGCCTGGACTCTACCCGGAACACGACATCTTCATCCAGTTGATGAAACTCAAAAACACCCTGCGCCACCTGCGCGGCGAAGACCTCATCACGCACCTCGGTCTGGAGTACTACGACTAAGGTAACGAAGCTGGGGACAGACACGAAGACGAGGAGGGCGCAGCGAAATTTCGCCGCGCCCTCCGCGTTTTCGCTTTACCCCGGTTGGTATGTCCATTCAAAATTTTGCACGAAGACAGTAATTTGTCAGTCGGTTTCTGCCGCATATTGTCATCGCGCAAAAATTGTCAGACGTATCAAAAATCTTTCCGGTCACTCATATTTTGTGGTGACAAATCGGAGGATGTCGGTTATATAGTGTTCCCACTCCCGAATACCGGAGAGCGCGCGGCGCATTTTAGCCAACCGGCACCGCGCCCGGTGCATCAATTAAACGAACGGATCGTTCTTTGCATGAGGTCATGGGTGCGACGGCCAAGAGGTCGTCAGCTAGACAGCTTTCAGGTATGCCCAAGAGCGCTCAGGCAAGGAGGACGGTCGCGATGATTGCAGCAATGGAAACACAGAAAAAAATAACCGAGACGGTCTTTCTTGACCCGGATCAGAAGAGTCCGCGGGCGCAGGAGTTTGAAGAGAAACTCTCGACGCGCATCGTCGGCCAGGAGCGCGCGGTGCGCCGCATGAGCGGCCTCTACCAGATTTTTCTCGCTGGCATGAACCCGCTCAACCGCCCCGTCGGCACGATGCTCTTTCTCGGCCCGACCGGCTCCGGCAAGACGCGCGTCGTCGAGGCGGCGGCCGAAGTCCTCTTCGGCGACCCCGGCGCGGTCATCAAAATTGACTGCGCGGAGTTTCAGCACTCGCACGAGATCGCGAAGCTTATCGGCTCGCCTCCAGGCTACCTCGGCCACCGCGAGACCAGCCCGATGCTGACGCAGGAAAATCTCGACCGCTACCACACGGAAGAGACGAAGCTCTCGCTCGTGCTGTTCGACGAGATCGAGAAAGCGTCCGACAGCTTGTGGCAACTCCTGCTCGGTATTCTCGACAAGGCCACTTTGACGCTCGGCGACAATCGCCGCGTTGATTTCTCGCACACGATGGTCATCATGACCTCGAACCTCGGCGCGCGCGAGATGTCCGAGTTGATCTCCGGCGGCATGGGCTTCGTCACGCCGAAGGGCGACAAGAACCCGAACGACTCGGAAGTTGACCAGAAGATTTACCGGACGGCGGTCGAAGCGGCGCGGCGCAAGTTCTCGCCGGAGTTCATGAACCGCATTGACAAGGTGGTCGTCTTCCGCAGTCTCAAGGAGCACCACCTGCGCCAGATTCTCGACCTCGAACTGGCCTCCGTGCAGGATCGCATCATGCGCTCGGCCGGGACGAAGTTCGTCTTCCAGTGTTCCGACGCGGCCAAAGACATGCTGCTCAAAGAGGGCATTGATTTCAAGTACGGCGCGCGGCATCTGAAGCGTTCGATTGAGCGTTTCCTCGTCTACCCGCTCTCGAATCTGGTGGCGACGGATCAGGTGGGACTGGGCGACCTCGTCCACGTTGACCTGCAAGACGGCCAGAACAAACTCGTCTTCTCGAAGCGTTCGGGCGGCGCGTTGATCAGCGAGGTGGGGCCTGCGGAGGAAGAGACGGAGGAAGTGGAAGCTAAATCGGGCGGCGTCGGGCTGCCGATCCCGCAGACCAAAGCGGCGCGGAAAAGTCAGGGACGCAGCGAGAAGTCGGAAAGCTAAAAGCAGACTGACTCGGACTAAACAACAGGAAAGCCGGAGCGCGATTTTGATCGCCTCCGGCTTTCCTGTTGTTGATAAGGATCACTCAACTCTGAAATTTCAAATGGCTCGACTCTCTCTGCGCCTGCTCCGCGCTCCTCTGCGTTTGTGTGGTGAAGATTTTTATTTGGCGGGTCAGACGGCTTTCACGGATTCGAGTCGGCGGATGGCTTCCGTAGCGATGTCTGTGAGATAGGGATCGCGTGTCGCGAGTGCGGCGCGCAGGGACGGGAGTGCGGACGGGTCGCCGATCAAACCGAGCGCGCGGGCGGCTTCGCGGCGCACATCGTCTCCGGCGCGTTCGTTGGCGAGCGCGGCGATGAGCGCGGGCACGGCCGCGCGGCTTTTCATCTGTCCGAGCGCGACGGCCGCCGAGCGGCGCACAAACTCGTTCTCTTCTGTCCGGCGAAACGTGATGCGGTTCAGGAAACCGGAACGCGCGATGCGGCGACCGATGGCTTCGGTCAGGACGGGCGTCGCGGCCTCGTCGCCGATCTGGCCGAGCGCGACTGCCGCCGCCCCGCGCACGCCCGCCTCCTTGTCGCGCGCAAGCGCAGTCGCTAACGCTTCCACCGCCGTGCGGCTGCGGGTCTGTCCCAAAGCGTAGGCGGTTTCGCGTCGCACGAACTCGTCCTTGTCCGCGAGTAGCGGCAACAGCGCGGCAGCGGCCTCGCCTGCGGGCAGAGACAGGATCGCGCCCGCGGCCGTGGCGCGCACGATCACGGCCGCGTCCTTGAGCGCGGGCAGGGCGGCGCGCGAACTGTCGGGTCGCGCCATCGCGCCGAGCCGCGCGACGGCCTCGCGCCTCTCTTCCGTGTCGGACGAAGACAGGCGCGCGCGCAGTTTTTCAATTTCGCGTTGGAGCGGCGTGAGTGATGTTTGGGATGTCTGCGGGACGTTAACTGTGTGCGCGTGGAGACGCGACGCGCCGCCCCCGGCGACGAGTGCGAGTGCGAGCGCGCACGCGCACAGGCGCGCACGCTGCGGCGTGGCGAGGGGCATCATAAAGTTGGAGGACGTGTCTGCGTCCGTTCGAGTCATACGCGGGTCGGGGTCGCGGCGTCGGCGCGACGGTCGGCGCGGCGGCGCACAGACTCCCACTCGAAGGCCTGGCGCGCGCGCAAATTCTCGCGTGCGTCGGCGAGGAGCGTCACCAGTTCGTCGTCCCACAAGCCGGCGGGGTTCGTCGCGCGGCGCATTGATTCCATGATCGAGATGTAGTCGAGCACCTCTTTGACTTCCGTGTCGTTCAGGGATTCGAGTTTGAAAGCGAGGCGCTGGCGTTCGGTGATTCGCTTAGCCATCTCTAGCTCCTCCGTACTTGAGAAGCCGGACGGCCGGAAGCGCGCATCAACTCGGAAGACGAGTCGGGCAGCGACGTTCGAGAGGCCGTCGGCTGATTGTGGTCGGCACGAGGTTGTTGTTTGCGAAAGTTGCTTTTGTACTCACCTGCAAGTTATGTGTCGTTCCGACGGCGAGCCGCGCGGCTCACCCGTTCAAGTTTGGGGGCAGCGTAAGCGCACGACGAGTCGCCGGGTAAAGACGGACGAGTCTGCGGCTCACGCCGTCGTCTCGCGCGCAACTAAGTATGATTGAACGAAGGTTGCTTATTTAGCGGCGGCTGTTGGCCGCTTAAGGCGAAATATACACGAGACCCGCGCCGGGACGCAAGACCGTCCCGGCACACCACGCGCCGTGCGCGGCTGCGACTTCACACGTCCGCGAATCGTCGCGCTCTAATCAATCTTGGCGGCGATCATGTGCAGCGTGTCTATGACGAGAACTGCGATGGGCGGGTAGAAGAGTAGTTCGGGACGGATTTGCGTGTCGTAGAGGAACGGGACTTCGCTCAGGATCGTGCTGTACATCTGCTCGCCGAGCAGGAGACCCGCGCCGAGACAGGCCATGTAGCCGATCACGAGGAAACTCGAAGCGGCGAAGCGCGTGAACGGTTTGTCAGACCTTTCGACTTCGTGGGTCACCGAGTCGTGGAGCGAACTCGGCTGGTAAGTATAGCGGCTGAAGTGTTCGCGCAGGCGCGCCACCAGATGCCAGAGGCCGACGAGGAACAGGGCGAGGATCACGCTGCGCCCCAGCCCGCCGGAGAGTTGCCAGAAGCGCGGCTTGAGCCACGCCACGAAGAAGGTCGAAAGGAACAAAGAGACGGTGGTGAAGACGGCGCGTTGCATGGCGAAGTTTTCGCGCCGCTCCGCCTCGATCAAATTGTCCACCACACGATCCATGCGCGCCTGCGCGGCGACGCGTCGCATCCGCTGTGCGTGCGGGTTGTCGGAGCGCAGGAAGGATTCGCTCGCCTCGCCCGCACGCTTGCGAAATTGGTTGTCGTAGTAACTGCGCTCCTGCGGGTCGCTGAGCGTGCGATAGGCCATCGCGATGAGGGCGAATTCGCGCGCAGCTTTCTCCGAACCGCCGTTGAGGTCGGGGTGTCGCTGCCGTGCTAAACGCCGATACGCTGATTTGACTTCCGAGGCCGAGGCCGTCCGTTGGAGTCCTAAAATTTTGTAATAATCAACCACTGCGCTTTGTCCCGTACTCCGTAAAAGCCAGCGTGGGAGCGCGCACAACTCCGGCGCGCTCCGGGCAGGAAGGTTAAACCCGTAACGACACTATAACATTTTCCGCCAAAAACGTCCTGCGCGAAAATGTCGGGTCGGAGCAGCGCGTATGAATTGTCGGGAGGGTGGAAAATTGTGGAGAGGAAGTCAAAGGGGGCAGGTGCTTTACCTCGGGCGGCCACCGAGTGGGCAAGGACAGTTGTTTGTGATCCGCCCCCTTTGACTTGGCACGTCTGCAGGTGCAATGTTTATGCCAGACCGAGACAATAGCAGATTTATTGAAAAATGCAAGTTTTCTTGCAAACTTCCGTAAGTGTAATGTCTACTAAAGTAGACTGTGGTGTCCACTCTAGTAGACGCCGACGATAAAAGGGCGGCGGGTTTGTGCTTCCGGACAGCCACGTTGAAACGAATTGCGAAGGCGCGTTCTTGACAAGGCAGCCCATCGGCCATTAACTTCTGCCCTGTACGTTTCCGCACATTAGCGGGCGATTTGGACAGACGACATAGGTTACGAATCAGCTTTCCGTTCGCCATCCTCAGCAACACAGGAGTGTTCAAACATCTCGCACGTCCTCAAAAGTTTCGCGCGCCGCGCGTTATTCCTGTCAAAGAATTCTGCCACCAAAATTCTGCCGCCCCGCGCGCTCGACGCGTATCTCTCCGCGCTCGGCTCGGCGGATTATTACTTCGGGCGAGACATGCGCGACCGCTGCCGCCCGCTGTTGACCGATCATTTGAACCATCCGCCCGGCTCCGAGTTCTACGAGTTTTACGTCTCGCAGCTCTGCCGCAATCTGGTCAGGTGGTCAATCCCCCACGCGCACCCTTACTGGACTAAGAGATCGCGCAGGCTCGAAGTGGTCGGCGAGCAACACGTCCGCCGCTGCCTCGACGAAGGGCGCGGGGTGATCGTCTTGCTCAGCCACTTCGGCCCGTGGCCTTTCATCTCGCACGAATTCGAGCGCAGGGGCTTGCGCATCGCCCCGACCTACCCGCTCGGCTGGCCGCATGAGGCGCGCGTGGAAATGTCTGACCGGATACAATTTTTGCGAGAGGCGCGGCGGGTCTTGGCGCGTAACGGCATCGTCGGGCTGATGGGCGACGTGGGAGTGGTGGGCGTGGGTGGCCTCGGCCGGATGGTCGAACTGCCATTTCTGGGCGTGACGACTCCTTTCCCGCTCGGATGCACAGCCTTGTCCGTGCGCACGTCAACCCCCATCGTGCCGGTCTTTTCTCTCCGTCACTCCGACGGGCGACACATCATCGTCTGCACCGAGCCGATTGATCCGAGACACTATGAGGCCACCGAGACGGAGCAGCAGCAGGTGAAGATGTTGGAGTGCTACGCGGCGCGGCTGGAAGAGATGGTCAGGGCGCACCCGCACAACGCTTATAGTTATCTTGAGTTCGCGCCGCGTTTCACGAACACCGGGACACGGCTTTGAACTAACCCGGCCACGCAACAACTAGAGGCCGCGCGGTTGCTCCCCGCGCGGCCTCCGTGTTTGAGAGGTCAACGATAATTTCCGCCGGTCGCGGGCTAAGACTTGTCGCCCTTGTCGCCCTTGTTGCCGGACGAGGCGCGCACGGCGCGCTCGATCAAATTGAGCAGCGTTCGCACGGCGACGCCCGTCGGCCCTTTCGAGCGATACGGCTTGACGTCGTCGCCCCACGCCGTGCCCGCGATGTCGAGGTGCGCCCACGAAATGCCGTCGGCAAACTCTTTGAGGAAGGCCGCCGCCGTGATCGTCCCCGCCTTGCGCCCGCCGACGTTCTTGATGTCCGCGATGTCAGATTTGATCTGGCGCGTGTACTCTTTATCGAGCGGCAACTGCCAGAGCTTTTCCCCGACTTCCCTGCCCGCCGCGATCACTTCGTCAATCAACTCCTGATCCGTGCCGAGAATGCCCGTGTTCACGTCGCCGAGCGCGATGGAGACTGCGCCCGTCAGCGTCGCCAGATCGACGACCTGCGTCGCGCCGAGTTTGCGCGCGTAGGCGATGGCATCGGCCAGAATCAGTCGGCCTTCGGCGTCCGTGTTGATGACTTCGATGGTCTTGCCGGACATGGCGCGCACCACGTCGCCCGGCTTGGTGGCCTTGCCCGAAGGCATGTTCTCCACCGCAGGCACGACGCCGAGGAGCGGCATCGGCGGCTTCAACTGCGCCGCCGCGCGCATCACGCCGAGCACCGTCGCCCCGCCCGTCATGTCGTACTTCATCAACTCCATGTTCTCGCCCGGCTTGATCGAGATGCCGCCCGTGTCGAACGTCACGCCCTTGCCGACGAACGCGAGCAGCCCCTCGCCCCCGCCCGACACCGTGCCGCCGCCCGTAAAACCTTCGGGCGTGTACTTCAAGATGATCAGTGCGGGCGGCTCTTCCGATCCCCGCGCCACGCTCAGGAGCGACCCCATGCCCTCGCTCTCCATGCGCTCGCGATCCAGTATGTCAACTTCCAACCCGAACTCGCTCGCGATGGCGCGCGCCCGCTCGGCCATGATCGTCGGCGTCATGTACGCGCCGGGTTCGTTGGCGAGGTCACGCGTGAAGTTGACCGACTCGCCGACGATGCGCCCGCGTTCCGCGCCGCGCCGGAGCGCGTCCTCGTTCGCCCCCTGCGCGACGATGACGAGCCGCTCAAGGACGCGCTCTTCTTTCTCCGACGTGCGATATTTGTCCGGCTCGAACAGCGACATCAAAACGCCTTCGACCGAGACCTCGGCGCTACGTTCAGCATCTGACTCCGCGCCGCGCGCGATCAAACCCACGGTCTTGACGTTTCGCGCCCGCAGCGCACGCGCCGCCGTCCCGGCCATCTGCGACACCTGCGCCGCCTTGTAACTCTCGCGCTCGCCGACGCCGACGAGCAGCAGCCGCTTCGCCTTCAACTCGCCGCGCCCCTCGCCGAGGTGCAAGTACACGGTCTCGCCCTCTTTGCCCTTGAGTTCCTCCGACTCGATGACGGACTTGATAAGGCCGCCCGTCGCCGCGTCTAACTCCTGTAGAAATCCCTCGTGCGCCTGTTCGTCCTTGAAGACCGCCACGGCGAGGGCTTGCACGTCCACTTCGCCCACACGCCCGGTGCTCACTTGAATGTCCATTTGAACTTTTATCTCCTGATTAACGATTGCGCTCTTTTAATTCCGCCCGCGTCTCGCGATCAACCGTCCGACGCATCTCCGTCTCGCGCTTATCATAAAGTTTTTTGCCGCGCGCCACGCCGATCTCAAACTTAACGCGACCCTTTTTCACGTAGACCCGCGTGACGACGAGTGTCATGCCCTTGATCGTCGCCTCCTGCTCAAGTTTATCTATCTCACGTCGGTGTAACAAAAGTTTCCGCGTGCGCGTGGCTTCGTGATTATCGCGGTTGCCGTAAGCATACGGCGAAATGTGGGCATTAAACAACCACGCCTCGCCGTCGCGCACGGCGACGTAAGACTCCTTCAACTGAATCTGCCCGGCGCGGACGCTCTTGACCTCAGTGCCTTGAAAAACGACTCCCGCTTCGTACGTATTCAGAATGTGATATTCGTGATACGCCGCGCGGTTCGCCAGCAACAATTTTATTTCGTCTGCTTCTGCCATCTTCCAAACCTTCTCACGCGCCCCTGCTCAAGTTCGCCTCACAAATTCATCCCCGTGAACTCGCCGCGCAGCGGCCGCGCCATCAAATCCTCTGCCGCCGCGCGCGCTCTTTTGCCTTCGTAGAGCACCGCGTGAACCTGCTCCGTGATCGGCATCTCGATTTCGCGGCTCTCGGCCAGCAACTTCACGGCGCGCGTCGTGCGCACGCCCTCCGCCACTTCGTGCATCCCGCTCAAAATCTCCGCGAGCGCGCGCCCGCGCCCCAACTCCTGCCCGACGTAACGATTGCGCGACAGCGCGCCCGTACAGGTCAACACCAGATCGCCCATGCCCGCCAGCCCCGCCAGCGTCTCGACGCGCCCACCCTCGGCCAACGCCAGCCGCGTGATCTCCGACAGCCCGCGCGTGATTAAAGCCGCAATGCTGTTCGTCCCCAGACCCAGACCGGACACCATCCCTGCGGCCAGCGCGATGACGTTCTTCACCGCGCCGCCGAGTTCCGTCCCGACCAGATCGCCGTTCGTGTAGACGCGAAAGTTTTCAAAACTCAAAGCGGCCTGCACGGCCAGCGTCGCACGCGCATCGTAACCGGCGGCGACGACTGCCGTCGGGTGTCCTGCCGCCACCTCCTGCGCGAACGACGGCCCCGACAAGCACACGAAACGCGCGGCGCACTCTTTCCCCAACACTTCCCCCGCCACTTCCGAAATGCGCTGTCCCGACTCGATCTCGATGCCCTTCGTCGCGCTGACGATCACGACTTCGGCGTGCAACCCGGACGCCATCCGCTGCAACAACTCGCGCGTCGCGTGCGATGGCGCGGCCAGAATTACAATCCGCGCCCCCCTTACCGCTTCACCCAAATCGCACGTCGCATGCACGTCGCCCGCGAGACTGTGCCCGGTCAGATAGACGCCGTTCACGCGCCGCACGTTGATGCCTTCGACGACCTCCGCGTTACGCGACCATAGCCTCACGGCATGCCCCGCCCGCCCGGCCACCAACCCCAAAGCCGTGCCCCAACCGCCCGCACCGATGATCGCGATGTGAGACATACTTCAAACGATGAATGAGGAACGCGGGACGATGAAGCGAAGACGAAAGACCATTGCGTTTAGTTCATCGTCATCGTTCCTACTTCAACGTTGCCTGTTCATCGTTACTCATTTCAGTTTGCTCTCTGTGCCGTTCAACAGGCGGCCGATGTTGGCGCGATGCATGAAGATGATGAGCGCGCCGCCCGCGGCAGCCACCGCCATGACGGGGGCGACAGACGCGTCCGAACTTCCTTTGTCACTTAACAGCCAGATGAACAGCGGCAGCGTCGCCGTCGCCGCGATTGAACCGAGTGAGACGTAGCGGGTCGCCCACACGACGGCGAGGAAGACCAGCGCGGCGGGCACGACCGCCACGGGCGTCAAACTCAGGAACACGCCGAGGCCGGTCGCTACGCCTTTGCCGCCACGGAATTTCAACCAGACCGGGAAGACGTGCCCGGCGACGACCGCTATCGAAGCCGCCGCGACCCACGGGTTGACGCCGAAGTCAGGTGCGAGCAGCCACCGCGCGACGAGTGCGACGAGCGCGCCCTTCGCCGCGTCAAGCGCGAGCGTCAACAGCCCCGCGCCCTTGCCCGCGCGGCGCGTCACGTTCGTCGCGCCCGTCCCGCCTGAACCCGTCTCGCGCACGTCGCCGCCGCCCCGCGCACGCACGATCAAAAATCCGAACGGGATCGAACCGACGAGATACGCGACGACAATGAACAGCGCAGGCAGCAACGTGGCATCACTCCGCGACGGCGCAAAACATCGAACGACGAGCGAACGGCGACTATAGCAACCTGCCGGAAGGCGCGGCAAGTGTCGGGGAGACGGTGCGCGGGCTTAGTTTAAGTCGGTTTCAGATGAGGCGGCGGCGCAGGAGGTCGAGCGCGGCCTGTGAGGCGCGCCAGCGGATGAGTTGGCGGTCGCCGGGGAGAAGCAGTTTGCGATGCTCCGTGTGCGCGTCGTCCGAGAGCGCGATGTAGACGAGGCCGACGGGTTTGTCTTCCGTGCCGCCGCCGGGGCCTGCGATCCCTGTGACGCTCAGGCCGAAGTCTGTGCCCGCGCGCTCGCGCACGCCCTCGGCCATCGCCTCGGCGACGGGCGCGCTCACCGCGCCGTACTCCGCGATCAAGTCCGACGGCACGCCGAGCAGTCGCACCTTCGCGTCGTTGGAATAAGTGACGACGCCCTCCATGAAGTAGGTGGACGAGCCGGGCACTTCCGTGAGCCGCTCGGCGATGAGGCCGCCCGTGCAACTTTCGGCGACGGCGAGGGTGAAGCCGCCCACGGCGAGGCGCAGGCCGATGATCTCTTCCATCTGCTCGCCGCGGAAGGCGAAGATGGCGTCGCCGAGTCGCTCCTCGATCTGCCCTGCGAGTCCGTCGAGCAGCAGTTCCGCCTCCTGCTCCGACTTGCCTTGCGCCGTCAGGTGAATTTCGATCTCGCTGCGGTTGAAGAGGATTGTCGTCTGCGGATTTTTATACTGCGTGTAGACCGGCGCGATGCGTTCATCAACCGCCGACTCGCCCAAACCCGACACGCGCAACACGCGCCGCGCGACGCGCACGTCGCCCGCCTTCGCCATGAGCCGCGCACTGACGTGCGTCTCGTACATCGGGCGCATCTCGCGCGGCGGGCCGGGCAAGAGAATGACCGAGCGCCCTTCGTGTTCGAGGTACATGCCGGGGGCTGAGCCGTGCGGGTTGTCGAGCACCTCCGCGCCTTCGATGATCATCGCCTGCCGAGTGTTGATCTCCGGCATCTTGCGTCCCCAGCGCATGAACTTCTCGCGCAGCGCGTCGAGCACCGCTTCGTTCAAGACGAGGCGACGAGCCATCGCGCGCGCGGCGATCTTGCGCGTGATGTCGTCCTCGGTCGGCCCCAAGCCGCCCGTCGTGATGACGACCCGCGAGCGGCGCAAAGCGTCCTTGATGGTCTCTTCCAGACGCGCGTCGTCGTCGCCGACGATGGTCTTGAGTTTGACCTCGATGCCGATGGCGTTGAGCTTCTCGGTCAACCACAGGCTGTTCGTGTCCGCGCGATCCGGCGTCAACAACTCCGATCCGATGGCGATGATTTCAGCGGTGAGCATTTTTTGTAATTACCGAATTTCGAGTTGCGTGCGGAGCGGGTTATTCCGCCGCGCCGAACAGTTTCACCTCGCGCACCCACATCACGAACGGGCGACTGCGCGTTCCCTGTTGCGCGGGTTGCAGGATGCGCAGGCGGTCGGTCGTGACGGGCGCAAACTCGAAGGCCGTGCGGTCGTAGTCGCTGCCGGGTTCGACGTGCGAGATCGTCCGCCATTCGCCGCCCTCGCCCGGCGTTTGCAATTCGACGCGGCGCGAGGCGACGAAGCGGCCGCGGTCGAAGCCCCAGTAGACGTAGACGGCGGAGACGCGCGCCGGTGCGCCGAGTCCGAGTTCGATCCAGTGCGGCTGCGGCGTCTCGGCCGAAGCCCAGTTGCCCTCGTTGTAGCGCATCGCGGAGATGCGCTTCACGTCGAGCACGCCGTCGTTGAGCGGCCTCGCCGTATAGCCTTCATAGCTCGAATCAACCGCGACGCGCGCCGCGCTCAGTTCGGCGAGCGCGGGCGTAGTGGTCGGCGACGTCGTTGTGGCCGGGGCTGCGACTTGCGGCGCGGCCGTTTGCTCGGCGGCGGCTTGCGTCGCGTCGGCTCGTCTTTGCGCGCGCCGCCCGGCCTCGCGCGTGAAGCGCAGGTAGATGAGGACGCCGCTTAAGAGCATGAGCGCGATGAGACCGATGACGACCCACTTGCCGCGCGCGTTAGCCCGCGCGCCGGGGCGTGACAATTTCACAGCCGCCGACTGTCGCTGGAGGTGCGCGAGTTTGGTGGTGGCGGGCGACGCGCCGAGTTCCGCGCCGCACGCGCGGCACAGTTGCTCGTCCGCCTCTGCCTCCGTGCCGCACGCCGGGCACGCGCCGCTGCGGATGGGCTGCGTGATGTAGTCGTGCCGGACGGTGTTGTCGGCCGTGTCGTGCAGTTCGTGCGTGCCGACGGGGCGATAAGTTTTCGGTTCGGCCTCGACGGCTTCGACCGCCTCGCCCGCGTCGCGCTCACGCGCCGTCTTGATCGCGCGGAGAAAATCGGTCGCCGTCGCGTAACGCCCGGCCGGGTCTTTTTCGAGCGCGCGCAGGATGATGTCTTCGACTTCGAGCGGGATGCGCGGGTTGATCTCGGTCGGGAGCGGCGGCGGCTCTTCGACGTGCGCGCGCAAAATCTCTGTGCGCGTCAGCGGCTCGCGCTCGTTGCCGAAGGGCGGCGCGCCCGTCAGCATTTCGTAGAGGATGATGCCAAGCGAGTAGATGTCGGAACGCTGGTCAACTTCCAGCCCCTCGGCCTGTTCGGGCGAGACGTAGCGCGGCGAGCCGTAAGCAGAGCCGTGCGTGTCGGTCGTCTCCGAGCCGACGACTTTGACGATGCCGAAGTCCGTGATCTTGACGTGGTCGTCGGGCGTGACGAGGATGTTCGGCGGCTTGAGGTCGCGGTGGATGATGCCGCGGTGCGCCGCGCCGTCCTGGTCCTGATAGGTGAAGGTGTGCGCGTAGACGACCGCCGTGAGGATTTGATCGAACAGCGCGAGCGCGCGTTCGCACACGAGCGCGCCGCCCTCCTGCTTGAGCAACTGCGCGAGCGAGCGACCCTCGACGTACTCCATCACGATGTAGTAAGTCTGCTCGGCGACGATGTAGTCGTAAATTTTGACGATGCCGGGGTGATCGAGTTGCGACTGGATGTAAGCCTCGCGCTCGAAGCGGTGGCGCAGGGCGCGCAGGTCGTGATCGCCTGCGCGCGGGTTGATTGACTTGATGGCGACCTCGCGCGGCAGCTTCGTGTGCTGGCCGCGATAGACGACGCCCATCCCGCCGCGCCCGATGCGTTCCTCAATGCGATAGCTGCCGATGATCGTCTCAGTCGCCATTAAAAATTGTCGGTCGTCCGTGGCCGGTTGTCCGCTGTTATTTGTCTGTGGTTAGTTGTGCAACTTCACCTTTAGCGATTCGCGCGATTGCCACAAAACAATGGGCAACTGACGACGGACAACGGACAGCTTCTCACGCCGTCTTCTTCTCTTCCTCGTACAAGTCGCGCAGGACTTCGGAGATGGGCGCGGGCTTCGGCGGCGGCGAGAGCGGCGGCGTGTTGGCACGGGCTTCGGCGGCGAGGGGCAGCCGGTGCGGGGCTTCTTGCGGCGACGTTTGAGTCGCGTGCGACGCGCCCATGTAGGAGTTGTGCGCCGTCATGTTTGCGGTCGCCGTCGCGGGCACGGCGTTGAGGTGGCGGCGGCTCTCTTCGAGCAGCGCGGCGGCGTGGGCGCGGCGCGTGCGTTCGAGTTTGCGGACGGCGGCGACGGTCTGCGGCCCTTCGGCCGGGTCGCGTTCCAGACGGCGCAGCACGCTCACGTAGCGGCGCAGTTCGGGCGAAGGCGCGGTGCGCTGCCGCTCGTCGCCCTCTTCGGATTCGACGACGTAGGCGAGGTGTTCGGCGGCGGCCTCGTGGTCGCCAGCGCGGTGGTAGAGCGCGCCGAGCGTGAAGTAGACGAGCGGCGGTGCGTCCGCCATCGAGTGGACGACCGACTCGCCCTGACCGATCACTTCCGTGATCTCGAAGCCGAACCAGCGTCGTTCGTCTTCGCGCAAGACGTCGCCGGCGGCGAGGTAGAAGTCGAAGATGCGGCGCGTCTCATGCTGCTCGGAACGATCCACGGCGCGCCAGACGAAGTAGACCACGGTGGCGAAAAAGAAGATGACGGTCGGCGGGATGCCCATCAAGGCGAGCATCGCGAGGATCACGATGATCGCCACCAACTTCTGCCCCATGTCTCTGCCCTTGCTGCCCATAAAATTTTTCGCGCGCCCGTCGCTTAACTGTCGCCTGCCTGCCGCCCGTAAGTTCTGCTCACCCGAAACTTTGACTCACGAACTTGCCCTGATGCGACGACGAATCGCCGCCCCGGCCTCCTTCGTGGAGAGCGTGCCGCCGAGGTCGCGCGTCGTCTCGCCCGCCGTGACTGACGCTCCGACCGCCGCTTCAACCGCCTCTCCCGCCGCCGTGAATCCAAGATATTCTAGCATCATCGCCGCGGTCAGAATAGAGCCTATCGGATTGGCGACGTTCTTGTCCGCGAGCGGCGGCGCGCTGCCGTGCACCGGCTCGAACAGAGAGACGCGGCCGGGGTGCATGTTGCCCGACGCGGCCATCCCCAAGCCGCCCTGCAACGCCGCGCCGAGATCGGTCAGGATGTCGCCGAACAAGTTGTTCGTCACGATCACGTCGTACTGCGCCGGGTTGAGCACCATGAACATCGCCATCGCGTCAACGTACTGGTGGTTCGCTTCGATCTCCGCGTAACCGCCCGCCACTTCGCGGAACACGCGCTGCCACAAATCGCCCCCGTATCGCTGCACGTTCGATTTGTCGGCCATTGTCACCTTCCGCCGCCCGTGCGCGCGCGCGTACTCGAAGGCCGCGACGATGATGCGCTCGACGCCGTGGCGCGTGTTCAACTCCTCCTGCGTCGCGATCTCGTGCGGCGTCCCCTTTTTAAGAAAGCCGCCCGCGCCGATGTAAGAGCCTTCCGTGTTCTCGCGGAAGACGACGAAGTCGATCTCTCCGGTCGTGCGATCTTTCAAAGGCGTCAGGCGCGCGTCGAGCAGGCGCACGGGGCGCAGGTTGATGTAGAGGTCGAGGCCGCGGCGCATGCCGAGCAGGATGTCCTCGGCGTGCTGGTTCGACTTCACGCGCGGGTCGCCGAACGCGCCCGCAAGTATCGCGTCGAACTCGTTCGAGAGCATCTCCAACGCGCCTTCGGGTAAACTCACGCCCTCGCGCAAAAACTTGTCCGCGCCCCAGTCGAAGTGTTGCAACTCGACCGCGACGCCGTGCGTCTCGCGCAAGTGTTCGAGCAGGGCGAGCGACTCGTTCGTCACCTCCGCGCCGATGCCGTCGCCGGGCACGACCGCGATTCTCTTCACGCCACTTGTTGTTGTCATCATCTTCTCCGCCGTCTCTCGTCTCACGCGCTCACGCCGAGTTGCCAGAACAGGAAGCTCCACACGTCGGTCGCCTCCGCGATCTGCTTCGCCAGTGGTTTGCCCGCGCCGTGTCCCGCCTTCGTCTCGACGCGCAACAGGATCGGGTGCGCGCCGCCGTTCGCCGCCTGCAACGCCGCCGCAAACTTGCGCGCGTGCAACGGGTCAACGCGCGAATCCGACTCGGCCGTCGTGATGAGCGTCGCAGGGTATTTCGTGCCCGCCGCGACGCGGTGATAGGGCGAATAGGCGTGTAGGTAGGCAAACTGGCGCGGGTCGTCGGCCGTGCCGTATTCGGGAATCCAGAGGCGCGCAATGAGGAAGCGTTGGTAGCGCAGCATGTCCGTCAAAGGCACGGAGCAGACGACGGCGCGGAAGAGTTCGGGTCGCTGCGTCATGGCCGCCGCGACGAGCAGGCCGCCGTTCGAGCCGCCCTGAATGGCGAGCCGCTCGCGCGACGTGATCTTCTTCTCGATCAAATACCCGGCCGCCGCGATGAAGTCGTCGAAGACGTTCTGCTTCAAGCCGAGCATGCCGCGCTTGTGCCAGCCCTCGCCGTACTCGCCGCCGCCGCGCAAGTTCGCCACCGCGTAGACGCCGCCGCGTTCGAGCCAGAGATTGAGGCCGCGGTTGAACGCGGGCGTCTGCGAGACGTTGAAGCCGCCGTAGCCGTAGAGCAACGTGGGGTTCTTCCCGTCGTACTTCAAATTTTTGCGATGGACGACGAACATCGAGACGTTCGTGCCGTCCTTCGTCTGATAGAAGACCTGCTTGACCTCAATCGCCTTCGCATCAACAGTCGGCGCGTCAACGCGCGCCCACTCGGCGAGCGCGCCCGTCGCCGCGTCGTAGCGGTAGACGACGGGCGGCAGCGCGTAGGAAGCGAAAGTGAAGAAAGCCTCGCCGCCGTCATCCTCGCCGCCGAACCCGCTGGCCGTGCCGAGCGTGGGCAGTTTCACGTCGCGCACAAATTCGCCCGCACGCGTGAAGGCGCGCACGCGCGATGTGGCGCGCGCGAGTCCGTGGACGAGAATCTGCTCGCCGAGGACGGTGAACGAACCTATCCCTACGTCCTGCGATTCGGGGATCAACTCGCGCCACGCGGAACGCTTCGGGTTGGCCGCCGCCGCCTCGTAGATGCGCCCCTTCGCCGCGTCCTCGGTCGTCAAAATGTAGAGACGCCCATTCACGACGCGCGCCGTGTAGCTCGCGTCTTTGCCTTCGGCGAGCGGGACGAACCCGCCCGTCTCGTCGCGCAGGTCGCGCAGGTAGAGATCGTTTTTGCCCGGCCCGCGCGAGACGCTGACGGTGAGCCAGCGGCCGTCGCGCGAGAGGCCGACCGACGGCCACTCTGTCGGCCGCTCCTCGCGCCGGAAGAGTTCCGCGTCCTTCCCCGGATCGTCACCGAGTTGGTGCAGGAAGACGCGGCGGTGATAATTCTCCTCGCCCTTCGGAACTGTGCCGGGCGCGGGGAAACGCGTGTAGTAGAAGCCGTCTCCGGCGGGCAGCCACGCGAGCGAGGCGGCGCGCGTGAATGGAATTTTGTCTTTGAGGTTGCGCCCCGTGTCCACGTCCAAGACGTAGAGCGTTGACTGTTCGTTACCGCTCTCGGACAGGCCGTAGGCGAGCCGCTTGCCGTCGTGCGACTCGTACCACCAATCGAGCGCGATTGTGCCGTCCGGCGAGAGCGTGTTCGGATCGAGCAGCACGCGGTCTTTGCCCCCTATAGTGTTTGTGCCTTCGCGCACATAGAGCACGGGCTGGTTCTGCTGCCCCTCGCGCCGCGTGAAGAAGTAGCGGCCGCGCCGCGGCGTGGGCGCGCTGATCGTGCCGATGGAGAGCAGTTGCGAGAGACGCTGCGCGATCTTCTCACGCCCCGCGAGCGGGTCGAGCGCGCGGCGCGTGTACGCGTTCTGCGCGTCCGTCCACGCGCGCACCTCGCTTGAGTCGCCCTGCTCCAACCAGCGGTAGGGGTCGCTCACCTTGACGCCGTGCAGCGTCTCGACCAGAGACTCGGCGCGTGTCTCCGGCGGCTTTGAAGCGACGACGAAACTCTGCGATGCGGCGACCGACGCGAGCGCGCAGACGGCAAGCAGCACGCGCCCGCAACGTCGCGCGGCGTGGATGCGAAGGTTAAGTTTCATAGACTTGGGTTTCAGCGTGAGAGGCGTTGTTCGATGCGCGGCAAGCTGGCGACGACCGTCTCGCCGACGATCTGCAAACTGCGCGGCGAGATCTTGTCGAGCGTGTCCCCGGCCGTGTGCCAGTAGGAGTAGTCGCTGAGTTGGATCAGATCAACGACCGGAATCTCGGCCTGCAAGAACGGGAGATGATCGTCTTCCACTGTCTGCTGTGTGTTGGGGAATTGCGCGGCGTGTCCGAGTTCGCGCGCCGTCGTCCAGATGGCGTCCACGAGCCACGGGGTGCTGTACGTTTCGCGCGGGATGGAGAGATTCGTGTAGCCGATCATGTCGAGCAGGATCATGGCGCGCACGCGTTTCGTCTCGCCGCGTTCGGCGAGTTGCGCGACGTAATGGCGGCTGCCGTAAGTGTTGTCGGGCGCGCCTGCGTTCGTGCATTGCTCCCATTCCAGACAGAAAGCCTCTTCGCCGTCGAAGAAGACGAATTGGTAGGTGAAGCGCGGCTTGCGTCCAGAGGCGGCGACGGCGCGCGCGATCTCGACGAGCGCGCCCGTGGAAGAGCCGCCGTCGTTCGCGCCGACGAAGCGAAACTCTTTGAAGGGCTTCGTGTCGTAGTGGCTGGCGACGATGATCACGTCCGTGGACTCGCCCGTGAGTTCCGCCGTCAAGTTCACCATCCGGCGCGCGCCGCCGGGGGTCTGCGCCGTGAACTCGTCGGCCGTCACTTTCAACCCGGCGGCTTCGAGTTCGCCCGACAGGTATTCGCGCGTGCGCGCCAGTTCCGCCGAACCCGCGGGACGCGCCCCGATCTCGACCATCCGCCGCACGTGCGCGAAGGCGCGCTCGCCGTCGAAAGCGTTCGCCGTCTGCGTCGCAGTCGTCGCCGTTGCCGAAGGCGTGGCGGACGCGGCGTTGCCCTGCGCGTTGTTGTTCGCCTGATTGCCGTTCTGGCAGCCGTTGAGTGCGAGCGCGAGAAGCAGCAGGAGGAGCGCGTGCGCGTAACTCGACGGCGCGACGGCCGGGACGCGGCGCGGCGATGGCGGCGCGTCGTTCGTAGTTTCTGGCGACTTATGATCCATGTGTGAGCGGGCGGCGGTGCGCGCGGCGCGTGCTTCGAGCGGCGCGCGGGCGACGGCGTTGGAAAAGTTTTTTTACGAAGAGGGCTTGTCTGCTTCTGGACTTTTCGGCGCGCCCGCGACGTGCTCGGCGGGGCGTCGCGCCTGCCGCTCGCGGCGCGCGCGCGAACGTCCGAAGTTGACGACGTAATCCAGCCCCTTCTCGAAGTACGAGACGGGCACGTCGGTGATAGACTTGAACGTTTGCGAGGCGGCGATGTATTCGAGTTCGACGAGCGTAGCGAGTTTTTGCTGCAAGGGCATCTCGCGGAATTCGGCGCGCAAATCCTGCTTCACTTCCTCGGCCGTCTCCTCTCGCTCCGTGACGGGGACGGGTTCGAGCACGAGGTCGCCCGCGCGCTCGACTTTACTCTGACAGGCGAGCCGCTCGCCCGCGGCGAGTCGTTCGGGGCTGAGCCGCGTGCGCTCAGCCTCGGTTAGACCTGACAACAGCGTCGCGCCCTCGCGCACGATCACGGCGCAGGTGTCGCACTCACCGCGCCCCTCACATTCGGCGGGCAGGCGCAAGCCCAGACGCTTCGCCGCGTCCCACAGGTATGTCCCCTCCGCCACCACGCCGTGCAGTCCGTCCGGCACAAATTCCACATTCACGCTCATACGCACACCCCCACACTGTTCTCTGGTCTGTCTGGCTCAATTTCCTTCGGGAGACAAATCGGAACTTACAACAACGGCGGGCAAATGTAAAAAGGGGAAAGGCGAAGGGGTAAAGGGGAAGGGGCAAGGGGTAAAGGTAAGACGAGGAACGGAACAGCTTTCGGTTTCCCTTTCCCCCTTACCCTTTTCCCTTTCCCCTTACGGTTAATGGGTGCTGGGCGCGCTGGCGAACCTGACGCGCGGCTCGGCGGCGGTCTCCTCTTTCTTCGGCTTGCCGTTGCTCTCGCGGCGGCAGTCGGCGCACGAACCGAACATGCGCAGCGTGTGGTGCGTGGACTCGAAGCCGTGCTTGGAGGCGATTGACTCCTGAAGGGCTTCGAGTTGTTCGGAGTAGAACTCGATGGTCTTCCCGCATTCGGTGCAGATCAGGTGATCGTGGTGCGGGTGTTTGTAGTTGTGCTCGTAGCGCGTGCGGCCGTCGCCGAAGCGCACCTCGCGCGCCAGCCCCGCGTCGGTCAGGAGTTTGAGCGTGCGGTAGACGGTGGTCTGCCCGATCTCCGGGTCTTCCTTCTGCACGAGCCGGTAGAGGTCTTCGCTCGACAGGTGCTCCTCGGTGCGCAGAAAGACGTCGAGGATGAGATCGCGCTGCGCCGTGCGCTTCAAGCCCGCGCGCTGGATGTGGCGATGAAAAACTTCTTGCTCTTCAGTCATAACCTGCTTCCGTGGTTCGGCTGAAACCGGCTCGGTGATTGTGGACACGCCGGGATTTTAACATCACCGCGCGGGAAGTGTGAAGAAGTTGGCCGCGCCGCCGCCCTCGTGCTATCTTTCCGCGCATGGTGCCGGGGTGGCGGAATGGCAGACGCGACGGACTTAAAATCCGTTGGCCGTAAGGCCGTGAGGGTTCGAGTCCCTCCCTCGGCACCAACTCACACTGTGTCAATTTGTAACCAAATTGACGCTTCTGCATAGACGGCAGCAGAAAGGGCATGGTGGCTTTCCATGCTCAACCATCTAGCCCAAGTGTTTCACACTACTCGACGGCTTGAGCATGATTAACTGTAAAATTTGTGGCTCGACTGTTCCGGATAGTGAAGCTGTATGCCTGACATGCGGCACTCCAGCAGGAACACCTAATGTGCGAAGCGCCGATAGGCCGGAGGAGCTACAGGCTCTAGAAGAAAGATACCGGGCTGCATATGAAACAGCTAGAGATGGCAACTATTTATCAATACTTGAGGAATTTGACAAAGCTCTTAAACAGACTCACGCAGTTATTAATGTAGATGTAGAGTTCCTTCACTTTTTTACCAGAAATGCAAGAAACTTATATACTACTTATGAACGAGCCGTCGAAGGTCAAATGCGCAAGCCCGCTCTGTTGGAATTTGATCAAAAACGGCGCGCGGTAGGAGGGGGTTTATTCGGCAGTTACGCGCGTGAAATATCATATGCGGCTTTATCGCTCGATGGTTCGGGGCCTCAATCATACGGCTCCTATGCGATGAAACTCCGAGACATTGCGATCAGAAATCGGGCAACCGTGCTGGAAAATAATAGTTATGATTTTGTGCAAAAAAACGATCTTAAACCCGGTAAGAACCCGCCTCTTGGTTACGTCGCGTCGTGGGACAACAGGCATAAGTTGGCTGTCGCAAAGCTGGGGGAATTCCTTACGCCCACGACGACAGTGGATGACTTTCCCAAGCTTTTGTTATCCAGCGCGGGGAGTCGTGCTACAGACGAATTTATTGAAGTGCTTATTTATGGAACTTTCGACTTCAATGCGATAGAGTCGGTAAAAGGAAGTTCGACGATCGGCTCAAGGGACGACCGAGATTTACTTCGGATGGTTAAGCAACACCTCAGCAGAGCCGGTAAAGAGTGGATAGAAGGATGATTCAGCAGGCATACGTCTCAGGCCAACTCGGCAGGGTCATTTATACAAAGGATGACCGATATTTTCTTCTCCAGATCGAGCGATTGGAGGAGCCGGTTGAGTGCCGCCCGATGGATCTGTCCACGTTTTTCAACTATGGCGCGGAAATTACCACTTTCTCCGGCGCGCAACTTGATCTTGCCCAACTCAAAAACCAACTCATCACACAGCGGCAGGCGTATCGCGCCCTGGCGATGGTCATTAGCGGACTGGACGAAGAATTAGATCAAGAGTCTCGTCAAACCGCGATAGAGGCTGCGGAAAGTCTTTTCAGAGACGCGCCGACGCTCCGCTTCGTCAGGGCTAGAATGTTGTCCCGGCCTTTGCCCGCGGAAGCAGACATAGAGGTCGCAAGAGACATCGCCATCCGCCTTGAAGCTACTTCCGTTGGCTTCTTGTATCAAAATGCTCTCGACTGTGGGCAGGCTATTTGTCTCGTTTATGAGACTTGGCTGGAAGCAGCCCCTGAATATTTTGCGTCTCAGGAGGAGCGAGTTGAAGGGGAAAGACTGCTACTGGAGCTTGGCGTCTTTGCCGACATGGCGCAGGCGCTAACGAGGAGAGATGCCACCGCGCTCAGTTCGATCATCATAACTTACGGCCAGCACCCTGAACTCAATAGCAAGCTTAAACAAAGCGTACTCATCCTCAACGATCTGCGGACACGTCTGTCCAACAAGTGGGATTTTCCCTCAACCGGGCGTGAGGATCATAAGAGAAAGAGGCGCGCAAGTGGCGACACGGAGCACGTTGCGGACGATGGCGACCCGGTTCACGAGATTCTGGCTCGATTCAGGCAAAGAAGGGAGCATCCCAGATCAAGAACACTGAGTGCAGACGAGGCCAAAGAAAAGGTTGATCATCAGATTGAGGCCATCGGCAAACTCATTCGTCATGGCAATATCGGCCGCGCCGACAGGTTTCTCCGCGACCTGATTAATTTTCATGTGGAGCATAGCGAGCGGGAGCATCTGGGGATGAGCCTGTGTGCGCTGTCTAAAGTCGCGATTGATACAAGCGCATTTCAGTTGGCTGAACAAATGGTCAACTATGCTTTGATGCTCGGCATTGATGATGTTGTTATATCAAATACTCAAGCTGAGACATTCAAAGCGATGGGTCGTTTCGATAACGCATTAGCAGTTTACCGGGAGACAATAGAACGCTTCCCTAACAACGAGGTGGCGCGTAGTGGCTATGCCGAGGTGCTCAAAGCGACGGGTCGTTTCGACGACGCATTAGCAGTTTATCGGGAGACAATAGAACGCTTCCCCAATGACGAGGTGGCGCGCAACGGCTATGCCGAGGTGCTCAAAGCGACGGGTCGCTTCGATGACGCATTAGCAGCTTACGAAGAGGCGATGGCGCGCTTCCCTAACAATGAGGTGGCGCGCAATGGCTACGCTGATGTGCTCAAAGCGATGGGTCGCTTCGATGACGCATTAGCAGTTTACCAGGAGACAATAGAACGCTTCCCTAACAACGAGGTGGCGCGCAACGGCTATGCCGAGGTGCTCAAAGCGACGGGTCGTTTCGACGACGCATTAGCAGTTTATCGGGAGACAATCGAACGCTTCCCTAACAACGAGGTGGCGCGTAGTGGCTATGCCGAGGTGCTCAAAGCGACGGGTCGTTTCGATGACGCATTAGCAGCTTACGAAGAGGCGATGGCGCGCTTCCCCAATGATGAGGTGGCGCGCAATGGCTACGCTGAGGTGCTCAAAGCGACGGGTCGTTTCGACGACGCATTAGCAGTTTATCGGGAGACAATAGAACGCTTCCCCAACAACGAGGTGGCGCGTAGTGGCTATGCCAGCGTGCTGATGTTGATGAATAGATTTGCGGAAGTACCTGCTCTGTTATCCGGAACGCGCCTCTCGTCAAAGGGAGATTGGATTGCCTATCACATAGTCGCCATGTCGTACTTGAGGAGTGGCGAGATAGATGAAGCAATACGACGCCTTGATTATGGCTTCCATAACAATCCATGGATCACGGATAGATTTTACTTTGCTAGCGCCCTAGCTCTAGCGAAGATCAAAAAGAGACAATTTGATGAAGTCCTAGAAGTGCTTCCGACTAACGTAACTGGCTTAGACGTTTTCCAGAAACAGACTCGGTTGGTCTTGGTCGGGCACTCTCAGGCAGCGCTAGGGATGAAGGAAGAGGCCGCCGAGACGCTCGCACAGCTTGAGCAGGCTGCTAATCCGCGCGTAATTAATCTCAAAGAAGCTATTACCCGCCGGTATGATCTTAAACGCCAATCCTCGGCGAGTCTTTCACCTGATGAAGAAGAGTTGCTTGAAGCGAAAATTCAGGAGGAAGAATTCTTTTTAGCGTTGGCAGCTTAACCAACTATCCTGTCTCTAAATTAACAACCGAGATTGGCGCTTTAAATCGCGTAAAGCAACACCTTCTTTAGCTAATAACCTACGCAGCAATCAAGCGTCCCTCTTAAGACCGAAAATCCGGGTTCTTGCCTTTCATCTTGAGCCGGCGATTAATTTCTCACAGAGATTTAGCGTGTCTTTCACTTAATTTCTTTGGTGCTTATTGTCTCAGGCTTTTTCCGGCGGCCACACGTCTACGGCGAGGGCTTCGGCGTAGTGGACGAGCGGCTTGCCTTTGAGTTTGGGCAAGTAGTCGGACTCGGCGATGTCGGATGTGTGCGAGCGGAGCGCGGCCTGACGCAGCGGCCACGGCGGGTGATGGATGCGCGCGCGGAAGATACTCTCGCCGGAGGCGGAGTAGAGGCAGTAACGCTCGGTGAGGAAAAATTCGAGCGTGCCGGGTTCGGCTTCGGGCAGTTCCTCGCCGATCTCCCACGTCGCTTCAAACTCTGCGGGGCGCGCGGCGTCGGTGCGGCGCAGGCGGTAGTTGATCGTCTCGCCTTCTTGGCTGAGATCGATCCGCGCGTTGAAGTAGGGCAGGAAGTAGAAGGTGCGCGCACCGAGGACGGTCATGGAACTGTTGGTGTTGAGCGAGAAGAACCAGACGCCGGGCACGCCGCGGTAGAGCACGTAAGTGCGGACGTTCAACTCGTGGAAGTCGCTGAGGTAAGGCACGGGCGGCGTGAAACTGAGCCGCACGTCCCACAACGTGAACGGCGTGACGCCGACCCACGCCTCGCCGTCGAAGGTGTCAATCTCCAGTTGCGGCGGGACGAGCGAACGCAGGCGTTCGGCGGAGATCGGCCAGTGCATAAAGAGCAGCTTGCCCCAGTGGTGCTCCATCAGCGGCAACCCGGCGGGACGCTGGCGAATCGTCTCGCGGTCAACGCCGTCGTCGAGAATCACTTTCTTGCGCCCCACGACGCGCGTCGTCGAAGTTTTACTGAGCGCACTCTCGCCGTTCGCGCTTTCACCTTCCGCGCTTTTGCTGCTCACACTTTTGCCGCTCGCGCTTTTGCGACTCGTGCTCGCCTTGCGGGTCGCACTTTTTTTGACGCCAGTTTTCTTCGCGCCGGTCGTCTTGCCGTCGCCGTTTGCCTGCCCGTCCTCTTTATCTTTGGTCATCACGTCTCCCGCCCGTTCACGTTCTCGATGCTCGCGGGTCTCGCCCCGCGTTGATTCCACGCCATCTTAGTTGAATCCAAAATTAACCTCTACACATTTCCTTGACCTCCGCGCGCGGTTTGGGTAGGATGCCACGCCTTTGCAAGTATCCTCGCTGTTTACCTTGCTGTTTACCTTGTCTAACCGAAGGCCGTCCCCACACGTCCTTCTTCAACCAAACCGGGAGAATTTGAATGCGCCGCACCTCTGTATGTTTACTCTTACGAACCTCAACCGCACTGTTGGTTCTTTCAGCCTTCACCATCGCCACAGCTATTTCCGCCTCCACCGCCCCCGCCTTCCAGCCGGTGGGTGAATCCGTCACAATCTACGCCGGTGATTGCTCCACCCCGCAAACTGTCTTCAACCCCGGCGACACCGTCTGCGTGCAGGCGGCCAACTTTCCGCTCGCGCCCGACGCGGGCTATCGCTACCGCCGCATCGCATGGGTCTCGCCCAGCCGCGAAATCATAGAGGAGAGAGAGTTGAAGTCTGACCCGGACTATGACCGGATCGCGATCCCCGCCAGCGGGAGCACCGGGACGTGGTACGTGACGACCCTCAACATCGAATCCGGCCGCTACGCAGACGCGAAGTTCGTCGTGCGCAAGGACAGGGCTGTTACCGCCGACCTCTCGATCTACAAGGACGGGCCTTCGTCGGTTTACGCCGGCCAGCGCGTCGAGTTCGCGCTCTCCATCTACAATCCGGGGCCGGACACGGCCGAAGGGATCGAGTTCACGACCGAAGTGCCGTCCAACATGACCTTCGTCGCGCTCAAGCAGGCGTCGGGGCCGCTCTTTGAATGCAAGACGCCCGCGCGCGGCCAAACCGGCAGAATCTATTGCAGCACGAAGGGCATGAGGCTCGACGAGTCGGCCAGACTCTACGCCTATTACGTCGTGGACTCCGAGGTCAGAGAGGGGACGGTCTGTAGCGCGACGACGAACGTCACGAGCTACACGGAAGAGTTGAATAAAGAAGACAACTTCACGAAGACCGAAACGACGGTGGTGCTCGAAAACCCGCCGATCCTGGAAGAGCCGCCGCCCGAGGACGGCGAATAGCCACGCATGGAATCAACGGCAGTAGCGGCGAGAGGCTTGTGTCTCTCGCCGCTTTGCTTTTCAACGCGCCCGCCCCGCTTTGCTTTTCCATCCGGCCTTCAACTTATACTCGCCGCCCGCCAGCCGCCAACTTAAACTCGCCGGACACGGCTACCGGCCTTCGAGTTCGCGCAACGCTTCAGACAGCGTTTGCCCGCCGCCGAGCACCGGCTCGAACAAATCGCCCTTGCGCGCCAGACGCCGCGAGATGTTCTTGATGGTGAAGTCTTGCGGGCGAATTTTTTTGCGCCCCACCTCTTCCCAGGTGAGCGGCGCGGAGACGGGCGCGCCCGGCCGCGGGCGCACCGAGTAGGGCGCGACGATGGACTTGCCCCGCGCGTTCTGCATGTGGTCTACGTAGATGCGCGCGCGCTTGCGTTTCTTCAGAGAGCGTTCGACGGTGGCGACCTGCGCGTTTGCGCCGACGACGCGCCCGGCCACGAGTTCAGCGAAGCGCGCCGCCGCCGCGTAGTCGTGTTCGGGCGTGATGGGAACGTAGATGTGCAGCCCGCGCGAGCCGGAAGTCTTCACATACGACTCAAGCCCCAGCCCAAGCAGAATCTCGCGCGTGCTCAGAGCCACGTCGCAGACAATCTCGAAGTCCACGTTTTCGGGGTCGAGATCGAAGACCACCCAGTCGGGGCGATCCAGACGCTCCAAGCGCGAGTGCCACGGGTGACGCTCTATCGCGCCGAGGTTCGCCATGTACACCTGCGTCGCACGCTCGCCGCCGACGATGTAATCAACTTCGTGCCCCTCCTCGACATCAATCGCGGCGGTCTGGACAAACTCCGGCGCTTCGTTCACGTCGTGCTGGTGAAACGAACTGCCGCCGATGCCCGCCGGGTAACGCTTCATGATGAGCGGGCGGCCGTCCAGATAAGGCGCGAGGTGCGGGGCGATCTCGTAGTAGTAACTGACGAGGTCGCCCTTCGTGTAGCCCTCGTCAGGCCAGTAAACTTTGTCGAGGTTCGTGAGCGCGACGACTGCGCCGTCAATCTCGACGTTGACGTTGCCGCCGGGTTGCTTGCGCGCGAAAACTTTGCGTGCGGGCAGCGTCTCGACATCCTCAGGCGGCGCGACGCGCCTGACGGCCTTGTGTGCGGCCGCCGCCGCGGCGCGCTTCGCACGCTTCCCGCCACGCTCGCGCAGCCACTCCGCGGCTCGCTCGTCATCAGGTCGCCGCAGTTGCAGTTCCCAACCTGACGCGGCGAACTCGTCCGCGCTCTTGATGAGCAACCATTGCCCTTTCCAATGCCCCATCCGCACGAGGCTGAACTCGCCGCGCAGCTTTTCGCCCTGCAAGCGAAACTTCAGACGCCCCGCCTCGTACTGTTCGAGCGCGGACGCGTCGCCGACGAGTTCATACGTGCCGCCGTCCCACTTCATGTGTTCGCCCGCGCCGTAGTTGCCTTCCGGGATGTGCCCTTCAAACTTCAAATACTCGACCGGGTGATCTTCTGTCGGCACGGCCAGGCGCTTCTCCGCTGGATCGAGCGACGGCCCGCGCGGGATTGACCAGGACTTGAGCACGCCGCCCATCTCCAGTCGAAAGTCGAAATGCAACTTCGACGCGTGATGCTCCTGCACGACGAACCGGCGCAAGTTTCGTTTCGCCACCTTCCCCTTCGGTTCAGGCGTCCGTCGAAAGTCACGCTTCTGTTGATAAACTTCAAGCCCCATCTCTCACCCCCATGTCTTTCAAAGTCGCGGTCGCGCGATGCCTCGACCGACCGGCGATATTCTCTTGTAATCATCCGTCTCGAACGTCTCTCCGTGATTTTACACGCGCTTGACCTTTGGCGCGCGCCGTCCCTACAATCCACACGTTCCCCAACGCCCCCATATTTCAAAACCAACTCGACTAAGCGGGAGAATATTATGCCAGCCAAAGCCAACACGGGCACGCAAGACACGCTCTACAACTTGTTCAGCATCATTTATCACGCCCTGCAAGGCGCGGAGACTTACGAGAAATACATCACCGACGCCGAACAGAGCGGCGACACGGAACTCGCGCAGTTCTTCCGAGAGGTGCGCGACCAGAACACGAAGCGCGCCGAACGCGGCAAGCAACTGCTCGCCACCCGGCTCGGAGAAGATCAGGCGCAAGGCCAATCAGCCTAAGCCTACCTGACCGGCGGCCGACTCAAACACGCGAAGGCCGCCGACGGGCGGCGCGCGACTCTTTAATGTGAGAGAGCCGTGCGTCGCCCGTCGGCGGCCTTCAACTGTTCATCCCGCGCGTCACACGGCGCGAACGCCTCTCAATACTTCGGCACGGACGGGTCAACGTCGCTCGACCAAGCCGTGATGCCGTCCTTGAGATTCACGAGCCGCCCCGCGAAGCCCGCGCGCGTCAAGGCTTCGATGGCCTTCGCGCTGCGCCCGCCGAGTTTGCAATGCACGACTGTCTCGCGCGTCGCGTCAATCTCGTCCATGCGGTTCGACACTTGACCGAGCGGGATCAGCTTCGACCCTTCAATCCGCGCCGTCTCGTACTCGTTCGGCTCGCGCACGTCTATGATCTGAATATCGTCGCCCCTGTCCAGACGCTCCTTCAGTTCCTTCGCAGTGATCTCTTCCATACGCGGTTTTCCCTCCTCGCAGACTGTCTCTCGTGTCATTCAAACTATGACTTGCAAACTACGACTTGTCCAACGTGCGCTTGGCGAAGTACCAGTCCGTCACGTCGTACTCGGATTGCAGGCGCTTCTCCGCGTCGGCGACGGTCTGCGGCGGCGGCACGATCACCTGATCGCCGGGTCGCCAGTTGGCGGGCGTGGCGCAGGCGTTGGCATCGGCGGTTTGCAGCCCGTCAATGGCGCGCAGGATTTCGTCTATGTTGCGCCCCAAGGTCATCGGGTAATAGATGAGCGCGCGGATGATGCCTTTGTCGTCAATGACGAAGACGGCGCGCACGGTGGCCGTCTCGGACGCCGCCGGGTGGATCAGCCCGTACTTTTGCGCGACCTTCGTGTCGAGGTCGGCGATGACGGGAAAGTCTATCTTTACGTCCGGGAAGTGCGACTCGATGCTCCTGATCCAGGCGATGTGCGCGGGGACGGAATCAACGGAGAGTCCGACGAGTTTGACGCCGCGCTTTTTGAACTCCTCGCCGCGGCGCGCGAACTCGATGAACTCGGTGGAACAGACCGGCGTGAAATCGGCCGGGTGCGAAAACAGCACGACCCAACTGCCTTTGAAGTCCGCGAGTTTCAACGCGCCTTGCGTTGACTTGGCTTCAAAGTCGGGGGCGGGTTCGTTGATGCG
>JAVEDE010000070.1 GCA_030841105.1 Pyrinomonadaceae bacterium
CTCCGCGCCCCCGCGTTGCTCTCCACGTCGCGCTCGCTTTTACTTTCACACGCTTCGCGCGCGGCTCTCCATGATCTAACACGCGCCCACGCTTACGGCCGGGGCTGCGTGGCCGCAGGGGGCGTCGGTCGCTTCGTGCGCGGCGCGCGTTCGACGTGGCTCGCGCTCGTCCAAGCGGCGAGCGAGGCCGGGTCGTCACGAAACTTGTTACGCACGACGGCGTCCAGTTGGCGCACGGCGTCCGTGCCGCGCTCAATGGCTGTGTCAATCGCTTCGGTGGCGGCGACGCGCGTCTCCGTGCTGCGGTTCTGCGTGCTGATGGCCGTCTCGAAAGCGGCGATGTCTGCGTCGAGGTCTGTGAGGAAGTCTGCGGGCAGTTCGTGGCGGACGAACTCGGCACGTAGCGCAACGGCGTCCGCGGCGAAGGCGCGCGCGGTGTCGAGCAACTGCTGGTCGTTACGGTT
This sequence comes from Pyrinomonadaceae bacterium, assembly GCA_030841105.1. GTDB lineage: Bacteria > Acidobacteriota > Blastocatellia > Pyrinomonadales > Pyrinomonadaceae > JAIVJZ01. The sequence continues at coordinate 465 of JAVEDE010000070.1, forward strand.
GCCGCGCGGGAGACGGAAGCGTTCGGCGATGCCGGGCGTCTCGAAGGACATGGCGCGCGCCGTGCGGCTGATGGCTTCGAGGTCGTCGCGCAGTTCAGCACGCGCGCCCGCACGCCCGCGCGTCCCCTGCGCCCCTTCGTTGCGACTCGACGACTGCAACGCCCCGTGCTTTTCCAACTCGCCGACGGTCTGTTTGACGACGGCGAGCAACTCGCGCCCGCGCGAGCCTTCGGCGAACGCCCCGTCATGCGTCTCACCGAAGTCGCGCACGCGCACCAACATCTCGAAACTGCGTCTTTCGGAATCTTTCATTTTAACTCCTTATAGTGTGAGGGAAGGACGGAAGGCATCCTTCCATGAGTTGGAAGGACAAGAGGCATCCTTCCGTGAGTTGAAGGACTGCGAGGAGACCGAAACCCCTTGAAAGGCGGGCATTATACAAATTTCCCGCGCGCCCCGCCGAAAATTTTGCTCCGCCCCCACAAAACCCCGCACACCCGCCCCCGCCCGACGCTCACCCGCCCCTCTGACACGCTCATCTGCCTGTTTGACGCGCTCAGCGACACCTTTCACCCGCTCATCCGCACCTTCAACACGCTCAGCGGCATGTATAACGTGCTCAGCGGCGTCTTTCACGCGCTCAGCGGCATGTGTGAGACGCTCAGCCAGATGTTTCACCTGCTCAGCGGCATGTTTGACATGCTCAGCGGCATCTTTCGCGTGCTCAGCGAGATGTTTGCACCGCGCAGCGGGAACTTTGACACGCGCAGCTGGATGTTTGCACCGCTCATCCGCATGTGTACACCGCTCAGCGGCGTCTCCGACGCGCTCAGCCGTCCCTCTAACGTGTGCAGCGGCAGCTTTTACGCGCGCAGCCGTGTCTCAAACACGCGCGGTCGGAACTTTCGCGCGCACAACTTTTGCCCTGCAAATTGATACTTTCACGGTGCGGATTTATAGTTTCACTCTGCAAATTCAGGCTTAAGCGTTGTAAATCCATAATTTAGCCGTGCAAACGCAGCCTTTCACGTGGCGAATTGTGTCTTTCACACTGTAAACCGGGACTTTTACGGTTCAAGACGGATCGAGCAGGCGGGCGATTATCTCGACCAGACGCCCGAAACCCTCCGGCTTCCTAAAGAAAGCGTCCGCGCCCGCGCGCCGCGCCGCACGCCCGCACTCGCTCGCGGAAATCATAATGATCGGCGTCCGCTGACGATGATCCAGCCCGCGCGCTCTGCGTGCCAGTTCCAGCCCGCACATGTTCGGCAGTTCGTTATCCAGCAATAGCAGATCATACCGCGCGCCGCTCTCAATCAAGCGCAAAGCCTTAAAGCCATCGGCGCATGTCTCGACTTGCCAGCCCTCCGCTTCAAGCGTCTCTCTGACGGCATCGGCTACGATCTCTGTATCTTCGACCAGCAGGATGTGAGGCATAGGATTAACACGGGGCTTGCGCTGTCCTTGAGGCACAAGCCCCGCGCGCCCCCGCTAACTGCGACGCCAGCCGAGCAGGAGCAAGACGAACTTGCGCGCGGTCTGCTATGATGCCGCGCGATTAGCTTTGAAAATTAGAGACGGTCATGCGTAGCTCAACCTCAACCTCAAAGGAGTAAATGAGCATCGCCGTTCGAGTTGAGAGGTTCACACTCACGGCGACCACGTTACGCAATCACATATTAACGGCATTTGCCGTTAATAGCAAGATGCGTCTGCCCTATGCCCTATCAGGAGGCCGCGCCTGATGGGAGCAAGAGCGCGTCACAAGCCCAAGCATCTAGCCGCCAAACTGCGTCAGATTCGGGAGGCGTTTGGTCTTTCTCAGAACGGGATGATCAAGCAGATGGGCGCGGAGGAAATGATGGGACAGAACACGATCTCGGAGTACGAGTTAGGCAAGCGCGAGCCGCCTCTCTTGGTGCTCCTGAAATACGCGGAAGTCGCGGGCGTCTGCCTCGACACACTTGCAAACGATAAACTCGACCTGCCCGCCAAACTTCCCGCCAAGCCCAAGCACGGGCGCGCGTAACGCAACGTAGATGCTGCCAAGCTATGAGATGTGAGAGCGGCATTACACACGCATCGGGGCATGTTATGCCGCGCCGTGCGGCATGTGTCGCCCTATTACGAAGTTCTGCCGCTTCGCTAATGATCGGAGATGAATCCGCTTATCTGTTGGAGGTGAGATGAGAGAGAAACTTGCTTCAGGGCTTTTGATTGCGTCGGTGATTGTTTGGGGCATCTGGTGTGGTGGGCAAGTCTTTAACGAATTGATGACAGTTCCGATTTGGAGCGCGTCGCCGCCCGAATCCTTGAAAGTTTACCGGGAATTGCCGAGCAAAGGCGGCGCTCCCTTCTTCCCGCTTTTCAACCCTTTATTCGTCGTTCTGGCAATCGGCGCGGCTCTTGCGGCTTGGAAGTCTGCTCGCCGATCAAGGAAGTGGCTCGCCCTTTCGTCTCTCATAGCAATCGCCTTGTTCATCTCTTTAGTGTTCTATCTGGCGCCGCTCGTCGTGAGCATGTTTAGCCACAGCGTAGCGGGAGATTTAAACGCAGCGGAGATTGTGGCGGGTGTCGAGCGTTGGAAGCTGGGTAATAGAATCCGTTTGATCGTCGAGCTGTTCGGGTTTGCGTGCTCCGTCATTGCTTTGCGCGTGTGGTCTGCCGAAACAGCATCCACCAACGAGCGGGCGGCCTGACCACGGCCTGCACCCGACGCCCTGCCACGCAACTCTTTCATCTACGTTCATTGGGGCGCGGGTGATGGCGGGCGTTCTGCCGCATCCCGCGGTATAACAATCTCTCCGGCGTAGTTCTGCCGCACCCCGCGGTAGAATATGCGTTAGGCCGTTTCTGATTACGGGCAATCAGTATGGAGTCTGAAGAGTTAAAACGGAGTATACGGAGGAGGCTGTTCGCGGCAAAATTCAGAAGTGGTGACCCGTCCGCCGCTTCGTCGGAACATTACGCCAGATGTCCTGAATGCGGAGGCAGGGGCAGGGTTTGCCACTCTACTGTCGTCCAAGGCGCGCCCGCAGAAATCATGGATGATTGTGCAAGGTGCGAAGGCGAAGGCTTTATCGAGCGACCGGCCTAACAACGGCATGCACCCGACGCCCTATCACGAAACCTCTCATGCACGATAAATTGGGGCGGCGGGTGATGCCGGGCGTTCGGCGTCATTCACGCGCATCACTTATGGCAGGTCAAACATCGAGCAGGAGTAGACGCAAAATGAGAAAGATCAGGATCATGGAACATATCTCGCTGGACGGCGTGATCCAGCACGAAGACGGCGAAGGCTTCGCGCATGGCGGATGGACGACACCCTATCGAACTCCGGCCGGGTTAGAGGCCGTCATGGAGGCACAGGGCAGCAGCTTCGATCTGCTGCTTGGCCGCCGCACCTACGATAGCTGGGCCGGGTTCTGGCCGAAGGCCGGGAATAGTCCGATAGCGAACGGCCTGAATGCTGCGACGAAATACGTCGCGACCCACCGGCCGGACAGCCTCGAATGGGGGCCGGTCGGGGACTTGGGCGCGGACATCATAGAGGGTGTTCGCAGCGTCAAGTCTACGGACGGCCCTGACCTGCTCGTCTGCGGAAGTTCAACGCTGACGTCCGTGTTGCTCGACCGGGGATTGGTTGACGAGGTTGTGCTGATGGTCTACCCGGTTTTGTTAGGCCGGGGCAAGCGGTTCTTTTCGGATAGTGCCGACCCGCGCGAACTCGCTTTCGTCAGCACGAAGGTTACGTCCACGGGCGTGCTCATAAACACTTACCGGCACGTTGGATCGCTGCGAACCCAATGAATTCGATGCCGCCTAACCATGCGCTGCCCCGAACGGCGGCAGGCCGTCGCGGTTCCAATCGTCGTCTCTTACTGCCGCCGAACAACTCATTCAACCCGACCGCTTGATAGCATTCCTTTCAAGCTTGTCCTCTCCGGTTTGCTGGGATGCTGATCGCTCGCGGCCGGTTAATTCCAGCGTTCTGAATGCCGGCCTCCTCGACGAAATCAGCATTGACATCGCGGCGGTTCTGCTAGGCTCAGGGGTTCGACTCTTCGACCACCTCGTCGGCACGCCAACCGTGCTTGGCAACCCGACGGTGATCTCGGGCGTCGGCGTGACACACCTGCGCTACCCTGTACGCAAGGCGTAGTCCGACCCACAGCCTTTCTCGCCCGGCGGTGAGCTTTCACTCGATGAGCCGTTCACGCGTGAGGGCGACAACGAGGTTCTGCTCGACGGTTAATTCGGCCGTCAGGCCACAGAGTACGAAGTAGCCGGTTAAGAGTAACAGCGGCTCGCGACAGTCAGTAAATTATGAGCAGAAACTTAAAGCGCTCCGAATGGCAAGAATATATCTGCGAAGACCTTCAGCCGGTGCTGCGTTGGCTGGATGAGCGACACAATATTCATATCACTGAGATCGTTTTCGACATGAAGGGAATCTACACCTACATCTACGTAGATGGCCGACTGACAAAAGAGTTGGCTGAAGCAGCCGGGAGGGAATTCTCAGCGAATGCTGAGTTACGGATCGAAGAAGGGTGGTTCGGTTGCGTGCGAGATTTTAGCTCAATCGAAGAGTCAAAACGAGATGATCAAGATGTGGTAGCAGGGAAATCCGTGATAGAGCGATTGAAAGACCTGTTCAGCTAAAGGGTATGCCGTCAGCGGCCTGACAACAGCATGCACCCGAACGCGAACAGCGCTGCTTTCATCCACGAGACGCCCGCCTGTCAGCGTTTGTGCGCGGCGGGAGATACTGGGCGTTAGTCTCCCGTGTGGTTTGATGATATTTGATATCGGTCGTTAGATTTGCTGTACTCTTAAAGTCAGGGGGTCAACTATGAAGCGACACAGGGTGATCTTTTGTTTGTTCATTTTGAGTGGCATCTCTGCAATGAGCTTGGTAGTTGCTCAGGAACAAAGTAAAGACAAACAGAGCAGCGACATCTCGAACCTGATCGGTAATTGGTCGGGAGAATCTCTTTGTGTGAACAGAGATAAGTTTCCGGCCTGTCACGATGAGCAAGTCGTTTATCGCATCGCCAAATCTCCCGGTAAATCGAACGGGCTGACGATTACCATGGATAAACTCGTGAACGGCAAGCCTGAAACCATGGGCGTTTTAGATTTTGTCTATGATGCACAAAAGCAAACACTCGCAGGTGAATTTGCGCGCAATAATGTGCGGGGCATCTTTGAGTTGACGGTGAAAGGCGACCTCATGGAGGGGACGCTATCTATCTTGCCTGAGCGGACGCTTGTGCGCCGCATTAAGGTCAAGAAGGATCGGTGAACGGCGAAGCCTGACAACTCATTCAACCTACGTCGCAAGAAGCATCCCGTTCGGGATGCTTCTTGCGACGTAGGTTGTGCGGCATTTCCTGTTGAGTTACGAGGGAGGGCGGTGGCGCGATGTCACCGTAACGCTGCTCCCCGTCGCGTTGGATGCAAGGCTCGGCTACACCCTCCCGCGGCACGGGCGGAGCATCGAGGTGGGCGGGGGCGGGCGCAAGCTCTATACCCTGGAGTGGAGAAATGATCGGTTCAACCTCAAGCGAGCAACTCGCAAGTGAGCGGAACGCCGCCCCTCACAACGTCATGCACCCGATGCCCCATCACTGTGCCTCTCCTGTATCTTGCGCGGGTGCGCGGTTGATGCCGGACGTCAAACCCTGCATCTTTTTCCTGACAGTCTATTGACATTTTGGCCGTCGGAGGCATACCTTGCCGGGGTTCCACCCCCTCGCCTAAGTCGCTCAATTCCCCAGAGCAAAAAAGGAGACATGCATGGCTATACAAGTGATCCTTCAACAGGCCGGCCCCTTGCCCATCCAAGCCACCTTCGAAGCCCCCGGAGACGAACCCATGTACTTAGAGGTCAACGGGTCTGTCTGGAGCCAGTCCGCCAACGTGGTCGTCGGAATCGGTGTTAATGTGGACGAGCAGGAGGTGGGGCACGCGCTACTCTTCTCCAACGGAAACGCCACCCACCGGACTGTCGTGCCGACCTACATCCCCATTCAACTGGGCGAGGGGCAGCACACCCTGACGCTCTTCCCCGACACCACCGACACCGTGTCCGACTCCAACGACTTTTACACCGTAGTCATTCACTACTAGCAGTCTGCCGTAAAGGTCTGGGACGGGGGCGGGCACGCAGAGGCCGCCCCCGCTCTACTAACCTTATACATATCGGCGCCGAAGCCTGGACGTGCAAGCGTGCGTCCACGGCGACCTTTGAATCAACGCGAGCCGAACAAGCGCATGCACCCGACCCGTTGGCACGAGCGGTGACGGTACTAGTTTGTTCCTCACAAACAATCGCTCAGCGAAACATAGAAACAAAAGCTGAATCTATGGATTCATAAACAATGGAAGCTTTATTGTCCGTTATTGAAATCACCGCGATCTTGGCTTTTGCTTATTCGGGAATGATTCATGCTCGCAAGAGCGGTTACGATTATGTCGGCGTGTTGACTATCGCTTTGGTGTCGGCATTCGGCGGCGGCACGCTGCGCGACGTGCTGCTCGGCAATCATCCTCTTTACTGGATAGCGCACTGGGAATTTCTGATATACGTATTACTGCTCTCGCCAATCGCGCTCTTTCTATTGCGATTCAACAAAGATTTTTCGAGCCGCCGATCTTTAATGCTGATTGACGCACTCGGCTTGGGCTTGTTTACTGCTTCCGGCGTAGGGATCGCATTGAAAATGAGAACGCCAATCTTGCCGGCCGCCTTCATTGGTGTCATTACGGCGACCTTCGGCGGCGTACTGCGCGACATCTTGTCCAATCAAAAGCCTCAGCTTTTCCAACCGACCGAACCGCTTTACGCGACCTGTGCTTTCGCCGGTGCGTGTATTTATATTTCAATGCTCCGGCTTGATTTTCTGCCCACGTTTGCCCTGGTGGTTTGCATCGCGGTAACTTTTCTCCTCCGCATCTCCGCTATCACCTTCAATTTGAGACTCCCGTTTTGATGCAAAACAGAAAGAATAGACGGGCAGCCTATCAACGTCATGCACCCGCACTAGCGCGACTCTGACTGAACAGGATGCTTTCCAACTTCTCCGACGCGGCTTGCTGCATGGACGGTCAGACGTGCAAGCAAGTGTCTAGCGTTGGCGTGATGCTGGCATGCCCGTCAGTTGATGTCGAGCGGGGCACGAGGGAACATCTCGTGAAACTGTGCGTATCAGATCGTAGTCAAAGAAGGGCGAGAGTGCCCGCATGCCAGCACCATCTTCGGAAGGAGAAGAGAGTGAAGTCACGATTATTAACTGCTACTGTTGCGCTCTGTGTGTGCTTCTCGGTTGTGTCCATTACAGGGGCGGCCAGCGCGCCTGCTTCGACCTCCGATTGGCCGCAGTGGCGAGGGCCGGATCGTAACGGGGCATCGCAGGAACGCGGCCTCCTCAAACAATGGCCTGCGGGCGGGCCGAAACTGCTCTGGCAGGTGAACGACTTGGGCGACGGCTATTCGACGCCGGCCGTGGTCGGGACGCGAATCTATTTGATGAGCAACCGCGGGATGGAGAACGAGTTTGTGCAGGCTCTCTCCACGAAGGACGGGACGCCGATCTGGACGACGCGCGTGGGGAACGTCGGCAACCCGAATCAGAACCCGCCTTACGCGAAGGCGCGATCAACTCCGACCGTTGACGGAAATCTCATCTACGCGCTCGGCTCGGACGGCGACCTCGCCTGCCTCGAAACCAAGAGCGGCAAGATTCGCTGGCAGAAAAACATTCGTAAAGAGTTCGGCGGCCAACCGGGCGAGTGGGCTTACGCAGAGTCGCCTTTGGTTGATGGCGACGTGCTGGTCGTCACGCCCGGCGGCGCGCAGGCCACGTTGGCCGCGCTGAACAAAAAGACCGGCGCGGTGATCTGGAAATCGGCCGTTCCGGGCGGCGATGCGGCGGGTTATGCGTCGGCGGTCGTCATGCAGGGAGGCGGCCGGAAACAGTATGTGCAGTTGTTGAGCAAGGGCATGGTCGGGGTTGATGCGAAGACGGGCGAATTCCTCTGGCGCAACAAGGAAGTTGCCAAAGGCCCGGCGCAATACTTCACCCCGGTCGCGCGCGGCGAATACGTGTACGGCGGCGCGCTCGGCGTCGGCGGCGTACTCGTCCGGGTCAAGTCGGACGGCAACACGGTCGCCGCCGAGCAGGTCTATTTCACGCGCGGCCTGCCGAACGGCATCGGCGGCGCGGTGGTGTTCGGCGAACATATTTACGGGACGGAAGCCGGGAAAAAGTTGGTCGCGGCCGAGTTCGCTACGGGGAAGGTGAAGTGGCAGGCCGACACTATCGGCTGGGCGTCGGTCGCCTACGCCGACGGGAACTTATATCTGCACGGCATGAACGGGGAGGTGGCGTTGGCGGAGGCGACACCCGAAGGCTATCGCGAAAAGGGGCGATTCACGCCGCCAGCGCCGCCGAAGAAGAAACAGGTAGGGCCGTTTGCGGAAGGGGCATTTGCGTACCCGGTCATCGCCAACGGGAGGCTCTACATACGCGACCTCGGAACGTTGTGGGCTTATGACATCAAGGCCGGTCGTTAGACGCTGAGACAGGACGGAAGCGAAACTCGCCGCCGGTTCTGACAGATGAATGTGGTAAATGAGAAGAGGGGCGACTTTCGAGTCGCCCCTCTTCTCATTGATAAGCGGTCAATACTGTCCGGCTATTCGGCAACCTTAAAGCCGGTGCCGTTGATGACCTCGCGCAGTTTGGCCTCGGTCACTTTCTCATCATTGTAAGTAATCACGGCTTCGCCCTTCTCGGAGTTCACCTCGGCCGACTCTACTCCGGCGGTGGCTTTCAACGCTTTGGCGACGGAAGCCGAGCAGTGCGGGCACGTCATACCCTTGACGCGAATAGTCGTGGTCTTAGTGGCGGCGAATGCGGTCGCTGCGCCGAGCGCGAGCAGCATCGCGCAAGTGATCGCAAAGTTAGTTACTCTTCTGTACATCTGTTTTCTCTCCTTCTATGGGTTGTGGCCTTAGCAGCGGCTTGATCTGTTCGTCGAACTCTCCGGGAAGAAGAATCCCCACGATGACGCCGCGAAGCGTTCCTTCGCGGTCAATGATAACTGTGAGCGGTAACGTCGGATCAGGGGTGAAACTGGCCTTCGTCTCGCGCGTGCCGAGGGCGACAGGGAAGTTGACCTTCAGCCCGCGCGTAAACTTTCGCACGCGCGCCAGTTCCTCCGGCGGATAGGTGATGCCGATGATTTGCAACCCTTCTCTGCCGTACTCCTTTTGGAGTTTGACGAGAGCGGGCATCTCCGCGCCGCACGGCGGACACCACGTCGCCCAAAAATTAAGGAGCACTACCTTTCCCCGGTAGTCGCTCAATCTCAAGATCTTTCCCTCGATGCTCTTGAGCGTCAGAGGCGGCGCTTTCTTCTCCTGTCCGAAGCTGTGAGTAGGGAATAAGGCGAGTAGCGCGGCAAGGAGAATCGTCCGTGTCATCGTTTAGTAGAGGGAGCGAACCCGACAAGTAAGTTAGCGTCGTTGACGCGCCTTGTTTCGACTACGATTTAAACAGCAAGGTTAATGCCAACGTCTCTCGTCGCCCGGGCGCGCGAGTAAAGGCAATTCGCACAACGTTGTAAGATCGACCGCGCGGGCGAGGCTGCCGCGCGGCCATTCATTATTATGGAGTTTCTTCCATTCCTTATACGAATTTCGGGATGGCAGCCATAACACTGGTCGTGGCGCGCGACCGGCGCGGGCTGTGCGATGCTTTAGTAATCATTGCGGCGGGGCGCGCGCCGGTTCAGTGTAGCGCGGTTTTCTTGATGATGCCGCCCTGCACGTCGGACAGCGGGTGCGTCAAGATGAACGCCGACGCGTCCACGTCCTGCGCGACGGTCTTGACCCGCCCGATCTCCAGACGCGTCACGACGCAGTAGAGAATGTCCTGCTCCGCGTTGCTCATACCGCCGCGACCTTTGTAGACCGTGACGCCGCGGTGCAGGTGGGCGATGATCGCATGCCTGATCTCTTCGCTGCGCTCGGAGATGATGATGATGGCCGTGTACTCCTCGATGCCGTGCAGCAGGAAGTCTATCGTCTTCGACGCGGCGACGTAAGTGAGAATCGAGTAGAGCGCGGATTCGATGCCGAGGAAGAAGGCGGCGGCCGCGAAGATGAAGACGTTGAGTATGAGGATCACGTCGCCGACGCGCAGCAGGTGGCTGCTCTTGCTGACGAGCAAGGCCGCGATCTCCGTGCCGTCGAGCACCGCGCCGCCGCGGATGGCGAGGCCGATGCCCGCGCCGATGAAGATGCCGCCGAAGACTGCGGTCAAGAGTTTGTCGGGCGTCACGTCCGGGTACTTGACGACCGCCAGACAGATTGACAGCCCCGCAATCGCCAGCGCGCTCTTGAAGGCAAACGTGCGGCCGATCTGCTTGTAGCCGAGCGCGATGAAGGGCAGGTTGATGATGAGGATCAGGATCGCGAGCGGCAGGCCGAGCACGTCGGAGAGCAACATGGAGATGCCCGTCACGCCGCCGTCTATGAAGCGGCTCGACAGCAAAAACCCTTTCAGCCCCATCCCCGCCGAAAGAATCCCCAAAATTATTAACGCTGTGTTGCCGACTTCCCGGCCGAACTTTTTCATCACGCAAAGAATCCCTATCGCTCTGGTCGCCCCTGTCGTTTCACCCGGCGAGCGTCCGCCGGAAGGGCGGCGCGGGCGGTTTTCGCCTCAAGGCTTCGTCGTCGGCGTTTGCGCGCGGAGTTTTTTCGCGTCCTCAATCGCCCGGTTCATCGAGTCAACAAGATTTTTTTCATAGACAACTCCGGCAACTAAATGTTCGCTTCGCCGTTCGAGGTAGAGACGGGGTGATTGTAGCTTGGGGCGTCGCCCACGCAAACGTGCGCGCGCAGCGAGACTGGAACTTGAGCGCACGCGTCAAACTCCACGCCCGTTTCAATCGCGCCCCGCCGCGTCGAGCGTGAGGGCGTAGAGGCGGTTGCCCTGCGAGGTGTACAGAAGGCCGGTCTCTTCGGCGGTGGTGAAACGCGGGTCGGGTCGTTCGAGGCGCAGTTCGCGCTCGGTGCGCCCGTTGTCGAGATTGACGCCCGCGAGTCCGCTGCCGCCCGCGTTCTTCAAGTTCGTGTAGTAGTACATCCACTGGCCGCGCAGGGCGGCGAGACGTTCGCGTCGCCAGACGAAACGTGAGAGGCGCGCGAGTTGGCTCGCGGGGTCGAGGCGGTCGAGTAGTCGTTCGTCCACGTCGCGCGCCGAGGGTCTCGGCAGATCGGAGATGTTGGCGCGCGGCACGCTCGGCAGACGGAAGTTCGCGGCTTCGCGCGCGCGCGAGGCGATGCCGTAAGGCGTGAAGCGGCGCGTCACTTCCTGCCGCGCCGCGCCCGCCGCGAGCGAGGTGAGACTCGGCAGCGTGTTGCGTGCGGAGAGTCCAGACCAGCGGAGCGCGCTCGCGGCGCGCGAGGCCGTGCGCACGCCGCCGAAGACGGTCGAGGCCGTGCCGCCGTAGCGGAAGTAGAGCGAGGCGGCGCGCGCGGCAATCGCGCCGACCGTGCGCAGGATGCCGCGCCCCGGCGGCGTGTGACGCGTGCGCCACAACTCTCGGCCGTCCCGCACGTCGAAGGCCGCGATCTCGTTGCGCCCGCCGACGACCGCCGCGCCGCGCGCGTTCAAGACGACGAAGGCCGCGCGCTCGATCCGGTGCGATATTTTCGCGCGACGTTTGCCCGTCGCCGCGTCAATCCAGATGAGGTCGTCGCGGTCGGCGATGAGGATGGTGGAGGCGTCGGGCAGCGCAAGGTTGGTGATGCCCTTATCCGCGCCCTTGTAACGCCAGCGCACCTTGCCCGTCGCCGTGTCAATCCCGCTCACGCCGTAGGGGCCGCGCTCGGTCGTCTCGCCGTCTTTGAGGCGCGTGAACTGGCCGCCCGTGCGGACGTACAAAGTCGAGCCTTCGCCCGCGAGGAGAATTTCGGGCGCGAGGCCGACATCTTTCGCCTCCCACGCCACTTCGAAATCGGCGCGCGAGACGGCGCGCACGCGGCCGCGACCGGAAGTGTAAATGTAGCGTTCGTCGAAAACAGGATCGGCTTCGGTCAACGCGAGTCCCTCCTCGTTGACGCGAAAACGCTCGCGCTCGCGGCTCTTGCCGGTCGGCGCGTCGAACGACGTGACGCCCTCGTAGAAAAGGTAGAGGCGGCCGTCGGCAAAGAGCGGCGGGTGATAGTTGTCGAGCGTGAAATTGGTCTCCACGTCTGCGCCGTCTTCGCCCCACGCCGCGGGCATCAACTCGACCTCGCCCGTCTCGTGCTCCCACAACTCGTCGCCGTCCGCAAGGTTGAAGACGTGCGTCACCGGGTGCTTCTTCAAATTGTCGCCGGACTTGCCCCGCGCGCCGCGCACGACGACGACGGCGAGTTGCTGCGCCTGTGTGTCCACGGCCATTTGCATGACGCTGCCGCGCACGCGGTCGCTCTGCCAGAGACGGCCGCCCGTCAAGATGTCGGTCGCTTCGAGACGCGTCTTGCCGTCGCTTTCGAGCGTCAGGAGCAAAACGTCCGTGCCGGGCACGGGCGCGATGTCGGTCTCGTCGAGCCGCACATTCTTGCGCCGCCAGAGGATGTCGCCGCGCTCGCCGTCAACCGCGTAGAGCGACGCTTGCGTGCCGACGAGCACGACGCCCAACTCCGTCAACTGGTAAAAGCGCACGTCGCCGTCGAAGCGCGCAGACCAACCCGGGGCGGCGGCTTTCGTCACGTCCGCAAAGCCGCCCGCAGCCGCCGCGGCGAGACACGAGACGACGAGCAGCCGGGACAGCGTGCGCCGGAAGGAAAAAATTCTATATTGCATCATCGAAAACTCCCTGAGGGGTCGAACCGGAAAGCCCGCCGGTTGCCAGTCTATTGCCAGTCTATAACCGCGCCGCGCGGATGCAAAACGGCTGCGGCGAGCGCATGCGGGATTTACATATTTTCGCCGGACGGGTATAAATTAAGTGGCGAACGACTTGATAACCAACGCAACCGAACTTACTCTCTCGAACTCTCCACCCATCCGGTAATGGCGGTGTGCCGTCTCCCCGCGGCGAGGCGCGCCGTGTGTTCACCGGCAGCTAAGATGCTGTGAACGGGCGCGTGGGCGCGGGGGTTTTGCCACGAATTGAAAATTCCTCTCCGGCACGAGCGAACAATATTTTTTGGAAGGACGCGATGCGAAATCAACAGGTAACTCCAGACACACTCGACACCAAGCTGCTCCTGAAAACCCTGATGGCCTTCAAGAAGGGCGACTTCTCCCAGCGTCTCCCGACCGAATGGACGGGCGAGGCCGGCAAGATCGCCGACACCTTGAACGACATCATGGAATTGAACGACCAGACCGTCAAAGAACTCGAACGCGTCAGCCGCGTCGTCGGCCGCGACGGCAAGATCACGCAGCGCGCCTCTTTGGCCGGGGCGCACGGCTCTTGGGTCGAAGTGGTGGACTCGGTCAACATGCTGATTGACGACATGGCTCGCCCCACCAACGAGATCACGCGCGTCATCGGCGCGGTCGCCAACGGCGACCTCTCGCAGCGCATGGCGCTCGACGTGGAAGGCCGCCCGCTCAAAGGCGAGTTCCTCCGCTCCGTCAAGATCGTCAACTCGATGGTGGATCAACTCGGCTCGTTCGCCTCCGAAGTGACGCGCGTCGCGCGCGAGGTAGGCACGGAAGGGAAACTCGGCGGCGAGGCGAAAGTCAAAGGCGTGGCGGGCACGTGGAAAGACCTCACCGACAGCGTGAACTCCATGGCCGGTAACCTCACCGCGCAGGTGCGCAACATCGCGGACGTGACGACGGCGGTCGCCAACGGCGACTTGTCGAAGAAGATCACGGTGGACGTTAAAGGTGAGATTCTGGAACTCAAGAACACCATCAACACGATGGTGGACCAACTGAACTCGTTCGCATCGGAAGTGACGCGCGTGGCGCGCGAGGTGGGTACGGAAGGCAAACTCGGCGGTCAAGCGGATGTGCGCGGCGTCGCGGGCACGTGGAAAGACCTGACAGATAACGTGAACTCGATGGCAAGCAACCTGACGGGTCAGGTGCGTAACATCGCCGAAGTAACAACCGCCGTCGCCAACGGCGATCTCTCGAAGAAGATCACGGTGGATGTTAAAGGCGAAATCCTCGAACTCAAAATCACGATCAACACGATGGTGGATCAACTGAACTCATTTGCTTCCGAAGTAACGCGCGTGGCGCGTGAAGTGGGTAGCGAGGGTAAGTTGGGCGGGCAGGCCGACGTAAAAGGCGTCGCGGGTACGTGGAAGGACTTAACCGACAACGTGAATTCGATGGCAAGCAACCTGACGGGTCAGGTGCGTAACATCGCCGAAGTAACAACCGCGGTTGCCAACGGCGACTTGTCGAAGAAGATCACGGTGGACGTGCGCGGCGAGATTTTAGAGTTGAAAGACACCATCAACACGATGGTGGATCAACTCAACGCCTTCGCCTCGGAAGTGACGCGCGTGGCGCGCGAGGTGGGGTCGGAAGGCAAACTCGGCGGGCAGGCTGACGTGAAGGGCGTGGCGGGCACGTGGAAAGACCTCACCGACAGCGTGAACTCGATGGCCGGTAACCTGACAGGTCAGGTGCGTAACATTGCCGAAGTAACAACCGCGGTTGCCAACGGCGACTTGTCGAAGAAGATCACGGTGGACGTGCGCGGCGAGATTTTAGAGTTGAAAGACACCATCAACACGATGGTGGATCAGTTGAATGCGTTCGCTTCCGAAGTAACGCGCGTGGCGCGCGAGGTGGGTAGCGAGGGTAAGTTGGGCGGTCAAGCGGATGTGCGCGGCGTGGCCGGGACGTGGAAGGACTTGACCGACAGCGTGAACTCCATGGCGGGCAATCTCACCGGCCAAGTGCGTAACATCGCCGAAGTGACGACGGCGGTCGCGAACGGCGACTTGTCGAAGAAGATCACCGTAGATGTGAAGGGCGAGATTCTGGAACTCAAGAACACCATCAACACGATGGTGGATCAGCTCGGCTCGTTCGCGTCGGAAGTGACGCGCGTGGCGCGTGAAGTGGGTACGGAAGGCAAACTCGGCGGTCAGGCACAGGTGACGGGCGTCGCGGGCACGTGGAAAGATTTGACGGATAACGTGAACTCGATGGCGGGCAACCTCACCGCGCAGGTGCGCAACATCGCGGACGTGACGACGGCGGTCGCAAACGGCGACTTGTCGAAGAAGATCACGGTGGACGTGCGGGGCGAGATTTTAGAGTTGAAAGACACGATCAATACGATGGTGGACCAACTGAACTCGTTCGCGTCGGAAGTGACGCGCGTGGCGCGCGAGGTGGGTACGGAAGGCAAACTCGGCGGTCAAGCGGATGTGCGCGGCGTGGCCGGGACGTGGAAAGATTTAACCGACAACGTGAATTCGATGGCCGGGAATCTGACGGGTCAGGTGCGCAACATCGCGGACGTGACGACGGCGGTTGCGAACGGCGACTTGTCGAAGAAGATCACCGTTGACGTTAAAGGTGAGATTCTGGAACTCAAGAACACCATCAACACGATGGTGGATCAGTTGAACTCGTTTGCCTCGGAAGTGACGCGCGTGGCGCGCGAGGTGGGTACGGAGGGAAATCTCGGCGGTCAAGCGGATGTGCGCGGCGTGGCCGGGACGTGGAAGGACTTGACCGACAACGTGAA
Source organism: Pyrinomonadaceae bacterium (assembly GCA_030841105.1). GTDB lineage: Bacteria > Acidobacteriota > Blastocatellia > Pyrinomonadales > Pyrinomonadaceae > JAIVJZ01. The sequence continues at coordinate 16,203 of JAVEDE010000070.1, forward strand.
CTCGATGGCGGGTAATCTGACGAGTCAGGTGCGCGGCATCGCGAAGGTTGTGACGGCGGTGGCGGGCGGCGACTTGAAACGCAAGTTGACGGTGGAGGCGAAGGGCGAGATCGCGGAGTTGGCCGACACCATCAACAGCATGACCGACACGCTCGCCACCTTCGCCGATCAGGTGACGACCGTGGCGCGCGAGGTGGGCGTCGAAGGCAAACTCGGCGGGCAGGCGAACGTGCCGGGCGCGGCGGGCACGTGGCGCGATCTCACCGACAACGTGAACGGCCTCGCGGCCAACCTCACGACGCAGGTGCGCGCCATCGCCGACGTGTCAACGGCCGTGACGAAGGGCGACCTCACGCGCTCTATCGCCGTCGAGGCGCAGGGCGAAGTGGCCGCGCTCTCCGAAACGATCAACGAGATGATCCTCAATCTCAAGGACACGACCCAGAAGAACACCGAGCAGGACTGGCTCAAGACCAACCTCGCGCGCTTTACGCGCATGCTGCAAGGCCAGCGCGACATGGCGACCGTCTCCCAACTCGTCCTCTCCGAACTCGCGCCGCTCGTGGACGCGCAGCAGGGCGTCTTCTACGTCAACGCTTCCAATAACGGCGCGCCGCTGATGAAACTGCTCGGCGGCTACGCCTTCACCGAGCGCAAGAATCTGTCGAACGAGTACAAGCCCGGACAGGGACTCGTCGGGCAGTGCGTGTTGGAGAAAGAGCGGATACTTTTGACGAACGTGCCGGACAACTACATCCGCATCGGTTCGGGGCTGGGGCAGGGCGCGCCGCTCAACATCATCGTGCTGCCCGTGCTGTTCGAGGGCGAGGTCAAGGCGGTCATCGAACTAGCGTCGTTCAACCGTTTCAACGACACGCACCTCACGTTCCTCGATCAGTTGACGGAATCCATCGGCATCGTCCTCAACACGATTGAGGCCAACAGCCGCACCGAAGATTTGCTGCTGCAATCGCAGTCGCTTGCGGCCGAACTCCAGAGCCAGCAGGACGAACTCAAGAAGAAGAACGAGCAACTCGAACAGCAGGCCGAGTCTTTGCGCGAATCGGAAGAACTGTTGAAGAGCCAGCAGGAGGAGTTGCAGCAGACGAACGAGGAGTTGCAGGAGAAGGCGACGCTCTTGGAGAAGCAGAAGGCCGAGGTCGAGGCGAAGAACCGCGAGGTCGAAGAGGCGCGCTGGGCGATGGAGGAGAAGGCCGAGCAGTTGGCGATCACCTCCAAGTACAAGTCGGAGTTCCTCGCGAACATGTCGCACGAACTGCGCACGCCTCTGAACAGCATGCTCATCCTCTCGCGCCAGTTGTCGGAGAACAAGGACGACAATCTGACGCCGAAGCAGGTGCAGTTTGCCGAGACGATTCACTCTTCCGGCGCGGACTTGCTCTCGCTCATCAACGACATTCTCGACATCTCCAAGATCGAGTCGGGCATGATGGGCATTGACATCAGCGACGTGTCGTTCGAGGAAGTGGGCGATCAACTCGAACGCAGCTTCCAGCAGGTCGCGCTCGACAAGAAACTCAACTTTGCCATCGAACGCGACGAGATGCTGCCGCCCATGATGCGTACTGACGAGAAGCGTCTGCATCAGGTCATCAAAAACCTGCTCTCGAACGCGTTCAAGTTCACAGAGCAGGGCAGCGTCACCCTGAAGATCGCGCCCGCCGCGCCGGGGCAGAGGTTCTATCAGGAGTCGCTCAACCGCGCCGAGCGCGTCGTCGCCTTCTCGGTGACGGACACAGGGATCGGCATCGCGCCCGACAAGCAGCGCATCATCTTCGAGGCGTTCCAGCAGGCCGACGGCACGACGAGTCGGAAGTACGGCGGGACGGGCTTAGGTTTATCCATCAGCCGCGAGATCGCGCGGTTGCTCGGCGGCGAGATTCGCGTCATGAGCGTGCCCGGAGAGGGCAGCACCTTCACGCTCTACCTGCCGCTCGCCTACACGCCCGCCCCCGCGTCCGGCAACGGCCACAATCTGGACGTGACCGGGGGCACGCGCCCCGCCGCTGCTACCGCCGCCGCCGCAGTGACCGACTACGCCGCATGGGGGCCGTCCTCGTTTTACGACGCGGAGGCCGCGCTCGTCGGGGCGAGCGAGGTCGCCGACGACCGCCACACCATCCTCGACGGCGAGCGCGTCGTGCTCATCGTCGAAGACGATCTCAACTTCGCGCGCATCCTCTTAGACCTCGCGCGCGAGAAGAACTTCAAGGGACTCGTCGCCACGCGCGGCGACGCCGCCCTCGCCCTCGCGCGCAAGTACAAGCCCGACGCCATCACGCTCGACATCAAGTTGCCGGATCGCGACGGCTGGACTGTGCTCGACCGCCTCAAGCACGATCCGAACACGAGCCACATCCCCGTCCACATCATTTCGGGCGAGGAACAACGCCAGCGCGCCCTGCATCTCGGCGCGATCACGCACCTGCAAAAACCCGTCAGCCGCGACGATCTGGCGTCGGCCTTCGACCAGATCACGGCCTTCGCCGAACGGCGTGTGCGTCGCCTGCTGGTCGTCGAAGACGACGACACGCAGCGCATGAGCATCGTCGAATTGATCGGCAACGGCGACGTAACGACGACCGCCGTCGCCACCGGACAGGAGGCGCTCGACGCCTTGCAGTCCGAGCCGTTCGACTGCATGGTGGTTGATTTGAAACTGCCCGACATGACCGGCTTCGAGTTGATCGAGAAGATTCAGAAAGACCTCGGCCGCGCAGACTTGCCCATCATCGTCTACACGGGCAAGGAACTGACGGCGAAGGAAGAGACGCAACTGCGCAAAGTCGCCGACGCGATCATCGTTAAAGAAGTGAGTTCGCCGGAGCGTCTGCTCGCGGAGACCGCGCTCTTCCTCCACCGCGTCGAGGCCAACCTGCCGGAGCCGAAGCGACGCATGCTCGAACAACTCCATCGGCGCGACCCGGTCTTGGCCGGTCGCAAGGTCTTGATCGTGGACGACGACGTGCGCAACATCTTCGCGCTGACGAGCGCGCTCGAAAGCCACAACATGGACGTCGTCCACGCCGAGAACGGGCAGGAGGGCATTGACACGTTGCGGGCGACCGAAGGAATCGAGGCCGTCTTGATGGACATCATGATGCCCGGCATGGACGGCTACGAGGCCATCCGTGCGATCCGCGAGATCGAGCAGTTCAAGCACCTGCCGATCATCGCGCTGACCGCCAAGGCGATGAAGGCCGACCGCGACCGCTGCATCGAGGCCGGGGCTTCCGACTACATCTCGAAGCCGCTGGACATTGATCAACTGCTGTCGCTCCTGCGCGTCTGGCTCTATCATCAGGAGGAAGCGCAAGGCTAAATGAGCGCGGCGTTGCAATCCGACCAGACGCAACTGGAAGACATCGAGATCGCCCTGCTGCTCGAAGGGTTGTATCGCGTCTACGGCTTCGACTTTCGCGACTACTCGCCCGCCTCGATCAAGCGGCGGATACTGGAACGCATGCGCGCCGAGAAGATCGCGACCGTCTCGGCCTATCAGGATTGCGTGCTGCACGACGACGCGTGCATGGAGAGACTCTTGGTCGGTCTCTCCGTCCACGTCACTTCGATGTTCCGCGATCCGAGTTTCTACCTGACGTTCCGTCAGAAGGTCGTCCCGATACTTCGCACCTACCCGACGGTGCGCATCTGGCACGCGGGCTGCTCGACGGGCGAAGAGGTCTATTCGATGGCGATCCTCTTGCAGGAAGAAGGGCTGTATCGCAAGTGCGTCATCTACGCCACGGACATCAGCCGCGAAGTGCTGCGTAAGGCGCGCGAGGGCATCTTCCCGCTCGCGGCCATGCAGGAGTACACCGGCAACTACATGAAGGCGGGCGGCAAGCACGAGTTCTCCGACTACTACACGGCGCATTACGACAACGTGATCTTCCACCCCGCGCTCAAGACGAACGTCGTCTTCTCCGAGCACAATCTCGTGACGGACGGATCGTTCAACGAGTTTCACGTCATCCTGTGCCGCAACGTGATGATCTATTTCAACAAGGCGTTGCAGGAGCGCGTGCATAATTTGATCTACGACAGCCTCTCGATGTTCGGCGTCTTCGGCTTGGGCAACAAAGAGTCTCTGAAGTTCACGCCGCGCGCAGATTTTTATGACAAGCTGGACAGCCGCGATAAACTGTACCGGAAGGTGAGGTGACGCATTTGGCGTTCGAGATCGTCGTCGTCGGAACGTCATACGGGGGCTTGGCCGCGCTGCAAGTGGTGCTGCCCGCGCTCGCGCCCGACTTCGGGCTACCCGTCGTCGTCGTGCAGCACCGCGGCAAGGACACAGACAACCTCTGCGAGTTTTTGCAACGCCACTGTGCGCTGCCGCTCGCCGAGCCGAACGACAAAGAGGCGATTGCGCCGGGGCGCGTCTACCTCGCGCCGCGCGACTACCATCTGCTCATCGAGCGCGACGGCTTCGCTTTGTCCACGGAAGCCCCGGTCGGCTACGCGCGCCCGTCTGTCAACGTGTTGTTCGAGTCGGCGGCGGACATTTATCAGGGGCACGTCGTCGGCGTCATCCTGACGGGCGCGAACGCGGACGGCGCGCGCGGCCTCGCGAAGATCAAAGCCTACGGGGGCTTGTGCGTGGTGGAAGACCCGGCGGGCGCGGAGTCGCGCGGGATGCCGCAGGCGGCCATCGCCGCCACGAAAGTTGACGCGATTTTGCCGCTCCGCGAGATCGCGCCCTTCTTGAATCAACTATGCCAACACGAGCCGGGATCGTCTTATGCAAGCTGAGTCGCAAAAAATCAATATCTTGATGGTGGACGACAGCCCGACGAATTTGCTCGCGCTCGAAGCCGTCCTCCAAGCGCCGGATCGCAATCTCGTCCGCGCCGCCTCCGGCGACGAGGCGCTGCGCTACCTGCTCGACACGGACGTGGCCGTCATCCTCCTCGACGTCTTCATGCCCGGCATTGACGGCTTGCAAACCGCCGAACTGATTCGCGGCCGCGAGAAGTCGCGCGACATCCCGATCATCTTTCTCACCGCCGACAGCAGCGGCAACCGCAACATCGCGCGCGGCTATTCGCTCGGCGCGGTTGACTACATCCTCAAACCGATTGACCCCGACATCCTGCGCTCGAAGGTCGCCGTCTTCGTCGAACTGTTCAAGAAGACGGAGGAGATCAAGCGGCAGGCCGAACTGCTCCACGAGAAGAACATCGAACTGGAGAACGCCAACCTCCAACGCCTCGGCAAACTGATTGACCTCGGACAGGAACTCGCCGCCGAACGCGACCCGCGGCAGGTCTTGGAAAAGTTTTGCGGCGCGGCGCGCGACATCATCGGCGCGGAGCACGCGGGCGTCGGCGTGCTCGCGGAGAACGGCAAGTCGCTACGCTACTTCTGCCACTGCGACGAGTGCGTGATAGGCGACGAGGCTCTGACCTCGCCGCAGGCAAGCGAAGACCTGCTCGACCGGCTGCTTGCGGAAGGCCGCCCGCTGCGTCTGAGCGAAGGGGCGGGCACGCTCGAAGCGGCGCACCTGTCGTCGCCGCAAGTCTCGATGCAGTCGTTTCTCGGCTCGCCGATCCTCTCGCCCGCGCACGCCTACGGCTGGCTCTACCTGTCCAACAAACTCGACGCCGACGAGTTTAGCGAGGCCGACGAGCGGCTCGCCGTGACGCTCGCCACGCAGGTCGCCGCCTCTTACGAAAACGCGCGGCTCTACGCAGAGGCGCAGCGGCACGCCTCCGAGTTGCAGCAGGAGGTGACCGAGCGCAAGCTGGCCGAAGAGGCGCGCGCGCGTCTCCTCATCCGCGAACAGGCCGCGCGCGCCGAAGCCGAACGCGCCAACCGCACCAAGGACGAATTTCTCGCCACGCTCTCGCACGAACTGCGCACGCCCCTGACCGCCATCCTCGGTTGGACGCACCTCATCCGCGGCGGCAACCTCGACGACGCGATGATGACGCGCGCTCTCGAAACTATCGAACGCAACGCCCGCGCGCAGTCGCAGTTGATTGACGACCTGCTCGATGTCTCACGCATCATCACCGGCAAACTGATGCTCGACCTGCGTCCCGTCGAACTCGCCTCGATTATCGAAGCGACGATTGACACCGTGCGCCCTGTGGCTGAGGCCAAGTCCATCCGCGTGCGTCCGGCGCTGCGCACCTCGCACTGCGTCGTGTCGGGCGACCCGGCACGCTTGCAGCAGGTGGTGTGGAATCTCTTCTCGAACGCCGTCAAGTTTACGCCCGAAGGCGGCAGCGTCGAGGTCGGGCTGACGTGCGACGAGCGGCGCGTGGAGTTGGAGGTGCGCGACACGGGGCAGGGCATCAGTCAGGATTTCCTCCCCTACATCTTCGACCGCTTCCGGCAGGCCGACGGCACGACGACGCGCAAGCACGGCGGACTCGGTCTCGGCCTCGCCATCGTGCGCCACCTCGTCGAACTCCACCACGGCACGATCAGCGCGCACAGCGATGGCGACGGCAAAGGGGCGATCTTCACGCTCTCGTTGCCGCTCGCTTCGGCCGCGCCCGACGGCGGCGACGGTGAAGCGGGCGAGGAGCAGCAACAGGCGGAGGCTGCCCCGGCGGCGTTAGCAACCGTGGATGGGAAAGAGGCGCAGCAGCAGCCGTCGCCCGTGCAGTCGGATGTGCTCGGCGGCTTGCGTATCTTGATCGTGGACGACGAGGCGGACACGCGCGAGTTGGTGCAGGAGGTGCTGGCGCGACAGGGCGCGGAGGTGCGTGCGAGCAGGTCTGCGGCAGAGGCTTTGCGGATGCTCGCGGCGTGGAATCCAGACCTGCTCATCTCGGACATCGGCATGCCGGTCGAGGACGGCTACGAGTTGATCAAACAGGTGCGCGCCTTCGACGCCGAGCACCACGGGCAAATTCCGGCCGTCGCCCTGACCGCTTACGCCGGGGCTGAAGACCACCGCCGCGCCCTCGCCGCGGGCTTCCAGACGCACCTCGCCAAACCCATCGTGCCGAAAGCGTTGATCGAGACGGTCGTGCGCGTCGCCGGGCGCGCGACGGCGATTGACGCCTGAGCCGAACGAGGCAAACCGCACCGCTTATCGCCGACCGCATCGCTCACCACCAACTCAATCGCTTACCGCCGGCCGTCTCGCTTGTTGCCGACTATACGGCGCTCCGCCGATTGTAGTACTTGCCGCCGACTGCATTGCTTGCCGCTGACTACATTGCTTGACGCCGACTGAGGATCGCCGCGGTCGCTTCGAGTTGTGAATCGGAAAGTTCAGCCCGCGTGCAGGAGCGTCCGTAGCTCGCGGCCGAAGCGCACGTCAATTTTTCCACGCCGCGCTTCCACCACATTGCCCTCGCCGAATTTCGGGTGTGTGATCTGATCGCCCGTCGCGTAGGTCTCCTGCGGCGAGTAGGCGCGCGCCGGACGGTTCGACGCCACCGCGCGCGTTTTGGCTTCGGCGGAACGCGACCCGGCGTTCGCGCCGTCAGTCTTTCGCACGCGCGCCGCCTTCGCCTCCGGGTCGCGGTAGAGGTGCGTGGACTGGCAGTATTTGCAGGTGACGCGTTCGGCGCGCCCGTCGGAATGGAGTGCGACGACCTGATGCATGCGTTCTTCCTTGCAGCGGCCGCAGTAGGTCATCACGTCGTCGCCGAGACGAATCCTTTTCAACATCGTGTGATTGATAGTTCCTCGATTCGAGGGTGGATTGAGTTGTCGCAGAACCAGCCCCGCCGCCCCGCGCCCGCATCCCCGTGTTTTAAATTAAATGAGCACCCGAACACTATGCGGCAGCCCGCGCCAGAGCGCAAACTGAACGCGCGCCGTCGTCGGATTCAACGTTAGATCGTCCGACCCGAAATTTTGTACGAGTCAAAATAATAAAGGAGAGACCCGCCGGCGCTCTCCCCTTCGCCTGCGGGTCTCTCAATTGGATCGTCGCTCACTTGCGTGTTGACGACTCGACATTCTCTATAACAAGGCTCGTGCCACACGCGCGCCGCTTGCGGTCGTCGCGCGAAAACTGCGGAAAACCCGTCTGGCCGCGTGTCTCGCGTCGCGGCGTCGCACGCGTCGCGCCCGCCGACGGCGCGAGCGACTCACGATATGGGTTGCGGCGTAAACGAAAAGGTGAAGCGCGTCGCGTCAGTCTGCACGCGGGCGCGTCGGGCGGCGCGTCCTTGTAGTTTCAACCAGCACATAATAATCTGTCTGCCCGACACAAACATTTCGACACGAAGAGGAGAGCACATGTCAGAACAGATCAACTCAGGGCAGACGGAAGAGTCTGCCGAAACACACGCCTCCGGGCTGCTGTTGTCCGTCGAACCCTTGCAGGCGAGCGCGCAACTGAACGCGAGCGACGACAACGCCGACGCGGGCGGTTCGGGCGTGAAAGACACCTCCGACGACGCGGGCGGCGACACCGATAGTTCCGACGCGGGCGGCGCGGACACAGACCTGACCGACACGCTCGGCGCGGACACGGA
>JAVEDE010000001.1 GCA_030841105.1 Pyrinomonadaceae bacterium
AAAACGAACACAAGTTTTTTTTTTAACTTGACACCTGTCACCCGTCACTTGTCACTGCTTTATCGTCACTGTGTTACAATCAGTCCGCAACGCTTTGGGGGCGAAAGGCTTTCGACAGGGGCTTCGGTCATCGAGCGGATGCATGCCGGGCTTACTCTTTGCAGCTCGTTAACAAGCACTGAGAAACAACAATTGCCAATCAAAACGATATGGCTCTTGCTGCCTAATTAAAGTTAGCCAGTAAGCGTCTCGCCGCAAGTCGCTCAAGCGCGCGGAGCGAGATGTCACTTAGTTGAGCTGGCCTGCTCCCTGTGCTCAGGGGGAGCGGGCGAGATAAAACTGAGCTAGCCGCGGGCGGGGTCTTCGTCGCTTCACTAACCCGCACGCAGCGAACGCGCCGGAGCGAGACCGGCAACAGAGAAGCGTCTAAGCATGTAGATTCCGACGGTGTCGGCCTTTGGACCCGAGTTCGATTCTCGGCGCCTCCACTTTAACTTTTTACCGCACGACGCGCAGCAGTTGTTAGGGGGATCACGAGTTGGCGGTAGGCCGCCTGCTCGTGATTTTTTTTACGGCGACGCGCGATTCGATTTGCGCCGAACCGCGCCGCGCGAACGGGCGAGGGTAGAGTTTGATGTCAACCGCCGATCATAAAATGCGACTCCCAACCTACTTCATCTCGCACGGCGGCGGGCCTTGGCCGTGGTTGAAGGACGAGATGCCGGGCGTCTACGACAAACTCGAAACGTCTCTGCGAGAGTTGCCGCGCGAGATCGGTGTGACGCCAAAGGCGATCCTCGCCGTCTCCGGCCACTGGGAGGAGCGCGACTTCACTCTGATGACGGGCGAACGCCCCGGCATGCTCTACGACTACAGCGGCTTTCCCGAACACACTTATCGCATCAAGTACGGCGCGCCGGGGTCGCCCGCGGTGGCGCGCCGCGCGCAGGAGCTACTCGCCGCCGCAGGGTTCGACACGCGCGCCGACGCAACGCGCGGCTTCGACCACGGCGTCTTTGCACCGCTCGCGGTTGTGTACCCGGCGGCCGACGTGCCCGTCGTGCAACTGTCCATCCGCAGAGACTACGACTCGGAGGCGCACCTCGCCGCCGGGCGCGCGCTCGCCCCGCTGCGTGATGAAGGCGTGCTCATTTTGGGGAGCGGGCTGAGCTACCACAACCTGCGACAGTTTGACGCGCGGGCGAGAGTGCCTTCGCGCGAGTTCGACGAGTGGCTGACCGCTGCGGTGTGCGGGGCGCGTGCGGAGGAGAGAAACCGACTGCTCCGCGACTGGCGCAAAGCCCCTTCGGCGCGCGCGGCGCACCCGTCGGAGGATCACCTGATCCCTCTGATGGTCGCCGCCGGAGCGGCCGAAGCGGAGGCGTGCGTGCGCGTCTATCACGAGGACGCGTTCTTCGGCGGCATCACCGTTTCGAGTTTCCGTTTCGGAGAGGCAATGGCCGTCGCCGCGTAAAGCGCACCCGGCGCGTTCGCCTCGCACGTCGCGCGTGCGGTCGTTCTAGTTGAAACAGTTGAAGGAGAAAACTTGGGACATGTCTATGACTAATTCAGACTCGTTTTTCGCCAACTGGACGCCGCGCCTGTTGAGCGTCCTGCGCATCATCGCGGGCTTTCTCTTCATGGCGCACGGCGCGCAGAAAATGTTCGGCTTCCTCGCCCCGCCGGGCGCGCCCACGCCCCCGCTGATGTCGCAGATCGGGATTGGCGGCGTGCTCGAATTCGTCGGCGGGCTGCTCTTGATGCTCGGACTGTTCACGCGCCCTGTGGCCTTCATCCTGTCGGGGATGATGGCCGTGGCCTACTTCCAGATGCACGCGCCCGGCGGTTTCTGGCCGCTCCAAAACAAGGGCGAACTGGCCGTGCTCTACTGCTTCGTGTTCCTCTTTCTCGCGGTCGCGGGCGGCGGCGAGTGGAGTCTGGACAGACTGTTGCGCCGCAACCCCCGCCTGCACAGCGGCATGGCGAGCGGGCGCACTTGGTAAGCCGCAACTTAATGTTTGATAGATGGGAAGGCTGAGAATTAAAGCACTCGCCTAGGTATTCGTTTCGGTCTCTTCTTCTATTTTAATCTCTGCCTTCTCACGCTCATAAAACGCAAAGACGCGGCGGATTCTGTCGGCGTGTTTAAAGATGTCGTTGAGAGATTCAATATGCACTCTCTCTTCCTTTCTGTTTTCGTCGAACACGCCTAAGTATTTCCGAGGGCGGTTGAAGTACAGCCGCGCTATGGGCTTGCGGTTGTTGTCGTCAAGGAGGATACCCATGTAACTCTGTGTGTCACGATGAATGATCCTGCTCGGATCAACCACGTCTCGTAGAAGTGACTTGATGAGGTAAAAGCCTTCCAATTCCTCGGCGGTAGTTTCGATCAATGCCTCACCCTCTGTCTCCACCTCCCCGCTGTTTACACTTGGATCACCTGTCAAGGCCGTCTTAAGCCTCTCGTTAATGCGCTCGGTAACGAGTTGTGAGAATCCTCGTTTGGTGAGACCGTGAAAATATTCGCGTCGGCTAGGCGTGAGAGTTCCCTCGTACACCTTAGACGCGCAGAACTTCACAAATTCATCCGAGGGATTTTCCATCTGCTCGGCAAGCAGCTTCTTTATTGCCCGCATATATTTAAGTTCTCCCGCCGCCGTCATTAAAGCGTCTATGTTAAAGGCGGGTTTGCTTAATTTCTTGAGTTCGGCCACCACAGAGTCGTTGAGATCGAGCATGTTGACCTCAAGAAACGGCTTGTCATCCATTTTGTTCGGTGCTTCAAGGTCGGTGAAGAAGCGGTATTGTACCCCGTTTGTTAGCACACCGACGCGCGCATCTGTTACGGCGAAGTAGCGGAACAACTGAGAAGCATGCTTAATGTTGAGGTCGCCGCCACAGTGCTTACACTCAAAGAGCATGATGATTTTGTCATCCTTCTTGATGGCGTAGTCTACCTTCTCACCTTTCTTGATACCGACATCGGCAATGAATTCAGGAACAACCTCCATTGGGTCGAAGATGTCATAACCTAGTATCCGTATGAAGGGCATGACGAGAGCGTTTTTAGTAGCTTGCTCTGTTTGCAGCACGTCGCAGAGCGCGGGAACTTTGCCCGCCAAGGCTTTCAGTTCGTCAATAAAATCCATACGTTCTCCTTAGTCTATTGCGGATGTGAGTGAAGGGTCTCAAGGCTGAGTTGAGTGTCGGGCAGTAACTGCGCCGATTGCGCCGGGGGATTCTATCCGCGTACAAGTAAAAAGGGCAAGTCTAAGTAAACACGCCGTAACACACTCATTGCGGCAAGATGAGTGTGCTAACATTTGCCGCGCCGGTCTTTTTCGTGTGCCGTGATCATCAAGTTGAATCCTGATCTGCCAATCGGAATATTTGACAGCGGCGTGGGCGGGCTGACGGTCTACCGCGCGCTGCACGAACAGTTGCCGCAGGAGCGTTTCGTCTACCTCGGCGACACGGCGCGCGTCCCTTACGGCACGAAGTCGCTGGCGACCGTCGAGCGTTACGCGGTGGAGAACGCGCGTTTCCTCGAAGCGCACGGCGTGAAGTTGCTGGTGGTGGCGTGCAACACGGCGTCTGCGTTGGCGTTGCCGGCGATTCGCGCGAGCGTGAGCGTGCCCGTCGTCGGCGTGATCGAGCCGGGAGCGCGGGCAGCCGTCGCGGCGTCTGTCGGCAAACGCATCGGCGTGATCGCGACCGAAGCCACGGTGCGCAGCGGCGCGTATGCGCGCGCCATACGCGAACTCGCGCCGACGGCGGAAGTGTTGGAGCGTGCCTGCCCGCTCTTCGTCTCGCTGGCCGAAGAGGGCTGGGCTGAGACGGACGTGGCGCGCAAGGTGGCGGCGGAATATTTGACCGACCTCGTCGGCGGGCGCGTGGACGCGCTCGTCTTGGGCTGCACGCACTACCCGATCTTGCGGCGGGTGATTCAAGAGACGGTGGGCGCACAGGTGCGCCTGATTGATTCGGGCGAGGCGACGGCCAAGAGCGTCGAGGCCGCGCTCGAACGCGAGAACTTGCGGCGTCGCAGTTTCGACACGGCGACGGGTCGCCTGCTCATAGAGCGTGTGCGCGAACGTCGTTTGTGCGATGATCTCGACCACTTTTACGTGACGGACGCCGAGGAACGTTTCGCGCGCGTCGCCGAGCGATTCTTAGGCAGCGCGCCGACGCGCTTAGAGGCCGTGGAGGTTTGGGGACACGATGAGCTTCACCCCGCTTAAAGCTACTTTCGCGCGCACGGACGGGCGCGCCGCCGCCGAGTTGCGCGCCCTGCGCATCACACCGCACTTCATGCCATATGCCGAAGGCTCGGCACTCATTGAGATGGGCGCGACGCGCGTCATCTGCACCGCGACGCTCGAAGAGAGCGTGCCGCGCTTCCGCCGCAACAGCGGGCAGGGTTGGTTGACGGCCGAGTACGCGATGCTGCCGCGCGCCACCACCCAGCGCACGCAGCGCGAGTCGGGGCGCGGCGGCGCGTCCGGGCGCACACATGAAATTCAACGTCTCATCGGTCGCAGTTTGCGCGCCGTCGTCGATCTCTCACGCCTCGGCGAACGCACTTTGATGGTTGACTGCGACGTGCTGCAAGCCGACGGCGGCACTCGCACCGCCTCGATCACGGGAGCTTATGTTGCATGCGCGCTGGCGTGTCACAAGTTGCAGCGCGCGGGTAAGATCACGCGCTCGCCGTTCAAGGGCGAGGTGGCCGCCGTCAGCGTCGGGATCGTTGACGGCACGCCGCTGCTCGATCTGAAATACGACGAAGACTCGCGCGCCGCCGTTGACATGAACGTCGTCTGCACGGGCGACAACCGCTTCATCGAAGTGCAGGGCACGGCCGAAGGCGAGCCATACACGCGCGCCGAGATGGACGAACTGCTCGCGCTGGCGAACGTCGGTCTGGAACAACTTTTCGCCGTCCAGCGCGCCGCCATTACGGCCGCGACCGCCGCCCCTTGAAGCATGCGCCGTCGCGGGGCAACACCGCGCGAGCCAGTCGGCATCAGACGATTGACCGGCATTTAGCGTTTCAAACAGTCAACCTTGACCGGCGGTTCGGCATTCCGAACAGTTAACAGGGCACATCGCACGAAGAACACCGGCAACCGAATAGACAGGAGTGAAGTTTCAATTTATGCGACGCTTGATCATTCTCATCACCTGCGCGCTCCTCGTCGTCGTCCCCGCGCTCGCGCAGGATGAAGGGGCGCAGAAGTACACCAACGAGCGGCTCGAATACACGCTCGAACTGCCGAACGCGAAGTGGCGCGCGCTGACGCGACCCGACAGCGTGCACAATCACACAGAGTTCATCTACGGCGACCGCAGCGACGGACTCCTGCGCGTCCGCAAGGAAGTGGTTGACGCCGGGACGACCGCCACAGACCTCGCCCGCCGCGATCACGATCTGAAACTGCGCTTCCAGCCCGGCTACGTCGAGGGCAAAGAGGAGAAGTTCACCGGGCGCGTCAACGGCGTGACCTCCGGCTACGAATACACGGGCGGCGGCAAGGCGATGATCGGGCGCATCTACTACCTGCAAGCCGACAACCGCACCATCTACGTCCTGCACTTCACCGGAGCGCGCTCCATACTCTCGCTCCTGCGCAACCAGACCGACTCCATCGCGCGCAGTTTTCAACTCAAGTAAATCGTCAGTCGTCCGTGGTCAGTTGTCAGTTGTACAATTCGAGCTTTAGCAACGCCCGTGATCGCCACGTGCAACTGACCACGGACAACTAACCGCTGACCAACAATAGTCTCCCTATGAAACTCGCCCACGGCCTCGCCGTCAGGCCGTCGCAGATTGACGGCCGAGGTTGCTTCGCGACCGTCTTCTTCCCGAAGGGGCGGAAGATCGCGGAGTACACGGGCGAGCGGATTTCGCGTGCGGAAGTGGCGCGGCGCGCGGGCGGGCGGCGCAAGCTCCGCATCTGCGCCATCAATTCCTACTGGAGTCTGGACGGCAGCCGCGGCGGCAACGGCACGCACTACATCAACCACTCCTGCGCGCCCAACTCCTACATGCGCATCACGCACGGCCACATCCTCTTCATGGCGCTCACAGACATCCGCCCCGGCGAAGAGATCACGCTCGACTACGTCACCACCCTCCACTCCAACGACAAGCGTTGCCACTGCAAAGCCCCCACCTGCCGGGGAAAGATTAATAAACAGTGACAAGTGACGAGTGACGAGTGACAAGAGAAGCAAGTAAATCGTGAATCGTCAATCGTGAATAGAAGAAGACGAAAGGGTCTTTCTCTATTCACGATTCACGATTGACGCCTTTTTCTCGTCACTCGTCACTTGTCACTTTTCCCGTCACTTGTCACTCGTCACTGTGTCTTGAGCAAGTTGGACTTCGGTGAGGACGGTGTTGATCATCTGGGAGAGGCGTTGGGCTTCGGTGTGGATGATTTCGGCGAACTCGCGCGCCTCGCCGGAGACGCTTGAGTCGCCCATCAGCAATTCGGCGAAGCCGTTGATGCTCGTGATGGGCGTGCGGAGTTCGTGCGACATGCGCGAGATGCGTTCGCTGCGCTCCTGTTCGGCCTCCTGCATTTGCAGCACTTCGCGCACGGGATGATCAGGGAAGAGTTGTGTCGCGCGTTGCGGTAGCTGGCGCGTGAGCAGTCGGTCAATGAGCCAGAGGCGGCGCAAGAGGACGCCGAGGGCAAGCACGAGCGCGGCGACCGAGACGATCATCGGCACGACCGGCGGGAGCGTCGCGGGAAGGCGTCCCGCGCCCGACAGGATTTGCAGCCCTAACGCCGCGAGCAGAAACAGCGCGACGAAGACGTAGAGCAGCTTGAGTAGATACGTGCTGGAACTTTTCAAGATGTGATTTCCGGGGAGTCTGAGGAGGCTACGAGGCGGGCTTTCAAAATTACGGCCGGGAGCACGCCCGGCCTGCATTCAGTATGACTTGGCGGGACGGTTTGAGGCAAGCAAATTCTTCACCCGATTCTCAATTGACGGGGGCAGCCGCACGGTCAACCGCCTCTTGGTCAACCGTCTCTCAAAGCGCAGAGAGCGTCGAGCAGTTCCGGTTCTTCTACGGCGGCGACCGTGCGCAGGTCGAGCACAACGCGCCCGTCGAGGATGCGCGCGATGACGGGCGGGCGCACGCGTTGCCGCAATCCTGCTTCGAGTGCGGCGGCGGAAGCATGGGCGTGCGTGACGGCGATGAGGGCGGTCGGCGGGTGCGTCGTGGGCGCGGAGCCGCCGCCGACGGCCGACTGCCCGGCGATGATCTCAAACTGGAACGCATCCGCGTCGAGGCGCGCGCGGGCGCGACGCAGGAAGGCGCGCGCGCGTTTTTCGATGTCGTCGCGCGTGGCGGCGAGCATGCGCAGGGCTGGCACTTCCGTGAAAGTCGCACCGCGCGCGTGTGCGTCGAGCGTGGCGGCGAGGGCGGCGAGCGCGAGTTTGTCTGCGCGCAACGCGCGGTAGAGCGGGTTGCGGCGGCAGCGTTCGACGAGGGCGCGGCGGCCGACGACCAGCCCGGCCTGCGTCGCGCCGAGCAGCTTGTCGCCGCTGAACGTCACGATGTCCGCGCCCTGCCGGACGGATTCGCGGATCACGGGTTCGTCTAAGTTGTACGCGCCGAGATCGAGTAGCGCGCCCGAACCGGCGTCCTCGTAGACGGGCAGGTCGCGCGCGTGCGCGAGCGCGCAGAGTTCGACGAGCGCGGGCGCGGCGGTGAATCCGACGATGCGATAATTCGACGGGTGGACGCGCAGGATGAGCCGCGTCTCCGTCGTGATGGCGCGTTCGTAGTCGGCGAGTTTCGTGCGGTTGGTCGTGCCCACTTCGACCATGCGCGTGCCCGATTCGGCCATCACGTCGGGCACGCGGAAGTCGCCGCCGATCTCGACGAGTTCGCCGCGCGAGACGATGGTCTCGCCGTCGCGCGCCAGAGTCGAGAGGACGAGCAGGGCGGAGGCGGCGCAGTTGTTGACGACGAGCGCGGCTTCCGCGCCGGTCAACTCGGCGAGCAAGTCTTCCGCGCGCCCGCCGCGCCTGCCACGCGCGCCGGTCTCCAAGTCGTATTCGAGCGTGCAATAACCGGCCGCTTCTTCGGCGACGGCGCGGCGCGCGGCCTCTGAGAGCGGCGCGCGTCCCAGATTCGTGTGCAGGATGACGCCCGTCGCGTTGACGACGCGGTGCACGTCGTTTGCGCCCGCGCGCGAGACGGCACGTTCCAGACGGCCGACCGCCTCGGCCAGCAACTCCGCGCGCGTGGGCTTCCCGTTCGCGCCGGGCGTAGCCGCCGTGTCGCCCGCCTGTTGCTGCTGCAACTCCGCGCGCAGTTCGTCCGTGACGATTCTGGCGAGCGCGGTCAGACGCGGCAAGCCTGTGCGTTCGGCGAGCGCGCGCGCCTCGCGCGTGCGCAGCAGCGCGTCAATCGAAGGCAGGGCGCGTAGAAGTTGTGTGGCGGGCATAGGAAGTTGTCAGTCGTCCGTGGTCAGTTATCCGTTGTTCTGCGGGCGAAGATTGAGCATTTTACGGCTATCGGCCGACGAATGATAGCAATAAACTGATAGACGGCGAACGACTGACCACGGACTACCGACTGCGGCCGACTATTTTCGTTGACACCGCCGCGAGCCAAACGTTATGTTGAAAATGGACGCGCTTTCGGTGAGGGCGCTGGTTGAGAGGGGAGTTAAACAGTCGTGCCGATTCGTCAAAACAGTTTCGCGCGCCGGATGAAAGATCGGCAGTTGCCCCAGAGCGGGGTCAGGAAAATGATCATCGAGCGCGACGCGCAGCCGACCATTGACGAGCAACTCGTCAGGCTCGAAGACGACGTGCGCAAGTTGAAAGTCGAGTTCGACATCTACTTCAACGGCTCGTCGAAGCGGCCGCCCTACGACACGAAGGGGCGCGTCGAGACGCTCATCAAACGACTCGCCGACGAACGCCAACTCACCTACGCCCAACGCTACCAGTACAACTCGCTCGTCGCACGCTACACCTCTTTCCGCGACCTCTGGCGGCGCACCGTTCAGGAGCGAGAGGAAGGCCGCGGGGCGTACGCGCAGCGCGAGAAGGCGAAGCGCGAACAGGAAGCCGCGCCCGCGCCGGAGCGCACGACGTTCGTCTGCGCCGACGCGCGCTCGGAAGTGCCGACCGTCAAGAGCCTCTACGACACGCTCGTCGAAGCGAAGCGGCGTTGCGGCGAGAACGTTGACGATTTTTCGTTCGCGCAATTTCACCGCATGCTGACGCAGAAGACAGAGACGCTGAAGGAGCGGCTCGGCTGCGAACGCGTGCGCTACTCGGTGCAACTGGAAGGCGGGCGCGTGCAGTTCAAGGCGAAAGCCGACAAGTAGGCGGGCGGTAGTTGAAGTAAGCGGGATAGTAGTTAATTCGGATCGGGTCACTCTTCAAAACCAACTAAAAAAACTGACGGCGCGCTCTCGGAATGATCCGTTGAGCGCGCCGTCAATTTGTGCCGTGGGGAGCTTCGGTCGAGTCCTTTCGGGCTAGTCTTGCGCTTACCGGCTCTCTAGAGACCGGAAGCGGTCAGTGGCTTTCCTAAGCGGAAGCTGCTGTGGGGGGAGTTACACCTTGGTCACTTTTTCGGCCTGCGGGCCTTTGGGGCCTTGCGTCACCTCGAACTCGACCTCTTGGCCTTCTTCGAGCGTCTTGAAGCCGTCGCCCTGAATGGCGCTGTAGTGAACGAAGATGTCTGACGAGCCGGGCTGTTCGATGAAACCGTAGCCCTTCGCGTTGTTGAACCACTTGACCTTACCGGTAATTCTAGGCATAGCTAACGAATCCTCCTAACGATTCGGTGAATCGGTACAAAAACAATTTTAGGTCGTTCTCGTGCCGGTGGGTTAATACTCTCATGAGCCGGAAGCGTTTGAGCGGACGCCCCCTTGGGAACTGCATGAAGACAAAAAAATCCGCACGTGGCGAACTAGCGTTGAGCGCGCGTTCTTCACCACATACGGACGGAGCGGGAGACTACACAAATCATTTCTGTATTACTTCTAACACTAACCGGATGAACGAGTTTGCTCACCCGTTCTGCTTAAAACGACGGCGCATACTAAGCGAACCCGCCGGAACTGTCAAGCATAAAAAACTTTGGAATCAACGCGCCTTAGGGCTGCGCGCACGTCACGCGGTCGTGCTGCTCGCGGGGCGCGGGCAGGTAAGCGCGCGGGTTCACCGGCTCTTCGTTGATGCGAACTTCGTAGTGCAAGTGCGGCCCCGTCGAGCGTCCGGTCGAGCCGACGCGGCCGATCATTTCGCCGCGCGCGAGTTGCTGCCCGGCCACGACTTCGAGTTTCGAGAGGTGACCGTAGCGCGTCGTGATGCCGTCGCCGTGGTCGAGGATAATCACCTGCCCGTAGCCGCTCTGCGTGCCCGCGAACTTCACCGTGGCGACCCCGGCGGCGTAGACGGGCGTGCCGCGCTCGGCGGAAATGTCTTGCCCGGAATGAAACTCCGACGACGAGCCGCCGAACGGATCGCGACGCCCGCCGAAACTGTCGGTCGTCTCGCCGCCCGCGACCGGCCAGATCGAAGGGATGCGCGCGCGTTCGCGTAAGGCCGACTCGTATGTGCGCAATTCCTGTTCGAGTTGGACGGCGCGCGTCTCGACGGCGGCAATGGCCTGTGCGTCCATCTCGACGAGCGGGCCGCCCGCGCCGCGCCCGTTGCCTTCTTGCTTGCTCTCGCCCTCCGGCACGGGCGTGCCGGAAATTTCCGCGATGCGGCGCGAAGTGTCCTCGATGGCGTCCACGCGATTTTCCAGTTTTTCGAGTTGCTGCCGCTGCTTTTCGTTCTCCACGCGCAGGCGCGAGTTCTCCTGTTCGATCTTCAAATGCTGCGCGGCGCGGAACATGCCGTAGAGTCCGTACAGCGCGGCGCACAAGACGAGGCACAGGAGCGCGGTTGCAGGCTTGAGCCAGCGTTTATGAATGCTGATGCGGCGGATTTTGGAACGTGAGCGCGAAGTGCGGGCGACGATAAAAGCGTAAAGACGGTCGTCTCTGGTCATCGGGAGAATGTGCTCCTTTATCACTAATCTGCGCGCGTAAAACACACAGGAAACAGCGCAGATGAGCGCGAAAGTCACTGTCATCCGAAGTGGGCGACGGTGCGCGAAACCACAATTGGGGGCTTCTTTATTAGGTTTGAACCTGCCTGATTATGGCAGTCGGCAGCCGGTTTGGTCTTACATCTAACCACGAGGCGAGCCGCTTGATCTGCTTAAGGGGCAGCACCCTATCACACCCCGCCGCGCGATTGCAACCGCCGAAACCTGAGAAAATTCTTTAACTAAACAGAAAAACCCGGTTCAAAATTGCGTGCGGCAACTTTGAACCGAGCCTCTGTGTGATCTCAAAAACGTGCGCGGCGACCCCTTAGTCTCCGGCCTCGCGGCGACGCTGTCCGCGCGCGCGCAACATCGCCAGAATGATCAAAAGGAACACACCGACGAAGGCGATGACGATGGCGATCTTGAGCGCGACCATCAAGAAGGCGACGAGGGCAATCATTTGTTTGACGAGTACGATGAGCAGCGCGATGAGCGTCAGGATGCCGCCCCAGCGTCCGAATGTTGCGAGTAGTGCCGTCATAAAAAATCTCCCTCGTGCCGATTATTACTTCGCGGGCTGCGGGGATTTCAGTCGCCCGTCGCGCGCCAATATCATAACAAACAACTTCGCCGTGTGGCGACTGCGTGGACGCTCGCGCCGGCGTCCGCCTTTCAACGCATCCGAATTTTTACGCGCGCGGGTCGTACGGCCAAGACGCGTCGGTCTTGCCCCGCGCCCCGGTCAGTTGCGAGTTGAGTTCGCCCGTGCTGAACCGCGTCATGTCGAGCGGCGCGCTGTTCATAAAGGACGGCGGCGCGTTCAGCGCGTCGAACGCGCCCGTGTCGCGCTCGCGCCGCGTGCGCAGGTAGTCGAAGAGCATGTACGCGCCGAGCAGGACGAGCGCGACGGGCAGCAGTTGGCGCACGGGGAACTGGACGCCGAAGAAAGTGTTGAGCAGAAAGATCGAGCCGAGCGCGATGAGCACGACCGCCCACGCGAGCGGGTGGCCGTAGAGGCGGCGCGCGATGGGGTCGGATTCGGCGTCGGGCGACAGTCCGGCACGGATCAGTTCGGCGGTGCGGTAGGCGTCCACGGCCGCGAAGAGCCAGACGCCGAGCGCGCCTAAGACGAAGAAGGCGACGGCGTTCGTCACGGCCGCCATCTGCCAGCAACTCGCGAACAGCGCGAAGTGCACGAGCGCCTTCGAGGTCTGCCCGTTGTAAGCCGCGCCGAGTCCGGGCACGAGCAAAGAGAGGAGCGTCGCCACCCACTTTGAAGTGCGGCGGCGGATCTGCTGCGGCGCATGGAGCAACGCCGGTTGCTGCTGCAACAACTCGACGCCCGCCACGATGCAGTCCTGACAATACGGAAAGCCGCGGATGCGGTGGTCGCACGCCGGACACAGAGGCCGCGAGCAGCGACTACACTGCACGACCGCCGCGTTCATGTTGTGATAAGCACAGTTCATCAACTTGCCTAATGCCGCCCGTTGCCCTCGCAACTTAAAACTTAACTTTCAACCGCCAGTCATCTCAACAGGCGAACACTTTCAACGTCACGCCTGAGTTGTGAAACCTAACGCTTTTGCTGCTCGGTTTGTTTCTGCCCGTTCGCAGAGTTCGGCGTGGGCTGCGCCGCGTTCTGCTTCTCGTTCTGCGTGCCCGGGCTGAGCAGATTTTCCAGACTGCCAGCCACGCCCTTCAAATCGCCCGACATCACGGCGCGACCGACGGGCAAATTCGCCCCGCGCTCATATGTGCGCGACGCGAAGCGCAAGCTCGCGCGGTACATGCCGCCGATGGAGCCGTCGTCTGAGAGCGTGCTCGTGCCGACGAGGACGGCGACGAGGAGCATCGTGGCGACCGTGGCGAGTTGCGGCGAGACGATCACGTCGAGCCAGCCGCGCATCCATTCCGCGAGGCGTGCGCCGAGCGGGGCGCGCACGAGTTCCGCCTCGGTCGTGCCGAGCGTGGCTTGAAGTATCCGCGCGTGCAACGCGGCGGGCACGGGACGTTCCTCGTTGATGTAGGTGTAGCACGCGCCGATGGAGCGCACGACCTCGCCGGGCAGATTCGTGCATCTGCCGCAAAGGGCGGCGTGCCGTTCCCAGCGGTGGTAGAGCGTGGCGGGCAGAAAGCCGTCGAGGTAATCGGTCAGGTAGTCTTCAAACTCGTCGCAGGTCATCGCCGTCTCCGGCGCGGTCTGCATCAGGATGCGCGCGTCGAGGCTCGCAGCGGGCGCGGGCGGCGTCGCCGTGCGACAGACGCGCAGAGTGTTTTTGACTTCGCTCAACAGGTCGTGGCAGACGGGACACCGGAGGGCGTGGCCGTTGAACGCGACCTGCGTCGTTGCGTCGAGCAACCCGTCGAGGTAGTCAGTTAACCGATCTTCAAATTCCGAACACAGCATCTTTTTCTCGTTTCACCCTTCTTGTTAAATGTCGGACGCGGAACGGTGAACGATGAATAAGAAACGCGTTGCGCTTGCAGTTGATTTTATCTTCATCGTTCCTCCTTCACCGTTCCGCGTCGGTCTAAAAGTCTAAACTACATATCGCACTAAACTTCTTACTAAACATCGCTCATGGCGACGACGCGCATCCGCCGCAGTATCTTCGCCAGTTCGATCCGCCCGCGGTTGATGCGCGACTTCACCGTGCCTTCCGGTATCTGCAAGAGATCAACGATCTCCTGATAGCTCAACTCTTCGATGTCGCGCAGGATGACACAGGTGCGAAGGTCTGGCGCGAGTTTGTCAATTCCGGCCTGCACCTGCTCGCCGAGTTCGCGCCGCTCCATCTCGACGTGCGGCGAAGTGTTGGCGGCGCGCAGGTGATAGGTGTGGCCTTCCAAATCCTCGCCCTGCGAATCCTGCGGCGCGCGTTGCCGCTTGCGGTAATCGTCAATGACCAGATTGCGCGCCAGACGCATCAGCCAGTTTTGCAGGTCGCCCTGTTTCGGGTCGTACTGTTCGAGCGAGCGATAGACGCGCACGAACACTTCCTGCGTCAAATCTTCCGCGGCGTCGGTGCGGGAGGTGAAGCGGTAGGCGAGGTTGTAGATGCGGCGGGAATAGAGAGACACGATCTCCTCCCACGCCGCGCCATCGCCCGCGCGACATCTCCTGACCAGTTCGGCACCGTCGTTAACCGTCAAAGCCTTTGCAGCTCCCAACACTTCCGACGCCCCTTCCGTCTCGTGCGCCGCGGGTAAAACTCGAACGTCTCGCGGCGGAGAACTCAATTGCCGTACCCGTTTACGACGGGCGGAAAGGGAAAGTTCCCCGTAAAACCGGCGGGCAGAAGGAGTAAAAAGAAGGCTTCGCGCCGGTCAACTCAGGATTGAAAACTCTTCGCGCCCGCCTTTTCGCGCCCGTCGAACCGTGCGGCGTCGCGGTTCACAGACCGCCCGACGCCCCGCGCCCGCGCGCCTTTTAACGGCCTTCGCCCTCCGGCGTTCCTTCTTGCGCCTTGATCCTGAATACTGTAGCCTTACGAGGCCACCCAACATATTGTGGTCGGTAACTTGCGAGAGGTCAAGAGACGCGCCTTCGTGGCGCACACGTCCGGCAGGAAAATCGGCCAGGAAAGCAGCGCGGGGATGCCCTGAATTTGCGTCGTTATCTCAAATTTATAATTTTGACCGTGGTCGCCGCCGCCGTTTTGTGGTGGTTCGGGCGCGGCCTCGATTGGGCGAGCGTGCGTGCGGCCATCGGGCGCGCCGACTGGCGTCTCATCGCGGTCGCCGTCCTCATCGTCTGGACGACTTACTTCGTCCGTGCCCTGCGCTGGCGCTCTCTGCTCGCGCCGCTCACGCCGTCGAGTCTGCGCGAACTGTTTGCCGCGACGACCGTGGGGTTCAGCGCGGTCTTTCTGATCGGGCGTGCGGGCGAGGTGGTGCGGCCGACGTTTCTGCCGCTGCGCGACCCGCGCGTGCGCCCTGCGGCGGCGTTCGTCACCATCGGCGTCGAGCGCATTTACGACATGGTGGCGGTCGTCGTGCTGTTCGCCGTCAACCTGATCTGGTTTCGCGCGCCGGGTGGCGGCGACGCCGTGGCTTACGCGCGCGTCAGGCAGGCGGGCATCATTTTGCTCATCGTGGCGGCCGTCGGCATCTTCGCGCTCGTCGTCTTCAAACGCTACTCGCGGCAGGTGATTAAGTGGTGCGAGGCGAGATTGGAGCGCGCGCCCCGACTCGTTAAACGCGCGGGCGGTTTGTTGACGCACCTGCTCGAACAGGTGGCGGGCGCGCTGAGCGTGCTCGTCTCAGCGCGCGAACTTGCCTTGACGGTCGGCCTGACCGCGCTCTTGTGGGGCATCATCGCGGTGGCGAACTGGCTCGTGCTGCGCGCGTTCGGGTTGCCGTTCGGGGCGACGGAGACGTTGTTCGTGCTCGGCTGGGCTTTGGTCGGTTCGCTCGTCCCGACGCCGGGCGGCGCGGCCGGTGCGTTCCACGCCGCCACGGCCGCCGGTCTCATCTTCCTCGGCGTCCCGCGCGAAGAGGCCGCCGCCATCTCCATCGTGCTGCACCTCGTCGTGTTCGCCCCGGCCGTCGTCTTCGGCCTCTACTATTTCCTGCGGAGCGACGTGAGTTTCGCGCGCCTGCGCGGTCTGGCCTCAGGCGAGGCGCGCGGCGACGACAAGGCGAGGGATGACGACGCGGATGCGACGCTGGCCGAACGCGCGAGCGCGCAGACCTGAACGAGCAAGGGCTGGCAGGCGAGGTCGGGCGGGTGCTTACGGGCACGAGGTCGCCGGCCTTAACTTTCCCCGACGGATGAAAACGGAGTCTCTATGAAATGTCCTTTCTGCGGATACCTCGAAGACAAGGTGGTTGACTCGCGCGAGTCGCGTGAGGGCGACGCGATCCGCCGCCGCCGCGAATGCCTCAAGTGCGAGCGACGCTTCACGTCCTACGAGCGCATAGACGAAATCCCCTACATGGTCATCAAGAAGGACGAGCGGCGCGAACCGTTCGACCGCACGAAGATCATGGCCGGGCTGCTGCGCGCCTGCGAGAAGCGTCCCGTGCCGTCGTCGAAGCTCGACGCCATCGTCAACCAGATCGAGAAGTACGTGCAGGAATCGCCGGAGCGCGAACGCCCGACGAGCAAGATCGGCGAGATGGTCATGCGCCGTCTCAAAGAACTCGACAAGGTGGCCTACGTGCGCTTCGCCTCCGTCTATCTCGAATTCGAGGACGTGACCGAGTTCATGCACGAACTGAAAACCCTCGTGCGCTCCCGCCAGAGCGGCGGCAGCAGCGCGGCAACGAAAAGACCGTGAAGGCAGTGACTAGTGACAAGTGACGAGTGACAAGTTGAAAACAAAAAATTTGTCTTTGCTTGTCACTAGTCACTCGTCACTTGTCACTCAAAAAAATGAGAAACGTCGGGCGAGTTATCGGGTTGGAGCGGATCGAGATCGAGCGGCTGCGCAATCGCGTGGGGCGGCTGCTCGCGGCTTTGCAGGAGGTGGCGGACGATGGTTCACTCGCAGTGCCGGGTGCGTGGTCGCCGCCGGTTGATTTGCGCGAGACGGCCGACGCGGTGTGCGTCACGGTGGAGTTGCCGGGCGTGGCCGCCGACTCGATTGAGGTCAGCGTGACGAGCAGTTACCTGCGAATCAGCGGCAAAAAGAAACGGCGCGTACTCCGCGGCGCGATCTCGCATCTATGTTCCGAGCGGAGTTACGGAAATTTCAACCGCACCGTTCCGCTGCGCTGGCCTGTGCGCGTGCGCGGCGCGACGGCCGAATTACACAACGGCCTGCTCCGCGTCCGCCTGCCCAAACTCGCAGACCGGCGCGGCGCGGAGTTCAAAGTAGAAATTAAGGAAGTGACGGGTGACAAGTGACAGGTGACAAGTTGAAACGAAAGTCTTGTTCTTTAACTTGTCACCTGTCACTTGTCACCCGTCACCAAAAATAATATGCCATCTATCACAGACATCGCCGAAAGTTTGGACGCGACGGCGGAGGGCGGCGAGCAGCAGTTACAGATTCCCGAAACGCTGCCGGTGCTTCCGCTTCGCGACATCGTTATTTACCCGTTCATGATCGTGCCGCTGTTCGTCTCGCGCGAGAAATCCATCCGCGCGGTTGACGAGGCGCTCGGCGAGAACCGCATGATCCTGCTCGCCTCGCAGAAAGATCTCGATAAGGAAGAACCGACGGGCGACGATCTCTACCGCGTCGGCACGGTCGCCGTCATCATGCGTATGCTGAAGCTGCCCGACGGCCGCACGCGCATCCTCGTGCAGGGCTTGACGCGCGCCCACCTCGAAACGGTCGAAGAGGGCGGCGAGTATTTGCGCGCGAAGTTGAGCGTGATGCAGGAGCCGCCCGCGCCGGAACGTTCGCTCGAAGTCGAAGCGCTCGTGCGGAACGTGCGCGCCTCGATGGAGAAGGCCGCGAACCTCGGCAAGAACATCTCGCCCGAAGTGATGGCGATTGTCGCTAACCTCGACGAGGCGGGACGGCTCGCAGACCTCGCCGCGTCGAATCTCGAACTCAAGGTGGAAGACGCGCAGAGCGTCTTAGACATCGCCGACACGACGGCGCGCCTGCGTCGCGTCAACGAACTTCTCAACAAAGAGATCGAAGTGTTGACCGTCCAGCAGGAGATCAACACGCAGGCGCGCGCCGACATTGATCGTTCGCAGCGCGAGTTCTACCTGCGCCAGCAACTCAAGGCCATTCAGGGCGAACTCGGCGAGGGCAACGAACTCGCCGAAGAGATCGCGCAGTTTCGCGACAAGATCGAAGTCGCGCACATGCCGAAGGCCGCCGAGGATGAAGCCCTTCGCCAACTCAAGAAACTCGAACGCATGCACCCTGACGCGGCCGAGACGGCGACCCTGCGTAACTGGATGGAGATCATGACCGACCTCCCCTGGTCGAAGGCTTCGACGGACAATCTCGATCTCAAAAAGGCCGAGGAGGTTCTGAACGAGGATCACTACGGCCTCGAAAAAATCAAAGAGCGCATCATCGAGGCTCTGGCCGTGCGTAAGTTGAAGGAGAAGCCGAAGGGTTCGATCTTGTGTCTCGTCGGCCCGCCGGGCGTCGGTAAAACGAGTCTCGGCCGTTCGATTGCGCGCGCGCTCGACCGCAAGTTCGTGCGCCTCTCCCTCGGCGGCTTGCACGACGAAGCGGAGATACGCGGCCACCGTCGCACTTACGTCGGCGCGATGCCCGGCCGCATCGTGCAGGCGTTGCAACAGGCGGCGACCAATAACCCGCTCATCATGCTCGACGAGATAGACAAGGTGGGCGCGGACTTTCGCGGCGACCCTTCGTCGGCGCTTCTCGAAGTGCTCGACCCGGAGCAGAACAACAGTTTCCGCGACAACTATCTCGGCGTCACCTTCGATTTGTCGAACGTGATGTTCATGACGACGGCCAACGTGCTCGACACGATCCAGCCCGCCCTGCGCGACCGCATGGAAGTGATCCGGCTCGCCGGTTACACCGAGGAAGAGAAGTTGGAGATCGCGCGCCGTCACCTGATCCCGAAGCAGTTGGACGAGAACGGCATCGCCTCGCGCCACCTGCGCATCTCGAAGGGCGCGCTCGCTGCCGTCATCCAGCAGTACACGCAGGAAGCGGGCTTGCGCCAACTCGAACGCGAGATCGGCGCGATCTGTCGCAAGGTCGCGCGCCGCATCGCCGAAGGCCAGAACGCCACCGTTCATGTCACGCCGAAGAACCTGCACGAATTTTTAGGCGTGTCGAAGGTGACGCCCGACGAGGTGTTGAAGAAAGATCAGATCGGCGTGGCGACGGGTCTCGCGTGGACGGCGACGGGCGGCGAAGTGCTCTTCATCGAGGCGCTCAGGATGAAGGGCAAGGGCACGTTAGTTTTGACCGGCCAACTCGGCGACGTGATGAAGGAGTCGGCGCAGGCCGCCTACTCCTACGCCAAGTCGCGCGCGCGCGAACTCGGCATCCCCGAAGACGACTTCAACATCTACGACGTTCACGTCCACATCCCCGAAGGCGCGATCCCGAAGGACGGCCCCTCGGCGGGCATCACGCTCGCGACGGCTATCGTCTCTGTGCTCGCCCAACGTCCCATCCGTAAGGACGTGGCGATGACGGGCGAGATCACCCTGCGCGGGAACGTGCTGCCGGTGGGCGGCGTGAAGGAAAAAGTGCTGGCGGCGCGGCGCGCGCGCGTCACCAAAATACTCTTGCCGCACCTGAACCAGCGCGACATGGACGAAGTGCCGAAGGAGTTGTTCGGCGAGATTCAGTTCATTTTCGTGGATAGCGTCCAGCAGGTCTTCCGCGAGGCTCTGAAAGACAAAGTGACGCCGCCCGCCTCCGGCTCGGCGCGTCCCAAACCTCTGACGCTGCCCGTCCCGACCTCTTCGCACTGAAATTGTGCGTAAATCGGCGACGGCGGGCGCGGTGGGTGAAGGGTTTCCCAACGCTCAAATTGGTTGATTGAAAAACGCAACCTGAGCATCCCCAAAAGCGTCTTACCTACTGACAAAGCGGAGCGGTTTTTTAATGGAATAATTAACCGCTTCGCCTTTTTTTTCAATCAGATAAGGTTGACTCCCCAAAAACGGTGTGATAAGTTCCAAAACTGTCACATGTGGCTTCCTGCACGACACGGAAGCCGGTGTGAGAATCAGCCTTTTAAGGATTCATAAAGCCCTCGCGTTTTATTTAGTGGATGCCGCTCGCGTGGTCTGCCCTCGACCGCCTCGTGGATTCGCTTTCAGCCTGAAGTTGTAAGGAGATTGACGATTTTGATGAGAACGAGCATCCCCCGATTGCTTTCCCTAGTGGCAATTTTCACGACGCTGGTTTCTCCGGTGTCAAATGCCTACGCCCAAGGTCTGACCGCCTCATCCCTGCGCACGACTGCGAACGACGTTGAACGCGACAACCCGCGCGTGTTGCAGATCATGGAGAAGGCCGAGCAGCATTACAAGTTGGGCGAACTCAACCTCAAAGACAAGAACATGGACGCGGCGCGAGCCGAGTTCGACAAGGCGGTTGATTCCGTCCTCGAATCCGGCATGGACGTGCGCTCCAACCCCAAACTGCAAACCTTCTACCTGCAACTCGTGGAGCGCGTCTACCGCATGGAAGTCGCCATGCCGCCCATCCCGGCGCAGACCGGCGGACAGCAGCCCGCGCAGTTCATCGCCGCCTCCACGAACGCGGCGACCGATGTCGCCTCCGCCGTCCCCGCGCAGCAGCCCGGCTTCCTGCGCGAGCAGAAGTTTGAGCCGTCGCCGCTCGACGAGTTGAGCCGGCTGGAACTGACGAACGAAGAGAAGCAGGTGACGACCGAGGATGTCGCCAAACTCGAAGAGGCGAAGAACGCCGTTGACTTCGGTTTCAACTCCAACGCGCTCATCCAGCAGTTCCTCAACTACTATCAGGGACGCGGCCGCGCGACGATGGAGACCGGCATGCGCCGCTCTGGTCGTTACATGACGATGGCGCGCAGAATTTTCCGCGAGGAAGGCGTGCCGGAAGATATCGCCTGGCTTGGTCAGGTCGAGAGCGCGTGGCGTCCGACCGCCTATTCGTGGGCGGCGGCCTCCGGCCTCTGGCAGTTCATTCCCGGCACGGGCGCGCGCTTCGGCCTGCGCCAGAACGCCTGGCTCGACGAGCGCAACAGCTTTGAGAAGGCGACGCGCGCTTCCGCACGCTACCTGAAGTTCCTCGCCAATCGTTACCACGGCAATTGGGAACTCGCCATCGGCGCGTATAACACCGGCGAAGGCAACATTGACCGCGCCATCTCGCGCACGGGCGTGGCCGACTTCTGGCGCATCTATCCCTTCATCGCGCAGGAGACGCGCAACTACGTGCCGAACATCCTCGCGACCATCCTGATCGCGAAGAACCCGGCGAAGTACGGCTTCCACAACATCCGGCCGGACGCGCCGCTCGCCTACGACGTGGTGAACGTGCCTTCGGCGACGAGCCTCCAACTGATCGCGAGTGCGACGGACACGAGCGTTGATTTCATCCGCAGCCTCAACCCCGAACTCCGGCGCGACACCACGCCGCGCGGCGAGAGCTACAACCTGCGCGTGCCTCCGGGTCGCGGCAAGTCGTTCGTCGCGGTCTTGAAGCGCATCCCCGGCGACCGCCGCGAGTCTGCGAAAGTGATCTCGGTCTCGGCGGGCGAAGATCTGCAATCAATCGCCGCGCGCACGGGGACGAGCGTCGCGCAGTTGCAGATGTGGAACAGCGGAGTTGATTTGAGCAACGGCGGCAAGGTCGTCGTCCCGGCCGGTGCGGTGCGTAACGTCGCGATGGTGCGGCCGCGCGGGAACGTCGGCAGCAGCCTGATCTCGGTGCGCGCGCGTGCCGGTGAGACGCTCGCGCAACTCGCGGCGCGTCAAGGCGTCGGTGCGGATGAAGTGGCGCGTCTGAATGCCCTCTCGCCTGATGCCGCGCTCTCGGCCAATCAGGAGATCAAAGTCCCCTCGAAGTCGCCCGCGAGCGGTGGCGCGCCCGCCGCCCAGCGTCGTCGTAGGTAAACTGCGACGGGTCACATTGAAAGGGCGAAGGATGAAGTTTTGATTTCATCCTTCGCCCTTTTTGTTTTATTCTCACCCCGCCCGGATTCGCGCCTTAAGTTTCGCCCCACTCGAAACTCGCGTTCTTCTAACTTCGACGCCGGAGTGTCCTCACAATCATGCTCTTTCGTACCCAGTCGGCCGCCGTCTACGGCATTGACGCAGACCTCGTTGACATCGAAGTTGATCTCACGCCCGCGCGCAACGAGGCCGATAGCCCTGCGTCCGTGACCATCGTCGGACTGCCCGACGCCGCCGTGCGCGAGTCGCGCGAACGCATCCGCGCCGCCATCAACAACAGCGCGTTCTTCTTCCCCTTTCACAAGACGACGATCAACCTCGCGCCCGCCGACGTGCGCAAGGAGGGCGCGAGCTTCGACCTGCCCATCGCGCTCGGCATCCTCGGCGCGAACGGCGACCTCGGCGAACGCGAGCACCTGACCGACGCGCTCTCCGCAGGTGAACTCTCGCTCGACGGACGCGTGCGCGCGATCAAAGGCGCGCTCCCCATCGCCATCCGCGCCCGCGACGCCGGGATCAAGTTTCTGCTTCTGCCCGAAGAGAACGCGACCGAGGCGGCGGTCGTCGCGGGCGTGGACGTGTACCCCGTCGCAGACTTGCGCGCGGCGGTCGAACTCATCGCCGCGCTCCGCCAGAGCGGCGATGTGAATCGTCCCGCGCCGCTCAAAGTTGACACGGCGCGTTTGCTCGCGCCGTCGGGTGGGAGCGCGGTTGACTTCCGCGAGGTGCGCGGCCAACAGAGCGCGAAGCGCGCGCTCGAAGTGGCGACGGCGGGCGCACACAACATCTTGCTCATTGGCCCGCCCGGATCGGGGAAGACGATGCTTGCCAAACGCCTGCCGACGATCCTGCCGCCGCTCGAATTCGAGGCCGCGCTCGAACTCACGAAAATCCACTCGGTCGCCGGACTGACGGGTCGCGCCGGTCTCGTCACCGAGCGGCCGTTCCGCTCACCGCACCACACGATCAGCGACGCGGGACTGATCGGCGGCGGGGCTGTGCCGCGCCCCGGCGAGGTGTCGCTCGCGCACCACGGCGTTTTGTTCCTCGACGAGTTGCCTGAGTTCGACCGCAGCGTCCTCGAAGTGCTGCGCCAGCCGCTCGAAGACGAGCGTGTGACGATCAGCCGTGCGGCGATGTCTCTGACGTTCCCCGCCTCGTTCATGCTCGCGGCGGCGATGAACCCTTGCCCCTGCGGATTCTGGAACGACCCGACGCGCGAGTGCCGCTGCACGCCGCTGCAAATTCAACGCTACGTCGGCCGCATCTCCGGCCCGTTGCTCGACCGCATTGACATACACGTTGACGTGCCCGCCGTGCGCTTCAAAGAGTTGTCGGGCGAGGGCGCACCCGTGGTCGAGAGTTCGGCGGAGATACGTGCGCGCGTGATCGCGTCGCGCGAGCGGCAACTGGCGCGCTTCGCGGGCGAGGGCATCTTCGCGAACGCGCAGATGACGCCGCGCCACCTGCGCCGCTTCTGCCCGCTGGACGCGGAGGGCGAACGTCTGTTGGAGTCGGCCATGACGCGTCTGGGCTTGTCAGCGCGCGCGTATGATCGGATACTAAAAGTCAGTCGCACCATCGCAGATTTAGACGCCGCCGGAGAGATTCGTCCCGCGCACGTCGCGGAAGCCGTCGGCTATCGTTCGCTCGACCGCACGTATTGGACTTGAGGGGCGAATAAACCACGAATAGAGACAAAATTAGCCTGAGCAGGGCAACGACCGATGAAAAGCCCCGCATCACAAGACGCGGGAAATAAACTCGCACTGACGCCGCCCGACCGAAGACGCGGGCGCGCAACGTGGCGAGAACGCGCTTCGAGTAGTTAAAGCTCGTCTACCCTCGGTCGAAGGTCTGGAGAGAAAGTAATTGACTGCACTCGCTTCTGCTCACCGAACCATCTTCGGAAACGTGACCGCAACCGAGACGGAAAATCCCAAAACTTCCGACCACGCGTCGGACTACACCCTCGCGCAGCTGGCTGCCGGGGGCGACTTGGCCGCGTTCGAAGAGATCTACGGGCGACACCACCGGCGCGTCTACTCGCTGTGCCTGCGGATGACGCAGAACGTGGCCGAAGCCGAAGACCTCGCCCAAGAAGCCTTCATCCAACTGTTCCGCAAGATCGGAAGTTTCCGCGGCGAGTCGGCCTTCACCACGTGGCTGCACCGTCTGACGGTCAATCAAGTCCTGATGCACTTTCGCAAGAAGGGCGTCAAACTGGAACAGACGACCGACGACGGGGAGACGCCCGTGCAAGTGGTGACGGGCACGCAGAACCCGAACCAGATGCCGGTGGTGGACAGAATCGCGTTAGACCGGGCGATCGGGCAGTTGCCACCCGGCTACCGGACGGTGTTTGTGTTGCACGATGTGGAGGGGCACGAGCACGAGGAGATTG
>JAVEDE010000083.1 GCA_030841105.1 Pyrinomonadaceae bacterium
CCAATTCTTCGACAAAGACACTTATCCGATCCACAAGTTCGCGGGCGGCGACAACGTCCGCATCGTGCCCGGCGGGTCGAGCATCCGCGACGGCGCATACATCGCGCCGGGCGTCGTCTGCATGCCGCCGATGTACGCGAACGTCGGCGCTTACGTTGACGAAGGGACGATGATTGACAGCCACGCGCTCGTCGGCTCATGCGCGCAAGTCGGGAAGCGCGTGCATCTGTCGGCGGCTGCACAGGTGGGCGGCGTGCTCGAACCCGTGGGCGCGGTTCCCGTCATCATCGAAGACGACGTGCTCGTCGGCGGCGGGTGCGGCATCTACGAAGGGACGATTGTGCGCGCCCGTGCCGTGCTTGCGGCGGGCACGATCCTGACCGGCTCCACGCCCGTCTATGATCTCGTCCGCGAACAAATCTATCGCCGCACACAGGACGCGCCGCTCGAAATCCCTGCGGGCGCGGTGGTCGTCCCCGGCTCGCGCGCCGTCGCGTCGGAGCGCGGGCGCGAGTGGGGGCTGTCGCTCTACGCGCCCGTCATCGTCAAATACCGCGACGAGAAGACCGACCGCGCCGTGCAGTTGGAGGACTACTTGCGTTGAGTTCCGAACGTGTCAACGACGCAGCGGCGGCGCGCGACTTTCAACCGGCGGCGCGACTGCGCGGCATCGAGAAGAGCATGATCCGTCAACTCTTCGACCGCGCGCTTCCGGGCAGCATCAATCTGGGACTTGGCGAACCAGACCTCCCGACGCCCGACGTGATCCGCCGCGCCGCCGTGCGCGTCATCCAAGACGAGCAGAACGGTTACACCACGCACGCCGGTCTGCCCGCGCTGCGCGCTCTCGTCGCCGCCGACTACCCGCAACTCAATGCGACGCCTGACGACGTGATCATCACCGCCGGTTCGCAGGAGGCGCTCTACCTCGCCCTGTTGACGCTGGTTGACGAAGGCGACGAGGTGCTGCTGCCCGATCCCGGTTTCGTCGCTTACCCGACCATCGTGCGGATGGCGGGCGGCCGTCCGGTCTTTTATCGCCTGCCCGCGCGCGATGAATTTGCGTTCGACGAAGAAGACTTCCGCCGCCGTCTCACGCCGCGCACGAAGGCCGTCGTCGTGATCAGCCCGTCGAACCCGACGGGGCGCACGCTCTCTCGACGCGACCTCGCGGCCATGGCCGACGCGCTCGGCGACAGCGCGGCCTACGTCATCAGCGACGAGATTTACCGCGAGATTTATTTCGGAGACGAACGCCCGCCGTCCGTCTCCGAAGCACGCGCCGCTCGCTCAATCGTCATCGGCGGCCTTTCCAAGTCAATGAGCATGACGGGCTGGCGCATCGGTTGGATGTGCGGCGAGCGGGAAGTGTTGAAGAGCGCGCTCGTGCTGCACGGCTACGTGACGACGTGCGCCTCGACCGTTTCGCAAAAGGCCGCGCTCGCCGCGTGGACGGACGAGGCCGCCGCCGCGCGCGCCGAGACGCGCCGCATCTTTCGCGCGCGCCGCGACCAACTGCTGTCGCTCATCGGGCACGAACTGAAGTTAC
Source organism: Pyrinomonadaceae bacterium (assembly GCA_030841105.1). GTDB lineage: Bacteria > Acidobacteriota > Blastocatellia > Pyrinomonadales > Pyrinomonadaceae > JAIVJZ01. Next base: position 1,550 of record JAVEDE010000083.1, read on the forward strand.
CGGCCGTCGCGCCCGAAGGCGCGTTCTACCTGATGTTGGACGTCAGCGCGCATGGCAGTTCGTTGGAGGTGGCGGAACGCCTGCTCGCGCACCGCGTCATCACCGTGCCCGGCTCGGCCTTCGGCGCGGAGGGCGAGGGCTACCTACGCCTCTCCTTCTGCGCCGACGCGCCCACGCTCGCCGAAGGCGTTAAAAGAATCAAGACGGCGTTAGAATAGAATCGAGAGATTAGAGGCGAGAGGTTAGTAAAAACAGCTTTCGTCTTTCACTGGCCTCTAAACTCTGACCTCTCGATGTTCAGGAGTTGTTATGAGCAAAAAATTTCGCGTCGGCATACTGGGCGCGACGGGCACGGTCGGGCAGCGTTTCGTCGAACTGCTGGAAGGACACCCGCAGTTTGAAGTGACCGCGCTCGCGGCCTCGGATCGCTCGCAGGGGAAGCCTTACCGCGAGGCGTGCGCGTGGCGTCTGCCGGGCGACATGCCCGCGCGCGTCGCCTCATTCGTCGTGTCCGCGCCGCAACCGCCGCTCGATTGCGACCTCATTTTTTCCAGCCTCCCCGGCGAGATGGCGAGCGTGTCGGAAGACGCCTTCGCCCGCGCGGGCTACCCCGTCATCAGCAACTCGTCCGCCTTCCGCATGGACGAAGACGTGCCGCTCATCATCCCTGAGATCAATCACGAACACCTCGCGCTCATCGAAACTCAACGCCGTGCGCGCGGCTACGAACGCGGCTACATCGTCACCAACCCGAACTGCTCGACCATCATGATCGCGCTCGCGCTCGCGCCGCTCCAGGCGCGCTTCGGCGTCGAGGCGTGTGTCGCGACGACGATGCAGGCGCTCTCCGGCGCGGGCTATCCCGGCGTCGCGTCGTTAGACGTAGTGGACAACTTGCTGCCACACATCGGCGGCGAAGAGGAGAAGATCGAGAGCGAGACGTTAAAGATTCTGGGGCGGATGTCGGGCGCGCGCGTCGAAGCGGCTGACATGCGCGTGAGCGCGCAGTGTCATCGCGTCAACGTCTCGGACGGTCACTTCGGGGCGTTGCGCGTCAAACTCGCGCGCGCCGCCGACGTTGAAGAATTCACAGACGCGCTCGCTTCGTTCAACGCGCTGCCGCAGGAACTCCGTCTCCACTCCGCGCCCGCGCGCCCCGTCATCGTGCGCGACGAAGCGGATCGGCCGCAGCCGCGTCTCGACCGCGACGCAGGGCGCGGCATGAGCGTCAGCGTCGGGCGCATCCGTCCTGACGCGGTGATGGACTACCGCTTCGTCGCGCTCAGCCACAACACCGTGCGCGGCGCGGCGGGCGCGGCCATCCTCAACGCGGAACTATTAATTGCTCGCGGCTATCTCAAACACTGATCGCGCGTTTGGCTTGTCAACACGAAGGGGCGCAGATACGAAGTCAACCGGTAAAGTTTGACTTCGTATCTGCGCCCCTTCGTTCTAAGGATGCCGTTACCGCCCTTACTTCGTTCCGGCTCTCATCACTTCGTCCCGGCCTTCTTCATAAACTCCGACACTTCGCGCGCGAACCGCTCCGGCATCTCCTCCTGCGGGAGATGCCCGCAGTGGTCGTAGACGACGAGTTGCGATCCGGCGATCCGCGAGTTGAGTCGCCGCCCGTCTTCCAACAAATTCAGGCGATCCTGCGCGCCCCAGATGAGAAGCGTCGGCTGGCGAATTTGGGCGAGCGAATTTTCGATGCGCGTGTAGTCGCGCTGGTCGCGCACGAGCCGCGCCGCGCTCTGGCCGCCGCGCGTGCCGAGCGGGCGGTAGTAGGCCGCGACGCGTTCCTCCGTCACCTTCGACTCGTCGTAGAAACTCTTGCGCAAGCCTTCACGCACCAGCGAGTCCGACGTGAGCGCGAGCGCGGTGACGACTCCACCGACGTAAGGCCAACGCACATAGGCGGGCGCGAGCGACCCGCCGCGCGTCTCTTGAATCCCGGACGAGCCGACGAGGATGAGCGCGTCCACGCGTTGCGGGTAATCGAGCGCGGCGGCGAGTGCGACGCCGCCGCCCATCGAACTGCCGCACAAAGTCGCGCGCTCGATCCGCAACTTGTCCATCAAGCGCACGACGAGCGCGGCCTGCGTCTCGACGCGGTAGTCGCCCGCGGGCTTCGCCGTGAAGCCGAAGCCTTTCAGGTCGAGCGCGACCACATGGAACTCCTGCGCGAGTTGGTCGAAGACATCTTTCCAAGAATAAGCGGAGGAGTTGTTGCCGTGAATCAAGACGAGCGGGCGACCCGTGCCCTGCTCCTGATAGTGGACGCGGCCGACGCCCTCTACGTCCGCGAAGCGACTCGCGGCGGCGTGCGGCACGGCGGCGCGAAACTCATCGAAGTCGAGATCAGCGGGGCGCGAGTACCAGAAGACGGCGAAGGCTATCGCCGCCGCGACGAAGAGGAGGAGCAGGACGCGCAGTAGCTTTTTCATGGGGGCGACTCGTCAGACGCGCGCGTGGGCGCAGTCAGTGAAGGTGTGGGTCAATCAACGCTTTGACGACGCGGCCGGAGGCGACGTCCGCGAGTGCGTCGTTAGCTTGGGCGAGGCCGTAGCGTTCGAGTTTCAAGAGCGACCACGGGCGCGAGCGCGATGCGTCGGCCATCAGTTGTGTGCCGCGATAGAAGTGCGAGAAGTCCGATCCCCAGCAGCCGCGCACGTCGAGGTGTTTCCGGTTGAGATCTAGGTGCGGGTTGAATGAAACCTCGCCGTGATCCGTGTACTGCCCGACGACGCAGACCCGCCCCGCGTCGCGCGTGTAGCGCATCGCCTGCGCGACCGCGACGGGCGCACCCGTCGCTTCGATGGTCACGTCCGCGCCGCGCCCGCCGGTCTGCTCCAGCACCCAGTTGATGCGTTCCTCTTCGTCGTGCGTCTCGATGTCGAGCGTGGCCGCCGCGCCGACCGCACGCGCCGTCTCAAGCCGCGCGGCGGGCGCGCCGACCGAGAGCACGCGGAGCGCGCCGCGCATCTGTGCGAGGATGACGGCGGAGAGTCCGACCGGGCCGCTGCCGAGGACGAGCACCGTGTCGCCGATCTCCACGCCTGCGCGTTCCACGGCGTGCAGCGCGGTCGGCAGCGCGCAGCCGCCCGCCATGAATGTCTCCGCGTCCGCGCCGTCGAGCCGCAGCACGCGCGTGCCGGGCTTGAGGTAAATCTTCTCAGCCCAGCCGCCGCAGAGTCCGTCGGCGAGGCCGTAGGTGATGCCGTAAACTTTGCGCGCGGGGCAGCGCGTCGAAGACTTGGCGACGAGACACTGCCAGCAGGCGTGGCAGGTTTTGTGCACGTCGAGAAACGTCACGCGGTCGCCTTCGACAAAAGGTTTCCCGTCAACGTCCGAGAGCCGCCCGCGAATCTTGCCGAGCCGCCCCGCCGAGACGTGGCCGGGAACGAGCGGGTAAGGCACGCCCGCCAGCCGCCCCTGTTGCAAATGCACGTCCGTCCCGCACACCTCCGACAGTTCAACCTCAAGCAGCGCGGAGTCACGTTCCAACTCCGGCTCCGCCACCTCGCGCACCTCCACGGGCGCGTGCGGTTCGGGGATCAACGCGACGAGCACTTTGTTCATGCGATTCAATGCAACCGGATAACCGAGTAGGCGCGAAGATATAACGTTAACTTGAAGGCACAAAGTTAACTTTAGAATTTAACTTTATGCCCTTGTACGTTCGCGTGAGTTCAATCCTCAATCTCCAGATAGCCCTCGCCCATGAAGCGGCACTCGCCGCCGACGCGCACGTCCGTGATCTCTTCGCCCTGGCGCAGAATCCTGATTTTGATGAAACTCGGTCGCCCCATCTCGATCCCCTGTTCGCTCGTGATGTCTGCCCGGAGGTCGCACGCCACGACGCCGTGGCGGACGAGGTAGCAGCCGAGCGGGCCGCTCGCGCCGCCCGTCGCCGGGTCTTCCCAGACGCCCATGCCGGGCGCGAACATGCGGCTGTGGACGGTCGAACCTTCAAACTCCACCTCGCGCGTGAAGACGAACACCCCCGGCGGGGCGATGTCCTTCAGCTTGCGCTCCCACACGTCGAGCCGGAAGGTGATGTCCCGCACCGCCCACGCACTCCGAACCGGCACGAAGAGGAACGGCACGCCGCACGAGACGACTTCGAGCGGCAGATTAGTCTCCGCGATCTCTTCCGGCTCTATAGACAACATCTCCGCCACCGCTTCCACGTCTTCGATGCGCGGCCCGAACGTAGGGAGCGGCTGTCGCATCTCGATGAAGCCCGGCTCGCCCCCGCTCCATCCGATGCTGACGGGGATCGTGCCGACGCCCTCTTCGAGTAGCGTCCCCGTCTCCGTGCCGTCCTCGCCGCGCGCGATCATGCGCTCGCGCGCGAGCACGAAAGTCGTCCCGATAGTGGGGTGGCCGGCCATCGGTAGTTCCTGCCCCGGCGTGAAGATGCGCACGTGGTAGTCGTTCTGGGCGTCCTTCGGCGGCTGCACGAAAGTCGTTTCCGACAAGTTCAACTCTTTGGCAATGGCCTGCATCGTCCCCGTGCCGATGCCGCGCACGTTCGTAAATACCGCGAGCGGGTTGCCGCCGAACTTCCGGTCGGTGAACACGTCAACCAGATGATAGCGTAGTTTTCTCAAGCCTCTTCCCCCATCAACACTGAGCAAATTTTCAAACTAGAGCGGATGGCAACTGCATGTCACTTAAGTTAACTCTCAGCCAATTCGAGTGCGCCATGATTTTCAAACTACTCTATTTTCAAACTACTCTTGGAGTCCGTCCAACGCCTGCGCGAAATCTTTGAGCAGATCAACTTCGTCTTCCAGCCCGGCCGAGACGCGCACGAGGTTGTCGCCGATGCCCATCGCGGCGCGCTGCGCGGCCGTCAGTTGCAGCCCCCACATCGCCGCCGGATGCACGACGAGCGTGTCGTGGCCGCCGAGGCTCGCCGCGTTCACGCCCAACTTGAGCGCGCCGATGAATTTTTCCGCCGCGCGAAAACTGCCGCGCAACTCAACGGCCAGCATGCCGGTGAAGCCGCTCATCTGCGCGCGCGCGAGCGAGTGCTGCGGGTGCGATTCGAGGCCGGGGTAGTGGACGCGCTCCACGCGCGGGTGCGTTTCCAGAAAGCGCGCCAGCGCGAGCGCGTTCCCGTTGTGCCGCTCGACCCTCAAGCCCAGCGTGCGCAGGCCGCGCAGCAGCAGCCACGCGTCGAACGGCCCCAGCACCGCCCCCGCCACCAATCCGAACTTCCACGCGCGCTCGATGAACTCCCGCGCGCCGACGACGACGCCCGCCGTGATGTCGCTGTGGCCGCCGAGATACTTCGTCGCGCTGTGGACGCACACGTCAATGCCGAGTTCCAGCGGGCGTTGATTGATGGGCGTAGCGAACGTGTTGTCAACCATCGTCGTGATGCGCCGCTCGCGCCCGACGGCGGCGACGGCGCGCAGGTCGGTGATGTGCATGAGCGGGTTGCTCGGCGTCTCGACGTAGATGAGTTTAGTCTGCGGGCGCACGGCCGTCTCGAACTCGGCCGCGTCCGTCTGCGCGACGAACGTGTACTCGATGCCCCAGCGCGGCAGCAACTCTTCGACAAGTGTGGTCGTGCCCGCGTAGAGGTTGCGCTGCACGACGACGTGATCGCCCGCGCGCAAAGAACAGAGCATGGCCGTGAAGATCGCGCCCATACCGGACGAGGCTAAGAGCGCGGCCTCGCCGCCTTCGAGCGCGGCGACTGCGGCTTCAGCCTGCCGGTGCGTCGGGTTGCCGTAGCGCGTGTAAAACTCCGAGGGGCGCGTGGCCGTCGCGATCTCTGCGAAGTGCTCAGACGAGTCGGCGCTGAAAGATGAAGTCTGCCAGATCGGCGAACTGACGGCGTGCGTCGCGTTGTGCTCGCGCGAGGCGTAGATGGCCTTCGTCTGCATGCCCTCCCACTCGTCCTGTCGGTCGTCGTCTTCGCGTGTCATCGTTCCCTCCCTGTTTGAATCAATTCGTCTCACACTCTTTGACCGCCGCCGTCGCTGAGACAGGGGCGACGGGGACGACTGCCGCCACCGCCTCCAACTCTTTCTTCTTGCGCGTGACGATCAACGCGATCCCCGACATGATGCCGAGCGCGCCGACTGCCGTGCGCCACGTCAGACCTTCGCCGAGGACGAGCCAGCCGAGGAACACCGCGATGGGCGGCGTGACGAGCGGGATCAGCATCGTCTTCGTCACGTCCATGTTGCGCACGAGCCAGTAGAACAACAGGAAGGCGATGGCCGAGC
>JAVEDE010000094.1 GCA_030841105.1 Pyrinomonadaceae bacterium
GCCCCGCGTCGCCTTCTGTGTGTTGTCCAACTACCGCGCCGGTTCTTACTTGAACTTGAAGTTCGCGCGGTGCTCCGTGCCGTCGTTCAGTTTAACGACCAACTGGCGGCATGTTCCTTCCCACGCCTTCAGCGTCTTCCAGTTATATTGATACTGGTCGCTTGAGGCACTGTAGGTCAGGCCGCTCTCGCCCGGTGTGTCAATCTCCGAGAGGTCTACGGCCGGGTCGTTCGAGTTGCACGCGATCGTGCCCGACGCCGGGAAGTCAACGGCGAAGATGTCCAGCCCCTTGTTACCGCTGAGACTGAACTTGATCGGGATCGCGCTGCCCGCCTTGACCGTGTTGACCACGGGCAGGTTGGAGATGGGCGAGAAGAATCCCGTGAACAGGTAATGCACGCTCACGGTGAAACTGCACGAACTCGTGTTGCCCGACGGATCGGTGGCCGTCGCGTTGACGGTCGTCGTGCCGACGGGGAAGCTCGCGCCGGAGGCGTGCGAGGTGACGACGTTGACCGCCGTGCTGCAACTGTCGGTGGCCGTGACGTTGAAGTTCACGGGCACGGACGTGGCCGCCGTGTTGGCGGGCAGGTTGACGACGATGTTGGCCGGGCAGGAGATGACCGGCGCGGTCGTGTCCACTACGTTCACCGTGCGCGTCGCCGTGCGGGTGTTAGTGCCGTCGGTGGCCGTGTAGGTGATCGTGTACGCGCCCGGCGTGTTCACGTTCACGCTGCCCGAAGTGGTGACGGGGACAGCGCCGCCGCAGGCGTCGTTGGCCGTCGCGCCCGCGTCGGTGTAGCTCGTGTGACACTCGACGACGGTCGGGTTGCTGCCGTTGAGGGTGATGACCGGGGCGGTCGTGTCTACGACGTTGACCGTGCGCACCTCCGTGTCGTCGTTGCCGGAGGCGTCGCTCACCGTGTAGGTCAGCGTGTACGTGCCGACCGTGTTCGGGTTAACCGTGCCGGAGACCTGAATCGCCGAGGTGAGATCGCCCGCGCAACTGTCGGTCGCGGTCGCGCCGGGGTCGTTGAACGCGCTGTGGCATTCGACCGTCAGCGTGTTCCCGCCGTTAAGCGAGATGCTCGGATCGATGGTGTCCACAACGTTGACCGTGCGCGTGATGGACGCGACCAGATCGTCGGTCGTGTCGGCGGGCGTGCCGTGATTATCTGTGGCCGAGTAGGTGATGGTGTACGTGCCGACGGTGTTCGGGTCAACGTTGCTGTTGACGCTGACGACCGAGGGGCCGTCGCAAGCATCAATCGCCGTTGCGCCCGGATCGACGAAGGGGACGTGACACTCGACCGTGATCACCTCGGTCTCGACTTCATCCGTCAGCGGGTTGTCGCCGTTGAGGGTGATGTGCGGCGGCGAGTCGTCTTCGACGTTGACGGTGCGAACGACCGGAGTCGCCGTGATGTCGTCGGAGGTGTTGGCCGGCGTGCCGTTGTTGTAGGTGGCCGTGTAGGTGATGGTGTAAGAGCCGGGTGCGTTCGGGTTCACCGTGCTGGTGGCGGTCGGCGTGACGCCCGGCCGGTTGGTCGTCGCGCCGGGGTCGGCGAACGGCGGGACGGAGTTGCATTCGACCGTCATCGGGTTCGCCCCGTTGAGGGTGATCTGGAACGAGCGCGTGTCAATGACCGTCACCGGGAAGCTGGTGAAGTCGCCCGACGCGGCCGTGCAGAGGACGTTGGTCGTGCCCACCGGGAAGAGCGAGCCGGAGGGCGTGTCGCACTGCACCGGATCGCATGATGCGCCCACAGCGTCCACCGTATAGTTCACGAACGCACCGTACAACATCTCCGTCGGGTCGTTCGGATCGGGAATCAACGAGCCGTTCACAGTGATCGGAGCCGGGGGCGTCAGCGCGCAGGTCTGCGTCCCGCCGGATTCCTGCAAGACGACGATGCCGAACGAGTCCGAGTTGCTGAACGGTCGCGGGTCGGTGGTGGCGCTGGCGACGGTCGCGACGCCACTGAGGTGCGTGCCCGCCGCCGCCGTCACCTGATAGACGGCGAGGAAGGTCACAATACCGCCGCGCGGGAGACTCGCGACGTTGCAGACGCTGCCGCAGTCCGGGCTTGTCCCTTGAGTGAAACTTTGGAGCGACAAACCGGGCACCGTGGGGAGTGTGACATCAATGTTCGACGCGGCGTCCGGCCCGGCGTTGCGGACGTAAATTTTGACCGGGACGGTCGCGCCGGAAGCCACGGTATCGTCGGCGGCCACCGCGGAGATTTGCAGGTCGGCGCGCGGGCTGGTGGGTTCATGCACGTCGAAGAAGGAGACGGCGCTGCGCGAGCCGTCGGCCGATCTCAAGTCAATCCTCCATGTCCCGCGGTTGTCCACGATATCGCCGCCGACGACTGAGGTCGCCGTGCCGGGGAGCGTGAAGAGGCTGGTCTGCCCGCTCGACGTGAGGAAGTCCGAGCCGAGAATGTGGTTGTCGGGATCAACGAAAGTAATGCTGCGGAAGAAAAAGAAACTGGCCGGGAAGGTAGCGCGCACGCAGACCGTCTCGCCGAGGTTGAAGTCAGTCTTCGGGGTCGAGCAGTCGGCGGCGTAGGTGTCCAGCGAGTTTACCGGGAACTGGAACATCGCGAGCGACAACGCCGACGCGCCCGTGCCGTTGGGTTGTCGCGCGACCGAGGGAAGACTCGCGCCGGCAGCCGCGCCGGGTGATGCGGCCGACGACGGCGCGCCGGTATAAAAGATCGTGATGAAGAGGGCGAAGAGGGCGAGGAACGCGCCCGCGCGCCGGGCAGTCCCGCCAGCCGCCAACCATCTCAGGAGAGGGCGTCGTGGTGATGTTGTTGATGAAGTGATTTTAAGTTTAGCGAGTGGGTTCGGAGCGAAGGGGGGACGGGACATAGGCATCTCCTCTATAGAGTTGTATTGGCTGGGTCGGAGTCCTGCTAGGACGGGGATTGTCAGACTACGAAACGGAAATTGGAAAAGGCGGCCAAGACTTTCCCAGTTTCATTTGCGGGGTTACACATACACACTGCCCGGATGGCTCGTCAAAATGCATCGCGCATGCTATGTGAATTATGGGAGAGAGTCAAGGCCGCGCCGTCGTTCAAACAGCGTTCGCGGAGACGGCTCGAAGCCGCGCCGGGAACACGCTCCGCCGACGGTTATGCTAAGCTGACTCGGCCGCGATAGTTGACGTCAAGCAGGAGGGAGCGCCGTGCGATGCAAGGTGTGGTGGTCGCCACAATCGTCGCCAAGAACTACTTATCGTTCGCGCGCGTGCTGGCCGACTCCTTCCGCCGTCAACATCCCGACGTTCCCTTCTTCGTCCTCCTGACCGACGAAGTTGACGACCACTTCGATCCCGCCGCCGAGCCGTTCCAACTGCTGCGTCTCTCCGACCTGAAGATTCCCAACCTCCCGCGCTTCCGCTTTCACTACTCGCAACAGGAGTTGACCTACGCGGCGACCCCGTACCTGCTGAGTCATCTTCTGGACGAGGGTTTCAGCCGCGCGGCTTTCTTGAAACAGGAGAGCCTCGTGGTCGGCGACCTGACGCCAATCCTCGCGCTGCTCAAGGACAATCCCATCGTTCTCACGCCACACCTGCTCGAACCTTTGTCGGGCGCGGGCGCGATCGAGCGCGAACTCAACATCCTCCAATCGGGCGTCTACAACGTCGGCTTCCTCGGCGTTTCGGAGTCGGCGGCGGCGCGGGAGTTTCTCGCGTGGTGGGGCGACCGTCTCTACGAACACTGCCGCCGCGACGTTCCGCAAGGCATGCACTTCGAGCAACGCTGGTTAGACCTCGTGCCCGCTTTCTTCCCCGCCGCACGTGTCGTCCGCGATCACGGCTTCAACGTCGGGCACTGGAATCTGCCGGAGCGCGCCATCAACTTTCGCGGCGAGACACTCTTGCCTGACGGCGCGGCTCGTATGGTTGACGGCGCGGCGTGTCGCTTCTTCCGTTTCAGCGGCTTCGACCCCGAACGCCCGCAAGAGATCACGCGCTACGTCCGGCGGCTCGACATGGATGACATCGGGGAGACGGCCGAACTATTCCGTCGTTACGTGGCGCTACTGGAAGCGGCGGGCTATCACGAGACGAAAACTTGGCCTTACGCTTACGGCTTCTTCGACAACGGCGCGCTGGTGACAGACCGCGCCCGTCGTCTCTACCGCGAGTTGGGAAGGGAGGCCGAGAGGTTCGGCGACGCGCTGGCAGTTGCGCCCCCGCACAGTTTTTATAACTGGCTGAACAGTCACAACGACGATGATCACTCCGACGTTCGTCGCGGGGCAGTCGCCCGTCTATGGCGTGCGGCGCGCGGGCACAAGCGGGGCGACGGCAATAGCGGAAGCAATGGCAACAACGGCGGGGCACTAGGCCGCAAGAGAAACGATGATCCAACCCCGACCGCGAGTGTCGCGAGCGTCCGTCAGGCGATCCCCGGACGGCGCGATTCCCCGTCAGCCGGGAACGGCGCGGCAAGTCATGCAACGCATGTTGCGGGCAAAGAGTTGGAAGGCGTCGCCGTCGCCACCATCGTCGCCAAGAACTATCTATCGTTCGCGCGCGTGCTGGCGCAGTCTTTCCGACGGCAACACCCCGGCGTGCCCTTCTTCGTCCTGCTCACGGATGAAGTGGACGATTACTTCGACCCCGCGGCCGAGCCGTTCCAACTCCTCCACCCGCGCGAACTAAACATAAACGAACTCCCGCGCCTCCGTTTTCAATATTACCGCAAGCAGTTTGCCGCCGCGATGAAGCCATACCTTCTGAGTCACTTGTTGGAGCGCGGATTCGGCAGCGCGATCTTCCTCGACCCCGACACGCTCATCCTGAGCGATCTGACCGCGCTCTTAACAGAAGCGCGCCGCCACTCCGTCACGCTGACGCCTCACCTGCTCGCGCCGCTCAAGGGCGACGGGCGCGCCGCGCGCGAACTGAACCTGCTTCAAGTCGGCGTCTACAACGGCGGCTTCGTCGGCGTCTCCGCCACGCCCGGCGCGCGGCAGTTTCTCACGTGGTGGCGCAGACGCGTCTCCCGCCATTGCCGCTTCGACATCCCGCAGGGCATGCACTACGACCAACGCTGGTTAGACCTCGCGGCGGTCTTCTTCGATGGCGTCCACATCCTGCGCGACCCCGGTTGCAACGTCGCTTACTGGAACTTGCCGGAGCGCGACGTTCGTCTGCACGAACACGGAGTAACAGTTGACGGGCAGCCGTGCCGCTTCTTTCACTTCAGCGGTTTCGACCCCGGCCGCCCGCGCGGCGTGACCCGCTACTCCGAACGTCTCACGATGGACGAACTCGGCGACACGGCCGAACTCTTCCGGCGTTACCTGTCGCTCGTCGAGGCCGCGGGCTATCACGAAACCAAAGCGTGGCCGTATGCCTACGACTGCTTCGACAACGGCGCGGGCGTTACCGAACGCGCGCGGCGCATCTACCGCGACATGGGAGACGCGGTTGATCAATTCGGCGACCCGCTTGAGACCGCCCCGCCGCACAGCTACGCGCGCTGGCTGAGACGACACGACGGCTTGCTCGGCGTGTCGCAACAGGCCGTGACCCGTTTGTTCGCGGCCGGACGACGTCGCCTCGGAGTCGGACGCCGCCGCCTCTCGGCGTGGGCGACGCGCGCAGGCGACAGTCGCCGCTGAGCCTGCCGGGTTAGACACGATCATTCCCCGTCGGCTCGGCGTGTGACGAACGCTGTGGATGGTTAGTTAGTTGGTTGGTGTGTTAGTGACGCGCGGCGGGCGGACGACGTTCGAGATGACGCCGAGGCGCGCGAGCAGGCGGATGACGTAGCCGGAGAAATCCACTTGATACCAACGCCAGCCGTGCATGGCGGCGGCGGGGCGTGCGTGGTGATTGTTGTGCCAGCCTTCGCCGAGCGTGAGCAGGCCGAGCCACCACACGTTGCGGCTCTCGTCGCGCGTCGCGTTCGGGCGCGCGCCCCAGACGTGGCACACGCTGTTGATGCACCACGTGAAATGCCAGAGAGCGAGCGTCCGCAGCACCGTGCCCCAGAGCACGCCGCGCCACCCGCCGACCGCGTAACAAAAAATCCCCGTCAGAAACCACGGCAGCGTGAACAGCACGCCCCTGTCCAGCACGCGCACCCAGGGGTCTTCGCCCGACACGTCCGGCACTAACTCGCGGTAGTCGCTGCCCTCCTCCGCGTCCACGCAGAGAATCCAACCCATGTGCGCGTGAAAGAAACCCTTGAGCGGCGAATGCGGGTCGCCCGGCTTGTCTGTCAACTGGTGATGGCGGCGGTGGATACGCGTCCAGCGCGCGGGGCCGCCCTGCAAGGCCGCCGCGCCCACCCACGCGAGCAGGCGGCGCAGCCAACGCGGCGCGACGAAGCCGCGGTGCGCGAGCAGGCGGTGATAGCCGATGCCGATGGAGAAGGTGGTGGCGAGATAGAGTCCGAAGAAGAGCGCGAGGTCAACGCCGCGCGGCGTGAACCACAGGCAGAGCAGCCCGCAGGCGTGCAGGCCGATGACGAGGAAACTTTGAATCCATTGAATGCGCGACAGCAGAGAGAGCGGCTGTTCGAGTGCGAAGGCGTCGGTTCGTTCTTTGAGCAAAAAATTAATCCCTTTGAATATGTAATCCGCGAATATCTAATCCGCTTGTCCCCCTTACTATACACAAACATGAATCGCCCCGGCTAACCGCGCCCGCCGAATCCGTGGCGCGGGCGTCGCACGCGGCGTGACGACTTCGCAACACGAAATCGCCTATCATGTCTCCACCGACGACATTATTTAAGGAGCGTTATTTTCTATGGAGCAGAACGAAGAGGTCGCGACGCTGGCGGGCGGTTGTTTCTGGTGTCTCGAAGCCGTCTACGCGGATTTGCGCGGCGTCGCGCGCGTCGTGTCCGGCTACGCGGGCGGGCACACGGAGAACCCTACCTACCGTGAGGTCTGCAATGAAACGACCGGGCACGCAGAGGTGGTGCAGATCACTTTCGACCCGCGCGTCGTCTCGTACCGCGAACTACTGGAAGTCTTCTTCACCATCCACGACCCTACGACGCTCAACCGGCAGGGCGGCGATGTGGGCACGCAGTATCGCTCCGCCGTCTTTTACCACTCGCCCGAACAGCGTGAGACGGCCGTCGCCGTCGTCGCCGAACTCGACGCGGCGCGCGTCTGGGACGCACCCATCGTTACGGAGATCACGCCGCTCAACGTCTTCTACCCGGCAGAGGATTACCATCAGGAGTATTACCAGAACAACGCGAACCAGCCTTACTGCCGCGCCGTCATCGCGCCGAAGGTCTCCAAGTTTCGCCAGAAGTACTTAGAGAAGTTGAAGCGGTAAAGAAGGACGTAAGCAAGTATCGGTCGCGCGTGCATGCGAATGAAAATTAAGAGAGTCAGTTGCGCGTGTGGATAAAAAACAAGAGAGCCGGATGGGCGTTTGACCCGTCCGGCTCTCTGTTCGTTCGTACCGCTATCAGAAGCGGAACGTTTATCTAACTTTGCGATCGTCGCGCTCGGCGACGAGGTTGTTCGTCACGGAGAAGACGCCGGGAACGGCGCGCGCGGCGAACTCCGCGAGCTGCTTGTCCATGCGGTTGCCGACGACGCCTTCCAGCGTCACGTGCCCGCGGTTGACCACGATGTGCAGCGACGGGTTCGATCCCATCGCGTAACGGTAGAGGCTGCCCGTGTTGAAGATGGCGCGATACGCTTCGGCGCGAATGCTGTCGTCGAAGCCGGAGAGCGGCAACACCTCGATGTTGTTGATGACGCGCCCGACGCCCTTGATCTTCGCCACGCGACGCCCCGCGTCCGAACGCGTTGACGGGCGCACCACCTGACCGTAAAGCGTCACCGTGTCGCCCTCGACCTTGTAGGCGAGGTTGTCGAAGACGCCGTAGTAAGGCAGCGTGACGAGTTCCTTGCGGACGCGTTTCAAAATTTGCTGCCCTTCGACACCCTGATCGGAATCCGCGTTCGGAACAGCCGCCACGACGACGGTCGCCGCCGAAGCCGCCAGCGCGAAGAACAGCGCGACTGCGGCCAAACTATTTTTGAACGTTTTCATAGCTCTTTTCACCCCTCTGTAAATGTCAGTCATAATATTTTCTCGTGGAATTTAGATGCCTGAGCGCGTGCGCGAGTGGCCTCTGCACGCGGCGCGGCGTCGGGCGCGGGGCGGCGTAAAAGGACTGTGATTCAAACGTTTTTTTGCTATTGTTACCCACGCTGCTTCGGGCGCGCGTCGGCGGGCGGCGAGACAGTGCAAGGAGGTGTGGGGGATGGCATCGGTCTGGGAACGGGGCGGGTTGACGTGGAGAGAGTTGGGGCGGCGCGTCTGGTGTGAAATCTACGACGGCGACTTGCTGACGCGCGCGGCGGCCTTATCCTACTACTTCCTGCTCGCGCTCTTTCCGCTGCTCCTCTTCCTCATCGCCATGCTCGGCTACTTCGCAGAGGCGGGCACGGAACTGCGCGCCAACCTCCTGCGCTACCTCTCGACCGTCATCCCGCGCACGGCCTCCACGCTCATTCGCACCACCGTTGACGAGATCGCCGAGAACACGGGCAGCGGCAAACTCACCTTCGGGTTGCTGACCGCCGTGTGGGCAGCGTCCTACGGGATGGGCGCGATCAGCGACACTTTGAACTCGGCCTACGGCGTCAAAGAGTCGCGCGCGTGGTGGAAGGTGCGTCTGACTTCGATCGGCCTCACCGTCGTCATCGCCGTTTTGACGATCACCGCTCTGATGCTCGTGCTCTACGGCGGCGAGATCGGCGACGCGCTGGCAAACCGCTTCGGGTTCAGCAGCGCGTTCACGCTGGCGTGGACGATCGTGCAGTGGCCGATTGTGCTGGCGTTCGTGCTGCTGGCCTTCGCCTTGATCTACTACTTCGCGCCCGACCTCCACGATCAGAAGTGGTACTGGATCACGCCCGGCTCGCTCGCGGGCGTCGCGCTCTGGCTGCTCGTCTCCTTCGTCTTCCGCCTCTACCTGCGCTACTTCGACAACTACAGCATCACCTACGGCTCGCTCGGCGCGGTCATCGTCCTGATGCTCTGGTTCTACCTGACGGGCTGCGCGATCCTGATCGGCGGCGGCGTAAACGCCGAGATCGAGAACGCCGCGGCCGACGCGGGCACGCCCGGCGCAAAACGCCACGGCCGCAAAAGCCCGCCGAAGAAAAAGGGATGAGGGCAGCAGGGTGAGGGATGAATTAAGAGAAGCACTCACTTGCTTGAATGCTTTCTTTCATCCCTCATCCTTCATCCCTTCCTTTCATCCCTCATCCACTCCCGTGTCGCCGGTGGTGGACATCGAGCCGCCCCCGCCGCTCGCGCCGCCCACAGATGCTCCTGCGCTGCTGCCCGCGCCCGCATCATTCGCGCCGCTCGTCCCAGCGGGCGCGCCCGAGAAGTCCATCTCGCCGACCGCGCCGATGGTGCCGGGCGCGCTCGCCGCCGGAGTGCCTTCGGACTCGCCGCGCCCGTCGGACGGCAGGTAAGTCTGCGTGCCGCCGATTTCACCGGGCATGATATTTTCGTTCTCGCCGCCCGCGTCCGTGCCGCCAGTACCGCCCGCGATCCTGTCCGCTTCGTCATTCCTGTTGTCGGTCATCGTTTCGTGTCCTTCCTCGCGTTGATAGAAACTGTTGAACCGGCGGGCGCATCGAATCGCTCGCGCCGAAAACTTCGACGCCTCTCGCGCTCGCCCGACTCTCCAAAATGTGACAGGGGAAACGTGGCGAGTTTATGGCGCGCGGCTGTCAACGTCTGTACCGTGGCGTACTGTTGAATGAAGGCGGGCGGCGTCGGCGCGCCGAATGCGTCTATAATCTCGCGGCATGAGCGCGATACCAACCAAGACGCAAACCTCGGCGGGCGGCGTGGTGTTTCGCCGCCTCGGCGACGGGCGCGTCAAAGTGGCTCTGATCTCGGTCGGCGAGGGGAAGCGTTGGCAGTTGCCCAAAGGTCTGGTTGATGCGGGCGAGTCGGCGGAGTCGGCGGCCGTGCGCGAGGCGCGCGAGGAGGCGGGCGTCGAGACCGAACTCGTCGCACCCCTGGACAAGATCGAATACTGGTACTACGCGACGAACCGAGGCGGCGGGCGCGTGCGCTTTCACAAGTTCGTACATTTCTACCTGCTGCGCTACCTGTCGGGCGACGTGCGCGATCACGACACGGAAGTCAACGAGGCGCGCTGGGTGGAGATAGACGAGGCGCGCGCGATGCTGGCCTTCGCGGGCGAGCGCAAAGTGTTGGAGCTGGCGCGCGAGATGCTCGCCGCCGGACGCGACGCCCGCCGGGAATAAATTTTCCGGGCTTCGCCTCGGAGCGGGCTTCGACGTGAAACTCGACTTTCAGCTTCGCGCCGAAGCTCGCCTTTCAGCGTCCGGCCTTCGGCCGCTTCGGGTTGCCTTTGCCGGACTTCGGGATGGCCGCTGCCTCATCCGCGTCAGTCCCCAGATTCAAGTCCGGCCGGTCGTGTTGCGCCTGCACGACTTCCGAGCGTTTGCCGAGTTTGTTCTCCGCGCCCTGCTCCGCGCTCTGCTTTTTGCCCTCGCCCGTCGGCGGTTGGTTCAACTTGCCACGGCTCTTATTCGCCATCTGTCATAGTCCTCCCTGTAATCGTTCCCAATCGGGTCGCCACTCATTTTCTAAAGTCGGCCGCCCGCCGTCAACTTCATTTCCCATCGCGCGCGAGCAACTTGCGCGCCTTCTCCATCTCTTTTTTGCCGTCGCTGCTGACGGGCGGGTAACGCAAGTTCAGAGACTTCAACTTGCCGAGCACGAGGTCGGCGACGACGAGCGCGCTGAACCAGCGGTTGTCTGCGGGGACGACGTACCACGGCGCGCGGCGCGTGCTCGTCCGCGTCAAGGCGTCTTCAAATGCGCTCATGTACTCGTCCCAACGGGCGCGCTCCGTCACGTCGTTCATCGAAAACTTCCACTTCTTCTCCGGCACTTCGAGCCGTTCCATCAGCCGCTCGCGCTGCTTCTCTTTCGAGAGGTGGAGGAAGAACTTCATGACGTGGATGCCGTTCTCCGTCAGGTATTGCTCGAAGTCGTTGATCTGTCGGAAGCGTTGTTGCCAGATGTTCTTCGCGTCGCGGAGGCGCGGCGGCAACTGCTGGTCTTCGAGCCGTTCGGGGTGGACGCGCGTCGAGAGCACTTCCTCGTAATAGGAGCGGTTGAAGATGCCGATCTGCCCGCGCTTCGGCAGGTTGCGAACGAAGCGCCAGAGGTAATCGTGCTTGAGTTCCGTCGCGCCCGGCTTCTCGTTGATCGTCACCACGCAGCCCGCCGGATCAACGCTCGACATGACGTGCTTGATCGTCCCGTCCTTGCCCGCGCCGTCCATCGCCTGAAAGACGAGCAGGAGCGACTGTCGCTCCTCCGCCAACAACTTGTCCTGATACTTCGCGAGGCTTTCGCGGTCGCGCCGAATCTTCGCCTCCGCCTCCGCCTCGCTCTCGAACTCCCCGGTGTACGCCGGGTCGTAATTTTTCAGACGCACCCTCTCGCCCGCAGGCACGAGAAATCCTCTTTGCTTCATTCACCCTCCCCGTTCTCTCGTTCATCTCAACAAGCTAAAGCGCGCAGTGGTTCGACGGCGTAACGACTGCGCGCTCCGATTCTCAATCAACTCATCTTGCCGTCAGCGACTCGATTCCGCAACCGTGCCGCCTTCGCCTGCCACCAATAGTTTCCGCGCCTCGCGCCTGAGCGCGGGCAGGCGCAAGCTGAAAACGAGCGCGCTCAAGATGCAGCCCACGCCGCCGAGCGCGACGGTGTTGGCCGCGCCCATCCGCTCCGCCATCCAACCCGCGACGAGCGCGCCCACCGGAGCCATGCCGAGAAACATCATCGAGTAGACGGCCATCACGCGCCCGCGCAACGCGTCGGGAGCCATTGCCTGCACCAGCGTGTTCGACGAAGCGATCTGCACGATCATCGAGAAGCCGACGAAGACCAGCACGCCGACCGCCAGACGAAAATCCTCCAACTGCGAAAACAACACCAGACTTCCGCCGAACCCCGCCGACGACAGAGCCACCCAACGCCCCATCCCGCGCACCCCGCGCCGCGCTAAGAGCAGCAACGCCGCGCCGAGCGCGCCCACGCCCGCCGCGCCCAACAGTATCCCTAAGCCACCCGCGCCGACGTGCAGGATGCGGTCGGCGAAGACCGGCATCAGTACCGTGTAGGGCAGGCCGAACAAACTCATCAGTCCGAGCAGGACGATCAGAGCGCGGATCGGCCCCGTGCGCCCGACGAAGCTAAAGCCCTCGACGACGCGCCTGACGGGCGACAGCCCCGGCTCTTCTGCGCTCGCCTCCCGCCGCGCGACGCGCATCCGCAAAAGTCCCGCGATGACGGCGACGTAGCTCACGGCGTTGACGAAGAAGCACCAGCCCTCGCCGATGGTGGCGACGAGCAGTCCGGCGAGAGCCGGGCCGACGAGCCGCGCCCCGTTGATCATCGAAGAGTTGAGCGCGATGGCGTTCACGAGGTCTTCACGCTTCACGAGGTCTGCGACGAACGCCTGACGCGAAGGGATGTCGAAGGCGTTGACGACGCCGAGCAAGCCCGCGAGCAGGTAGACGTGCCAGACGGCGATTGTCCCCGTCAGCGTCAGCGCGGCGAGCGCGAAGGCGAGCAGCATGGCGAGGGTCTGCGTCGTGACGAGAATCCGGTGACGGCTGAAACTGTCGGCCACCGCGCCGCCGATGGGCGCGAGCAGGAAGCCCGGTATCTGCCCCGCGAACGCGACGAAGCCGAGCGTTGCCGCCGAACCCGTCAAACGGTAGACGAGCCACGACTGCGCCACGATCTGCATCCACGTGCCCGTCAGCGAAATGAGTTGCCCGCCGTAAAAGAGCCTGTAATTTTTGTGGCCGAGCGAGCGCAACGCCGCCGGCATCCGAAAACTTTTCGGCGCGTCCGTCACTGCCGACGCCGCGCCCTCTCTCGTAATTTCTGCCTGAATAACTTTCACCCCTCGTTCACTTTCCCTTCTAACTCCGCGCGGCGGCGACTCAAACTGAGCTTCGCCGCCGCCGCAGTTTATGACATGTTTATTTAGCCCTCTTTTGATGAGACGCGGCGATCATAAGATTGCCGCGAGACGGAATGATGACCTTCATTTCAAGAAACTGTGACAAAGGCCGACGGCAGCGCATAAAATCCGCCGCGGCGCGGAGGTCGAACGTCGCGCGTCACGGTCAGTATCGTCTGAATGATGTTTAGTGAGAGTTATCAGGTACGCCGTCGCCGCCGCGCGTGGAGCAGCACGTCTAACGCGCATAAGACGAAGCCGACGAGAGCTGCCGCCCACAGACGGAAGGAGAGCGCGATGAGCGTGAAGAAGAGGATGATGCTCGCGGCCGTGAGACGGTGCCACAAGTTCGCGCGCCACATTTGCCGCCGCTGTAACACCGCGAAGATCGAGAGGCTCGCTACGAACCACCCGGCGAAGTTGGTCAGCGGGATGCCATAGTAGTTGCCGCGTTCGACCCAACGCCAGTAGCCGAGTTGGTTCGCGGCCGGCGGATCAATGACGAGATCAATCGAGGTCATCCAAGCAGCCGCAACGAGCGCGCCCGCCCACGTCGGCAGACTCAAACGCGGCATCGCCTGTTGCACATAGGCGACGAGCGTCAGCCACGCGAACGCCATCACGACGGGCACGCCGAAGAGAGTCGGCCGCAGCACGCCCGTGTAAGCGTATCGCCCGAACGGCACGCCGTAACTCACGCCGCACAACTCGACGAGCAGCCCGAACGCCGCCACCGCGCAGAGGCACATGAACTCGCCGCGCGAAGCAGTCGCGCAGAGGACGATTGCCCCGGCCACGGCGAGGAAGGCCGAGGCGAGCCAACTCTGTTCGGCCGCGACCGCGCCGACGAATAAATAATGTCCCACGCCGCCCGCCCACAACACTGCGTACACGACGGCCAGTGCAACGAGCGCCGCGCGACGCCACACGCCCGCGCGCGTAGCGTCTCTGCGTTCGTCGCCGTGTGGGTGGTTCAGGTTTCGCATCGTTCGATCAGTTCGCAAGTGATTTTAGCGGAGAGCAAAACGGTCGGCGTGCCGCCGCCGGGGTGCGTGCTGCCGCCGACGTAGTAGAGACCCGCGTAGCGCGCGTCCTTGTTCGGCGGCCGGAGAAAGGCGCGCCGCCAGCCGTGCGAGTGCGTCCCGTAAATCGCCCCGCCCGGCATCGCGTAACGCGCGCCGATGCGCCCGGGCGTCCACACGTCCGCGACCGCGATCTCCGATTCGATGTCGGGGAAGCCGCCTTGCCGCAGTCGGGCAAAGACGCGCGCACGCGCCTCTTGTATCTTCGTCTCCGTCCATTCGTCGCCGTCGTTCGCGGGGGCGTTCGCCATGATGAAGAGCGTCTCGCCCGCGCCTTCGGGGACGAGCGCGCGGTCGCTCCGGCTCGGCGCGCTGACGTAGACGGTCGGATCATCCGGAAACTTTCGTTCGTCGAAAAGTTGCGCGAACTCGCGCCGGTAGTCTTGCGAGAAATAGACCGCGTGGTGCGCCAACTGCGGCAACGTGCGTTTGACACCGACGAGAAAGACGAGGCCGGACAGCGACCGCGCGTGCGCCGGTTGCGTGTCGCCCTTGACGCCGAGCATCGCGCCGGCGAGCGACGCGTCGCCGTTCATCACAACTGCGTCGGCGGCGAGTCGCGTGCCGTCTGCGAGCACGACGCCCGTCACCCTGCGCCCCTCGCGCTCGATGCGTTCGACGCGCGCGTTCGTCATGAGCGTGACGCCCGCGCGTGCGGCCAGCGCGCAGAGGCTTTCGACGAGACGGTAGAGGCCGCCCTTGATGTGCCAGCCGCCGAAGGCGTACTCGACGTAAGGAATGACGGCGAGCGTCGCCGGAGACTTGTAGGGCGACGAGCCGACGTAGGTCGGGTAGCGGTCGAAGAGTTGGCGGAGGTGCGGGCTTTTGAAGTGCGCGGCGACGGTGCGGTGATAGTTGTCCCACGCGTGCCTGAGCGGCAGGTGACGCATGGCCTTGAGCGCACGCAGGTCGGGCGTGAAGTCGAGCGGCGGGCGGCGGAAGAAAGTTTCTTGCGAGATTTCAAAGAGGCGCGCGCCGAGTCGCATGAAGCGAAAGAAGCCGTCCACGTCGCGTGGTTCGAGTGCGCGCACAATCGCCAGCCAGTCGGGCAGGTAGGAGGAATACCGGAAGCGCGTGCCGTCGTCGTAGACGTACTCGGCGAGCGGGTGCATGGGGACGAGTTCGAGGTGTTCGTCCATGCGCGCCCCTGCCGCCTCGAAGAGTTCGGCGAAGACCCGGCGCATCGTGATGAGCGACGGGCCGGTGTCGAAGCGAAAGCCGCCCTGCTCCCAGCGATTCATCTTGCCGCCGAACGCGTCCGATTGCTCGCAGACGGTGACGCGCCAGTTCGCGCGCGCCAGACGCAACGCCGTCGCCAGCCCGCCGAGGCCACCGCCGATGATGATTGCGTGCTTTCGTTTCATAGGAGGAAGTCAACGACGAAGTCGGGACGCTGAACGATGAATGATGAATGATGAACTAATGACGACTCGCTGCCACTTCATCGTTCAACGTTCATACTTCCGCGTTCTTCTCCGCGCCCGCGCGGTAACGTCGCCCTTTCCACTCCACGCCGCGCCCGCTCCGGCAACGCCACCACGAAGAGAGGCCGAGCGCGAGCAGCACCGCCTCGCCCAACGGGTGCAGCACGACCGACCACCAAGGGTGTCTGAAGCGCACGGCCAACGTCGCGCGCATCATGAGCACGCACAGCGCGACCGAGACGAACGCAGTCGCGCCGCCCGTCAAAAAAAATAACGGCGCGAAGATGAACGGGAGTAAAAACAGCACGAAGTGTGTCGCCATGAAAAGCCAGAAACTCGACGCGCGCCGGAAGGCCGGGAAGAAGTTCTTTTGAAAGCCGCGCCAGATTTCCGCGAACGAGCGATACATGCGCACGCTCACCGTGCCCTGCCCGTCGAGACACAAGCCCGCTTCGCCACGCGCGCGCCACAACTGCGCGAGCCGCACGTCTTCAAAAAGTTCTCCGCGCACCGCCGCGTGACCGCCGACGCGCGCGTAGGTTGCGCCGTGTACGAGCAGGCACGCCCCGTGCGCGAGGCCGAGCGAGGCATCGCCGCGACGACGCAGCGCGAGCGGCGCGGGGTAGAGCGTGAAGACGACGAAGTTTAAGAGCGGCATCAGGGCGCGCTCCCAGAAGCTACGGAGTTCGAGCGCAGGCCAGCAGGAGAGCAGCGTGACGCGGCGACGCGTGGCTTCGGCAATCATCCGCGACGCCGCGCACGCAGAGAGACGCGCGTCGGCGTCGAGGAAAAGCAACCACTCGCCGCGCGCAGCCGCTGATAGTTGCGCGCAGGCGAAAGTCTTCCCGCACCAACCGGCGGGCAGCGTGGCGCAGGGGACACGGCGCACGCGCGCGTCGCGCGTCGCGTAGTCGTTGATGATGGCGGGTGTGCTGTCGGTCGAGTGGTCGTCGTAGACCAACACCTCGAACACGGTCTCGCCCTGCGCGAGTGCTGAGTCGAGACAGGCCGAGAGGTTGAGTTCTTCGTCTCGCGCAGGGATCAGGATCGAGACGCTCGCTGCGTCGGCGTTGCTTGATGCGGCCGTGACGCGCGGCCACGCCAGCGCGTTCCACAACGCGACGCCGAGCAGCAGCACCGCCGCGGGGACGAGCAAGAAGAATAAAAAGATCATGCGACGGAGAGTTGCTCCGCGCCCGCGGCGGCATGTTGCTCCGCGCCCTTGATGGAGCGTTGCCCCGTGTCTTCGACAGAGAATTGCTCCGCGCCTTCGATAGAAAGTTGCGACGCGCCTTCGACGATGGAGAGTTGCGAAGCACCCGCCGCCGTCACTTTACAGAGCATCATCTCCGCCGCCTCCACCAGCACGCGCGCCTCGCCACGCTCGCCGAACTTCCTGACCAAGAGCGACGCGCCCTCGCGCACCAGCGCGGCGGCCAGATTCCGCGATGCGACCGCGCCGAGCACCGACACGGCCGACGGGCGCAGGTGGCGCGCGTCCTGCCGCGCGGTCTTCCCCGACAGTGCGCTCCCGCCGAGTTCGTCCAACAGGTCGTCGCAAATTTGATAGACGCGCCCGAAGCGTTCGCCGAACCCGGCGAGCGTCTCGACCGTCTCGCCGTCAGCCCCGCGCGCGTGCGCGCCCGCCACCATCATCAGACGCATCAGCGCGACGGTCTTCAAGTCGCGACTGGCGAGCGCACGGTCGTTGGCTCGATCCGCCTGCAACTCAAGATCGATCACCTGACCGCCGATCATCCCATCCGCGCCGACCGCCCGCGCAGCCTCGCCGAGCAGCGCGCCGGTCGTGCCCGCGCGCCCGCACGCTTCGGCGGCGCGCGTCAAGAGTGCGTAAGCCTGATTGAGCAGAGCGACGGCGGCGAGCACGGCCAAGCCCTCGCCGTAGACGAGGTGGAGCGCGCGCCGGTTGCGACGCAGATCGGCGTCGTCCATCGCGGGCAGATCGTCGAGGATGAGCGAACTGCTGTGGAGAAATTCGACGGCGCAACCGACGACGATTCCCTGCTCGTGCGTCGCCCCGGCGAGGCGCGCGGCGGCCAGCGCGAGCACGGGGCGCAGACGCTTGCCGCCGGGAAAGAGCGCGTAGTCGAGCGCGTCGTTGAGCCTTCCTGCGCCCGCCTGCGAACTGTAGGGCAGGTGCGCGTGGAGCGCGTCTTCGATCTCCGCGCCGTGTCGTGCGATGAACTGTGATAGACGTTTTGTCAAACTCGCGCCTCGCTTTCTCTCGCCTGTTCCGCCGCTGCTTCCGTCGTCGTTGTCGTCGTCAAACTTTCCGCCTCGTCGTCGCCGTCGTCGTTGGCGAAGACGATGCGGGCGAGTTGTGATGTGGCTTCGAGTATGGGCAGGTGTCCCGCCCCTTTGAGCACGTGCGCGCGCGCGTGCGGCCAGACGCGCTGCCACATCCCAACGGATTTTTTCACCGCGCCGAACGTTCGCTCGCCGTAAACGATGTCAACGGGCACGTCGCCGAGGCTTGCGAATTTTTCGACGCCGCCGACTTCGGCGAGCAGAGCGAGATAGCGTTGCGCTACGTCGTGGTCAATGCGGCCGAAGGAATGCGTGAGGTCGGTCGCAGCCGTGCGTCGGCCTCGGAGCGATTGATTCGTCAGCCAGCGGCCGAGCGGGTTGGCGAACGTCGTCCGGTAAGCGTGACGGCCGAAACTCTTTGCGACGAAGACGCGGAAGTACCAAGGCCAGTAGGCGAACGGATCAATGAGGACGAGACGACCGACGCGCGCCTTGACCTGTTCGGCGGCCAACAGGCCGAGGATCGCGCCGCTGCAATTTCCGATCAGGGTGATTGAAGCGCGCTGCGTCGGCATTGAAGCGCGCCGCGGCGTCGTTATTGAAGCGTGTGGCGTCATACTGTCGAGCACGGTTTGGACGGCTGCGACGATCTCGCCCGTCACCGACTCAAGGGTCAAATCCAGCGGCGCGGGCGACTGGCCGCAGCCGGGCAAGTCCGCGCTATAGAGCGACGCCGACGCGGGCAGGTGCGCGGCGAGCGGCGCGAACGTCCGGTGGTCGCCGCTCCAACCGTGCAGGCCGAAATATAACTCGCGCGCGCCCGCGCCGTAGCGTTCAACGTGCATGGCTCACGATCCTCTCCGCGACCTGTCGCCCGCCGAGCACGACCATCGGCATTCCAGTGCCCGGCGTGGTGCTCGCGCCCGCGTAGTAGAGACCCGCGATCTCTTTGGAAAAATTTTTACTGCGGAGCGGGCCGAGTTGCAACAGGTTGTGCGCCGCGCCGAAGGCCGAACCGTCGTAGAGGCCGAAGCGACGCCGCCACTCGACGGGCGTATAAACTTCCTCGAAACGGATGCGCTCTGCCGTGAGTTCGATGTCGTGGCGCGCGAGTGTCGCAAGCACGCGCGCGCGCACGTCTGTGACCGCCGCGTCCCAATCAGTGCCGGGCAACTCGCTCAAGACGGGCACGGGGACGAGCACGAAGACGGCCGTGTCGCCCGCGGGCGCGAGCGCGCGGTCGGTGGCCGAAGGGACGCTCACGTAAAACGGCAGGCCGCGCGGGATGCGCCCCCCCTTCATCAAATCGTCGAAGGCGGCGCGGTAGTCGTCCGGCAGAAAGATCGTGTGGTGGCCGAGGTTGCCGACCTCGCCGCGCACGCCCCAGTAAAAAGTCACGACGCCCGGCGTCATGCGCGTCCGCTCCGCCTTGCGCCGCAGGCTCGCGCTCACGCGCGCGTCGGCGTTGACGAGCGACGTGTCGGTCGTCGGCACGTCAACGTTCGAGACGACGAGCGACGACGCGTGGAACGTGCCGTCGTGCAGTTCGAGACCCGTGACGCGCCCCGCCTCCGTCACGATCTGGCGCACGGGTCGGTTCGTGTGAATCTCGATGCCGAGTTCGACGGCCAGTTTCGTGATCCCTCGGACGAGTCCGTAGATGCCGCCTTCGGGCAGCCACAGGCCGTAAGCCATCTCGCCGTAAGAGAGGATGGTGAACATGCCCGGCAGCGTGTAGGGCGAGCCGCCGAGATACATCGCGTAAGAGCCGAGGGCTTCGCGCAGGTGTCGGCTTTTGAAGTAGCGACGCAGTTGACCGTCGAGCGAACGCCAGATGCTCGTGCGCCGCAACTCCGACGCGCCGAGCGCGCCGAGCCAACGGACGGGGTTGTCCACGTTGCGACTCACCATCTTCTCGAAGGCGATGCGGTACTTCGCCTCCGCGTCGCGCATGAAGGCGAGCACGGCGGGGCGCGAGCCGGGTTCGAGCCGCTCGCACTCTTCCAGAAACTTCCGCAGGTCGCTCGACAGCGTGAAGCGCGTGCCGTCCTCCCACTGGAAACTGACCGAAGGCTCGACGGGCAGCAGTTTCACGTAGTCGTGCAGGTTGCGCCCGGCGGCGGCGAACAGTTGCTCAAAGACCCACGGGTAGTTCAAAAGGGATGGCCCCGTGTCGAAGCGAAACCCGTCGCGCTCGATCAAATTCGCGCGCCCGCCCACGCGCGCGTTCGCCTCGTAGACGCTGACCGCGAAACCGGCCAGACGCAGGTGGATCGCCGCGCTCAACCCGCCGAGGCCGCCGCCCACGATCAATACATTTTTTTCCGTCGTCAACTTCATCCGAACTTCACTGTCAGACTTTTACCATCCGAGTTTGACTGTCTAACTTTCACTATTCGAGTTTCACTACCTAGCTTTCACTAACGGAGTTTCACTTGCGTAAGTAAGCGAGCGGGATGCGCCAGTATTTGCTCGGCGGCAGGACGCCGAACTTCTCGCGCGCGGGCACGCTCTCGCGGTGCATCACGCCTTCGGGGCTGCGGCCGATGCGCTCGTTGAGGCGACGGTAGACGCCGATGCAGGCGCGGATCGCGACCTGGCAATCGGGGTCAAAGGCGTCGAGGTCGCGCTCGGCGTCGAGGTAGTACGATTCGGCGATGTTCGCCAATTCGCGCAGCACGCGGGCGAGCGCGTAGCGTTGCCGCGCGTCCCATACGTCCGGCGCGGCGGCGTTGATGCCTTCCGCGCGCAGCATCTCTTGCGGCAGGTAGACGCGGCCGCGCCGCTGGTCTTCGCCCACGTCGCGCAGGAAGTTCGTCAGTTGCAGGGCGATGCCGAGCGCGCGTGCGCTCGCCTTGGCGCGCGCGAACTCGTGCGGCGCGCTCGCGCCGTAGACGTGCGCCAGAAAATAGCCGACGACGACTGCGCTGCCATAGATGTAATTTTCGATGAGATCGCCGAGCGTCTCGAACGGGCGCGGCGCGGCGTCGCGTCGCATGGCTGCGAGGAAGGCGCGGTAGTGTTCGGGCGGGATGCCGCGCTCGCGCACGACCTTCGTGAAGCTCGCCAGAAAGCAAGGCACGTCCGCGCGCAGTGCATCGTGGAGAGACGACGCGCGGAGTCCCTCTTCGTAACGCTCGCCCCAGTCGTCTAAGAGGCGCAACTGCGCGGGGCGTTCGAGCGGGAACGTGTCCACGATCTCGTCCGGGTAGCGCACGGCGGCATAGACGGCCTCCACCTCCGCGCGCTTGGCCGCGGGAAGGAAGCGACTGACGATAAAGAAACTCGTGGTGTAAGCGCGCATGACGGCGCGCGCCTCTTTCGTGATGACGAGCCATGCCGCGCGCTCAGAGTTTGCCGCGAGAGCGCGTGCGCGCGTCCGCCGCTCGACGGCCTCCCAGTCCGCGAGCGTCCAGACGCCGCCTTGCTCCTTTGTGCTGCTACTGCTATTGGGCGAGAGCATAAGTTACTTCAAACTGCTTTGTCGTCAGGCGGCCGCTGAAAAGAGCGTCAACAATTCGTCGAGCGGGTGCGAAACGGGTCGGCAAACTTTTTAAACTCACCACCGGCGCGGATGAGCGCGCCCGAATAGAAGGGCTTCAACGCAAGCCCCTCGTAATCGAGCGCGCGCCCCGCTTCAAAGTCTTGTCCAACATCTCGTCCAAAATCATTTCAACATCCCGCGACATCAAACCGTCACTCCGCACGTCGCTTGTCAGCCCGCGCGCATGCGCGTCTGCGACTCGCAACCGCGCGCGTTTACAACTGGTGCGACTCCGGCTGCAAGACGAGTTCGCCGACGACGCCTTCGCCCTCTTGACTCGCCGCGAAGAGAACAGCGCGGGCGGCCGCTTCGACCGTCAACATTTTCTCTCGCTGCACTCTCAACGTGATTTGATCCCAGAAACTCGTATCCACGCCGCCGAGGTGCAGCAGGCTGAAACGCACGCCCGCGCGCTTCGTCTCCAACGCGAGCGACTTGAGCATTCCCGTCAGCGCATATTTCGACGCGCAGTAGGCGGCGGCCTGCGCCATCGGCGCGCGCCCCAGTATGCCGGGCAGCGCGATGACGTGCCCGCCGCGCTGTCGCTCCATCAAAGGCACGATCGCCTTGCAGAGCAGAAACGCGCCCCGCACGTTGACACTTAACAAACGCTCAAACTCCTCTTCCGTCGTTTCGGCGAACGACTTCAACACGCCCTCGCCCGCCGTGTAGACGAGCGTGTCAACGCGCCCGAAGCGTTCGACGCTCTCAGCCACGAGTCGCTCGACGCTCGACGCGTCGGTCGCGTCCGTCGGGACTGAGAGCACGGGCGTCTGGTGTCGCCGTTCGATCTCGAATTCGAGTTCGGCCAGTTCCCGTTCGTTCCTTGAGGCCAGAACCAAACTCGCTCCCGCCTCCGCGAACAACAACGCCGAGGCGCGACCGATGCCGCGCCCCGCCCCCACGATCAGCAACACCTTCTCCGCCAACGCCACGCTCATCTCCCGTCACGCCCCAACGCGCCGCCCGCCTGAAAACTGTATTCCTCTTCCACGCGCGCCCAGCCGTCCGTCGCGAGCGCCACCCGCAGCCAGTAGGTGTAATCTTCCGGCCGCTCGCGCACGTCGCGCCGCAGTTCGCCGGGCGTCATCCACTTCCAGTCTTCAACTTCCGACTCGTCTGCGACGAACGCGCCGTCGAACTCGCCGACGAAGACGTGATCGTATTCGTGCTCGATCAACTCGTTCGCGAACTCGGCGCGGTACACGAACTCGAAGGCCGCGCGCAGTTCGCAATCGAAGTTCATCTCTTCGCGCAGGCGGCGGCGCGCGGCCGCGGCCGTGGATTCGTCCGGGCGCGGGTGGCCGCAGCAGGTGTTCGACCAGAGACCGCCGGAGTGGTACTTCGCCTTCGCGCGACGTTGCAGCAGCAGTTGGCCTTCGGAGTTGAAGACGAAGATCGAGAAGGCGCGGTGCAGTCGCCCCGCCGCGTGCGCCGCCAGTTTTTCCGACGCGCCCAACTCCCGGTCGTGTTCGTCTACGAGTATGACTTGTTCCATCAACACCACTTGACCTTCCGCCCGTCGCCGCTCAATTGATCTGTTCGAACAGATGACCCATCCTGAGCTTCTTCGTGCGCAGGTAAAACTCCGCCTCGCGCGGCGGCGCACTCTCCAGCGGCACGCGCTCGACGATCTCCAACCCGCCTTCCTCCAGCGCGCGCAGCTTGAGAGGATTATTCGACATCACGCGCACTTTCGACAATCCCAACTCGCGCAGGATTTCGACACACTGGCGATACTCGCGCAGGTCAACGGCTAGCCCCAACCGCTCGTTGGCTTCCACGGTGTCCGCGCCGTCGTCCTGCAAGGCGTAGGCGCGTATCTTGTTGATGATGCCGATGCCCCGCCCCTCTTGCAGTTGATAAACTATCGCGCCGCGCCCTTCGCGCCCGATGAGTTCGAGCGCGGTTTGGAGTTGCGTGCCGCAGTCGCATTTCGTCGAGCCGAACACGTCGCCCGTCAGGCATTGCGAATGGATGCGGACGAGCGTCGGCAGCCCCGGCGCGAGTTCCCCTTTGAAGAGACAGACGAACTCTTCGGCCGTCGTCAGAGAGCGATAGCCCGCGATGCGAAACTCGCCCCAACGCGTCGGCAGCCGCGCCTCCGTCACGCGCTCCACCGTCGCCGTCGCCGTCGTTGTCGCCGCCGTCGAACCACCGACCCAAGAAGCCCCTTGCTCATTTAACTTTTCGACAAACACGAAGTCTCCTTCCCGCCTCCCGACGCGCCGGGATTACTGTTCCCTTTGCACGTTTTGAACGTTTCATACAATAGCAAAGATTCGCCCTCTGTCAAGTTAATAATTATATCTACGATTCTTGGAAACAGTTTGAACGGTTTGGGCGAATTTTATTTACTTTAACAACTTAATTTGTTAGAGTCTCCGCCGACGCCTGAGAGACGGTGCGCGGGAGCATATGAAAAGCTACACGTCGGGGAAAAATTTAACCAGCAAGGAGGCGGCGCGCGTGCTGGGCGCGAGCGAGGCTTCCGTCAAACGCTGGGCTGACGGCGGCCTGCTGCCGTCGGAAAAAACGGCGGGCGGGCACAGGAGATTTCGCCCCGAAGATGTCGCGCGCTTCAAACGTGAGAACTGCGGCGCAACGTCCAACGCGCCGCGCCGGGGTCGCCACGCGGGCGCAGATGTTGATGCCGTCGCGTCGTCGCGTTCAGAAGGCGTGGCCGCTGTCGAGACGGAGAACACGGCGAGCGTCGAGGCGTCGGTCGCGTCGCTATTCGACGCGCTGACGCGAGGGGACGGGGAAGAGACATCCGCGCTGCTCGTCAAGTCTTACCTCGGCGGCCGACCGCTCGCCTTCATCTTCGACAGACTGCTGGCCGCGGCGATGCGGAAGATCGGAGACCTCTGGCATCAGGGCAATCTCACCGTCGCGCAGGAGCACCTCGCCACGCGCGCCGCCATGAGCGCGCTGCACACGCTGGACAAGGTGGTAGCCGAACCGGAGGCCAACAACTTACTGGCCGTCTGTTGCGGCGCGGAAGACGACTTCCACGAACTGCCGCTGCAATGCACTGAGTTGCTGCTCAAACACGAAGGCTGGGAAGTTTTGAATCTGGGGCCGAACACGCCCTTCTACGCGCTCACGGAAATGGTCGCGCGCCTGCACCCGCGGCTCGTCTGCGTGGCCTCCACGATCCCCGGCGATCTGGATCGCGCCGTGCGCGAGTTTCGCGAACTGCGCGCGGCGGCCGCACGCGTGGGCGGATCAATCGTCCTCGGCGGCGCAGGCTTCGCCGACGCGGGCGTGCGGCGCAGACTCCCCGCCGAACTCCACGCAGACAACTTTCAACAACTGCACACCTATGCCGACTCGCTCGCGACGACACGACCGCCTGATGTGACACCTCAATAAGCCACGCCCGAAGAAGGTCAAGCCACGCCCGAAGAACGTCCACAAAACTTAACCACGAAGGCACGAAGACACGTCGTTAAACTTGTAAAGTTAACGACGTGTCTTCATGCCTTTGTGAGTAATTGTTCGCGCTTAGTTTAATGACACATTCCAAGCAACACGCTTCACTCGCCCGCCTGAGTGTCGAGCGATTGGAGCGCGCGTTCGAGCATCGCGCGGTGCGCGGGATTCGTCGCGCGGCTGAGTTGATCGAGGATGCGTGCTCTAGAGAGGCGAAGGGATTCCAGTTTCGCTTCGCGCTCGCGCTCTTCGGGCGTGGAGTTGTTTTTGCGCTGGCGCGCTTCCGCCGCCGCCTGCTGACGCTCCATAGCATCTTCCATCTGCCCCGCCAGCGCGTCCCCGTCCCATCCTCCGGCCATCTCGTCGCCTCCTTCCCGCCCATCGCAGAGCATCATCAACCAGACTCGTCTACCAACCGCAACACTCGTTCACTCGTCCGTTCCAGACTTCGACCGCGAACGCTTCAAACGCGAGCGACGCGCCTTCGCTTCGAGCGTGCGCTCCTTCGCGCCTTTCGTGGCGCGCGTCGGGACGCGCTTCGTCGGGCGATGGTTCAATTTCTCCACGCGCTCGCGTAGCTTGCGCAGGCAGTCCGCCTTGTTCCGGTGCTGGCTGCGCTCCTCGCGGCAGGTGACGACCACGCCCGAAGGCGCGTGTGTGAGCCGCACCGCGCTCTCCGTCTTGTTGACGTGCTGGCCGCCGGGGCCGCTCGCGCGGAAAGTGTCAACCTCGCACTCGCGCAGCAACTCTTCGTCGGATTCCGGCAGTATGATCATCGCACTTACTCGAACGAACAAAGCAACGCGTCTAACATTCGGCGCACGCGCCTTCACGCGCGGCTCAGGAAAGTTTGATGACGTTTTTGATCCCGCCGACTTTGCCGAGCAACAGATCGCGGTGCTCCTCGATGGGGACGCGCGCGGTGATGAGCGAGTTGACGACCTCAGGCCAACGCGTGTGGAAGATTTCGAGATCGCGGATGGCGGCCTCGAAGGCGTCGCGCCCGGCGTTGACCGTGCCGAAAGCCAACTGATTGCGGAGCACCAGATTGCGCATCAGCAAGTCCGTGTCAACCTCGACGGGGGCTTTCCTTCCCGGCACGCCCGTGAAGACGAACACGCCGTTCGTGTCGAGATACTTCATCACCTCGAAGGCCAGCCCGGACGCGCCCACCGCTTCGTAGACGAGATCGATCCCGCCGACCTGCTTCGCCAACCCTTCGACCCCGTGCGGCTCGGACGAGACGTACTTCGCGCCAAAGGCTTCGACGAGTCGAGCCTTGTCGCTCGTCGCCGCTTCGCGCGAATAGACGTAGGTGTCGAACCCCGCGACGACGAGCGCCATCGCGCCGAGCAACCCGACCGGCCCCGCGCCGAGCACGACCGCGCGCCGGTAGAGCCACTCGCGCCCGCCCGCATTCTCAGGCAGCGGCGCAGTCTCAGCACCGGCAGTGGCGGGCGCGTTGGTCTCGCCGGACTGCGGGGAAAACCACCACGGCAGCCGCTTCTGCATGTGCCACACTTCGGTCAGAGCCTTCTCGGCGATGGTCAACGGCTCGACCAGCACGCCGACCTCGCGCAGTTGCGCGGGCACGACGTTCATGTATTGCTCTTCGTCAACGACGAACTCCGTCAGGTAGCCGTGCTGCTCCTTGATGCCGCGCTCGGTGAAGTCGCCCGTGAAGCAAAAGTCCTGCCGCCCCATCCGGCACGCGACGCAAGTCTCGTGCGGGCACGGGCGGCGCACCGACGCGATGACCAGATCGCCGCGCTTGACCCGACTCACCTCGTCGCCGGTCTCGACCACTTCGGAGAGTGATTCGTGGCCGATCAACAGGTAGGGCGAATCTTTGGGCGGCGTGCCGTACTCGAAGGCGCAAATCTCTTTGTCCGTGCCGCAAATTCCGACTTCGAGCACGCGCAGTTTAACTTCGGTCGGCGACGTAAGACGCGGCTCTTCGTGCTCGACGAGTTTGATTTCCTTCTCTTCGGGGAAGACGGCGACTGCTTTCATAGTTTTATGCTCGCGTTTGTTAGCGGTGTGAATTTACGACATCCTGTCTCGTCACTGCGCCCTGCTCATTCGCCGAGCGCGGCATATTTGAAGATGCGGAAGCGGTACTGCTGCTGCGCGCGGATGTTCGCCGCGACCGCGCCGTGCAAATTCTCGTCCCACGTCGTGTACTGCTCGATGAAACGATCCGCGGCGGCCTTGTCGCCTTCCGATTGCACTTCGAGCACGCGCTTCAAAAGTTCGCCCACGGCGTCGTGATACTTGGAGTAGTTGATCGAGAGCCGTTTGGTTTGCGGGTCGAAGCGCAGCACGCCCTTTTCCAGAAAGAAGTTCCACTGCATGAGTTGCATGGTGTTGTAGGGCTGCGTGCGGCGCGGGCGGTTGTTCTGCAAGACGCGCTGGATGCCGCTGGCGTAGAGCGAACGCAACTGCGCGTCGGTGTAATAATTTTGTTTCCTGAGCGCCTCGGCGACGTAGAGCGAAACGAGATCGGCCTTCATCTCTTCGAGCAGGCTGGCGTTCGCTTCGAGCGCCGTGTCGAGGTCGCGCCCGTCTTTGGTCTGATCCACGCCGAGGTAGTGGCCGACTTCGTGCCAGAGCGTGCGGTAGAAACTACCGTCGAAAGTGAGTTCGTCCTTGTGCGCGGGGGCGACGGCCGCGCCCCACGCGTTGCCGGAGCCTTTGAAAATTTCCGGGTGGCGCATGATGTTCGCGCGCAGGAGGATGGTGCGCCCGTAGCGTCGCGCGAGGTAACTCTCGTTGGGCAGGATGGTCGCCGTGTTCCCGCCGCGCGACTGTCCGAAGTCTGCGATCACGTCGTAGACGCCGACGGGGATGTCTTCGCGCACGCGCTTGTGGCGGTCGTAGGGCAGCGAATCTTCGAGCGCCTGCAACCCGCGCATCGCGCGGCGCAACTCGTCCGTCTCCTGCCGTCGCGTCGCGAGCACGTTGAACGCGTAGAAGGCTTTGACGCCGTAGAGTTCGTCGTCATAGACCTCGTATGATCCGATCTGCGCGTTCAAATTCTTGAAGCGACCGGTGATCCACGCGGCGTCGCCCGACTCGTAATCGTCTGAGAGCAGATCGCGCGCGCGGTTGCGCAGGTAACGCGCGAACTCTTCGTCGTCCTTCTGCACGGCGTCGGCGGCTTCGTTCAACAGCGCGTGCGACTTGATCATCTCTTCGGCGAAGGCGACCGAATAAGGCACGGCGTAAAGCGTCTTCGGGTCAGGGCGCGCGGCGAGTCTGTTCAAGTCGCTTTGCAGACCGGGATGGAGCGTCGCGAGTACGGGGTATTGTCTGAGCTTCGCGAGGTCTTCGCGCACGTTCGGCGAGGTGGCGCGGCGGACGACCGTGCGCAGATCGAGTATCGAGTCTTTCCTTTCGGGATGCGCGGCGAGAAACGCTTCGACCTCCGCTTTGGTGATGCCCCACGGGTAGAGATTGACACCGGGCGGCGTCATCTCCACGGGCATGAACGGCTCGCGCTTGTTATCGAGCGTCGTCGCAATCGGCCCTTGATTCAGACGGTAGAGCGCGAGCAGATTTTGCGTCGCCGCCTGATTTGCGCCCCCGGCGCGTTCGAGCGCGGCGAGTGAGAGACGCGCCTGACGCGCTTCCCTGTGCCGCTGCTGCTCGTACACGTCCTGAAAAATTCGTCCCACTTCGAGCAGCTTCCCGACCGCCTTGCGCTCGCCATCGGTCAGGTGCGAGAGGTCTGGCGCGAGTTGCACGGTCTGCGTCTTGGCGATGATCGCGCCGCTCTGCTCGGCCGACCAGTAACCGGCGGGTAACCCGCCGCCGGAATTTCTCTTCGGCGCGGTCTGCGCCGCGACGCACACGCACGCCACAAGTATGACGGTTAAACTCCGCAAGATTTTCATGACCCACCTCTGCCGCTGATGTTGTCTGTCGCCGATTTCGTCTGCCGCTGATTTTACCGGAAGCCTGTGCCGTTCCAGAAGCAGCCGCGCCCGCTGTAGTCGGCGTGCGCGCCCGTGCGCCCGGTGCGGCTTGTGTTCCCGCGCGTGTATAATCACGCCCCGGCAAATCAAACAAGGGCAAGCGGCGCGCGGCGCAAACTAACTTTGGCTGAGAACAATTATCAACTGATCGCACACCTGCGCAGAGCCGTGGAGGGGTTGGTCGCGCCGCTCGCCGAGAGCATTCAAATGGTCTGGCGCGGGCAACGTAGCGCCACGCCCGACGCGCGGACGGTGCTCGAAAATCACCTGCTGCTCACGGCTCGCCACTTCATCAACGCGCGCTCGGCTTCGGCCGCCGACAAGCAAAGATTCTACGAAGAGATCTGCCGCGGCTTTCAACTGCGCGCGGGCGGCGACGCGTTTTCGAACTTCAAAGCTGACTACACGCCGAACGCGACGCCCGCGAAAATTTTCAGCGACACGCCCGTCAGCATCTCTTACCTAGAAGCCTACGACGCGCGCCACGGCACGAGCTACGCCGACAAGACGCGCCACCTCCTCTTCCAGTTCGCCAATCTCGTCATCAAGTTCGACGGCACGATCACGCCCGCCGAAGAGTCCGCGCTCGCGGAGTTTAAAGAGGTGCTCTACCCGGCGGGTTGGGGCGCGCGCGTCGAACATACGCAGGAAGCGGCGGCCGAGCCAGCCGCGCCAGCACCCGTCGCGCCGGAAGAGCCGCCGCGCCCGCTCGAAGACGTGCTCGCGGAGTTGGACGCGCTCGTCGGGCTGGATCGCGTGAAGGCCGACGTGCGGCAACTGATCAACTTTCTCAAGGTGCAGAAGATGCGCGAGGAGCAGGGCATGCGCGGGCTGACCACCTCGCGCCACCTCGTCTTTTACGGCAACCCCGGCACGGGCAAGACCACCATCGCGCGCCTCTTGGCGCAAATCTACCGCGCCCTCGGCATCCTGCGTCAAGGCCATCTCGTCGAGACGGATCGCGCCGGGCTGGTCGCCGGTTACGTCGGGCAGACCGCGCTCAAGGTGAAGGAAGTGGTGACGCGCGCGCTCGGCGGCGTGCTGTTCATAGACGAGGCTTACGCGCTCACGTCGGGCGGCGGCAACGACTTCGGGCAAGAGGCCGTCGAGACCCTGTTGAAGATGATGGAGGATCACCGCGACGATCTGATCGTGGTGGTCGCCGGTTACACCGAGAAGATGCAGGAGTTTCTCGACTCGAATCCGGGCTTGCGCTCGCGTTTCAGCAAGCACCTCCATTTCGACGACTACGACCCCGCGCAACTGACGCGCATCTTTCAAGCCTTCTGCCGCAAGGCCGACTTTCAACTCTCGCACGCGGCGGAAAAAGAGCTGGCGAAAATTTTTGAGATACTCTCCACCAGCCGCGACGAGACGTTCGGCAACGCACGACTCGCGCGCAATCTCTTTGAGACGACCGTCAACAAACAGGCCAACCGCATCGTCGCACTGCCCTTGATTGATAAGACCGTGCTGGCCGCCATCGAGGCCGCCGACATCCCGAACACAGACGACCTGCGCGCCTGCGGCATCATCTTCTGAGGCGTGCTCGCGGCATCTTCATCTGAGACGTTCACGACGACGGCAAACGGCGGCCGCACGGGCGACGCGTAAAAGTCGCTTCGATTCATCGCCCCGAAAATCTTATGACTAACTCATACTCCGTCAGTTCAGAAAACAGAGAAGGCGTCGAGGTCTATACGCTTTGCGAACGGGAACGCGCCCGTGCCGACATCGCGCCCGCGCTCGGCAACAACTGCTTCGCCTTCCGCACCCGCGCGGATGTCCTCGAACCGATTTTCTTCGCAGACTTTCGCGCGCGGCCGACGAGCTACGGCATCCCCATCCTCTTCCCCTTCCCGAACCGCATCCGCGACGGACGGTTCTCTTTTCAGGGCGAACGCTACACGGTCAACCCGCCGCGCCACGGCTTCGTGAGAGACAAGGCGTGGCGCGTTGAGTCGCACGGCGCGTCCGCAGAGGCGGGCGCGTGGCTCACGTCCGTGTTCGACGCCGACACTTATCCCGAAGAAATACTCGGCCAGTTTCCCTTCCCCTTCCGGCTCGAAGTCACCTACCGCATCAAGCACGCGCGTCTGGAGATGGAAACGTCGGCCACGAACACGGGCGCACGCGACATGCCCGCGGGCTACGGCATTCACCCGTACTTCCGGCGACCCGCCGCGGGAACTCTCAACGTCCCCGCACGCCACAGACTGGAACTCGCCGACAGCCTCCCCACCGGCCAACTCCTCGACGCAAACGCCGCTTACGACCTGCGCCGCCCGGCCGACGTGACCACGCTCGACCTCGACGACATCTACACTTCAATCGAAGCGGACGCCGACGGCCTCGCGCGTTGCGTGCTCGACGATCAGGAAAATAACTTGAAGACCGTCGTCGAGTTTCCGCGCGAGCAATTCCCTTACGTCGTCGTCTACACGCCGCCCGCGCCGCGCCGCGCGATCTGCGTCGAACCCAACACTTGCCCGACCGACGCCTTCAACCTCCACGCGCGCGGCGTCGAAAGCAACCTGCTCACCATCGCCGCGGGCGAGACGGTGAAATTCAACATCGCCGTCTACACGGAGTCGCAGTCGTCCGCGCCGGTCTAGCGCGACGACATACTCGTTCGCGCACTTGCGATCAGCTGGTCACCTGAACAGCCGTTGACGGGCGGAGGAATCCGTAGCGGCGACGGCGCGGTTGTGGCGCGCCCGTTTGAACTCGGCTAGAATGATCCGGCAAACACAGAACTTGTCAGACTCGATCTCTCAACAGCCACTTCCGGAGGCGACAACAACGTGCGTCTTTTCTGCTCACTTGCGCTCACTTTTACACTCTCCAACGCGCCCGCGCTCGCACTCGCGCAGCAACCACAGCCATCACAGCCCGCGCCGCAGCAGCCGCAGCCATCACAGCCCGCGCAAGTGCTGCGCGCCGCCGAGGCGAAGCCCGCGCCTCTGCCCGCGCCGCGCGTCAAGATTGATGCCTACCGCGAGCGTGCCGCGCGCATCATCGGCGCGGCTTTGACGAGCGACCGCGCCTACCGACGCCTCGCGCACCTGACCGACAGCATCGGCCATCGCCTGAGCGGCTCGACGAGTTTGGAGCGCGCCATCGAGTGGGCGCTCGCCGAGATGAAGTCGGACGGCTTGGACAACGTGCGCGCCGAACGGGTGCTAGTGCCGCATTGGGTGCGCGGCGCGGAGAGTCTTGAGTTGACGAGTCCGGTCGCGCGCGAGTTAAGCATGCTCGGCCTCGGCAACAGCGTGGGCACGCCGCCCGAAGGCGTCGCGGCGGAGGCCGTCGTCGTGCGCAGCTTCGACGAACTCGACGCGCTCGGCGAGCGTGTACGCGGCAAGATCGTCGTCTACAACGTGCCCTTCACCAACTACGGCGCGACCGTGCAGTATCGCGGGGCGGGCGCGTCGCGCGCGGCGCGTTACGGGGCGGTCGCCGCCATCGTCCGCTCGGTCACGCCCACCAGCCTCCAGACGCCGCACACGGGCGCGATGAACTACGCCGCCGATCAACCGAAGATTCCCACCGCCGCGATCACCATCGAGGGCGCGGAGTTGTTGCAGCGCATGTACGAGCGCGGCGAACGACCCGCGCTGCGGCTCAAGATGGAGGCGAAGTTTTTGCCCGACGCGGAATCGGCAAACGTCGTCGCGGAGATCAAGGGTTCGGAGCGGCCGGACGAGGTTGTGCTCATCAGCGGTCACTTCGACTCTTGGGACGTGGGGCAGGGCGCGCACGACGACGGCGGCGGCTGCATCATCGCGTGGGAGGCCGTGCGCCTGCTCAAGGAACTCGGACTGAGGCCGCGACGCACCGTGCGCGCCGTGCTCTACACAAACGAGGAGAACGGCCTGCGCGGCGGCAACGCCTACCGCGACGCGCACCGCGCCGAACTCGCGAAACACGTCCTCGCCATCGAGTCGGATTCGGGCACTTATCGCCCTGAAGGCTTCGGCCTCGCCGCCAACGCCGCGCCGCAAGTGCGCGCCGACCTCCAAGAGATCGCCAAACTCTTGCAGGGCATCCGCGCGGGTCGCATCGCCGCAAACGGCGGCGGCGCGGACATCGGCCCCATCACGCGCGAAGGCGTCCCCGGCGCGAGCCTCGACGTGGACGGCACGCACTACTTCGACATCCACCACACGCGCGCCGACACGCTCGACAAAATTGACCCGCAAGACCTCGCGCTCTGCGTCGCGGCGATGGCCGTCATGGCCTACACGGTCGCCGACATGCCGCACGCGTTGAACGCGCCCGCGGCGTCAGCCGCTACCAAATAACAGACGCAACCGCGCGTCGCGATCAAGTGACGAACGCAAGCGGATGATGAAAGCGACGCCACTCGCAATGACCGTATGATGAAAGCAACGCTATTCGCCATCGCATCTTTGCTGTTGATGAACTCAAGCGGCGCACCGGGTTGGGAGTCGCAGTCGAGCGGCGCGAAAGTTCGTTTTCGCGGCGTGAGCGCGGTCAGCCAGACAATCGCGTGGGCGAGCGGCGAGCGCGGCACGTATGCGCGCACGACGGACGGCGGGCGCACGTGGGCTATGGGCAACGTCCCCGGCGCGGCCGAACTCGACTTTCGCGATGTGGACGCCTTCGACGTGAACACGGCCTACCTGCTTTCAATCGGCGAGGGCGAGAAGTCGAGAATTTATAAGACGACGGACGGCGGCGCGTCGTGGAAGTTGCAGTTCAAGAGCGCGCGCCCGGCCGCCTTCTTCGACGCGATGGCCTTCTGGGATCGCGATCACGGCATCGCCATGAGCGACCCGGTGGACGGCCGTTTCCTCGTCATCACCACCTCGGACGGCGGCGCGACGTGGCGCGAGACGCCGCGCGAAGGGATGCCCCCGGCGCTCGCGGGCGAAGGCGGCTTCGCCGCGAGCGGCACTTGCATCACCGTCGAGGGCAAACGCAATGTCTGGTTCGGCACGGGCGGCGCTTCGGGCGCGCGCGTCTTTCGTTCGACGGACGCGGGGCGCACGTGGGACGTGGCGACGACGCCGATCACTTATGACAAGAGCGCGGGCATCTTCTCCGTGGCCTTCCGCGACGCGA
Source organism: Pyrinomonadaceae bacterium (assembly GCA_030841105.1). GTDB lineage: Bacteria > Acidobacteriota > Blastocatellia > Pyrinomonadales > Pyrinomonadaceae > JAIVJZ01. The sequence continues at coordinate 33,868 of JAVEDE010000094.1, forward strand.
AGCGCGGCGTGATCGTCGGCGGCGATTACACGAAAGAGGGCGAGTCGAAACAGAACGCGGCCGTGACGCGCGACGGCGGCCGGACGTGGACGCCCGTCACGGACGCGCGCCCGAACGGTTATCGTTCCTGCGTCGCCTACGTGCGCGGCGCGCGGGGCACGCCCACGCTCCTCGTCGCGGTCGGGCCGTCAGGCTCAGACTATTCGACGGACGACGGTGCGAGTTGGAAGAGTTTCGGCGCGGAAGGTTTCCACACGGCGAGTTTCACGCGCGCGAACGGCGCGGGCTGGGCGGCCGGCGAACAGGGGCGCGTCGCCAAATATCTGGGCGGGGCGCGGAAGTAAGCCGCTCGCGACAGAGGAAGAAAACGCGGACGGAGTGACGCGGGACGATGAAGTGAAGATCAAGCGATCAACTTCGGAAGAATTTTCGAGTTGATCGAGTAAGCGCGCGGACTAAATTTTCACTTCTTACTCTTCAGATATTTCAAAGGACTCTCGACGTTATAAAATCCCGACTCCGTCGCAAGTTGCGTCAGGAGTTTATTGTGTCCCTCGCCGTAGATTACGAGGATGCGGTCGTTCGGCGAATCGGTGAGCCGGATGATGTTGGTGAGAATCACCATGTTCCTGCGATACCACCACGAAAGATAACCCGCCCCCGCATACTCTTTGCCGCGCCCGATCCGCATGATGTCGTAATAAATTTTATGACTCTTCTCGATCTGATCGGGTCGGTTGAGAAAGATCAGTTGGTCGGTGATGGGCTGCGGATATAGCTTCGCGAATTTCGCATCTATTTCTTTCTTGAATTTTTGATTGACTCCCTTGAGGTAACTATCCAACTCGGCATCTTTGGCCGCATACTTCATGTAATTGATGGTCGGGTCGTCCCAGAAGTCGCTCCAATCAACACAGTAAACTTTTTTATGGCCTAACTCTTTCGCCAGACGAAACCCGATCTGATCAGTTTCGTTTTTCGATAGTTGATAGCTTCCCGATACATACTTATCGTAACGTTCCTGAGTCTTCGCGTCGTCTTCGAGATCGATCTCGACCACGATCTTCGTCGGCTTGAATTTTTTCAACTTGCCGACGAGTTCGACGATCTGTCTTTGTCGTTCGGGAGCGGCGACGTCGTTGACTTTGGGATTCACCACGTTGTTGCCGGGAGTTCCCATGTGATATGTGCCCAGGATAACGAGCGTCGGTTTAATCTTGGCCTCCCTGTCAACGATGCCGACCTGAGCCTGCGCGGTAAAGGTCGAGAGATAGAGAAAACAAAGGCCGAACAGGAAAGTTTTTTCACTCAATCTCATCACACACTTCCCCCAATCAAAACTCTTCATCAGTAAAACACCGCGCGAGTTAATTTTGTGGCGAAAAGTTGAACAGGTAAACCGGGGCGTGGACGGGATGCGCCTACTTCTGACTGAGCCTTGCGATGCGTCTGATCGTGGAGCGTCGGACAAACGCTCATTTAACTAACCGGCCGTACTTTTTCAGAGCCTCGCGCAGGCCATCGTGTGGGAGCGCGTAGACGGTGTTGCCGTTGATGCCCTTCATCGTCTCGGCGGCGACCAACGCGTTCACGATTGATTCAGTGGTCGCGCCGACGGCCGCGCGGAAGAGCGGGTTGATACGTTCGTTCGGCAGCATCGTCAGTTGCGCCGTGCCGTTGGTCTTTCCGGCTTCGGGGTTGGCGGTGGAGAAGGCGATGAAGATGTCGCCCGAAGAATCCTCGCCCCGGCCGCCCATCTCGCCGATGGCGAGCGAGACGCGTTTGACGAGCCGCTTGAGTTGGTGCGGGAGCAGCGGCGCGTCCGTCGCCACGACGACGATGATCGAACCCGCGCCGTCGTTCGGTTTGCCGGGTCGCGGCAGCAGGTCTGTGATCTCTTTGCCGACGGGGACGCCCGCGATGCTCAAGAGATCGCGCCGCCCGTAGTTGGCCTGCACCAGCACGCCGACGGTGTAGCCGCCCTCCTGCGTCGTGAGCACACGCGATGATGTGCCCGTGCCGCCCTTGAAGCCGTGCGCCACCATGCCCGTCCCGCCGCCGACGTTGCCCTCGGCCACCGCGCCCGACTTCGCGCCGTCGAGCGCCTGAAAGACGTGTTCCTTCTTGACGTGAAAGCCGTTGATGTCGTTCAAGAATCCGTCCCACGTCTCGGCGACGACGGGCAGACTGAAGTCGCCCGAATAACCTTCGCCCGCGCCGCGTCGCGCGTTCCACTCGATCACGGCATCACGCACCACGCCGACGCTGTGCGTGTTCGTGATCAGGATCGGCGTCCCCAACCCGCCCGACTCCTCGACCCAAGTCGTCCCCGTCATCTCGCCGTTGCCGTTCAAGGTGTGCCACGCGGCGAAGACGCGCCCGCGAAAGTTTTTCCCCTGTGGGAGGATGGCCGTCACGCCCGTGCGTACCGGCCCGCGCCCGACTTCCAACTTCCCTTCGCCGGAGATAAGCGTGGTGAAGCCGACTTCGACGCCGCGCACATCCGTGATGGCGTTCTGCGCGCCCGGCACGCCGTCGAACGGCACGCCCAGATCGCGCGCACGCGGCTTGTTCTGCGCTGTGGCGACGCCCGCAGCGGCGACGAGGCACAACGTTAACGACAACGCGAGCTTGCTCAAGTTAGAAACTCTCATCATCCGGTTATCTCTCTTTGCTATTGAGGCGAGCCACCCTGAGCGTTGATTATTCAACGTCATAGTCCACGCGCGGGCTAGTGCATGTTGAACGGGCCGCCGTGCGGTTCGGGTGCTAAATCAGGGCGGGCTGAATCCTGTACGACCTCGTGCATCTCCAACACGTTCGATCTGGTGAAGGCTTCTTTCGGCAGCGTGCCCGATTGCGCGTGCCCCTTCGTGAACGCGTCGGAGCGCACCCAGTTGAGAAAGTCCTGTCGGCTGTTCCACGTGGTGAAGACTATGTAAGGGTCGCCCTCGTTGACGGGGCGCAGCACCTGATTGGAGACGAAGCCGGGCATCTTGTCCACCAGCCCCGCGCGCTCGCGGAATCTCTGCTCGAACGCGTCCCCGAACTCCGGGTTGACGTAGATACGATTGGCGACTGTGATCATTTCGATGAATCTCCCTGTTGACTTAGTTGTTCGCCGCGACGGTTGACGTTCACTTCGCGCCTCCCGGCTCGGCCACACGCACGAGTTGCTTGCCCGTGTTCTCGCCCGCGAAGAGTCCGAGGAAAGCGCGCGGGGCGTTCTCGAAACCCTCGACGACGTTCTCGGCGTTCTTGAGTTTGCCTTCGGCGAGCCAACGCCCCAACCGGGGGATGGCCTCCGGGAAACGCGCGGCGTAATCGGAGACGATGAAGCCCTGCATCAACGCGCTCTTGACGAGCAGCGGCAACTGCGCGCGCGGTCCCACGTCCGGCCGCTCAAGGTTGTAGAGCGAAATCTGGCCGCAGATGATGATGCGCGCGCGCCGGTTGATGAGCGTCAACACGGCGTCGGAGATCGCGCCGCCGACGTTATCGAAGTACACGTCAACGCCGCCGGGGCAGGCGTCCTTGAGCGCCCCTCTGATGTCGGCCGCGCTCTTGTAGTTGACGGTGGCGTCCACGCCGAGTTCGCCCGTCAGGTATTCGTTCTTCTCATCCGAACCGGCGATGCCGACGACGCGGCAGCCCTTGATCTTGGCGAGTTGGCACACGACCATGCCGACCGCGCCCGCCGCGCCTGAGACGACGACGGTCTCGCCCGCCGCGGGGCGGCCGATGTCCAGAAGGCCGAAGTAGGCGGTCAGCCCCGGCATCCCTAAGATACCGAGCGCGGTTGAGACGGGCGCGAGCGAGGGGTCAACTTTCGTGATCGAAGTGACCGTCGCGCGGTCGCCCGTCGCTACCTGATAAAGTTGCCAGCCCAGATAGCCCGCCACGATGTCGCCCGCCTGAAAATTCTCTGAGCGCGATTCGACGACCTCGCCGACGACGCCTCCCGTGATGACTTCGTTCAACTCGAACGGCTCGACGTAAGACTTGCCCTCGTTCATCCGCCCGCGCATGTACGGGTCAACCGACAGGTAGAGCGTTTTGAGCAGCACCTCGCCCTCGGCCGGGCGCGGCATCTCCGCGTCAACGACACGGAAGCTGTCAACTGTCGGCAACCCGTTCGGGCGGCTGGCGAGTACGATCTTCTTGTTCATGTTCTCCTCCGTCGGACGTTCAACCGCGCACGCTCTGTTCCAACGCCTCGATCCGCCTTTTCATCTCCGCGGGCAGCGGGGCTTTTTTGAGCGCGCGGTAGTCGTAAGAGACGACGAGACCTTCGCCCTCGGCCGCCGCCTTCGCGTGGTTGTGACTGACGACGACGTACTGCATCACGAAACGGTCGTCGCCGATCTCCGAGACACGCGTGCCGACCGATACCGTATCGGGGTAGGTCAACGGCAGGCGAAACTTGCACCCGGTCGAAGCGAGGATGGGGCCGACGCCCGTCTCGTTCATGTATTCCCACACGTCGAGCCGCGTGAAGTAGGCCATGCGCGCGCTCTCGAAATAGCGAAAGTAGACGATGTTGTTGACGTGGCGCAGGGCGTCCATCTCGCCCCACACGACGGGCAGTTCAATCACCACCGGGTAAAGTTTGAGCAACTCCTCCATCCGCTAACTTCTCCTCGCGCGCGAGCCATGTTTCGATCACGTCAAGAATATAACTCTTCTCCGCCGTTTCCAACGCGCGGCCTTTCGGGATCGCGTGCCACTTCTGCAAACAGCCGCGGCAGCAGGTGGCGGTCGCATGCTGCGCGATGAAGACGGGGTGGTGTCGCATGGGCGTCTGCTTGCCGTCGTTCGGGGGCGCGGCGGGGGCGAGACGCTTCTCGATGAAGTCGGCGGCGTGCTCCATCACGGTCGGCAGACCTTTGCGACGCAGGTACTCAAGCTCCCGGCCGCGCAGGCGGAAGCGACGCCGGAACGCAGAGGCGGCCAGCGCGTCGAAGAGTTCGTTGAGGTCGCGTCCCGTCACCTTGCCCTTCATCTTCCCGCCCGCCGCGCGCTAGACGCCGAAGCGGAGTCGGATCGCGCGCACGATCTCGTCCGGCGTGGTGTCTATGTCAACGTGGAATTCTTGTTCCGGCTCTTCGAGCGCGGCGAACTGGCTTTCGAGCATCGCGGCCGACATGAAGTGCCCGCGACGCTCCGCCAGACGCTTTTGAATGAGGTGGAAATTTCCTTTGAGGTAGACGAGTTTGACGCGCGTGTCTATCAGCAGATGGCCGCGGTAAGTTGATTTCAGCGCGGAGCAGGCGAGGACGCCGCTCTCGCCGCGTTCGAGGCTGTCGCTGACGAGGGCGCGCAGCGTGTCGAGCCACGGCAGGCGGTCGGCGTCGTCGAGCGGAGTGCCGCCCGCCATCTTCGCCACGTTGGCGGGCGGGTGAAAGTCGTCCGCATCGTAAAACTTCCAGCCGAGTTCGGCCGCGAGCGCGCGCCCGATGGTCGTCTTGCCCGAACCGGCCACGCCCATCAACACGACAAACATGGTGTCTTCGCTCATACACTTCTAATATTTTCGCCCGCAGGTAAACTCAGCGCACGACGCGTCGCAACTCTCTATCGCAACACGCCACGCACCGCGCGCCGCACGACTTCCGTCGTCAACCCGAAGACCAGATGTGAGGCGAACGAGTAGGCGTGAACCGAGAGCGGGTATTCCGTAGGCGACTTCGAGAGACCGGCGGCGGGCACGAGACCTTCGTCCGCGATGATCCAGACGGCGAGGCCGAAAGGCAGACCCGCGCCCGCCGTCGCGCCCGGCGACATCTCCGCGAGCGCGCCGTAGACCGCGCCGGAGGTCACGCCCATCGCGTAGTGAAAGACTGTCCCGGCCGCGTCCTTCTCGCGCTTTGTCAACTCGTGGTCGAAGAGTTTGACGGAGATGACGTTGGCGAGTCGTTCGGTCGCGTCGTCCGTCTGCTCGTCTTTGCCCTCGGCGCGCAGTTCCAGCCCGACGCCCTGCCGCGGCGAGCCTTGCTGCATGGACTGCGCCCCGTGCGAACGTTCCTCGCCCACGGCCTCCCGGCTCAACAGGGCTTGAAATCGGTTCATCGCGGCCGACGCCGCCAGCCCGCCGGCGACGCCCGCCGCCAGTCCCTTCCACACGCTAACTTCACGGCGTCGCGCCCCACGCCGCCCGCGCCCGTTTGGTGTCCGCTGTTGTTGTGTCCTCATTACATCCTGCCGATCCTGATGTAGCGTTATGTCCGTAGCCACGACATTACTCCTTTGCAGACCGACTGCAAAACTTTCCGACCGTCGTCATGACACTTTAGATCGTAACGTGGTTACTTTCGAGTTTGCGGACGAAATTTTTGCGGGCGAAAGTTTGCGGGCGGGAGTAGGCGGAGTCGGGCGCGTTACATAACGAGCGGGCTGCCGAACGTGGTGACGGCGGAGTCGGGCTGATCGGAAGGCGTCGGGTGTTGGGACGCTTCGAGAGCGCGTGTGAGCAGGAGGTCTTCGGCGGCGGGCGCGTCGAGGGGCTTGGCGAAGAAGTAGCCCTGCCCGTAGTCGCACTTGAGCGCCTTGAGTTGGGCGAGTTGCTCGCCGGTCTCGATCCCTTCGGCCACCACGTCCATGCCCAAGTTACGCGCGAGCGTGACGATGGTTCGCACGATCTCCAAGTTCTCGTCGCCGGAGGTCATGCGGCTGACAAAGGAGCGATCAACCTTGAGCGCGTTGACGGGGAAGCGGTGGAGATAGCTGAGGGACGAGTAGCCCGTGCCGAAGTCGTCAATTGAGAGTCCGACGCCGAGCGAGCGCAAGCGTGCGAGGACGACGGCGGCCGCCTCTGCGTTCTCCATCACCACGCTCTCCGTGATTTCGAGTTTGAGGTGGCGCGGGTCGAGGCCGGTGCGCGAGAGCACGTCCTGCACCTGCTCGGCCACGTCCGCCTGCGTCAACTGCTTGCCCGACAGGTTGACGCTCATCGTGAGCGCGCGGTTAGCGGGCGACGCCAGTTGCCACGCGCGCAGTTGGTTGCACGCCTCTTCCAGCACCCACAGGCCGAGCGGCACGATCATCCCGGTCTCTTCGGCCAAGGGGATAAACTCCGCGGGCGAGACTAAGCCGCGATCCGGCCGCTCCCAGCGCACGAGCGCCTCGAAGCCCGCCAGTTCGCCCGTCTTCAACATCAGGATCGGTTGGTAGTGGACGCGGAACTCCTCGCGTTCGAGCGCGCGCCGCAGATCGTTTTCCAGCCGCAGCATCGAGACGGCGCGCGTGTGCATGGCGCGGTCGAAGAGTTCGTGACGCGCCTTGCCGCCGTCTTTGGCGCGGTACATGGCCGTGTCGGCGTCGCGCAAGACGTCTTCGGGGTGTTGATAGTCCGCGCCGCTCAGGGCGATGCCGATGCTGGCGGAGGTGAACGCCTCGTGGCCGTTGAGGTCGAACGGGACGAGCAACTCCTGTTGAATTTTATGCGCGACGCGCACGGCGTCTTCCGGCTCGCCGATGCCGTCGAGCAGGAGCGCGAACTCGTCGCCGCCGAAGCGCGCCACCGTGTCCAACTGCCGCGTGCAGTCTTGCAGCCGCCGCGCGATCTCGGTGAGCAACTGGTCGCCGTAGCTGTGGCCGAGCGAGTCGTTGATGTTCTTGAAGCGGTCGGCGTCGAGGAAGAGGACGGCGAAGGCGTAGTTCGGGTCGCGCCGCGTGCGCTCGATGGCGAGGCGCAAGTGGTCTGTGAAGAGCAGGCGGTTCGGCAGCCCCGTCAAAGCGTCGTGGTAGGCGGCGTGGCGGAAGTGTTCTTTGCTCTCGCTCAACTCCGACTGTGCGCTTTCGAGTTTGGCGATGTAGTGGTTGAGTTCTTCGACGTGACGCTCGGCCTGTTCGGCGCGCACGTGCTCGGCCTCGGCGCGCTCGCGTTCGGCCTCGGCGCGCTCGCGTTCGGCCTGCTCGGCCTTGGCCGCCGTCGAGCGCACGTCCTCCAAGTATTTCCGGTAGGACAGGTAGACGATGGCGATGACGGGGAGCGGGAAGATGAGCGAGTAGAAACTGATGGACTGCGTGAGTTTCGCGATGACGCCCGCGAGGAGCGCGCCGACGAAGTAGGTGATGGAAGACCAGAGGTAGTGCTTCGCCCACGTGCGGAAAAGCGGCTGGCTGCTTTTGAGCGCGACGTAGATTGCGCCGAAGAAAGTGTGCGACGCGTACTGCGCGAGGGCGAGGAAGCAGATGAAGCTGACGAACGTGGAAGTCTGGTGGTGCGCGAAATCCGTCACCTGTCCGAAGACCGAGGAGGCGAGCGTGCCCGTGAGGAAGGTGGCGCAGACGAGCGCGCCCGCGTTGCACAGGATGCCGAGCGGCCGCTTGCTCACACGCGACCCGGCGCAGATGCCTTCGACTGCGGCCAGCGCGACGGCTGCCTCCGTGCCGTAGAGCAAGAGCGTCAGGAAGATGAACGTGTCGGAGACGGTGACGGCGGCGTTGACGCGCGGGATCGGGACGAAGACGCGCGCGCTGACGACGACGGTGATGAGGCCGAGCAGGAGGAAGCCGAGGTCGAGTCGCGCGACCGGCAACTCGTAGACGCAGAGCAAGAGCACGGCCGCGCCCACCGCCACCAGAATTTTGCGGTAGGGGTCGGTCAGGCGTTGCCAGATGGTTAAGGTTACAGCGTCCGCGCTCATGGTCTCACTGCCGTTTAAAAATAGATGATGCGATAGCGGCTCGCCGCGGCGAATCCGACGCTCGCGTAAAAGTCCTGCGCCCGACGGTTGCCTTCGTCCACGAAGAGGCAGACGGCGCTCGCCTGCCCCAACAGTTGCCGCCCCATCTGCGCGAGGCAGCGACGCCCGTAGCCCTTGCGCCGCTCGCGCGGGTTCACATAGACGCCTTCGACGTAAACGGCTTCGGGCGTCTGCGCCACCACGTCGGCCTTGTAGACGATGCGCCCGCCCTCGAACCAAGTCCACGTTCGCCTTTGCTCGATGCGACGCAGGCAGCGGCACAGGAATCCTTCGCGGTCGGTGCTGAGCGGATCACTGCCCGTCTCCTCGTCAATCATCTCGGACTGGAGCGTCGCTACCTCATTGAGTTCGCAGGGCGTCGCGGGGCGCAAGCCCTCGATCTCCTCGCAGCCGCCGAAGGGGCGACGCAGTTGTAACAGGAACACCTCGCGGAGTCGGCGCGGCGCGTCGCCTCCGGGGGCATAGTAGTGCCAGAAGCGACTCACCTGTTCGCTCTCGCCCATCAACAGGCGCGACTCCGGCGAACGCCTCGTGAGCCGCGCGAAAGATTTCGTGGCGGCTTCGGAGCGCGCGTCGAACAGCATCCCGTGGCCGATGAGGGCGACGCCTTCGAGCGCGCCCGCAGCGTCGCGGTAGCCGTAGAAGCGACCGCGGTGCTGCGCGCTGACGACGCCGTTATCGCGTATGAAGCCCGCCATGATCACGTTGTCCAGCGGCCGCTCCGAGAGGAAAGCGAGCGCCTCCGCGCAGTGGCTTTCCGCCAACGGGCTGACGTTCAACTGCTCTGGCTGCGGTTGCTGCACGGCGTTTGACCTTGACTGGAAAGTTGGCTTCGGGGAGAGAACCGGGACGGAAATTGTTCGGGCGGCTCGCACACGTTCGGTCGCGCGCCTACGAATTACTTCGCAAGCGGAGTGCCACTGCGGCCGCGCGCCACCGACCGGCGATTTTGTTGAGTTTTTGCGACATTCCGTGTCCGGCGGGTGAGCGCGGCGGCACGTCCCGGCAGGTCAGAATGAATTTTTTTCATCATTCTGACGAGCGCGGTCATAAATGACCATGGCGAGAGTTGCGGAGCGGCGACAGTTTAAGAGCCGTTTCAGCGACGGCAGAAGATAAGAGTCACGCAACAGCGACGGAGAGAGCCGCGCGAAGCGGCGACAAATAAAACTTGCGCGAGCGACAGTAGACAGAGCCGTGGAGCGGCAGTTAGTCGTCCCATCCGTGTGGGCGGGAGTTGCGTGTTCGGGGAGTCTATTCCGGCGTCGTCAACCGGCTTGGGCGCGTCGTCCTTCGGCTTGGAGTTTGCGGCTGCCGACGATGAGAAGCAGCGCGCTTACCAAGCAGGCGGCCGGGGCGAGCAGTAGCGCGTAACGCATCCGCTGCGGGTCGGCCGCAACGCCCGCCAGATCGCTGACCTTGCCGAAGATGGGCGGGGCGATGCCGTAGCCGATGACGTTGACGGTGAAGAAGTAGACGCCGATGCCGAGTCCGCGCAGTTTCGGCCCGACGATGTCGTGCACGTCGGCGGCGGCCGGGCCAAGCCACATCAGCGCGACGCCGTACATGATGAAGGCCGCGACGATGAGCAAGGCCGGTGTGTTGCTGAACAACAGGATGAACCAGAGCGGGATGGCGGCGAGCGCGCCGCAGGCCGTGAACAGCATGCGCCCGCCGCGCCCGCGCCGTCGCAGTCGATCCGCGAAGTGGCCGCCGAGGATCGTGCCGAGCACGCCGCCGAAGAGCGCGAGCGTCCCGGCCGCGCGGCCGAACGTGGCGATGTCCGTGCCGTGGACGCGCGTAAAAAACAACGCCCCCCACATCGTCAGACTGTTGGCCGCCGCCGCGAACATCGCGTAGCCGAGACAGTGGTAACGCAGCGGCACGGACTTGAAGAGGATGCGCCAGTCGCGCCCGCCCGTGTTAGTCTCGACAGATGATGACGCCGCCGTCCTGTTGTCGCCCGTCGCCGTTGCGGGCAACACGTCAGGCTTGAGTTCCGTCCGCCCACGTTGGACTTCGCGCAGGCCGAGGACGAGGGCGCACAGCACGAGGCCGGGGAAGCCGAGCAGGTAGAACGCCCAGCGCCAGCCGAGCGCGCCGCCGATCCAGCCGCCGAGGAAAAACGCGATGCCGCCGCCCGCCGCGATGCCGCTCGAATAGATCGCGCCGACCGTGGCACGCAGGCGCACCGGGAAGTAGTCGCTGAGGAGCGAGAGCGCGGCCGGGCCGAGCGTCGCCTCGCCGACGCCGACCATCACGCGACAGAAAAAGATTTGCCAGAAGCCGTCTGCGAAACCCGTCAGCCCAGAGAAGAGACTCCACACGGCAAGCCCGGCGGCGATCATCCGCTTGCGGTTCACACGGTCGGCGAGGCGGCCGAAGGGGATGCCGAGCAGCGTGTAGAAGATGACGAAGGAGGTCGAGCCTAAGAGCGCGAGTTGCAGATCGGTCAAAGCCATCTCGCGCTTGATCGGCGTGAAGAGAATGTAGATGAGCGAGCGGTCGAGAAAGTTCAGGACGTAGACGAGCGTCAGCACGCCGAGCGCGTACCACGAATACGCGGGGACGCGTTCGATGTCTTCACCGGACACCAGCGGCTTGCATGTTGTTTCGGCGTGCATAAATTTACTGTTGAAGTTGAACGGCGACTCGGAAGTTTACTTGCGACGCCGAAGTCTAACGCCGACTCCGGCGCGGCGTGCGCGCGGGCGACGACTTGGCGGGCGTCGTTGTTGTCGTAGTCGGACGGAAGAAACGCCAGATTTCCTCGCTCGCGTTGACGCCCTGCGGGTCTGTGTATGAACCCGCCGCCGCGCCGCCCGGCCACGCGTGCTTCATGTCGCGGACGAGCCACTTCTCCAACAGAGTCTTGCCCGCCGCGTCGTGGTAAACGTAGCGCGTGAACTTGTGACTGTTCGGCACTTCCCCGTCAATCGTGCCGTCCGGCTTGTCGTCCACGCTGTTGTTGTCGCGCGCGTCGTCGAGTAGATCGTTCGTCTGCGCCCACTGCGTAATGACCTGATCGCCGTTGACGGGACGCACCACCGTATCGAGCGTGCCGTGAAAGACGATGACGCGCATCGGTCGCAGGCGAAGACGTGAAGCGCGGTCTCCTTTAACAGCAAACGGCTGCGATGCGACGATTGCCTTGTAGGCGAGAGTCCCCTGCCCATTCGGCTCAGCCCCGCCGGACTGTTGCGCCGCGAGCGCGGCCGTCACACTCGTCGCCGCCTTGTACTCCATCCCGGCGCAGACGCCGAGACCGGCGAAGATGTCCGGGTAGGCCGCGCCCATGACGGACGCCATCGCGCCGCCCGCCGAGACGCCGACCGCGTAGACGTGCTGCGCGTCAACCTTGTGCTTCGCCCGCACATCTGCCACCACGGCCGCGATCAGCGAAGGCTCGCCCGCGCCGCGCGCTTGGTGCGCCGGGTCGAACCAGTTCCAACACTTGTAAGGATTCGCCGAGGCGGGTTGCTCCGGGTAGACGACGAGGAACGTGTAGCGGTCTGCGACTTCGTTCATGCGCGCCCCGGCGGCGAAGTCGTCGGGCGTCTGCAAGCAGCCGTGAAGCATCAAGACGAGCGGCGCGGCCTTGCCCGCGTCGTACCCTGCGGGAATCCACAACTTGTAATTGCGCGTGCCCGCCGCGTTCGCGACCGTGCCCTCAGCCCAACTCCCTGCGGCGCGCGCCGACGTGGCGGCAACGCTCGTCAGCATGAACAGCCACGCGGCAAGCGCGACGACAGGCGTGAGCCGACGCTTCATCCGACGCATCATCTTCGACGTGAGCCGACGTTTCATCTTTAGTTGACACTCCATCGTGATCTAAGTTGACGCGGGCAGCAGATGTTTCTCGAACTGCTCTTTGAGTGTCCGCTTGAGCACCTTGCCCGAAGCGGAGAGCGGCAGTTCCGAGACGAAGAAAATTTGTTTCGGGAGTTTATAGCGTGCGAGTCTGGTCGCGCAAAATTCAATGATCTCGGCGGGCGTCGCATCACAGCGTTTGACCACGGCCGCGACCGGCACTTCGCCCCACTTCGCGTCGGGCAGGCCGAACAGCGCGGCCGAGGCGACGGCCGGGTGCGCGTGGAGCACGGCCTCCACCTCGGCCGGGTAGATGTTTTCGCCGCCCGAAATGATCATGTCCTTGACGCGCCCGGCGATGTAGTAATAGCCCTCTTCGTCTTGGCGCGCGAGGTCGCCCGTGTGAAACCAACCGCCTTGCAGTGCGGCGGCCGTCGCCTCCTCGTTCAGCCAGTAGCCGGAGCAGACGTGGCCGCCGCTGAGCCACAACTCGCCGACCTCGCCAAGCGATACGTCCGCGCCCTCTCGGTCAACGATGCGCGCCGCGCTGTGGAACATCGGGAAGCCGATCGAACCGGCTTTGCGCACGGCGTCTTCGAGGCCGAGTTTGAAACAGTTGGGGCCGACTTCCGTGAGGCCGTAGCCTTGCAGGAAGGAGACGCCGCGCCGCTGGTAGGCTTCGATGAGCGGCACGGGGCACGGCGCGCCGCCGGAGATGAAGTAACGTATGGAACTAAAGTCGGTCGTCTCGAAGCGCGGCTCATCGAGCATCAACTGGAACATCGTCGGGACGCCGAAGAAGACCGTGCAGCGATGCCGCTCGATTACTTCGAGCACGCGCGCCGCGTCGAAGCACGGCATGACGACGACCGACGCGCCGATGTGCAAAAGCGGCAGCGTGAGCACGTTGAAGCCGCCCGTGTGAAAGAGCGGCGCATGAACGGTCGTCACGTCCGTCGAAACGATGTCCCACGCGAGGTTCGTGTTGATGGAGTTCCACGCGAGCATCCGGTGCGATAGCACAGCCCCCTTCGGATGTCCCGTCGTGCCCGACGTGTAGATGATGAGCGCGGGCATTTCGGGATCGAAACTCTCGACCTCGACCGCGCGCGCGCTCGACGACGCGAGCAACGCTTCGTAATTTTCGCCGCCCGTGCCCGCCGCGCCGCCGCCCGCCGCGTTCGCCGCGTTGTCGCCGTCTTCCGTCCCGCCGTCGAACACGATTGCTTGGCTGACGAGGCCGCGCGCGCGCAGTTCCGCGACCACGCCCGCGAACTCAGTCTCGTAGAACAACACCTGCGGGCGACAGTCTGAGAGGATGTAGCCGAGTTCGCTGGCCGTCAAACGGTAGTTCAGAGGGGCGAGGACGGCGGTCAACTTCGCGGCGGCGAAGAAGGCTTCGAGGATGGCGGCGCGGTTCGTCGAGAGCACGGCCACGCGGTCGCCCGCGCCGACGCCCGCCGTCTCGCGCAGGCCATTGGCGAGGCGCGTCGCGCGCTCGTCGAGTTGGCGATAGCTGAGTTTCGCGCCGGTCGCTAAATCCGCGATCGCCAACCTGTCCCGCGAGAGCACGGCGCGGCGCGCAAGCCAATCTCTGACGAACATTTCAAGACCCCCTTCGGGAGTGACGAGTGACAAGTGACGCGTGACAAGTTAAAACAGAAAACTTGTCTTTCGCTTGTCACTCGTCACTCGTCACTCGCCACTGCTCTTAAAAGTTGAGCTTCAGCGCGAACTGGATCAGGCGCGGGTTGTTGCTCGTCGAGACGATGCGGCCGAACGCGCCGGGCGTGTTGATCTGCCCGGTCGTCGGGTTGAGGCTGCCGCCCGAAGCGGCCACGGCGTTGAGGTCGCTGATCGGGTTGGCGAAGTTGACCTGATTGAAGAGGTTGAAGAACTCGGTGCGGAACTCGACGTTGCGCCGCTCGCCAATCGGGAAGCGTTTGATGACGGAGAAGTCAACGTTCTTCTGGCTAGGCCCGCGCAGGATGTTGCGGCCAATCGCGCCGAAGTCCGTCCCCGTCGCGCCCGCGAGAGCCGCGCCGCCCGAACTCGGAATCGGTGCGCCCGCCAAGACGACGGGGCGCGCGAAGGCGAGCGGGTTGAAGAAGTAGCCTGCGGGCACGTTCGACATGGCGGTCTCGCGCGTCGCGCCGGGAGCGAAGTTGGGACGGGCGAGCGCGGCCGTGCCGTTCAGGCCGTAGAAGGAGGCCGCGCCGGAGTCCACGATGTCAATCGGCAGACCGGACTGCGCGGTGATGATCGTGCCGAGTTGGAAGTTGCCGAGCAGCGCGCGGCCGACGGCCGAGTCGCGCGCGAAGGCGGGAGTCGGCAGCGCGTAGATGCCGCTCAGGACGAAGCGATGCGTGCGGTCGAAATCGGAGACGCCGCGGTTGGCGCGGTTGTCGAACTGGTTGCCGAGGATGGCCGAAGTCTCGCCGACCGCGCCGGGGTTCAAGACGCCCCCCGTGCCTGCGCCGCCGCCCTGTCCCGAAGCGTTGTCAATTGACTTGGCGAACGTGTAGGAGGCGAGGAACGAGAGGCCGTTCGAGAAGCGTTTCGTCAAACTCGCCTGCATCGAGTTGTAACTCGACTGCGCGCTTGATTGGTTCTGCGAGAAACCGTTGATGGCCGCGCCCTGAATCGGCGCGCGCAAAGCGGCGTTCGCGGGCGTGTTCGTCGTAAACGTCGCGCCCGTCACGCGGTTGACGACGGGGTTGCCGGGCGTGGCGAGACGCGCCTGATTGATCGCCACCTGGCGGAACAAATTGAGGCCGTGCGAGCCGACGTAGGCGAGTTCGACGAGGTAGTTTCTAAAGAGTTCGTACTGCACGCTGGCGTTGTACTGTTGCAGGTAAGGCGTGCGGATGTCGCGGTCGAAATAACTGCCGGAGAGCGCGACGTTGGGGACGAAGGTCGGGAACTGGCTCTGCGCGGGCGCGGGGAAGAAGGGGTTCGAGATGGGGATGAAGCCCGGATCGGTGACGCCCGCGACGCGCGCGCCGAAGACGAACGTGGGCGGCGCGATCACGTTGAGGGTGATGTACTGGAACGACGTGCGCGAGTAGAAGATGCCGTAGCCGCCGCGGAAGACGAGTCGGTTCGAGTCCAAGGGCGAGTAGGCGAAGCCGACGCGCGGCGCGAAGTTGTTCTTGTCCTGACTGTTCAAGACGGAGTCCGAGACGTTCGGCACGTTCGCCAGATCGTATTGCTGGATCACGTTCCCGGCCTGCACGAAGCCGCTGCCGCTGTTCGCCAGACGCGTCGGGTCGTAGAGCGACGGATCGAAGGTGGCGATGCGGCCGCGCGTGTCGGTCGGCGGCAGATCGAGTTCGTAGCGCAGGCCGAGGTTGAGCGTGAGTTTGGGCGTTAACTTGTAGTCGTCCTGCACGAAGAAGTTGTAGTCGGGCGCGCGAAGCGAGCGGTCGCCGATGCCGCTGCCGAAGACGGAGACGAACGCGCTGCCCGTCAGGAATTGATCGAAACTGAGAAAGTCGAGTTGGCCGCGCGTGAAGAAGTTGAGCGTGTAGTTGTTCTCGCTGTAGCGAAACTCCGCGCCGGTGCGAATCTGGTGAGAGCCTTTCGTGATGGAGAGCGTGTCGGCGAGCGTGGTCGAGGGGGCGACGGCCTGCACGTCAATCGTCGGCGACGTGCCGATGACGACGCCGCCCGCGGCGGGCGCGATGCGGATCAAAGGCAGCCCCGGAAAGGCGTTGGCGTTCGCGCGCGCGATGCCGACGCTCGCATCCGTGACGGGTTCTTGCGGCGTCGCGTCAACGCGGATGAAGTTGTAACCGGCGCGCAGTTCGTTGACGATCGTCGGGCTGAAGATGTGAACGTATTGAAGCGAGAGCAGGCGGTTGTTGTTCTGCTGGAAGTTGCCGAAGCCGGGGACGTTCGGGCCGCCGCCGAGGAAACTCGGCAGGGCGAGCGTCTGCGGCGCGTTCGAGTAGAACAACTTGGCGGACAAAGTGTTCGCGTCGTCGAAGCGGTAATCAATGTTGGCGTTGAACTGGTTCTCGTCGTAGACGGAGATGGCCGAGCCGGAGTAGAGGCCGTTCGAGGTCTGCGGCGTGGGGATCAGGAAATTGCCGCCGTCGAGTCTGGTGTTCAAGAGCGCGAGCGCGGTCGGGTTGATGGCCGTCAGCGCGGGCGTCCCGGCGGCGCGGCGCGAGTTGTAGAGCGCGAGCAGCGCGGCCTCGGAGCGGTTGTTGGTCAGTCCCGGCGTGACGAAGATGTTCGACGACAAACTGTTGATGACGGACGCGCCGTTGCGTTCGCGCGTGCCCTGATACGAGCCGAAGAAGAACAGCTTGTCCTTCTGGATGGGGCCGCCGATGACGCCGCCGAAGATGTTGCGCTTCAAGACGGGGCGTTCGACGCCGACGGCTTTCAAGAACGGGTTGTTGGCGTTCAGCTTCTCGTTGCGGAAATACTCGTAGACGCTGCCCGTGAAAAGGTTCGTGCCCGACTTGGTGACGGCCTGCACGTTGCCGCCGCCCGAACGGCCGAAGGTGGCGTCGTAGAGCGAAGTCTGCACTTTGAACTCTTGGATGGATTCGGGCGCGGGGACGGAGAGCGAAGGCGCGGAGTTCGTCCCTTGCGAGTTGGCGTCAATGCCGTTGATCTGGAAGTTGTTGTTCGTGACGCGCCCGCCGTTGACGGAGATGTTCTGCGAGTTGCGCCCGACGGACGTGTTGTCGGGCAGGTACGTCGCCGTGCCGGTCGAGAGGCCGAGTATCTGCGTGAAGTTGCGCGTGGCGAGCGGCAGTTCGGAGACGGTGCGCGAGTCCACGACGCGGCCGAGTTGTGAACTGTCGCTTTGCACGATGGGGCCGACCGAGGCGTTGACGACGACCGACTCGCCCGTCAGTTCGCCGACCACGAGTTCGACGGGCAGGTTCGTCGTCTCCGTGATGGCGACCGTCACGTCCTCAAAGACCGTCGGACGGAAACCGCTCGCGCCGATCTGGACGCGGTACGTACCGGGCGACAGAAGCGTGACGGCGAAGACGCCGCTTTCGTCGGTGGTCGCCTTGCGCTCGTCGCCGGTCGCGCGGCTGGTGACGGTCACTTCCGCGCCAGCCACGGCCGCGCCGTTCGCGTCTCGCACGACGCCCTCGACGTTGCCCGTCGTCTGACTCTGGGCGAACACACCGACGCTGCACACGAGCAGCAAACAGAAAGCACGCAAGGCTGCCACACACGGACGAGCGGACATAACGATCTTCTCCTTCGCTAGACGGAAACGGATTGTAGAGAGTGGAGTTGAAACAATAAGCTGACGGCGAAGCGGCTCAGGCTGTTAAGGGACACCTCGGCACACTCCGCAAGACGACTTGCCCTCACACACATGCAAACGCCGCTCCAACGCGTTTGCCCTTTGATTGCGGCACACCGTGGCGAGACGTTGTCGAGTTTCTGCACAACGGCGCGCGGCGCGTGTTCAATTGTTGGACGACGGGCGAATGAGCAGTTCCTCTTGAGAGCGGGTTCAAGGTCGCGCTGTCAGGCGTTCTCTTTGGGGAGGAAGTCGGGGTCGGCCTTGCGTAGTTTGGCGTAGAGCGTGGTGCGTGTGATGCCGAGGAGTTCGGCGGTGCGCGTGAGGTTGCGATTCGTGGCGGCGAAGACGCGTTTGACGTGGAGGGCTTCGAGTTCGTCGAGCGAGAGGAACTGCTTCTGGCCGTCCGCGTCGCGCGGGGCGACGTCTGCTGCGGCGGCGGAAGTCTCCCACGATTCGACGCCGCCGAGCGGCAGGTCGTCGGCGTGAATGAGATCGCCCGCGCAGAGGATGACGGCGCGCTCGATGACGTTGCGGAGTTCACGTATGTTGCCGGGGTAGTTGTAACTGACGAGCATCGCCTCGGCCTGCGGCGTCGCGCCACGCACGCGCCGGTTGAGGCGCGCGTTGTAGTGGCCGATGAAATGCTCGACGAGCGGGAGGATGTCTTCGCGCCGCTCGCGCAAGGGGGGCAGCGTCAGCGGCATCACGCTCAGGCGGTAGAACAAATCTTCGCGGAAGCGACCGGCTTTGACTTCCTCTTTCAAGTTCTTGTTCGTCGCCGCGACGAGGCGCACGTCCGTCTCGCGCTCCTGCGTACCGCCGACGCGGCGAAACTTTCGTTCCTCCAAAACGTGCAGCACCTTCGCCTGAATCGAAGGCTCCATCTCGGCGATCTCGTCGAAGAAGAGCGTGCCCTCGTGCGTCAACTCAAGCAGGCCGGGCTTGGCGGCGACCGCGCCGGTGAACGCGCCGCGCTCGTGGCCGAAGAGTTCCGACTCCAACAACTCTCGCGTCAGCCCGGCGCAGTTGACCGTGACGAACGGCTTGGCGGCGCGACCCGACAGGTGGTGAATGAGGTGCGCGACAACGCCCTTGCCCGTCCCCGTCTCGCCGTGCAGAAGGACGGTGGTGTCGGTCGGCGCGAGGCGTTCGAGCGCGGCGTGCAGGCGCGTCATGCTCTGCGCGCGACCTTGAAAATATTCGGCGACGAGACGGTCTTGCGCTAGCCCTGTTAAGAGACGCTCGCGGCGCGTCGAACTCTCGCCGAGCGTCTTCGAGATGAGAAGGAGGAAACTTTCGGGGTCGAAGGGCTTCGTCAGAAAATTCTCCGCGCCGTTTTTGAGCGCGCGGATGGCCGTCTCAATCGTGCCGTGCGCGGTGAGGACGACGACGGGCAGCGCGTCGTCAATGGCCTTGATGCGTGGCAGTAGATCGAGGCCGTCGGCATCGGGCAGTCGCAGATCGAGCAAGACGAGGTGCGGCGCGGTGCTCGTGATGACGGACAACCCTTGCGCGCCCGTCTCCGCTTCAAGCACGCTGAAGCCCTCGCCTTCGAGCAGACTCCGCACGCCGAAACGGATCGAGGGCTGATCGTCAATGATGAGGATCTTATTTTTACTTTGCATCCGTTAGTCAGTGGCGTCAGTGGCGTTGCAGGTTGCTTTCGAGCGGCAGGCTGATCCGAAACTGCGTGCCCTTGCCGAGTTCGGAGCGTGCTGTGATCTGGCCGCCGTGGTCGTGGACGGCCTTGCGCACGATGGCGAGTCCGAGTCCCGTGCCGGTGGTGCGCGTCGTGTAGAACGGCTCGAAGATGCGCGCGAGATCGGCCGGGGCGATGCCGCTGCCCGTGTCGCTCAGTTCGATGCGGACGCCCGCCGCATGTCCAACGATTGCCCGCTCGCCGTTGTTCGCGTCGCCGCCGCCGTCGGTCGAGACGCGGACGGCCACATGGCCGCCCGGCGCGGTGTGCTGCAAGGCGTTATCGAGCAGGTTGGCGAAGACGCCGTGCATCTTGCGATAGTCGAGGTGGACGCCGGGCAGGTTCGCGGGGCAGTCGAGTTCGAGCGCGACGCCTTTGTCTGCGAACTGCGCGCGCCGCTCGCGGATCGCTTCGGCGATGACGCTCTCGACGCCCGCCGGGTGGTTCTCGATGCGGTTCGGGCGACTGTGTTCGAGCAGTTGCTCCATCAGGTGATTGAGGTGGTCGGCCTCTTTCAACACCACTTCGACGAACGGGCGCGCAGCCTCTTTGTCTTCGAGCCTGCGCGCCATCGCGCTCAAGGTCGTCGTGATGCCGCACAGAGGATTCCGCACCTCGTGCGCGACGCCCGCGACGAGTTCGCCGACGACGGCGAGTTGTTCCGAGATTTTCAACTGCTCCGAGAGACGCTTCTGCTCCGCGACGTTGCGCACGATGCCGAGATGATAGACCTCGCCGCTCGCCTTGTCCGTCACCACGCGCGCGCTCAGACGCGCGGGCAGAGGCTCGCCCGACTTGCGACGCAGTTCGCATTCCACGTCGAGCACTTGGCCGCGCGTGGCGAGTTCCGCTAGGAGTCGCGCGCCCGTCGCGGCGTCGGCGAACACGTCTGCGACGAGGTTGGCATCCGTCAGCTCGTCCGCGTTCGCGTAGCCGAGCATCGCCCAGAGCGCGGGGTTGAGCGTGACGAAGCGGCCGTCAGGCGTGGCGCGGTAGAGGCCGTCGAGCGCGCTCTCGAAAATCTGGCGGTGTCGTTCTTCGGAGTCGCGCAGCCGCTCGAAGAGTTGCGCGTTGGCGAGCAGGTGCGCCGCCTGCGCCGCGAAGATCGTGACGAGCCGCTTGTCGTCTTCGACGAAGCCGCCCTCCTTGTTCATCACTTCGAGGACGCCGAGCGTGCGGTCGCCGACTTGCAGCGGCACGGCGAGCATCGAGCGCGCGCCGATCAGTTGCGCGGCCGTGCGGCTGATGAGCGTGTCGGCGGCGATGGCGTTCGTCAGGTACGGCTCGCCCGTGGCGAAGACCCACCCGGCGATGCTTCGCTCGTCGCGGTTGTTGAGGTTCGAGCGCAGCGAGCGCACGTGCTCGTCGCTGACGCCGTGCGCGGGCAGTTGCGCGTAGATGATGTGCTCGCGCTCGTCGTGCAGGAGGATGACGCACATGTCAGCTTCGAGCAGGCGCGCGATCTTGCCGGTCAGGAGTTCGCAGATGAGTGAGACTTCCGTGCCCGTGCCCATCATCAAAGAGATGTGATAGAGGCCGTTCAGGCGCGCGATGTCGCGGCGCAACTGCCGCGCGGCGTCGTTCAAACCGGCGGCCAGTTGACCCACCTCGTCGCGGCCTTGCGCTTCGACGGCCTCGAATGCGCCGCCACCGCCGACGAAGCTGCGCGTCGCGCGCTCCATCCGCCGCAGCGGTTTGATGACGAAGCGGTACACGCACGCGCCCGTCACTCCGGCCGCGACGGCGAGCGACGCGAAGGCGACGAGCGAGATCGTTTGAATGACGCGAAGCTGCGACGCGTCGTTCGCTGCCGACGCGGCCGCCCACAGGTAAGCCGCGACGATGAGGGTTAAGGCGACGAGCCACGCGGGCAGGAGTTTGACGAGCAGACTGTGGCGCGCCGTGAGCAGGCGCGAGAGAAGCGCGCCGCGCAAGTCTGTGCGGGTCGGATTGCGGCTTTCCAGTTCGCGGATCGCGCGGATGGCCTCGTCGCGCGTCGTGAAGATATTCGACTCCAAGTCCACGGCCGCGCCGAGGTAGCGCAGCACGGAGCGCGTCAGGCCGCTCGAAGAGTAGCGCACGGTCGAGACGGAGTAACGGTCTTGCAGTTCCTTGATCCGCTCACCGTAGTAGTCAACGATGTGCGGCGCGATCTCCGTCCCCTCGTAGTTGACGACCGAGTAGACGCGCCCGCCATTCGCGCCGACGGCCTCGCGGACGAGTTGCGCCATCTCGTCAACCTGCGCGCGGCTCTCGATGCGAAAGTCTGCGAAGTTGATGAACAGGATGTTCTGCTCGCGGTCGAGGAAGAAGCGTTCTTTCATGCGTTATCGAAAGCGCGCCGGGCGGGCGGATTTTTCCGCGTATTCCCGCGCACGCCGCGGCGTGTGTTAAATATGACTCGCTTTGCGCTCAGGTTAAATGAAGGGACGACTTCTGACATGAACTTCAAGGTCGGCGACACGGCCGCCATCACGAAGACGATCACGGACGCGGACATACACACTTTCGCCGACCTCATCGGCGACCACAACAGCGTGCATCTGGACGACGAGTTTGCCGCGCGCACACGCTTCGGACGCCGCATCGCGCACGGCATGCTCGGCGCGTCGCTCATCTCGGCCGCCCTCGGCGAAAAGCTGCCCGGTCGCGGCACGGTCTATCTCAGCCAGACGTTCAAATTTCTCGCGCCCGTCTATCCCGGCGATCAGATCACGGCGCGCGTGACGGTCTTGAAAGTCAGGGAAGACAAAAACATCTTAACGCTTGAGACCGTCTGCGAGAAGGAGTCGGGCGAGCAGGTCATTATGGGCGAGGCCGTCGTCCTCCTCGACGAACCACGGCCGTAAAGGTGTCCGCACCACGGGCGCAAAGATTGTCCGTCCCTCACGCGTAGAGCGACTCCAACACTTCCGCGTATCGCTTCGTCACGACGGCGCGCTTGACCTTCTGCGTCGGCGTCACCTCGTCGGCCTCGACGCTGAAATCGTGTTCGAGCACGGCGAACTTTTTGACGGCCTCGGTCGTCGAGAGTCTCGCGTTCGCGCGGGCGACGATTGACGCGATCAACTCCCTGACGAGCGGATGATGAGTCAACCCCGCCGCGTCCCGCGCTTCGACGCCGTGCGCGCGGGCGTAAGCTTCGAGTTCCGCGGCGTTGAGCGTGAGGAGCGCGACGAGGTAACTGCGGTTGTCGCCGTAGACGAAGGCGTGGCTGATGAGGTGATGCTCCTTGAGCAAATTTTCGACGAGGGCGGGCGCGATGTTCTTCCCCGTCGAGGTGACGATGATCTCCTTCTTGCGCCCGGTGATGTGCAGGAAGCCGCCGTCGTCGAGCCGCCCCAGGTCACCCGTCAACAGCCAGCTGTCGCGAACCATCGCGGCCGTCCCTTCCGCGTCCTTGTAGTAACCGGAGAACATCATCCCGCTGCGCACGAGAATCTCGCCGTCCAAGGCGATGCGCACTTCGCACCCCGGCATCGGCGGCCCGACCGTGCCGATACGATAATCGTCTGGGCGGTTGAAGGCGACGCACACGTTCTCGGTCAGCCCGTAGGCTTGCAGGATGGGCAAGTCGAAGGCGTCGAAAAATTCCGCCACCTCGCCGACGAGCGGCGCGCCACCCGAAGTCGCCAGACGCAGACGCCCGCCGAAGTAGCCGTTGACTTTTCGCACGAACGGCGTTGCCTTTTCCTCGTACTCGTCAAGCAAACTCTGCGGTACGTCTGCCCTCGCCTGTCGCAAGCGGCTGATCTCCCGGCCGAGTTGGAGCGCGACTTTGAACCGCTCGCGTTCCTGCGGCGCGCCCGCGTCCATGTCTGCGACGATGCGCGCGTAGACCTTCTCGAAGAAGCGCGGGAGGCTCGGAAAGACCGTCGGCCGCACCTCCGCGATGTACTCCCACAATCGCCGCGCGTCGTCCACAAAGTAAGCGGACGCGCCCGCGTACAGCCGGTTGTAAAGACCGGAGATGCGTTCGGCGACGTGGCAATAGGGGAGGTAGGAAAACATCACGTCCGCGTCGTCGAGCGGGATCACGCCGCGCAGAGATTCGACGCTGTTCAGGACATAAGCGTGACTGAGACACGCGCCCTTCGGCCTGCCCGTCGTGCCCGACGTGTAGACCATGATGACCGTCTCGTCCGTCGCCGCTTCAAGAGCGCGCGCTTCCAACTCGCCGCTCAACTGCTCGCGCCGCCCGCGTCCGGCGCGCAAAAATTCACGATAGCCGACGACGCCCGTGCGCGTCGCGGCGGCCGCTTCGTCGAGCGAGACGATGGTCGTTAGTTTCGGCAGAGCGTCGCGGACGCTGAGAACCTTGTCGAGTTGCGCGGGAGTGTCCACGAGGACGACCGCGGCGTCCGAGTGGTTGATGATGTAGGCGCACTGCTCGGCGGAACTCGTCGGGTAGAGGCCACAACTGACGCCGCCCGCGATAATGATGCCGAGGTCTGCCACCACCCATTCCGGCACATTCCCCATCAGCACGCACACGCTCCCGCCGCGCACGAGGCCGCACGCTTGAAGCGCGTAAGCGAACTCGTGCGCCTCACGGTCGAAACGCTCCCACGCGACGCCCGCCCACGCCTCTCCCTCGCGGACGTAAAACACGTTCCGCCCGCGATACTGCTCGACCCGCTCGCGCAGCAACATGTAGATGTTCGGATACTTCATAAGAAAGTGATGAGTGATGAGTAATGAGTGATGAGTAAGAAGAGTTTTCAACTCATCACCCATCACTCATCACTTCTCTTTCACCAGCGGAACGCCGCGCAGGCCATGTTGAGGCCGCCGCCCGAGGCGCACATCACGACGATCTGGCCGCGTTCGAGTTTCCCCTCGCGCACCGCGTCGTCCAAGACCATCGGGATGCAGGCCGAACCAGTGTAGCCCCACTTGCCCATCACCGTGTGCGTGCGCGACATCGGCAACTCCAACGCCTCCATCACGATCTTGATCGTGCTCAGGTTGACCTGCGTGAACAAAAAGAGCGACACGTCATCGGTCGTCAACCGACACTTGCCGAGCACCTCGCGCACGATGCGCTGCCAGCCTTCGATGTTCACCTCCGGCGGGTACTTCTTGGCGAACCTCACCTTCGTGTAGAAATTCTCCGCCAGCACGCGCTCGTCAATCGGCATGTGCGTGCCGCCCGCGTAGACGCCCATGTGATCGTGATAACGCCCGTCGGCGACGAGTTTCGCACCGAGGAAACCGGGCGACTCTTCGGAGGCTTGCACGACGACCGCGCCCGCGCCGTCGGCGAAGATGGTCGAGGTCTTCTTCTCCGTCCAGTCAACGTACTTGCTCATCGCGTAAGCCCCGACGACGAGCACGTTGCGATAGGCTTCATCGGCGATAACGTACTTCGTCGCCGTGTCGAGCGCGGTGACGAAACCGGCGCACGCGCAGTTGACGTCGAACGTGCCCGCGTTACGCGCGCCGAGGCGATCCTGCACGACGACGGATGTGGCGGGCGACAGATACTCCGGCGTGTCGGTGGCGAGGATGATGAGGTCTAAATCTTCGGGCGCGAGGTTGGACGAGCGAAGCGCAAGGCGAGCGGCCTCGGTCGCCAGATCGGCCGTGCTCTCGTCGTCGGCGCAGACGTGGCGTTCGTTGATGCCGACGATGTTTGAGACGAAGTCGTTGATGTTTTCGCCGAGCATGCGGCTCAGGTCGTCGTTGGTCAGCACTCGCGCGGGCACGTATGCCCCCGTGCCGTTTATTTTGGCGTAACGCATGTTGGTCGTGTGTTGGTTGTAACGGGCGAGACTCTGGTTTCAGTTGGACGAACTTTGTTTGAGAAAAGCGACGACGGCGGCGTTGAACTGTGCCGCCGCCTCGATGAAAAACATGTGGCTGCCGCCCGGTATCACGACGAGTTGCGCGCCCGGTATGGCGTCGGCGAGGCGGGCGGAGTTTTCCGCGGGCACTACTTGATCTGTGTCCCCTGTGATGACGAGCGTGCGCGCCGCGATCTCATGGACGCGCGCGGCGGCGTCGAACGTCTGCCCGGCGCGCGCCTGCTGCATGTAGACTTCATCGGGTACGACGTTCGACAGGCGCATCTCCAACACGCGCTCGACCTCCGCGCCTTGCTCCGCAACGTAAGTCGGCGCGAACGAGAGCAGCAAATTCTGCCGGATGCGTTCATCCGCCGTCAGCCCGAAGTTCGACGCGTAGGCTGCGAGCACGGCGGCGTCCGGCGGGACGTGGCCTGCCCCGCCCGCGCTCGTGCAACACAGCACGAGGCTCTCCGTCCTTTGCGGAAACAGCAGCGCGAACTCCTGTGCGACGAAGCCGCCGAGCGACGCGCCGAGGACGTGTGCGCGTTCGATGCCGAGCGCGTCGAGCAATTTTGCGACTGTCGCGGCGAGCGCATGCGTCGAGAATGCTACGTCAGATTTGTCGGAACGACCAACGCCGGGCGGGTCGAAGACGATGGTGCGGAAGTGTGCGGCGAAGTGGGGCGTCTGTTTGAACCAGAGCCACAGCCCCGTGCCCAGCCCCGGAATCAAGACGAGCGGCGCGCCCTCGCCGTGGACTTCGTAATAGACACTCGCGCCGTCAATTGAAAGTTTAGGCATCCCGTCGCTTCACCCGCCTCGCTTCGTCAATTCGTTTTTGCCGCCGCACATAGTACCCGCAAAAACGCGCCGCCGCCAAAAAGAGAGGCGACCGATGTCGGCCGCCTCTCTTGAATAAATTTGTGGATAAATTTGCCGGGAGCGAAAGTCAGACTTCGGCGTTACCGTCGTCCGTCTTGTGCACGCCGTTGGACGAAGGTAGGGTGAGGAGTTTGCGAAGCCGCAGTCGCGCCTTGTGCAGTTGCGACTTGGACGTGCCGGTCGAGCAGCCGAGCATGCGGCCGATCTCTTCGTGCTCGTAGCCTTCTACGTCGTGGAGGATGAAGACGGCGCGGTAGCCGGGCGCGAGTCGCGCGAGCGCGTTGTCGAGACTGATCTTGTCCACCACCTGCATGCGGCCGGGGTGTTCCGTCCCGCGCACCACCTCGTTCGGCGTCTCGCCGTCTTCCGTGCTCCGCTCGCGCCCGTTGCGCTTGCGAAAGTGCATCAGGACGTGGTTGACCGTCAGGCGATGCAGCCACGTCGAGAAGGCCGACTCGCCGCGAAATGAACCAATCTTGCGGAAGAGGTGGACGAAGACTTCCTGCGTCAGGTCTTCCGCCTCGTGGACGTTCTGCGTCATCCGCAGGCACAGGCGATAGACTTGCCGGTGGTGTCGCCTATACACCTCCTCGAACGACTCCATGTCCCCGGCGGCTGTGTCGCGCGCGAGTTGCTGCGCGGTGCGTTCCGCGAGGCTCGTCTCTGTCGCCGACGTCGCCGTCGTTGTCGTCGCCGTCGTCGTCATCGTCGTGCGTCCCGACTCCGGCCAGACTTGCAGCACTCCGGTTGTGATCATGTTCTTTGTCCGAGCCTCCCCGGCTCGCGCCGTGCGCGGCTTAAAGTTGCTGCGAACGTCGTCCGAATAAAGTTGGAGGGGAGGCCGCTTGTCCACCCCGGCTTCCCCCTTGAGAAGAAGGCGGCTCTGGCGATTCTCCACGCGAGCCGCGACGCGGTACGTCCTCGCCCGCTATCTGCCGTCCGGCACTTCTCCCGGCCGCGGCGGCGCGCCGCGACGATGTTGGCCGCCCTGCTCGAACTGGCTGCGACGCTCGGCGAGTTTGGCCTTCTGCTCCGCCGTCAGCAGCGCGTAGACCTGCGACATCATGCGCGCACGCGCCACCTCTATCTCGACGTGGATGGAGGCGCGCGTCTGTGCCGCCGCGCGCACGGCCGCCTCGTCGAACGCGCCGTCCTTCAAGCCGTCGAACGGACTGTCGCCCGCCGCGAACAGTTGCTCGTGCAGACTCTTCGTGCTCTCCTCGAAACTGTCCGTGATCTGTTTGACCTGCGCCTTCTGCGCGTCGGTCAGGTTGAGATCACGCGCCAACGGGCCGAGCGCGCCGCCGCGCTCACCGCCACCACCACCACGACCGCCGCGTTCACCGCCGCCGTGCCCGCCGAACCCGCCGCGACCGCCACCGCCACCACCGCGACCGACGCCCTGCTGTTGGGCAAAGCCGACCGCCGCCAACGCCAACGCGGCGACCAACACCAGCGCGCCGCCGATCCTCAATCTTGTTTTAGTCAACCTCATCTTATTTATCCCTTTCCCCGAAAAGTTGTTCCCGCAAAACCGTTGCGACCTCTTTCGTTCGCCCTCTGTTATACGCTAACCCAGCGCGGCGCGACGTAAAGAGTCCGTCTAAGGAATGTAAAGTTTTGTCAACGCGCCTTTGGCCGCCGCTTGACACTTCTTTACGTTCGGCGCGCGCCGTTTAAGTTAGAATGATCAGCTTTTTGAGAGGCGGGGACACGCGGCCGGGCGATGCGGAAGGGCGGAAGGGCGGGACGATGGAGCGCATACTGGTGATTGACGACGACGTGGGGCTGTGCGAACTGGTGTCGGAATATCTCGCGCCCGAAGGCTACGAGGTCGAAGCGTCGCACGACGGCGAGGCGGGGACGGAGCGCGCGCTCTCCGGCGAGCACGCGCTCGTCGTGCTCGACTTCATGCTGCCCGGCATCAACGGCTTTGAAGTGCTGCGCCGCATCCGCGCCCGCTCGCGCCTGCCCGTCGTGATGCTGACGGCGCGCGGCGACGAACTGGATCGCATCGTCGGCTTGGAGATCGGCGCGGACGACTATCTGCCGAAACCCTTCAACCCGCGCGAACTCGTCGCGCGCATCAGCGCGGTGCTCAGGCGCGCGCGCCCCGAAGCGGACGACGGGCGACAGTCGCCGCAGACGCTCGCCGTCGGCGACGTGGAGATGGACACGGGCACGCGCGTCGTCCGTCGCGCGGGCAAGATGATCGAGTTGACGGTCGTCGAATACGATCTACTGGAAAAACTACTGCGCGCCCCCGGCCGGATCGTGACGCGCGAAGAGTTGGTCAGAGACGTGCTGCACCGCAACCTCTCGCCCTTCGACCGCAGCATAGACATGCACGTCAGCAACCTGCGTAAGAAGCTCGGCCATCAGGTCGGCGGCAGCGTCGAGCGCATCAAGACGGTGCGAGGCGTCGGCTACATCTACGCGCGGCCGGGTGAGTCGTGAGCAGTTCCCGGTTCGCGGTCAAGAGTCGTGCGCGGTTCGCAGTCGTCACTTAGCGACGTATGACGCGCGGCATAAGGCCGGGACATTTGCCGAAGAGTGAGAGGCAGAAAGTTTGCTGCACGGTCTGAGTTGGGGCATTTGATGCGCGGTCAGAGGCGGGACATTCGATGCACAGTCTTTTTCTGAAAGTCTTCCTGTGGTTCTGGCTGGCGATGGCGCTCGTCATCGCCGCGCTGTTTTTGACGAGCGAGTTGACGCGCAGCGAGCCGCAGTTCCCTTCCTACTCCGGCATGGACAGGGCGATGACCGCCTACGGCCAACTCGCGGCGACAACCTACGAGCGCGAGGGCGCGGAGGGCTTGCGTAAATTCTTCGGCGAGCCGCAGCAACAGGAGAACGCGCAGGGCGACGCGCGGCAAGACGACGTGCGGCAGCGAGGCGGCGACAACGCGCGGCCGGGCGGCGATGCCTTCTATCTACTCGACGCGCAGGGCGCGGAAGTGACCGGGCGCGTTGTGCCGCGCGGCGTCGCGGAAGTGTCGCGGCGGGCGTTGGCATCGGGCGCAATCACGCGGAGCGCACCCGGCGCGGAGATGTTCGTCGCTCACCCGGTCAAGACCGCGAGCGGGCGCACTTACGTCCTCGTTGATTGGAGGCCGCGACGCAGGCCGCCGCCCGGCTTCTTCTCGGATCAACCCGCGGCGCAACTTTTACGCATCCTCGCCGTGCTCCTGACGGCGGGCGCTCTCTGCTACCTGCTGGCGCGCTACATCGTCTCGCCCGTCGTCAAACTGCGCGCCGTGACGGGACAGGTCGCGCGCGGCGATCTGTCGGCGCGCGTCAGCCCTCTGCTCGGCCGACGCCGTGACGAACTGGCCGACATGGGTCGTGACTTCGACGCGATGGCGGCGCGCATCGAGACGCTCGTCAGCGCGCAGCAACGTCTCATCCGCGACATCTCGCACGAGTTGCGTTCACCGCTCACGCGGCTCGGCGTCGCGTTGGAGTTGGCGCGACGACACACCAGCCCGCAGGCTACGTCTGCGCTCGACCGCATCGGGCGCGAGGCCGAAAGCATCAACGAGATGATCGGCCAACTGCTGACGCTCTCGCGCGTCGAGAGCGGCGACGCCGAAGGCTTGCGCCGCGTGCGACTCGACCTCTGCGCGCTCGTGCGCGAGATCGCCGACGACGCAGACTTCGAGGCGCGCGGCCGCGCCCGCTCCGCACGCGCGACCGAGTGCGAGCCGTGCACGACGACGGGCGTGCCCGGTCTCATCAAGAGTGCGATTGAGAACGTGGTGCGTAACGCCGTGCGCCACACGGCCGAAGGGACGGAGGTTGAGATCACGCTTTTCTGTGAAGAGGCGGGCGGCGCGCGGCAGGCCGTCGTCGCCGTGCGCGATCACGGGGCGGGCGTGCCGGAGGAGACGCTGGAAGAAATCTTCCGTCCCTTCTACCGCGTGGGCGAAGCGCGCGACCGTCAGACGGGCGGCGCGGGACTCGGCCTCGCCATCGCCGCCCGCGCCACGCGCCTGCACGGCGGCACGATCAAAGCCTCGAACGCTCACGGCGGCGGCTTGCTCGTCGAAATAAAATTCCCCGCCAGCGACGATTGAACAACGTCAACCGCGAATTGCAACCGGCTGACACTCGCTGACACTCGCTGACACTCGCTGACACTCGCTTGCGCCGCCTCTAGCGTCTTCGCTTACTTCTGGCTGACCGCCCCGGCGCGAGGCCAGTCCGTGTCGCCCACCCGTTTGAGATTCATCTCGAAGAAGCGCACCGGCTCTTTGCCCGTCATGATCCGGTCGCCCACTTCGCGCCACGCGCCGTCCTTGATGACCGCCGTGTAGCGGATCGTCATCGCCCCCGCCGGTATCTCCCAGACATAGCCGTCGGCCGTCGGCGTCAAAGCGAAGTCGCCGACCTGTCCTTGCGCGTAGGAGTGCAAGGTGTAAGCGCGCGTCGCAGAGTTGTAAGAGATCGTGCCGAAGGCGTTGAACGTGACCTTGCTGTCCGGGTCGTACCCGCGCCCCTCGATGACCTTCACCGAGCCGTCGAGGAACGGCCCGATGCGCTCGGTCTGCGTGATGTTGTGACGCTCGCCCGAAGGCAGGACAGTCCACGCCGCGCCCCGCCAGACGCCGTCCATAATGGCGAGCCGTTGCATGGCCTCGCGTTGCGCCGCGAGGAGCGTCGCCGGGTCTGGTCGCCCCTGTTGCCCGAAAGCGTTGAACGCCGCGCCCAAAGTGATCCAGACGAATGCCCACGCCGCAATTCGATGTTTGATCATCTCTTCTTCTCCTCCTCACATATCACGCCCGACACAATGCCCGACCGACTGCCGCGCGGGCAGCATGCGGGCGACGCTTAGGCCGTGTTACTTGTTGTCGCGCGGGTAACGCTGCAACATGCCTTCTTCGCTCATCAACTTCTCGATGGCCGGGATGTCCATGGGCAGCCAGTTCGTCAGGATGTCCGCGCCCTTGTCCGTGATCACGATCACGTCTTCGAGGCGGATGTAAATTTTCTCTTCGGGGACGCGCAGAGCGGGTTCGATGGTGAAGACCATCCCGGCGCGCAGCGGGTCGCCGTATGGCCCGACGTCGTGCGTCGCCATCCCGACCCAGTGGCCGAGTCCCCCGCGCGGGTTCGCCGCCGAACGCCCGTAGCTCTCCACAAACTCGCGCGCGGCACGCTCGTAGATGGGTTTCGAGAAACGCGCGCGGGCGAGTGCGGCCTCCATATCTTTGTGCGCTTCCTGTTTGATCACGGCCGCCGTGACGCCCGGCCGGATGTGCTTCAGGATGGCCTGATAACATTCCAGATAGAAGCCGTAGAGTTCGCGCTGCCACCCGTTGAACTTCCCGTTCACAGGCCACATGCGCGTCACGTCGCTCATGTAGTAGCCGACGTCGGGGGCGTAGTCCATCAACAGGAAGTCGCCGTCGAGCATCCGCCGCTTGCCCGAACTGTAGTGCGGAAACGACGCGTTCGCGCCGCTCGCGATGAGCGAGTAATAGGCGTCGCCCTGCGCGCCGTTGCGGTAATAGACGTACTTGGCGACGGCGTCCAACTCGTACTCCGTGATGCCCGGAACGGTCGAGCGCATCGCCTCCATCAAGGCCAGCGACGACAGCCGCGTCGCCTTAGCAATCAGAGCGATCTCGCGCGGACTCTTGATCAAGCGCAGCTTATCCAACACGGGCGAGAGGTCTTGGATTTCAAACTGCGGGAAGCGCGCCAGCAACGTCCCGGCAAACCGACCCTCGCGCGAAGGGCTGCCGTCCCAAGGGTCTGAGGCGATGTCGGCGACGACGCGGACGGCTCCGTCGCGGCTCGTCGCCAAACCTTCCGCCGGGCTGAACGGCGTCAGGAGCGTGCGCGTCTGCCCGAAGAACGTGCGGCGCGACAGATGCTCCGCCAGCAGTTCCGAGCCGTACACGGCTTCCACGCCCGACAGTTGTTTGATCAACTCGGCGTCTTCGGCCGACAGCAATTTGCCCTCGACGCGTTCGCGCCCCTCGTTGCGGTGCGGCAAGTAGAGCGACGCCGTGCGCTGCGCCGCGTCGAGCAACAGGTAAGCGTGCGGCGACTCGATCCCGCACAGGTAATAGAACTCGTTCGACTGCCGGAAGCGCGTGAACCCCACGGGACTCGTCGCGCCCTGCACGACGGCGATCTTCCCGCTCCCCATCTCGTCGTAAACTTTCGCGCGTCGCGCCGCAAACTCTTCCGGCGGAAAGTCGGTGGTGAAGAAAGGGATGCCTTCCTGTGCAAACGCCCCGGCGGGCAGCAACAACAGCAGCATGAACGCCGCAACTCTCAACGCTCTATTCAACATCTAGGGGAACTCCTTCGCAGGAAAATTTTGAGCACGCGCAGCCGGACGGAAACTTTGATAAGTTAAAACCACGTAAAAGTCCATGATTGAAGCGCGCCGTTGAACGCCGCTTCACCCCGGCCGCTTGAAACTGTTCGCCTCGCCCTGAACGATTGAGATCAATCGTCGCCCGCGCCTGTCACGTTAAAAACGCACGCGGGCGGTCGTCTCCGTGTTTGGAGACGGCCGCCCGTTGACTTCGAGTTTGCCGATTTACTTGAGCGCCTGTTCGATGGCCTGCGTGACTTTCGCGTCCTCCGGCTTGTCGCCGGAATCGAAGCGCGCGAGGATGCGGCCGTCGCGGCCGACGAGAAACTTGTTGAAGTTCCATTTGATCTCGCCCGCGAAGTCGGGGTTTGATTCCTTCTCCGTGAGGTACTTGTAGAGCGGGTGCTTGTCGTCGCCCTTGACGGAGATTTTCGAGAAGACGGGGAACGTCACGCCGTAGTTGAGACGGCAGAACTCTTGTATCTCTTCGTCCGTGCCCGGCTCTTGCGCGCCGAAGTTGTTAGCCGGGAAGCCGAGGATGGTGAAGCCCTGCCCCTTGTAACGCTCGTAAATCTTTTGCAGCCCCTCGTACTGCGGCGTGTAGCCGCACTTGCTCGCCACGTTGACCAGCATCACGACCTGCCCGCGAAACTCTTCGAGTTTCACGTCCTTGCCCTTTGAATTTTTCAGCGTGAAGTCGTACACCGATTTTGCCGTTTCCTTTCCGCCGCCGCTGCTACTTGCGCCCGCGTCCGCGCCCTTCGCCCTGACGAAGAGCAGAGCCATCGTTGATGCGGCGATCACGATCGCCACGCCGATTACGAGTTTCTTCATTGCCTTTACCTTACACTGCTTCGCGCCCGCTTGACGAGCGCGCAGCAGGTCAAGTCGCCGAATTCATCTCCACCCAGTTGACCCTCACGCCCGCGGCGGCGAGCGCGTCGTCGAGGCGTTGATCCTGACAGACGCGGATGAGGCGCGACGGCTGCGCGCGCACGCGGAAGCCCTCTTCGCGCAGGTGCAGTTCGAGGAAGACTTCGCAGTCGCCGGGGCTGCCGCGGAGCGCCTGCGAGATGGCCTCGCACTTCTCGCCGATGTCCACACCCGCCGGAAGTTCGATGACGAGCGAGCGGATGACGTTGCGACTCGCCGCCGCTCCGTTCGCGGCGACGCCCGCGTTGCCGTTGCGATTGAGCCAGGGGTTGTGCGCCGGGATGCGCGCCTTTTCCAACAGGTAGATTTCGTCGCACACGACGGTCGAGGCGCTGTCGCTGTCGTCGAGACGGCCGGTCACGAGCAGCAACGCGTCGTTGGCCGCCTCGCGCCCCTTGCTCTTGAACGCCTCCGGCCAGAGCACGCACTTGATCGTCGCGCCCGTCAAATCTTCCAGACGGAAGTAGGCGTACTTGTCGCCCTTCTTCGTGTTCCGCACCGTGAAGTCGGAGACGACGCCCGCCAGTCGGACGCGCGCCTCCGCCCCGGCCGACGCCAGCCCGGCCACCGTGCCGCACTTGAGTTGTTCGATCTTTTCGAGAAAGTCTTCGAGCGGGTGACCGGAGACGTAGAAGCCGATGGCCGCCTTCTCGTTGGCGAGCAGTTCCTTGTGCGACCAAGCGGGCGCGTGGTTGAGTTGCGCGTGCGCCGCGGCGTCGTCTTCGGGAGCGAAGCCGAAGGCCGAGCCGAACATGTCGCCCTGCCCGTTGTCGCGCTCGCGCCGCTTGCGCCCGCCGCGTTCCAGAGCGCGCTCCACTGTCGCGTGCAAACTCGCGCGCCACTGGCACAAGTTCTCGCCCGCGGGTTTGAACGAGTCGAACCCACCGGCGCAGACCAGACTTTCGAGCACGCGCTTGCCCGCACCCTTCTCGCCGACGCGCTCTGCGAAGTCGTAGAGCGACGTGTAACGCCCGCCCTCTTCACGCGCATGAAGGATGGGCGCGACGGCCGACTGCCCGATCCCTTTGATCGCCGCCAGCCCGAAGCGGATCGCGCCCTCGACCGGCGTGAAGCCCGACCCCGACTCGTTCACATCCGGCGGCAACAGCTTGATGCCCTGCAAGCGCAGCTCCGAGCCGTACTTGAAAATCTTCGTCGCGTCGTCGGCCGTGTAGGTCATCACGGCGGCGTAGAAGTGTTCGGGGTACTGCGCCTTGAGGTAAGCCGTCTGGTAGGCGACGTGCGCGTAGGCGACCGAGTGCGAGCGGTTGAAACCGTAGTCGGCAAACTGCGCCATCAGGCGGAAAATTTCCTTCGCCTTCTTCTTTACGATCTTGTTCTTCGCGCAACCGTCCATGAACTTCTGCTCGTGGACGGCCATCTCCTCGCGGTTCTTCTTGCCCATCGCGCGGCGCATCAGGTCGGCCTCGCCGAGCGAGTAGCCGCCGAGCCGCTGCGCGAGCTGCATGATCTGTTCCTGATAGACGAGGATGCCGTAGGTGTTCGACAGAATCTCTTCCATCTCCGGCGTCAGGTATTCGACCGGCTTCTTGCCGTGGTAGCGGTCAATGTAGTCGTCCACCATGCCGCCGTCGAGCGGGCCGGGGCGGTAGAGCGCGTTCAAGGCGGAGAGGTCTTCGATGGACTTCGGCTTGAGCTTCCGGCAAATCTCCTGCATGCCCGTGGACTCGAACTGGAAGACCGCCTCGGTGCGACCCTGCCCGAACAACTTGTAGGTCTTCTCGTCGTCGAGCGGAATCTCCGCCCAGACGATGTCGCGGTCATGCATCTCTTTGATCGTCTTGCAGCACTGGTTGATGATCGAGAGCGTGGTCAGGCCGAGGAAGTCCATCTTGAGCATGCCGGTCTTTTCCAGATCGGACATCTCGAACTGCGTCGTGAACTCGTGCTTGCTGTTGACGGCGACCGGGATCAACTCTTCGAGCGGCTGCGGCGAAATGACGACGCCCGCCGCGTGCACCGACGAGTGGCGCGCGCAGCCTTCGAGCCTGAGCGCGATCTCGATCACTTTTTTCGTCTGCGGGTCTTTGTCCACCGCCGCCTTGAGTTCGGGCACGAGTTCGAGTGCCTGCCCGATGGAGACGTTGCGCCCGCGCACGGGCGGCGGGATGAGTTTCGCGATCTTCTCCACGTCGCCGTAGGGCATGTCGAGCGCGCGCCCCACGTCCTTGATCGCGGCCTTCGAGGCCATCGTCCCGAACGTGATGATCTGGCAGACCGACTCGCGCCCGTAGAGTTGCGTCACGTGGTTGATCACTTCGGCGCGGCCGTGGACGCAAAAGTCAATATCAATATCCGGCATCGAGACGCGTTCGGGGTTGAGGAAACGCTCGAACAGCAGATCGTACTGGATGGGGTCAACGTCCGTGATCTCAAGGCAGTAGGCGATGAGCGAACCGGCGGCCGAACCACGACCGGGGCCGACGGGAATTTTCCTGTCCTTCGCAAACTTGATGAAGTCCCACACGATGAGGAAGTAGCTGGGAAAGCCCATCCGCTTGATCATCGCGATCTCGCTTGAGACGCGCTCTTGATATGTGTGGAGGTCGTGCTTCAAACAGTTCTTCGAGCGCATCGGCTCCCAGACCGTCTCGCGCCGCCGCTCGTAGCCTTCGCGCACGACCTTCTCGAAGTATTCGTCAATCGAGATGTCGCCCTCGGCGGCGGGGATCGGGAAGATGGGCAGTTGGTTTTCGCCGAGCGGGAGTTTGAGGTCGCACATCTCTGCGACTTCCATCGTGCGCGCGACGGCATCTGGGACGTAGTGAAAAATCTGCGACATCTCTTCGGGCGAGCGGACGTACCACTCAGGGCCGCCGAAGCGCATGCGGTTCTCGTCGTTGACCGTTTTGCCCGTGCCGATGCAGAGCATCACGTCGTGCGCCTCGTAGTCTTCGCGGAAGAGGTAGTGCGCGTCGTTGGTGGCGACGAGCGGGATCGAGGTGCGCTTCGAGAGTTCGAGCAGGTCTTTGTTGATCCTGATCTGATCTTCGAGTTGGTGATCCTGAATTTCGAGAAAATAGTTGCCCTTCCCCAAGATGTCCTCAAACTCCGTGGCGGAGCGCGCCGCCTCGTCAAACTTGCCGTTCTTCAAATGCGCTTGCGGCACGCCCGACAGGCAACCGGAGAGGCCGATGATGCCGCCGCCGAACTTCGCGAGCAGTTCGCGGTCAATGCGCGGCTTGCGGTAGAAGCCTTCCTTGAACGCCTTCGAGGTCAGGCGGACGAGGTTGTGATAACCCTCTCGATTTTTCGCGAGCAGGATCATGTGGTTGTAGGGCTTCTCGCCGCGCTTGGTCTCCGGCTTGTCGAAGCGACTGCCGGGAGCCATGTAAATCTCGCAGCCGATGAGCGGCTTCACGTCGTGCGCCTTCATCTCCTTGTAGAAGGAGACCGCGCCGTACATGTTGCCGTGGTCGGTCATGGCGCAAGCCTTCATGCCGAGTTCGCGGACGCGTTCGGCGAGCGGCTTGATCTGGATCGCGCCGTCGAGTAGTGAATAGTCGGTGTGTAGATGAAGGTGTGCGAAGTCGTGGTTGGACATAATTTCGGACAGTCTGTAACTCGGATGCCGTCCCCTTCTTAAAGCGGCCGGGGCGGCCGGTGAAGTTTTAGGCTATCTGCGGCGGGCTGTCAATTCATCCCCCGCCGCACGCCGCCAAAGGCGCACCGGCCGGAGGCGCGCAAGGCGGCGCGGAACGGAAACGAGTTGACTTTAAACTGCGGGCTTGGAGAGAGTCAGTTGTGGTGCAGGTGTCGCGGTCGAAGGCGGAGCCAGCGTTTGAAATCGGCGGGCGGAGCGTTGGCCGGGAGCGGAAGTGTGGGAAGTTTTTTCTCTAAGAGATCGAGGCAATGGACACCGAGCGCAAGCAATGGAAGCGGCAGCGCGAAGAAGACGATCTCGCATGTGTGCAAGGCTGAAACCGAACCACCCGCCGTGAGGAAGCGAACGGTCGCCCACAACAGCAGCGCGGTGAGAAGTGAGAGCATCCCCCCGCTGATCCCGAAAGTTGCGCCGAGGGATTGCCACGTCCAGCGGTTCTTGCTCATGAGCAGATATACTCTGCGATAGACTTCGCCCCTCAAGTCATCCTCGCGCAGCAAGTACACCTTTCGACTCATCATCTTTCCTTCGTTCACGCACGCACGCGACAGGGGGTTGCGATAGCAAGATGCTCCCGCGTCCCTGCAAAGTTCGGCCAACAAACTATCAACGCCCGAATCTTACGACCCGGCGTATAAGGATGGCGTAAAGGGTTTATAAAAAGTTTGTAAAGACGAAAGGAAGGTGAACAGTAAGCAGTGCGCGGTAGATGTTGAGCGGCGGCGCACTTCAAGCAGTCTCTCTTTTACTGCTCACGGCTCACTATTGAAGCGGTAGCCGACCCACGGCTCGGTGAGGATGTAGCGCGGGGTCGAGGGGTTCGGCTCGATCTTTTTCCGCAGTTGGCCGACGAAGACACGCAGGTATTCGCCCTGCTCCGTGTAGTTGCCGCCCCACACGGCGGCGAGCAGCGTGCGGTGCGTGAGGACTTTGCCCGCGTGGCGCACGAAGTGTACGAGCAGGTCGTACTCCTTGGGCGTCAGGTGAATCTCGATCCCACTGACGAAGACGCTGCGGGCTTCGAGATCAACCCGGAAATCGCCGACCTCCAACAACGCCGACGCGCCGGCTGCGCCGGAGGGGTTCGCCGCCGCCCGCCGCAGGTGTGCGCGGACGCGCGCGAGCAGTTCGTCCATCCCGAACGGCTTGGTGACGTAGTCGTCCGCGCCCGCGTCGAGCGCCTCGACCTTGTTCCGCTCTTCGCCGCGCACCGAGAGCACGATGATCGGAAGCTGCGAGAGCGCGCGCAGGCGTCGGCAGAGTTCCAACCCGTCGAGATTCGGCATCGCGAGATCGGTGACGACGAGATCGGGTCGCCAGTCTTCAAACGTCTCAAGCGCAGAGACGCCATCGGCGGCGACGCGCACGTCATACCCGTGCGTCTTCAAGCCCGTGCGTAGGACGCGCGCGATCTGCGGCTCGTCGTCAACGACGAGGATGCGTTGTTGCTGCGACTGCTGGCTCAAGATGCTTCCTCCAACTCCCCGGCCGGAGTCGTCCCGGCGGGCATCTCGGCCAACGGCTCGGACATCGTTTCCGCGTCGCCGACGGGGAGGGTGAAGACGACGCGCGTCCCCTTCCCTGCCGCGCCCTCTTCGATCCAGATGCGCCCGCCGTGCGCCTCCACGATCCCTTTGGCGACCGCCAAGCCCATCCCCGTCCCCTTCGGCCCGCGGCCGTCGCCCGTGTCGCCGTCGCGCGTCGCGCGAAAGAACTTGTCGAAGACGCGCTCGCGCAGCGCGGCGGGGATGCTCTGTCCTTCATCGGCGACGGCGATGCGGATCATCTCGTCGTCCGCGCGCCCGGCCGTTACGACGATCGTCGTCTCCTCCGGCGAATACTTCGCAGCGTTATCCACGAGCGTGAACAGCACCTCGGCCACCGCGCGCGGGTCAACCTGCACGACGGGCAGTTCGTCCTCCATGACGACCCGCACGTCATGACGCCGCGTGAGCGACTCGGCGCGCGCAAGCGCCGCCGTCACGATCTCTTCGACGACGCCAGACCGGCGGCGCAGGTGCAACTCGCCCGCCTCGATGCGCGCGAGTTCGACCAACCCCTCGACGAAGCGGTTGAGGCGGTCGCACTCCTCGTCAATCACTTCCAGCATCTCCTGCCTCGCCTCCGGGTCGAGCGCCACCGGCTGCTGTGCAAAAGTCTTCGACGGTATTTCATCGAGCAGGGTGCTGACCGACGCCTTGATGGAGGTGAGCGGGGTGCGTATGTCGTGCGTCACGGCGTCGAGCAGAGCCGACTTTAATTTCTCGCTCCGCTTGAGAGCTTCCGCGTGGCTCGCGCGCTCGAAGGCGTCCTGCAACTCTTCGTACAGACGCTCGATTTCGCGGCGACCGGCGTCGGCCTCTTCCGTGCGCCGCTTCGCGTGCGCCGAGAGCTGGCCGACGGTGACGGCGGTGATGAGAAAGGCGACGAGCGCGATCCAGTTATCCCACGCTTCAACCGTCAGCGTGCCGAACGGCGGCAGGAAGAAGAAATTGAAGCACAGCAGGCCGAGCACGGAGGCCATGACCGCCGGGCGCGCCCCCCACCACGTGGCGACGAAGAGCACGACGAGCAGCAGCGCGAGCGCGACCGTCGCGGCGTTGGTGTGGCCGCTCAAGAGTCGCAGCACGGCCGTCACGACGGCCACGCCCGCGACCGCGACCAAATATCCGGTTCTGCTCCTCCCAAACGCCAACGGCCTCATGCGCCCTATTGTATGACAGCAGAGACCGGACGCGCGGGTCGCAACCGTCGCGCTAAATTTCGACCTGCGCTCCCAACTCGACGACGCGGTTCGGCGGCAGGCAGAAGTAGGCGGTCGCCGACGAAGCGTTGCGCGACATCACGGCGAACAACTTTTCGCGCCAGATCATCATGCCCGGATGCTTGCCCGCGATCACCGTCTCGCGGCCGAGAAAGTAAGTGGTCTCAAGCGGATCGAAGGCCGGGGCGGGCGGCTCTAAGTTCTCCAACACTTTCGGAATGTCCGGGTCTTCCATGAACCCGTAATTGAAGATCAGCCGGTAAAAATTATGGCCGAGCGACTCAAACTTGACGCGGTCTTCCGGCGCGACGTGCGGCGTCTGTTTCGTCTTCACGGTCAACAGCACGACGCGCTCGTGCAGCACTTTGTTGTGGGCGAGGTTGTGCATCAACGCGGGCGGAGTGCCCGCCGACGTGCCGTTCATAAAGACGGCCGTGCCGGGCACGCGCACGGGCGGGTGCTTGGCGATGTCGCGCAGGAACTCTTCGATTGGATGACCGCGCGACAACAACCGCGCCGCGAGGATGCGGCGACCCTTCTTCCACGTCGTCATCAACAGGAAGATCAGAGCGCCGACGACGAGCGGAAACCAGCCGCCCGCGGGAATCTTGATCACGTTCGCGCCGAAGAACGCGAGGTCAATGATGAGGAAAAAACCTGAGAGGCCGAACGCCAGCGGCACGCTCCAATCCCACTTCTCGCGCGCGACGACGCAGAGCAGGATCGTCGTAATGACCATCGTCGAAGTGACAGCGACGCCGTAAGCGGCGGCCAAGTTACTCGACGAGCCAAAGCCGACCACAATCGCGATGCACCCGATCATCAAAGCCCAGTTGAGCGCGGGGATGTAAATCTGCCCGCGCTCGGTCGAAGAGGTGTGCTCGATCTTGAGGCGCGGCATGAAGCCGAGTTGGATGGCCTGCATCGTCAGCGAGAACGCGCCGGAGATGAGAGCCTGCGAGGCGATGATCGCCGCGGCAGACGCCAGCACGATGAGCGGGTACAAAGCCCACTCAGGAGCGAGCCGGTAAAAAGGGTTCTCGGCCGCCGCCGGGTTCTCAATCAGCAGCGCGCCCTGCCCCAGATAGTTCAACAGCAGGGCGGGCAGGACGAGCGTGAACCACGCGAGGCGGATCGGCCGCTTGCCGAAATGACCCATGTCCGCGTAGAGCGCTTCGCCGCCCGTCACGACGAGAAAGACCGTGCCGAGGACGAGGAAACCGTGCCAGCCCTCGCGCAAGAAAAAGTTGAACGCGTGGACGGGGTTGAACGCACCGACGACTGAAGGGTGACGCGCGATCTGCACGACGCCGAGCAATGCGATGACGAAGAACCACGCGAGCATGACGGGGCCGAACAACTGCCCGACCTTCGCCGTGCCGCGACTCTGTATGAGGAACAGGCCGATGAGGATCGCAATCGTGGTGGGGACGACGTAAGGCGCAAAGAGCGGCGTCGCCACGTTCAAGCCTTCGATTGCGCCGAGCACCGAGATGGCGGGCGTGATGATGCCGTCGCCATACAGCAACGCCGCGCCGAAGATACCGAGCACGACGAGCACCTTGCGTTCGCGCTTGCTCAGAATCTTGATCGGGGTCGCCAGCGCGGTCAGAGCCAGTATGCCGCCTTCGCCGCGGTTGTCTGCGCGCAGGACGAAGACGCAATACTTGATCGAGATGATGATGACGAGCGCCCAGAAGATGAGCGACAGCACGCCGAAGATGTTGTCGGGCGTGGGGGCGATGGCGTGCGGCCCGTGGAAGCACTCGCGCATCGCGTAGAGCGGCGAAGTGCCGATGTCGCCGTAGACGATGCCGAGCGCGGTCAGCGAAAGGACGGCGAGGTAACGCCCGCGCGGCGTGGCGGTGTGTGGATGCCCTTGCTCGTCTGTGATGGTGTTGTGAATGTCGGTCGAAGCTGTGGCTGCCATAGTCAATCCTGAGAAAAAAGAATCGCGCCCCGCACCGCGACAGTGGCGTCCGGGCGCGACAAAAGAGTCCCGCTTGAGACTCTGCGGGTCGCGGCGCACAGACCGTGTGGACGCGTTGTCGTTCCGGGGAAAACTAACGCGCGTAGGATGGCATAAAAGTTATAAGGATTTTGTAAAGATGCGGATCGAACCCTGCGGGGCGGATCGGGCGCGACGTTGCGGCGGCAACCGCGCGCTGCGGTGGAAGGCGTTTCCGTTTCGGTTTCCCACACGTCTATAATCAACGCTCTGCCGCCGCAGTAGTACACAGCGCGACCGTCGAGCCGTTGAGTCGCCCGTCGTCGGTTACAGTATCAAAGCATCACGGCCTAACACTGAAACGATCGAGACCGCATCGCTATGACCGAACCGTCATACCCGGCCGCACGGACTGTCGCCATCACGGTTGAGGAGCACTTCGCACGCTACTTCGCGTTGGCGACGCCACGGCAAGACCGGCCGAAACTGGCACGACACCCGGAGGCTCAAGTCGTCGAGGCGATCATTGACGCCGCCTTCTGGGCGAGTCTCAGGCGCGAGGAAGGTTTCTCCCCGAAGATTTCGCTTGCCTTCCTCCCGCCGGAAGACGCGGGGCAGCCGCTCAAGTTCGAGCGCCATCTTCCGCTCACGCCCACGACGCTCTCGCGGCTCGCACCGGCCGTCGAACGCCCCGGCATTCATCTCGGCATCTGGCGTGAAGGCGACGCGCTGTGCGTCTGGGGAACGACCCGCACCATCCCCAAGTTTTGTTTCGTGCTGGAAGTCATCGAACCCGGCTTGCTGGTGGTTAAGTATCGCCGCGGTCAAGACACGGGCAAGTTCGTCAACGTCGTGGTGCTCAAGGGCGACCAGATCAAAGTGCTCGACGAACGAGGCACGAGCCTGCC
Source organism: Pyrinomonadaceae bacterium (assembly GCA_030841105.1). Taxonomy (GTDB): domain Bacteria; phylum Acidobacteriota; class Blastocatellia; order Pyrinomonadales; family Pyrinomonadaceae; genus JAIVJZ01. The sequence continues at coordinate 76,552 of JAVEDE010000094.1, forward strand.
CGACTGCCCGGCGCTTTTGACGTCGCTCCTCGGCTTCGGCGCGTCCGACTCTCCGGTTGATTCCGTGAACGTGCTCGTGCAGTTGGCCGCCTCCATGCGCACGCACGGGCGCGGCGGGTCGCTGCTCGTCGTCCCGCAAAACTCGGAAACGTGGCGCGAGTCAATCGTGCAGCCCATTTCATACTCGGTCGCGCCTGCTTTCCCCGAACTCGCCGAACTCATGCGGCAGGATACTGTCGAGCGTGGCACGCGTTTGTGGCAGGAGGCATTCCTCGATGCGGTCGAAGCGTTGGCGGGGCTGACGGCGGTGGACGGCGCGACCATGATCACAGATAAATACGAGTTGCTCGCCTTCGGCGCGAAGATCGGGCGACGGGACGGGGGCGCGCAGGTCGAACAGGTGATCGTGACCGAACCCGTTGTCGGCGGCGCGCCTTCGATAGTCCCTCCGCTCCAACTCGGCGGGACAAGGCATCTATCGGCGGCGCAGTTCGTGCAGGATCAGCACGACTCCGTCTCGCTCGTGGCGTCACAAGACGGCCGCTTCACGGTCTTCGCGTGGTCGCCGTGCGAAGCGATGGTGCACGCGCATCGCGTCGAGACGTTGCTGCTGTAGACGCGCCCGTTGATCAGGCGTCGGCAAAATTAACCCTCGCGCACGCAACGTTCAAACTCGGCCATCTCGATCGCGCCGCCGACGATGAGCGGCGTCCGTTGGTGAATGTCCGTCGGCTGCACGTCGAGTATCGAACGCGTGCCGTCGCTGGACGAGCCGCCCGCCTGTTCGGCGAGAAAGGCGACGGGGTTAGCTTCGTAGAGCAGGCGCAGGCGTCCCTCCGGGTAGTCCGTGTTCGGCGGGTAGATGAAGACGCCGCCGCGCAGCAGCGTCCGGTGAAAGTCTGCGACCATCGAGCCGATGAAGCGCGACGAGTAACGACGCCCCAACTCGCCGGACTTGAGGCGTCGTAAATAACTGACATAAGTTTCCGGCCACCTGTCGCAGTACGACTCGTTGATCGAGTAGTACTTGCCTTGCTCGGGGATGCGCAGGTTTTCGTGCGTCAGCAGGTACGAGCCGATCTGCGGGTCGAGCGTGAAGGCATGCACGCCCCGCCCCGCGCTGTAGACGAGCACGGTCGAAGAACCGTACACGACGTAACCGGCGGCCACCTGTTGCCTGCCCGGTTGGAGCACCCAATCGAGAGGGTCTGCGGCGCGCGCGTCGGGGCGTCGGAAGATGGCGAACGTCGTGCCGATGGTGACGGCGACATCAATGTTTGAAGAGCCGTCGAGCGGGTCGAAGACGATGGCATACTTGGCGTTGGGCGAGTCGTGGCGCAGAGTGATCACGCGCTCGTTCTCTTCCGAGGCGATGATGCCGATGCTTTCCCGCAGCGACAGGCAATGGATCAACGCCTCGTTGGCGTAAACATCGAGCTTCTGCTGAATCTCGCCCTGCACGTTGACCGCGCCGAACGAGCCGAGGAGACCCGTCAACCCGGCGCGGCGCACCTGCGACTCGATCATCTTCGTGGCGAGCGTGATGCCGGAGACGAGCCACGTGAACTCGCCAGTCGCGTCTGGGAAGCGCGCTTGATCGCACGAGACGTGCTGCTCAAAAGTGGTGATCATTGCGGCCTTCTCCATCGCCGCGCTAAGTAATGACGGTCGGCTCGTCTCGCCCGCAATACTCGCGCAACTCAAGCAACTCTTTCGCGGCCTCGACGAGCGGGGCGAGCATTTCATCAATCGCGCCCACGCCTCCGTCCTCGCGGTATCGTTCCACGTAGAGGCGCAACGTAGCGCCCTCCGTGCCCGTCCCCGACAAGCGACAGACCACGCGCGAGCCGTCGGCCAGCAGGAGGCGCAAGCCCTGATGCGCGGAGACGCTCGCGTCCACCGGGTCGGTGTAACTGAAGTCGTCGGCGGTCGCAATTTCGCTTCCGGCGAAAGCAACTCCGGCCAGCGCGGGCAGCTTTTCGCGCAAGTGCGCGATCATGTTGCCTGCGGCGTCGGCGTCGAGCGATTCGTAGTCGTGACGCTGGTAGTAGCTGCGCCCGAAGCGTTGCCAGTGGGCGCGCACCACCTGTTCCACGGATTGGCGCGTGGCGGCGAGAATGGAGAGCCATGAGAGCACCGCCCACAAGCCGTCCTTCTCGCGCACGTGATCCGACCCCGTGCCGAAACTCTCCTCGCCGCAGATCGTGCACAGTCCCGCGTCCATCAGGTTGCCGAAGAACTTCCAGCCCGTCGGCGTCTCATAGCATGCCACGCCCAGAGATGCTGCGACGCGGTCAACGGCCGCGCTCGTCGGCATCGAGCGCGCGACTCCCGCGAGACCCTGCGCGTAGCCGGGGATGCATGCACGCGCGTGTTCGGCGATGACGGCGAGAGAGTCGCCGGGCGTGACGTAAAAATTCCGACCGAGTATCAAGTTCCGATCTCCGTCGCCGTCGCAGGCCGCGCCGAAGTCGGGAGCGTCCTGCGCGCTCATCCCTGTAACGAGTTCGGCGGCGTGGACGAGGTTCGGATCGGGGTGATGGCCGCCGAAGTCTTCGAGCGGTTCGCCGTTGATGACCGTGCCCGCCGCCGCGCCGAGTCGCTGTTCGAGGATGTGGCGGGCGTAGGGGCCGGTGACGGCGCTCATCGCGTCGAAGGTCATGCGGAAGCCGCCCGCGAAGAGCGCGCGCAACGCCGCGAAGTCGAACAACTCCTCCATCAACGCGGTGTAGTCGGCGAGCGAATCAATGACGACGACTTCGGTGTCGCCGACAATCGTCGTGCCCTCCGCGTCGAGATCAATGTCCGCGTGATCGAGCGTGCGATATTCCGTGAGCGCGAGCGTCTGTTGATAGATGCGTTCGGTGACGGACTCCGGCGCGGGGCCGCCGTTGCGTATGTTGTACTTGATGCCGAAGTCGGCGTTGATGCCGCCGGGGTTGTGGCTCGCGGAGAGGACGAGGCCGCCGAGCGCGCCGCGCCTGCGGATGACGGCGGAGACGGCGGGCGTCGAAAGGATGCCGCCGCGCCCGACCAGCACGCGCCCGAAATTGTTTGCCGCGGCCATGCGAATGATCTTCTGCACGGCCTCTCGATTGTAATAACGCCCGTCGCCGCCGACGACCAGAGTTTCCCCGTGGAAGCCTTCGCCCGCCGCGCCGCCGTCGTCGCGCACCGCATCGAAAACCGACTGCACGAAGTTTTCGAGGTAATTGGTCTGCATGAAGACGCGCGTTTTTTTGCGGAGTCCGGATGTGCCCGGACGTTGATCCGGAAATGGAGTGGTAGAGACTGTTTTCATAAACTACCCTTCACATGCCGCTGAAAGCCAAGCAGCAGACGTCGTTTCGGCTGTGATGTTCATCAAGTTCTCTCACCACCGGTCGGCTGTCAAGTGGCGAATATGAGCAACAGGTCGTTGACGTTGGTCAGCGTCGGGCCGGGCTTGAGCAACGCGCCGAGCGGGGCGAAAAAGTTGTAAGCGTCGTTGCGCCGGAGGTAAGCGTCCGGTTCGAGCCTGAGCGCGGACGCGCGCGCCAGTGTCTCGCCCGTGACGCACGCGCCCGCCGCGTCCGTCAGCCCGTCGCCGCCGTCCGTCGCCAGCGCGACGAGCAGTAAGCCTTCGACCCCGGCCAGCGGTTCGACCGCGCCGAGGGCTAACTCCTGATTGCGCCCGCCCGCGCCGTCGCCGCCAAGCGTCACGGTGGTCTCGCCGCCGAGGACGCACAGCCGCGGAACTTCGGACGCGCCGCGCGCGCACATCTCGCGCCCGATGGCGGCCGCCACCCGGCCGACCTCGCGCGCCTCGCCTTCGAGGAAGGTCGTGAGCAGCGCGGCGTCGAAGCCGCGCGCGCGTGCCGCTGCGACCGCCGCCTCCGCCGCCGTCCGGTTGTCGGCGATGATGTGGTTATGTACGCGCGACCAGACGTTCTTGTCAGGGTCGTCGGGTTTCGGCGTCTCCGCCGCCTCGCACTTCATGCCGCGTTGCAGATGCTCCCGCACGTTCGCGGGCAGCCGCTCTTGCAATTCGTATCGTTCGACGACGCGCCACGCGTCCGCATAGGTGGTCGGGTCGGGGGCGGTCGGGCCGGAGGCGATCACGTCGAGCGGCGAGCCGACCACGTCCGAGACGATGAGCGCGACGGTGCGCGCGGGCGACGCGAGCCGTGCCAGACCGCCGCCGCCGAGCCGCGTGCAGTGTTTCCGCAGCGTGTTGATGTCGTTGATTGAAGCCCCGCAGCGCAACAGCAGATCGGTCGCGGCGCGGAGGTCTGCGAGATTCAATCCCGCCCACGGCAACGTGAGCAGAGCCGAACCGCCGCCGGAGATGAGCGCCAGCACGAGGTCGTCTTTTGTCGCCCCGTCTAACATGGCCGCCAGTCTCGTTGACGCGTTGACGCCGCGTTCATCCGGCACGGGATGCGACGCTTCACACAACTCGACGCCGCCAACCCTCTTGCCTGATGTCGCGAGGTGGCCTTCCTTGACTATCACCAGCCCGCAACTGATCGCATCGCCCAAAACGGCGACGGCGGCTTCGGCCATCAACGCGCAGGCTTTGCCCGCCCCGACGACGAACACGCGCCCGCCCGCCTTCAACTCGTAGCCTTGCCCGCAGACGAAAATTGTCCGGCCGTCTCTGCCGAGCGCGCGCCGCGTGGCCGACTTCGGATCAACCGCGTCGAGCGCCGCCGCCATGATCGCAGCCGCGTCGCGCCCGCGCGGGTGTTCCCGCAAGATGTCGTTCATGAACTTTTCAGCATCCATCGCTGCACCGGCTTCGTGCGCTTCTTGTCCGTCATGTTTTCTTCAACTCTGTCTGATCTCGGCCAGCGGCAATCCTAGCATGAAGTTCCGAACCGGATATTGAGTTGCAAAGGACGTGGGCGAGAAATAATTTCAATCGTGACTTAAGTCACTGCGCTCGTGCCTCACCAGCTTTAGACTGACCCGTGAGAAGGAGAATTCATTTAATGACTATCAGCACTGATAAAACCGTCCGCGAATACGCACTGGAGATGCCGAACGCCACGCGCGTCTTTGAGAAACTTAAGATTGACTACTGCTGCGGTGGGCATCGTCCCATCGGCGATGCCTGCGCCGCCGCCGGAGTGGGGCTTGAAGAACTGGCTAGCTTGCTCGAACAGGCGAACAACGCTCCCCTCGCCTCAGCCCAACCCGTCGCCGCTCAGACGGGAACGCTCGCGGAACTGATTGACTACATCATTGACAAGCATCACGTGTTCACGCGCGATGAGATGGAGCGCATCAACGCACTGCTCGAAAAAGTCTGCTCGAAGCACGGCGAGAACCACCCTGAGGTAGTGATCGCCCGCACGCTTTTCAACAATCTGTGCGATGATTTGAAGCCGCACATGTACAAAGAGGAGGCGGTGCTCTTCCCCTACATCAAGGCGTTGGAACAGGCGATCAAACACAAGACGGCGATGCCGTTCGCGCCGTTCGGGACGGTGAAAAATCCCGTCCGCATGATGATGTCCGAACACGACACGGCGGGAGACATCCTGCGCGAACTGCGCGCCGCAACCGTAGACTACGCCGCGCCGCCCGACGCCTGCATGAGCTACCGCGCCCTCTACGCCGCGCTCGAAGGCTTCGAGGTTGATTTGCACCAACATATTCATCTCGAAAACAACCTGCTCTTCCCGCGCGCCGTCGAGATGGAGAGCGCGGCTTCCCGCGCCATCTGACGGGGTACGTAGCAGGCTGCGCCGGCGAGAGATTGGCGAGATTATGGGGCAACCCCTACTCAAAGAGGATCACGAAACGGTCGGCAAACTGCTTGACGAACTGCGTGCGAAGCTACGACGGGAAGCGGACGTGAAAACGATCTACGAGATGCTCGACACCGTGTGGGCGCGGCTCGCCGTCCACATTCGCGCCGAGCATCTCTGTCTGTTCCCCGCCCTCCTCGAAGCGTCGCGCGCACTCTTCGACGGGCAGGGCGAACACGCGCCGTCTCACGCGGAAGTTATCAACGCCGTCGAGCGTCTGCGCGGCGATCACGATCTCTTCATGCGCGAGTTGGGGGTCGGCGTCAACACGCTGCGCGGTCTGCTGTCAGACCCGCAAGGCCATGACGCGAAGGCGGAGTTGGAAGGCGTGCGGCGGGCTGTCGAGTCGGTCGCGGCACGACTCGAAGAACACAACGCTCTGGAAGAGGAGCAGGTTTACAGTTGGGCGCAGCAACTTCTGCCGGACGAGGAAGCACAGGCGCGTCTCGCCGCAGATTTAGAGCGCGAACTGGCGAATCTCCCGCCGCGTTTTAACGACAGAAATTCTCCGGCATAAGCCCCACGACCTGAGAGATAATTTCAAAACTGCAAGCCGAAACGTTACTTGAGAAATCAGCCCTCGCCCGCGAAAACGGCGAGGGCTGATTCTTCAGGGATGACGAGGCTGCGCCCTTCGAGCCGGAGCAACCCGTCGAGTTGCAGGCGCGTGAACGCACGGGAGACGACTTCGCGCACCGAACCGACGCGCGCTGCGATCTGCTGGTTGGTGTAAGTGAGTTCGACCTGCAAACCCTGGCCGGTGCGCGTGCCCTTCGCGCGAGCCTCCGCGAGCAGGAAGCGAGCGAGGCGTTGTCCCACTTCACTGAGCGACAGCGCCTCGACGAGTTCGGCGCAACGACGCAGCCGCCCGGCGAGCACCTTGAGCGCGGCCAGAGCGATCTCCGGATGTTCGAGCGAGAGGCGGCGCACGTCTCGCTTGGCGATGAAGAGCACGAGCGTCTCCTCTTCGGCGGCGACGGTCGAAGGGAAAGGGCCGTCGTCGAAGACGGGGAGTTCGGCGATGGTCGCGCCCGCGCGCTCGACGTGGATGATCTGCTCGCGCCCGTCAACGCTCTCACGGAAGGCGCGCACCGACCCCTCGACGATCACGTAGAGACCTTGCGCCTCTTCGCCTGCGATAAAAAGTATCTCGTCGCGCGCGTAGCGGCGTTCGACCGCGCGTGCGGCCAACGCGCCGAGAGTTTTTTCGTCAAGTTCACCGAAGAGGGTCGCGGCTTTAAGCGCGGCAGTTTTGTCCGTCTGCATCGCTCTATCTTGTCGCCTTGAGACGCCCGCTGACAAGGGCGCTGACAAGGGCGCTGACAAGTGTTGCGCCGCACGGAAGGCTGCCCGGTGCGTGCTTTTACCCGGCGGCGGGGAATTTTTCGCGGGCGCAAGTTCGTGCTTTGCCTCTCCGCACGCAATAAAAGGTTGGCATAGCTGTTGCCCTTGTACGTGTCGGGTGGTGACGAGAGCGTTCGGTGTCCACCTTCACCGCCAGTCTCTATGCCGGGGGCGCGAACTTCCGGCAAGGCGTCGAGTGGTGAGGATTCGGGGTGGGGTTATGGCATCACCTGACGGGTTGAAAACGGTTGAGAATTGCGCCGCGTGCCGCGCGGCCGCGACGCAGCATTTCTGCGCGCTCGGCGAGGACGCGCTGCGCCAGTTAGACGGAATCAAGTTTGCCCTCGCCTATGCGAAGGGCGCGCGCATCTTCGTCGAGGGGCAGGAAGCGCGCGGCGTCTATCTGCTCTGCGCGGGACGGGTCAAGCTCTCGACCTCTTCGGGCGACGCGCGCGTGCTCATCACGCAGATCGTGGAACCGGGCGAGATGCTCGGCCTCGGCGCGGCGCTCTCCGGCGAGCCTTACGAGGTGACGGCCGAAACGCTCGAACCCTCCGAGATCACCTTCGTCCGCCGCGCGCAATTCCTGCGACTCCTTTCAGAAAATCGTGATGCGGCACTGCGCGCCGCGAGGCAGATGAGCCGCAACTATCGCGCCGCCTTCGAGCAGGTGCGACTGCTCGGACTGTCGCAGACGGCGGCCGCCAAGCTCGCACGCTTCCTGCTCGCGGAGGCTCGCGCCCACGAAGGCCATGAAAACGGCGCAGGCTGTAGCCGCATGAAATTGACGCTCACGCACGAAGAGATCGGGCAGCGCATCGGAGCGTCGCGCGAGACCGTCACGCGGATCTTCAGCGAGTTCAAGCAGGAGCGGATCATTCAGGTCAAAGGCTCGACCCTCCTCGTTCACGACCGCGCCGCGCTCGAAGTTTTGATCAGTTATTGAGACACAGACTTTGACTTTAGTTGAGATGACACACGATTGAAGGCCGAACACAGGTCACGATTGACAGGAACGAAGCGGCCTCTTACGTCGCTTACAAGACGAACGACGAGCGCGCCCCCCACTATTAAGGATTTCGAAGAACGCTCTCGCTGTGATAGCCATCACAGCGGGCAGGTACTTTGAAACTCTATACTGTCACTCTGCGAGGCAAAGATGCAGAAGTGCGAACGGCTGCGAACCACTCGCAATGTTGCATTTTTATGAACACGGCGGGAGAAATGTTACGACGCGACAAACTTCCCGTAGCGGATCAGTTTCCATATTGAACAAAGATAGAGATTACTTTCGCTATGTGTGTCAGCGCACAGACACATACTCTGCCAAGTGTTTAATTCATCACTCTATGTAATTCCGGGTACGGAGAGAATCGCGCCTCCTTCGTCCGATGGGGCAGATTACGTGAGATGACATCTCCTAACTTTTCAGCATTATCTATTCAGTATTGAAACTGATCCACGGCCAAACTTCTCGATAGTTTAGCCGGCCGCGAAATTGTCGAGCCGCATTGCTCACGTGCCGCGGCTCATTTTTATGAGATGCCGATGCGTTTTCTACGGGGTGGCGGACATGGAGGCAAAGCCATGAATAAGGTCGGGACGATCAAGGCGGCGGTGATCGGCGCGTGGGTGCTGGGGATGTTGCTGCTCTTCGGCGTCAACTCTCTCACCGGATCGAACGTCACCGCGCAGAAGAAGAAACAGGACTCACCGCAAACGAGTTCTGCGCCCATACCGCAAAAGCAGAACCCCGAAGACTTCGTCGGGACGGAAACCTGCCAGACCTGCCACGAGACCCAGTTCAACACCTTCGCCAAGACGACGCACGCCAAGCTCACGCACGACGCGAGTTGGAAGGGCAAGGTCGTCGGCTGCGAGTCGTGTCATGGCGCGGGCAAGGCGCACGTCGAGACGATGGCCGAAGTCGTCGCCAATGGCACAGACCCGAAGCTCGTTCACGACAAGAAAATAATCTACCTCGCCGGTCTTCCCTCAAAACAGGTCTCGGAAACCTGCCTGCAATGCCACGCCGGACGCGAGGAGCACAACAACTACCGGCGCGGCGAACACTGGCGCAACGACGTGGGCTGCACCGACTGCCACTTCGCGCACGCGCCCGACCCCTCGCCCGCGCGCAACGCCTCGCACACGCTCATCTCCGAGAACCTCAGGCAGAAACCCGACACGTCCGTCCTGCGCATGCTCAAGGGCAACGAGACGCAGTTGTGTATGAAGTGCCACGCGGAGACGAAGGCGCAGTTCTCGATGCCCTTCCGCCACAAGGTGCTGGAAGGTCTCGTGAAATGCAGCGACTGCCACAACGCGCACGGCGGCTTTGAACTCAAGCAGACGCGGCTCGCCAACTTCTCCGCCTCGGACGCCTCGTGCGTCAAGTGTCACAACGATAAGTCGGGGCCGTTCACCTACGAGCACGGGCCTGTGACGGTGGAAGGCTGTTCGAGTTGCCACACGCCGCACGGCGCGAACAACCCGAAACTGCTCAAGCGCAACAACGTGTTCCAACTTTGCATCGAGTGCCACACGAACACGCACGCCATCGCCGGGAGCGACGAAGAGGGCGGCGCGCCCAACACGCCGAGTTTTCATAACCTGACGCAGTCGAGATACCAGAACTGCACGACCTGTCACGCGATGATTCACGGGTCGAATTCGCACCCGTTCTTCTTCCGCTAAAGGCGCGAGCCGTCTGGCGAGAATCAGGGCAAGCCGAAACAAAGCGAGGACACTTCAGGCCATGAAAAACAAAACTGCTTTCACCCCCTCTTCTTTGCTGTCGCTCGTGCTCCTCCTGCTCGCCGTCGCCGTCAACGCGCAGACTCCTCGAACGTCGCCGACGCCGCACACCACTGCGACACCCGCGCCGCAGGACGCGCAACCGGCGACCCCGGCAGCGGAAGTGACCGCCGGTAATTACAACATCATCACGAGCATCGAACTCGGCGTGCGCGGCCTGAGCGTTGACGGCAACGACGACAAGTACCGCTCCGACCTTAACTACCGCGCAGGCTTCCGCCTCTTCGATTCAAACTTTCTGGCACGCGCGAAAGACGGCACGGGCGGATGGTTCGACAGCCTCCTCGTCAACTCGACCGGCTGGAACGCAGACCCGCACGGCTCTCTGCGTATCAACGCCGAGAAATCCGCGTGGTATCGTTTCAACGCGAACGTCCGCCGCAACACTTACCAGAACCGCCTCGTCAACCACGCGCTCGGCCAGCACATACGCGACACGCGGCACAAGTTCGGCGACTTCGACCTGCGCCTGCTGCCGCGCAATCGTTTTATCAATTTCAGTCTCGGCTACTCGTTCGACCGCAACAGCGGCGACGGGCTGACGACCTTTAACTATTCCAACCTGACGGCCTCGCGCGGCAGCGCCTTCACCGTTCGCGGCGGCGACGAGTTCGCCGTTAACCGCACCACACGCACGCGCGCAGACGAGTATCGCGCGGGCGTCGAAGGGCGCGTCGGCAAACTCGATCTCGGATTCCTGCAAGGCATACGCACCTACGCCGACGACTCGCAAGACTTCATCAACTTCGCCAATCAAGGCAACAACACCGCCAACACCGCCGCGCTCCTCACCTTCCAGCGCGACATGCCGATGCACGGTCGCGCCTACTTCACGCGCCTCAACGCGCACACCAACATCGCACGCCGCCTCGACATCACGGCGCGCTACACCTACACGCACGCGCGCACGCGCTTCAACCTGATCGAAACCGACACGGGGCGCACCGCAGGCACGGGCGCGAACCCGCTCGCAAACGCCCTCACCTATTCCACCATCATCACCTTCCCCGGCGAGACCGTCCGCCCGTCGCATCTCGGCGAGATCGGCATGACGTGGATGGTGACGGACAAGCTCCGCATCTCCGAGACGCTGCGCCACAACTCTTTCCGCAACGAAGGCGACCACGTCTACAACGAGATCACTTCGGCCTTCCGCGCCAACGGCACGCCGCTCTTTACGCCCGCGCCCGCCGCCTTCGCCGTCCCCATCGCGCGGACGCTCGAATATAGTCGCCTCTACAACCAGCTTGAAGCCGACTATCAATTCGGGCCGCGCCTCGCCGTCCACTTCGGCCACCGCTACGCCAATCGTCACATTGATACTCTGAACCTCGGCAGAATCCTGCCCGCCCCCATCGTCAACGCCCCGGGCGTGGTGAGCGAAGAGGAGTTTCGTTTCCACAGCAACTCCTTCTTCGGCGGCTTCAAGGCGCGACCCGTCAAACAGTGGACGCTCTACTTCGACGCGGCGCGCGGCGAATCAAACGACGTGTTCACGCGGCTCGACAATCGCAAGTCCGTCAACTTTCGCGTCCGCAACCGCATCACGCCCGCGCGCGGACTCGGCCTCAACGTCTCCTTCATCACGCGCGACAACGACAACCCCGGCGAGACCGTCGTTGACCGCACGCTCGTCGGGCCGCAGTCGTCGCGCCAGTTCGACGTGCAGACGAGGGATCGCAATTTCAGCACGTCGCTCGACTGGACGCCGCCCGCAGGCCGTTATTCGCTGAGCGCCGGGTACACGCACTTGAACGCGGAGAGCGACGCGGCCATCGCCTTCTTCCCGCTCCCCGCCGGATGCGTGGGCACAACCGCTGTCCCGCTCCCGCCGTGCGCTGAGGGGCGCAGCCGTTTTTACCTGCGCGACCACTTCTTCTACTTCAACGCGAACGTGCAGTTTCACGAACGCTTCTCCGCCTTCGCCAGTTATCGCATCAGCAAAGACACGGGACAGGGCGACCGCCTCTCCGACATCCCGAACCGCCTGTTCGTCGGCTCATACCCGCTCAGTTTCCAGTCGCCCGAAGCGCGCCTCGTCTTCAAACTCTCGCGCAACGTGGACTGGAACGTGGGCTACCAGTACTACGCCTACAGAGAGCGTTTCTCAAACGCGCAGAACTACCGCGCGCACCTGCCGAACACCAGTCTGAGAATTTACTTCGGCGGCGCGAGTGGCGAACGCTGAACGGCGGGACATGACAGGCAAGGCAGCGGAAAAGAATTTGAGGTACAGGGCAGCCGGGCTGGCCGCGTTTGTCTTGCTCGCGGCACTCGGCTTCACGCTCCCGCGCCACACTTCTAACGCTTCCGGCCTCGCCTCGCCCGAACCGCAGAGGCGTGTTGTCACGGCAACGCGTCCGGTCGCGCAGCGCGCGGCGAATCGAAGGCCGCGCACGGATTACCGGAAGTTCAATCACGCATCGAGCAAGCATCGCGAGCAAGCGTGTGACGCGTGCCACAAGTTCCCCTCGCCTAACTGGAAAGAGGCGCGCCCGACGGGCGACGCGGCCTTCCCAGATGTTGTGCAGCAACCGCAACACGCCTCTTGCCTGAACTGCCACCGCGAGCAGTTCTTCGCGCGCGAACGCCCCGCGCCCGCGATCTGTTCCGTCTGCCACACGGAGAGCACGCCGCGTCGTCAACCGCGCCACCCGTTCCCCAATCCCCTCGAAACCTTCAACCAGACGGCGCGTGCGCGCGACTTCATCTCCGACTTTCGGATTTTCTTTCCGCACGACAAGCACGTCGAGATCGTCAGTGCATTGCGCCCCGCGCACGAACGTGAAGCGGGCGCGAGTTTCGTCAACGTTTCGTTTGCGCGCAACGGCAACCGCGCACAGCAGAAAGAGACGCCGAAGCAGGGAGAGAAGCCGCAGGAAGCAAAGCCGAACGAGACGAGTTGCGCCGTCTGCCACCAGACATACGCGCCGCAGGGCGAGACGGAAGAGGAATATGCGACGAAGCCGCCGCCGGATTTGGGCGAAGCCTTCTGGCTGAAAAAAGGCGCGTTCAAGACGACGCCCAACCACGCCTCTTGCTTCAACTGCCACTCGCAGGAGACGGGCGTGCTCCCTGCGCCGAACAATTGCGCCGCCTGCCATCGTCTCGCGCCCGCGCCGCCGACGCGCCCGCGCACGGACTTCGACCCGAAAGTCGCGGCGGCGATGAACGTCTCCGATCCGGTCATCCTGCGAAAGTGGCGTCGGCGCACGAGCGGCACGTTCCGGCACGAGTGGATCATGCACGCGGACTTGAGTTGCAACGCCTGTCATAACGTGACGGCGATGAACACGCTCGACGAGGCGACGAAGAAAGTTCCGATCCTCTCGTGCGGCGGCGCGGGCGCGGGCTGTCATGTGACGCCGACCACCGCCGCAGACGCGGGCGCGCTCAACCTCGCGCTCGAAGAACGCAAGGCGAAGCCCGGCTTCCAGTGTACGAAGTGCCATCTCACTTTGGGCAGAGAGCCTGTGCCGAAGTCGCATCTGGAAGCCGTCGAGATGATCAAACAGACTGGCGGATCGTAAACAGCATGGCGGGTGAATCTTCCAGACACGAACTCTCTACAGCGACGCCGCTCGCCGCGCGGCGCAGGAGACTCACGCTTGTTGTGCTCCTTGTCGCTTCTCTCGGCGTCGCCCTGACGCTCGTGTTGAACTCGCGCGCTTCGACCCACGCTGCGAACGCGCTAAACGAAAGCGCGCCGTTTACGAACTCCGACTCGAATACGCCGACGACCGAACAGAGCGGCGACTTCTCAAAGTTCACACACGCGAACCCGAACCATTCGCGCCTCCCCTGTCTCTTGTGCCATCGTCGTGATGACAACTCGCCGCGTCCCACACGCTCCGTCGGCCACACGCCCTGCGCCGGTTGCCACACGCAGCAGTTCGCCGACACGAACAGCCCCATCTGCTCGATCTGTCACGCGGACGCGCATGACGGTGCGGTCAAATTGTTTCCTGCGCTTCGCAGTTTCAACGTCCGTTTCGATCACGCGCGGCACGCGTCCGGCACGGCTCGCCCGCGCGCAAGTTGCGTCGCCTGCCACAAGCCCGCGCGCGGCGGCGTCGCGCTCTCGATCCCCGCCGGACTCGGCGCACACAACACCTGTTACGCGTGCCACACGCCGCGCGCGCAAAACCTTGCGGGCGGCGACATCTCTTCTTGCAGCACATGCCACCAACTAGGGCGGCACGCGCGGACGCCGGAGCGCGCGGCGGCGTATCAGGTCAGTTTCAGCCACGCCAGACACGGCGCGCGGCAGCGTCTCGGCTGCAACGATTGCCACAGCGTCAGGGCGGGACTGCCGCAGGGGCGACAGGTCTCCGCGCCTCAGCCGCTCATGCACCACGCCGCGCAACCCGCGCTGAAGAGTTGCATGACCTGTCATAACAACCGGCGCGCCTTCGGCGGCGACGATTTCACGGACTGCAAGCGTTGCCACACGGGGAACGCGTGGCACTTCTGAACTTCGACAGACCTACAAGAGTAAAAGGGGGTTTGAAAAATGAGACGCGCGATCACACTGTCGGTGTTGGTGATTTGTGTGGGGCTGTGTGCCGGAAGCGGAGTTTCGGTCTCCATGCAGGAGACTGTAGCGACGCCGCCGCAGGAGATGAAGAAACCGCAGGAGGTTTACATCCTGGCGAAAGAGAACAAGCTCGGCACAGTGACTTTCAGCCACATCAATCACATCACGAAGAATCGCAACATAGATGCCACGGGGCCGGTCGCCTGCGTCGAATGTCACCACACGGCGCAGCCCGCGTCGGAAGTTCTGAAGACGCCCCCGCTCAAAACCGCCTGGCCTGCCGACCGCACGACCACGCTGACGGCCGAACTACTGGGGAAAGACCCGAACCCGCTCGGCGGCGCAACCTGCCACAGTTGCCACTCGCGCGCCGGGATGAAGCCCGAAGTGTGGCCTGAGATTCCACAGATCAAGCATGAGTCGAGCACTGCCATGATCACGCTGACGAACCAACAGGCTTTTCACCGCAACTGCGCGGGTTGCCACGATGAAGTGGTGAAGCACCGTAAGGACGTGAAACCGCCGACCTCCATGAAATGCATGTCCTGCCACAAGAAGTAACCGAGACGGCAGGTGCTTGAGGAAAGTTTCCCACGGTGTTGTGTGAAAGCCCGCAGGAGCGTGCGGGCGTCGAGAGGATTTCGCGCGAGTTCCTTTGAAAACCCGGCATCTTCGCCCCGTGTGCCGTTCGGCACGGTCATTGCACTAGAGAAGGGTGCGGCGGGATGTGTCGGTCGAAAGATTCACGACCTGCCCGGTCACTTTGAAAGGAAGATCGCAATCATGCAAGGAACAATTATTCGCTTGAAGAAACTCGCCATCGCCTTGGTCGCGTTGCCGTTGCTCGCGTCCGTCCTGTCGAACTCGACATCCGTTCCGGCGACAAACGCCGCCGTGCAGGATGATGTCGCAGCCATCTACAAAGCCAAGTGCGCGATGTGCCACGGCGCGAAGGCCGAGAAGAAATTCGACCCGGCGAAATCCGACGAAGAACTCTTGAACACCGTGCTCAAGGGCGGCAAACCCGGCATGCCCGCCTTCGAGACGAAAGGCATCACCGAAGAGCAGGCGAAGGGCATCGTCGCACACATGAAGGGACTGCGAACTGCACCGCCCGCGTCCGAGTAGAGCACAGGCGGCAACCACGCTTCGAGAGCAACACTTCGAGATTCGAGCCGCGCGCGTGAACCAGACGAGTTCCCTTGCGGCTGACAAACTAAACAGACCTCCCCTGTCGGCTCGCCGCGCGGCGACGACCGGGGAGGTATGCGTGTTTCCGAAAGGTGGCAGCGAGCGGTGCAAAGCCCTCGCTTCAAACCCAATCGGTCGAGACGTTCGCCACGTTCTCTTACCACCTAACCGCACCGGAGGAGTGTCATGAGCGATGAGGAGCAAGCTGTTGTTGCCGCCAACGAAGAGGAACAAGCTGTTAAGCCCAAACCTCCGAAGATGCCGAGCCTGTTTCGTAACTACATCAGCTTTGCGGGCGCGGCCATCGTCGTCGCCATGCTGGCGAGCATCCTCTTACTGTTCCTGATTGAACTGACGGGAACTGGCGATAACCCTTATCTCGGCATCCTCACCTACGTCATCTTCCCTTCCATTTTGGGCTTCGGTCTCGTGGTCATCGCCGCCGGGATGCTCTGGGAGCGGAGACGCCGACGACGCTTTGCGCCTTCCGAGATCATGCCCTATCCGGTGCTCGACTTGAACGACCCGCGCCGTCGCCGCTCCTTCTTCGTCTTCCTCACGCTCAGTTTCCTCTTCGTCTCCGTCAGCGCGTTCGGGAGCTATCGCGCCTACGAGCACTCGGAGTCGGTCGCCTTCTGCGGCACGACCTGCCATACCGTGATGAAGCCGGAGTTCATCGCCTTTCAGGCTTCGCCGCACGCGCGCTTGCGCTGCGTTGATTGCCACGTCGGCGGGGGCGCGGAGTGGTACGTGCGCTCGAAATTTTCCGGCGTGCGCCAACTCTACAAGGTGGCGTTCAATAAATATTCGAGACCCATCGAGACGCCCGTCCACAACATGCGCCCGGCGAACGAGACGTGCGCGCATTGCCACTGGCCGGAAAAGTTTCACGGCGATCAACTGAAAGTGTTCAACCGTTACACCTACGACGAGGCGAACACTCTGCGGCAGACGCGGATGCTCATCAAGGTCGGCGGCGGAAGCCCCAATGCGGGCACGGCCACAGGCATCCACTGGCACATGAATGTGGCAAACGAAATCACTTTCGTCGCGACGGACAAGCAGCGTCAGGTCATCCCGTGGATTCGGGTCAAGGACAGGCAGGGGAACGTTACCGAGTACGTGGATCAGAACAGGCCGCTCTCGCCTGAACAGGTCGCCAGCGCGCCGAAGCGGCGGATGGACTGCATTGACTGTCACAACCGCCCGGCGCACATCTACGTGCCGCCCGACGCGGCGATTGACGACGCGCTCGCGGCGGGCAAACTCGACGCGACCCTTCCCTACATCAAGCGTCAGGCCGTCGAAGTGCTGAACCAGACCTATTCATCGAACGACGAAGCGTTGAACTCAATCGCCACGAGCCTCGAACAGTTTTACCGCGCCAACTACACAGACCTCTACGCGCGGAAAGGCGACTCGGTCAAAGCGGCGGTCAACGAGGTGCAACGCATCTACCAGACCTACTTCTTCCCCGAAATGAAAACCGACTGGCGCACCCACCCGAACAACATCGGCCACTTCTATTCGCAAGGCTGCTTCCGCTGCCACGACGGCGAGCACAAGAGCGACACCGGCAAGATCATCGGCAACGATTGCAACACCTGTCACACGATTCTGGATCAGCGCGCCTCGCTCGCCACCGGACAGAATGAGATTTTCCGCCACCCGGTCGCCCTCGGCGATCTGGCCGCCTCACAATGCGTCCTCTGCCACAAAGCCACTGGAGCGTTTCGCCACCCCGTCAACCTCGGCGACATCTCACAGTTCAAATGCGTGGATTGTCATTCGGGCAAGGACTGGGCGAGCGGCGGCAATTAGCAGCAGAGCAGTTTCGCGTCCGGGATGAACGCTTTTACCGTTCAGCTACGAGCCGGCATGTGAGGCGGCAAAGTTTGCGGGCTTGAGAGGTCGTGCGACGAGGACCGGGCAGGGCGCTTGCCTGAGCACTCGATCCACGTTCGAGCCGAAGAGCGCGCTCATGCCGTGTTCCGCGCCGTGCGCGCCCATGCAGACGAGGTCTATCTCCTGATCTCCGGCGTATGAAAGTATCTCGCGGTAAGGCTTGCCCCAACGCACCGAACACTTGACGGCCTGAGAGTTTTCCAGAGAGACGGGCTCCGCCGAGATGGCCTCTTGCAACCTTCGCGCGGCCTTCTGGTACACGCCCTCCATGCCCGAAGGCAGCCATGCCACCTCCGGCGCATCGTCCGCAGGCTTCGCCAGCACGTGCAGCAGATGCAACTCGGCCTCGTACTCGTTTGCCAGGGAGAGTCCGCGCCGAAGCGCGAGTTCGGAATCATCCGAGAAGTCGTAGGCGACGAGCACTCGCCGGAGGTTGATCTCCGACGCCTTCTCGCCTACCCATTCGCGCTCGCGCGGGTGTGTGACGAGGACGGGGCAAGGGGCTGTCCGGCACAACGCCTCGGCGGTCGAGCCGAGGAGCGCCGCAGCGCGCGGGCGACGCCGCGAGCGGATGATGATCAGGTCAATTCCGCTTTCGGCGGCCACCTTCGTGATCGCCTCCGAAGGGTGGCCGCCGCCTTCGACGACTAACACCTTCCAAACAACTCCGGCGAAGTCGCCCTCGCCCAGATACGCTGTGACCATGTCCGTCAACGATGCCCGAATCTGTTCGGTCGAAGAGCGAGCGTGAGAGTTGCCCGCCGCGCCTTCGACGCAGTGGCAGAGATGCAGTTCGGCACGGTAGGCGCGGGCGAGCGCCAGCCCGTAGCGCAAAGACTCGGCTGACCCTTGCGACATATCCAGCGGGCATAAAATTCGTTTGACGTTAAGCATCCTCATGACACTCTGCCTGTTCAATGACCTGCCTCAGAAGGTATGACGCCCGTAGATTGCCTCTGTGCGGACGCGATACACCACGGTGTTGTTGGAACGCTTCCACGCGCCCACCTTGGTTTCGTTGAGCGCGGGCGTCAGCGTCGGGTTGCGCTCCGTAATCAGTTGCATGGCGCGCTCCATCTCTTCGTCGCCCTTGACTCGCTCGGCGCGTCCCGTGACCATGACGCTCCGCCAGCGTCGCGCGTCCGTCACCTCTTCGACCTGAAAACAGACTTCATGGTTGGCCGCCATGAATTCGGTCTTCGTCCCGTCGGTCGTGAAGAAATAGAGAGCCTCGG